>CAKTOH010000010.1 GCA_934589705.1 uncultured Oscillospiraceae bacterium | reverse complement strand
GTGACATCGGTCACTGGTTCGCAATGACATTGTATATTTTGGCTATTTTGACCCATAGGGGCACTTAACGAGACAACTCCCTTTGGTGCGCAGTGACCCGCTGGAGATTCGCTGCCCCGGCGCAAAAGCACCGGGTAAGGAGTTGGCATCGTCGAGCCGATGCCAAGGAACAGTCCACAGGACTGTTCCATATGAGGAAACTCTGATGGAACCAGCTGCGGCTGTGAGCGGATCTTTTCCGCCCACTCATCAGCATCAAAAGTGGGAAATACATACAGTATTCCTCCACTTTTGATGCCTCGATTGGACGAAAAATCTCTCACTCACAGCTCTTGCCGGTCCCATCAGAGCTTCCTATTTTCGAATCTCCGCGTGTATCAAAAAAGAGATATCCCCTTGGGGATATCTCTTTTTTGGTGACCCGCTGGAGATTCGAACTCCAGACCCACTGCTTAAAAGGCAGTTGCTCTACCGACTGAGCTAGCGGATCGTATTTGGCTGGGATGGCCGGATTCGAACCGACGCATGTCAGAGTCAAAGTCTGATGCCTTACCGCTTGGCGACATCCCAATGTTGAAGCGTCATCCTTTGCACGGACACTGGGTATTATACCATGAAATATAGGATTTTGCAATCCCTTTTTTCGGATTTTTTCCTCAGCCCGGCAGACCTGTAGCGCCGGTGACCAGGATGCCCAGAACCGCCCGGTAGATTTCCTCGAATTGGCTCAGGGGCAGGGGATTCTGGCCGGAGCCGCATTCGACGGTGTAGCCCGGCCGCCGCCAGACTTTTATGAACCAGTCCTTGTAACCGGCGAAGCTGGAAGCATAGGGCGTGTCCTCCAGGGCGTAGCCGCTGAGCCGGGCAAATTCCGCGCCCAATTCCTGAGCCCCGGACACGAAATCCTCCTGAAATTTCCAGTAAATGGCCTTCCCCTGGGTGTGCAGGGCGATCACCAGAGCCGGGTCAACCCCCAGGGTGTAACGGGCCAGGGCAATGGCTTCCCGCTGATTCAGGGGCGCCCGGCCTACGAAATCCCGGGGGCCCGGCCGGGTGTAGCCCTGGGAGAACTTGATGTCCCGGGCCTTCAGCCAGCCTGCCGGATATTGCAGATTCAGGTCAACCCCCAGAAGATTGGCCTTCCAACCCTCCGGGAAAGGGATGGCAGGGTAGTTTTTTGCGAATTGCCGAGCCTTCTCGTATTCCGGAACACCCGCTTCGATGGCACCGGTGACCAGATCCACCCCGTCCGGATTCACCATGGGCACGGCGAAAATGGTGGCGGCGTTCAAAATCGTTTTCGTAGGCACGCCGAAGAGAGCGCCTCCGGCTTCGTCCGCCGCCGCCAGCTCCTCCAGAAATTTCAGCAGCACCGGGGCGGTGATCCACTCGTTGGCGTGGTGGGCGGCGGAATAGAGCACCCGCCGCTGACCCCGCCCGATGCGAAGGGCCTGGACAGGCCGGTCAAAGGCGGTGGTGGTCAGCGTTTCCAGCCGGAAGGCCGGGTAGCGGGCGGCAAGAGCTTCCATGGTTCGGCGGCAGAGGTCGGAGGTCATGGGAACGTCCGTCTGTAGGATAGCCAAAATATCACCTCCTGACAGTCTATGCCCGGCGGGGGAAAAAGATGTTGACAATTCCGGATACCGGAAGTATGATTAGTCATACCAATCGGAATTACAGGAGGGAATCATTATGGAAGTTCCGGAAGGAAAACACGCCTGGATGGTAAAAATCGGGGAAAAGGGTCAATTTGTCATCCCCAAGGAGGCCAGAGACCTGTTCGGCTTCCAGCCCGGGGAGACGGTGCTGGTGCTGGCGGACGAAAAGCGGGGGCTGGCCATCCCGTCCAAGGCGGACAGTCAGCGGCTGATGGGGCTGATCTTCAGCGAACTGGAGGGGAAATAATGGCGACCATTGTATTTTTCTCCATTCCCGCACAAGGCCACGTCCATCCCACCCTGGGGGTGGTGCGGGAACTGACTGCCCGGGGACACCGGGTAATCTACTATTCTTATGAAGGGTTCCGGGAGAAAATCCGCGCCGCCGGAGGGGAATTTGTGGGATGCGAGAGCCTGGATCCCACAATGCGCCTGACCCGGCAGACAGGCGCAAGGGTCGGCTCCAATCTGGCCTTGTCCACCCGGGTGCTGGTGGACACCCTCCTGGCTCTGGATGAGCCGGTCTGCCGGGAAATGGAAAGGCTGAGGCCGGACTGCATTGTGGGAGACTCCATGGCGGTCTGGGCCAAAACTACCGCCCAAAAACTGGGCATTCCCTATGTGTGCTCCATGACCACCTTCGCCTTTAACCGGGAGTCGGCGAAAATCATGCCCCACAGTCTGAAGGATACGCTGGGAATGCTGCTGTCCATGGGCAAGGTAACGAGAGAGATCCGCCGATTGCAGGAAGCGGGCTATCCGGTGAAAAGCGTGCTGGAGCTGATCGGCTGTGACGAAACCGTGCCCACGGTGGTGTACACTTCCCAGCTGTTTCAGCCGGCAGCCCAAAGCTTCCCGAAGAACTTTGCTTTTGTGGGGCCTTCCCTGCGGCCGGTGGAAACCCCGGTGAAAAAGACGGGAAAGCCCCTGATTTATATCTCCATGGGCACGGTGAATAACGAAATGCCAGCTCTGTATCGGGCATGTATCGAAGCCTTTCAGTCCACGCCTTACCAGGTGATCCTGTCTGCTGGGGCGTGCGCTCAGGTCATAAAACAGGGAAAATTGTCAGAAAACGTTTTCGTACAATCTGCTGTAGATCAGATCGGCGTTTTGGAGAAAACCGACATATTTTTGACCCACTGCGGCATGAACAGTGCCAGCGAAGGGCTGTATTTTGGGGTTCCGCTGCTGATGCTGCCCCAGACTTCCGAGCAGAAAGGGGTGGCAAGACGGGTATCCCAACTGGGTGCCGGGGTGCTCCTGAAGGGTACCTCTCCCGGGGAAATCCGGCGTGCCGCGGAGCGGCTTCTGATGGATCCCAGCTACCGAAAAAACGCGGAAAAAATTGGGGAAAGCTTCCGGGCTTCCGGCGGAGCATCGGCAGCGGCTGACCGGATTGAGGCAGAAATTGCCGAAAAATGGATGCAATACCGCTAAGCAATGTAGAAAAATAGACTTTGGAACTGTGGATTATGCACATATTTCCCGGTGAAGGACAAAAACTGACCCATTGCCGTCCACAGACGGATATTGAAAGAAAAGAGAAGAAAAAGTTCGGCGGCATTCCGGGGCATCCTCCCGGAATGCCGCCTTCTTTTCCCTCCGAAAAGAAGGCGGAAGGCGGGGGCAGCTCTGCCCTTTTTGCCTGCGCCAAGGCCGGGGTGGAAAGAAAAGAGGACGAGCGGCATCGGATAGAAAAAGGAATCAGAAAAATTACGTTTCGGGAAATTCCGGGGAGAGGCTTTCGCAGGAAAGCCGGAGCCGTTAAGCCCCTGCCCGGCGGCTTTTTTCGACGCGCAAGCCGAGAAAATCCGGAAAAATCCCCTTTCAAAGCCGAAAATCCTCGTCAAAATGCACAATCAGACGTTCACAAAATGAACACAATCTACAAATCGTAGGGAAATACACAAATAATTCTTGACTTTGAAAACGATTAAGTTTAACATATAGGCAAGGAAAGGGACAACGTAAACGAAAATTGTGAGATTTGTTAGCGTATCCCTTAAAACCCGTGAAGAATAACAAGGAGGAAAAAACATGAAAAAACTGATGGCTATGCTGCTGGCTCTCGTCATGGTTCTGAGCCTGGCCGCCTGCGGCGGCAACACCGCTGCTCCCGCCGCAACCGAAGCCCCCAAGGCTGACGCTCCCGCAACCGAAGCCGCTCCTGCTACCGAGGCTGCCGCCGAGGAAGGCAAGGTCTTCAACATCTGGGCCTGGAACGAAGAGTTCAAGGGCTTCTTCGAGAAGTACTACACTGTTCCCGAAGGCATCAAGGTCAACTGGATCATCAACCCCAACGCTGACGGCGTTTACCAGGACAAGCTGGATGAGGCTCTGCTGAACCAGGAGAACGCCGCTGCCGACGACAAGATCGATATGTTCCTGGCCGAGGCTGACTACATCCTGAAGTACACCAACTCCGACTACACTCAGGACGTCAAGGCTCTGGGCGTCACCGATTTCTCCAACGCTTACGAGTACACCGTGCAGGCCGCTTCCGATGACGCCGGCACCGTCAAGGGCGTTTCCTTCCAGTGCTGCCCCGCTGCTCTGATCTACCGCCGCTCCATCGCTAAGGACGTTCTGGGCACCGACGATCCCGCCGAAGTCCAGGCCAAGCTGGACAGCTGGGACAAGTTCAACGCCGTGGCCGCTGACGCCAAGGCTAAGGGCTACCTGATGACCGCTTCCGAGTCCGCTACCTTCCGTGTGTTCTCCAACAACGGCGAGACCCCCCTGGTTACCGACGGCAAGCTGACCCTGAACGATGCCATCAAGGCATGGCAGGCTCAGGCTAAGGACTTCTCCGACAAGGGTTACACCCAGACCTGCGACATCTGGTCCGATGAGTGCACCGCTCAGATGTTCAAGGACGGCAAGACCATGTGCTACTTTGGACCCGCTTGGTACTACAACTTCTCCATGGGCAACGCTCAGGATCCTGAGAAGGGCTGCCCCGGCGACTGGGCTATCTGCGAAGGTCCTCAGGCTCACTTCTGGGGCGGCACCTGGCTGCTGGCTGCTACCGGCTCCGACAACCCCACCATGCTGGCTGACGTTATGAACACCTTCATCAACGATGAGGAAGTCTGCACCAACCTGGTCAAGAACGAGGCTCAGTTCTCCAACAACCAGAAGGTCAACGCCGCTTGCGCCGCCGAGGGTGGCAACGAGTTCCTGGGCGGCCAGAACGACACCGCTGTGTTCGTTGAGCTGGCTAAGAACATCAAGTTCGAGAACAAGACCATCTACGATCAGCTGCTCACCGAGGGCCTGCAGGGCTACTGGAGAGAGTACTGCGACGGCGAGGTCACCGAGGATCAGGCTATGGCCAACTACTACAAGTACATCAACGAGAAGTACCCCGAGATCGTCACTCCCTGATGACTTGTAAATCCTGAATAAGACCTGTGGGGCAAGGCGAGAGCCTTGCCCCATTCTTTAATATAAGGAAGCAGCCCTTTCCGGAAATTCCCTGGATATTCAGAGAGCCAACGTATCACGCATGTCATTGCGAGCCAGCGGTGCTCCGCGCAGCGAATCTAAAATAACAATGACTGCCAGTGGCAGTCATACCTTAATGTAGCGCACACTGGCGTGGCCCCTTCCAGGGATTCCCTCCGGTCACAATCCGTTTTCCCAAGCCTTCCCCTGGGAGGGTGGTGCTCCGCGCAGCGAATTAAAATTCATCAATTGCCAGTGGCAATTGCACAATAGTGTATTAGGTGCCGGTCGGGCGGATGAGGTCGCTGCCCGAATGAAAAGTACAAAGCCATTCTTTGACCTGGCTTCAAAGCAGGGAAAAGCCTGATTTGAATCGAAGCCAAAGAAAGCAAGGAGGAGAAACAATGAGTCGTCTGCCTGACAATGCCGCCGGAAAGCGTAAGGGTATCAGCTACGCCAAATGGGGCTATCTGTTTATCGCGCCGTTCTTCATTATCTATGCCGTATTCAATCTGTATCCCCTGGCCCTGACCGTCTACAACAGCTTCTTTGAAAACTATCGCTCCGGTCTGAAGCAGGTGGGTCCCAACTTTGTGGGTCTTGCCAACTACGTCAAGCTTTTCACCCCGGATGATACCGGGACCATCGACATCCTGAAGTACGCCGGAAATACGGTGGTTCTCTGGGTGGGCGGTGCGATCCCTCAGATTCTGATCGCGCTGCTGCTGGCAATCTTCTTCACCAGCTACCGGCTGAACATCCGGGGTCAGCAGTTCTTTAAGACCGTGATCTACATGCCCAACCTGATCATGGCTTCCGCTTTCTCCATGCTGTTCTACACCCTGTTCTCCAACGTGGGCCCCGTGAACCAGCTGCTGATGCAGACCGGAATGGCAAGTCAGCCCATTGACTTCTTCACCATGAAAATCACCGTCCGGAGCCTGATCTGCCTGATGAACTTCCTGCTCTGGTTCGGCAACACCACCATTTTGCTGATGGCCGGCATCATGGGCATCGACCAGAATATGTTCGAGGCCGCCAACATCGACGGCGCCAACTCCGTCCAGACCTTCTTTAAGGTCACTCTGCCCCTGCTGACCCCCATCCTGGTCTACACCGTTATCACGGCGCTCATCGGCGGCTTGCAGATGTTCGACGTGCCTCAGGTTCTGACCAATGGAGCGGGCAACCCCAACCGCAGCTCCATGACCCTGATTATGTTCCTGAACAGCTATCTGAAGACCAGCAAGAACTACGGCATGGCCGGCGCCATCTCCGTGATTCTGTTCATCATTACGGGCCTTCTGAGTATGCTGGTGTTCAAGTCTCTGACCAAAAAGGATTAAGGAGGGAATTCCATGAATGCAAATGCTTATGACAGCCTGAAGGCAAAGCGCCAGCTGATGATCAGCCGCTTCGTGGTGTATGTGATCCTGGTGTTCCTGTCCGTGCTGTGTCTGTTCTCCTTCTGGATGCTGTTCGTCAACGCCAGCCGCTCCAACGGCGACCTCCAGGGCGGCTTCCGGCTGCTGCCCAGCAACTACTTTATCACCAATCTGAAAAACGCCTGGACGGATGCCTCCATCAACATCCCCAGAGGTATGCTCAACAGCTTCATCATCGCTGCCGCTACCTCCGTTCTGGCTACCTATTTCTCCGCTCTGACGGCCTACGGCATTCATGCCTATGACTTCAAGCTCAAGGGCGTGGCTTTCACCTTCATCATGGCCGTCATGGTCATCCCCAACCAGGTGGCGGCTACCGGCTTCTACCAGATGTGCGTGAAGCTGGGCTGGACCAACAACTACATTCCTCTGATCCTGCCCGGCGTGGCGGCTCCCGTTGTGTTCTTCTACATGAAGCAGTACATGGAGTCCGTGCTGCCCATGGAGATCATTGACGCCGCCCGGGTGGACGGCTCCGGGGAGTTCCGCACCTTCAATACCATCATCCTGCCTATGCTGAAGCCCGCTCTGGCGGTGCAGCTGATCTTCAACTTCGTCCAGTCCTGGAACAACTACTTCATGCCGGCATTGCTTCTTGACAAGGCCGAAATGAAGACCGTGCCTCTGATGATCGCCCAGCTGCGCAGCGCCGACTACTCCAAGTTCGACATGGGCAAGGTGTACATGTTCATTCTGCTTGCCATTCTGCCGGTCGTGGTGGTGTACATCTGCCTGAGCAAGTTCATCATCAAGGGCGTTACCGCCGGTTCCGTCAAGGGCTGAGCCAACGCCTGCATATCCCCGCTTTTTACCGCGTCCCGATTTTTCGGGACGCGGTTTTTTCGCCTCAGAGTTGAACGAAAAACCATGTCATTGCGAACTGACCCCCGGCAAAGGCTGTCATTGCGAACCAGTCCGCAGACTGGTGTGGCAATCCCCCGGTCATTCCGAGAACCATAGTGTAACGCACACAGGTGTGGCCCCCTCCGGGGATTCCCTCCGGTCACAATCCGTTCTCCAAAGCCTTCCCCTCCGGGGTGGTGCTCCGCGCAGCGAATCAAAATCTAACAATTGCCAGTGGCAATTGCACAATAATGTATAGGTGGCACGGCGCAGCCGTGACGGATGAGGGCAAAGGCTCCCCTTGCTGATCAAGGGGAGCTGGCAAAAATCTTTGATTTTTGACTGAGGGGATCAGAACAATCTTACTTTGACAATCCCTCAGTCAGCTGCGCTGACAGCTCCCTTTACACAAGGGAGCCTTTGGGTGCTCCCGCACCAGCGTGTTTACCTTTTTCAACAATATTTTTGTCCGGAGAAAAATCGCCGGGAAGGGAAGCTCCGGAAGCCCCGACCCCACCCGAAAGGGGAATCGCCCTCCTGGAAAAATCACCAAAATCTCCACTGAAATGCTGGTGATATTGCCCAATTGACAGGGCTTTCAAAGGCCGCTCCGCTGACCTGAACTTGCAGGACAGAGTTTGCAATCCTTCAGAGGCAAAACCAGCGATTTTCCGGTTCCCGGCAAAAAACAGACGGAGCTGCCTGGCCGGATAATGTCATTTTTCTCCTAAAACGCAAGAAAAAAGCCGCTGCTTCTCTTTGAAACAGGAAGGATTCAAACTGCTACGGTTGCCCAATTGGGGCAAGAAAAAATGTGAACATTTTGTTGACATTTCACTAGAAAGGTACTATAATACAGGGGACGAGCCGGAATGCGCCAACATTCCCGCTCTGCGTTTGGAAACGCGTTTCGCGTCCGCGGAACGCCAAACTGTAAGGAGGGTAATATATGATTAGTTTCTTCGTATGTCTGGCACTTCTCATCGGCGGATACTTTATCTATGGCGGATTCGTATCCAAGACCTTCGGTCCTGACGACCGCGAGACCCCCGCTGTTACCATGGAGGACGGCGTTGACTACGTCGTCATGCCTACCTGGCGGATCTTCCTGATTCAGCTGCTGAACATTGCTGGCCTGGGCCCCATCTGGGGTGCTGTGGGCGGCGCAATGTGGGGCCCCAGCGTGTTCCTGTGGATCACCTTCGGTACCATTTTCGCCGGTGGTGTTCACGACTTCGCTTCCGGCTTTATGTCCATGCGGCATAACGGCCTGAGCGTCCCCGAGCTGACTGGTATGTACATGGGCAACGTCATGAAGCAGGTTATGCGTGTGTTCTCCACCGTGCTGCTGTTCATGGTGGGCGTTGTCTTCGCTGTCGGCCCTGCCGGCCTGCTGGCCTACCTGTGCGGCCAGGGCGGCGGCACCAGCATCCTGACCAACAAGTACTTCTGGCTGGTCATCGTGTTCGCTTACTTCTTCATCGCCACCTTCCTGTCCGTTGACAAGATCATCGGCAAGCTGTACCCCGTGTTCGGCATCTGCCTGATCATCATGGCCATCGGCGTGGGCGTGGGCACCATCGCCCGGGGCTATGAGATTCCCGAGATCTTCCCCCTGCGCAATATGCATCCCGCCGGAACCTCCGTCTTCCCCGCCATGTTCATTTCCGTGGCCTGCGGCGCCTGCTCCGGCTTCCATTCCACTCAGTCCCCCATCATGGCCCGCTGCTGCAAGAGTGAGAAAATGTCTCATATGGTCTTCTATGGCGCCATGGTCTGCGAAGGCATCATCGCTCTGGTTTGGGCTGCTGCCTCCTGCGCTCTGTTCCCCATCGAGGGTGGCCTGATGACCGGCCTGAAGGAAGCTATGGCTGTCGGCCAGTCCGGCTGCGTGTACAACATCTGCTACACCACCATGGGCGGCTTCGGCGCCATCCTGGCTATGCTGGGCGTTATCGCCTGCCCCATCTCCTCCGGCGACACCGCTTTCCGGTCTGCCCGTCTGACCATTGCTGACGCCCTGAAGATGGACCAGAAGAGCTACAAGAACCGTCTGATCCTGACCATCCCCCTGCTGGCTCTGGGCGTTCTGGTTTCTCAGCTGGACTACACCTCCATCTGGAACTACTTCGCTTCCACCAACCAGATTCTGGCTGCTATCGTTCTGTGGACCGCTGCCATGTATCTGCGTCACGAGGGCAAGAATGCTTACGTTGCCGCTCTGCCCGCAACCTTCATGAGCGCTGTGACCCTGTCCTTCGTCTTTGGCAGCAAGCTGTACCTGGGCGGTATTTCCTTCCTGGCCAGCATCGCCACTTACCTGGGCGTGGGTATCGCCGCCGTGATGCTGATCGTCTTCATCGCCACTGCCAAGAAGGGCGCAAAGGCTGCTCAGTAACTTGATTTGAAAGGAATTTTCCCTATGTACATACCGTCCAAAGCACTGTCCGAAAAAAAGCTGCCCCCGGAGGTTCTCCGGCCGGATAAAATGTTCTGCACCCACTATGAGGATTTCGGACTGGGCGACGCGGCGCTGTATCTGGGAATGTACGGCCTGAGCCGGATCGGTTATATCCCCCTGAGCGCCATCACCCGGGTGTTCAAACGCCTGGGCGTGACCAAGGGCTTCTTCGAGAACGGGAAGATTTACGGAACCCTGTGCTACCTGGTGGTTTGCTGGGACGGCAAGCAGAAGGCCTACCGCTTCACCCATGAGGAGAATCTGGACGCTCTGCTTCAGGCCATCCGGGAGAAAACCGACATTCCTGTGGGAAAACCTTGAATTTCATACCCCATGCGCCCTCCGGCTTTTCGCCGGAGGGCGTTCCGTTTTCGGGGCAGGTTCGTACCACATATGTCATTTTGAACGCCGAAATAGAAGGCTGTCATTGCGAACCAGCGGTGCTCCGCGCAGCGAATCTAAAATAACAATGACTGCCAGTGGCAGTCATACCATAATTTAACGCAGCACTGGTGTGGCCCCTTCCAGGGATTCCCTCCGGTCACAATCCGTGCCCCCAAGCCTTCCCCTCCGGGGAAGGTGGCACGGCGCAGCCGTGACGGATGAGGGCAAAGGCTCCCCTTGCTGATCAAGGGGAGCTGCCCCAGTGCGCACACTGGGGCTGAGGGGATCAGAACTTTCCTTTTTGACAATCCCTCAGTCATGGCCTTGCGTGAGACGGCCATGCCAGCTCCCTTTACACAAGGGAGCCGGGGTGCTCCCGCACCAGTGCGTTTCCCGGAGACACTCGGAGCATTTCTGAGGATTGCAACCGTCGGGAATCCCTGGAAGGGGCGAACCTGTGATAGAAGAGCACCCGGAAAAACACACTTTTGACGATTTAATAACTTTTTAAGAATCCACCCCCTTTCTAATTAAGAAAAAGGATGATATAATAAACGCAAAAAGAGGAAGAAGGGGCGAAAGACATGTACAACGTCCTGATTTGTGACGATCAGCCGGATATTGTAAACGCGCTGAAAATTTATCTTGCGCCGGAGGGCTACCATCTCTACGAGGCCTACACCGGCAAGGAAGCGCTGGAAGTGGTGAAACGGCACGACATTCACCTGATTCTGCTGGATGTGATGATGCCGGTCATGGACGGCATTACGGCCACCTCCAAAATCCGGGAGTTTTCCAACGCGCCCATCATTCTGCTCACCGCCAAGTCCGAAACCGAGGACAAGGTGCTGGGTCTGAACGTGGGAGCGGACGACTATATCACCAAGCCCTTCGTGCCGGTGGAGGTGCTGGCTCGGGTGCGCTCCCAGCTGCGCCGGTATGACCGGCTGGGCAGCAAGCCGGATACGGTGGAGGGCAACCTGACCGTAGGCGGGGTGACCCTGGACGACCGGACGAAAACCGTCAGCGTGGACGGGGAAGAGGTGGCGCTGACCCCTACGGAATATGCCATTTTGCATCTTCTGATGGCAAATCCCGGAAAGGTCTTTTCCACCAAGGTGCTCTATGAGTCCGTCTGGCAGGAGACGGCTCTGGGCAGCGAGGGCGCGGTGGCGGTGCACATCCGGCACCTGCGGGAAAAAATCGAAATCAACCCTTCCGAGCCCCGATACCTGAAGGTGGTATGGGGTCAGGGTTATAAAATGGAGGCAACGGTCCGATGAAAAGTCATGGAGTGTTCAAGTTTATTGCCATCGGGCTGTGCGCCCTGTGCCTGCTGAGTGCCTGCGGCGGACTGGCGGGAATTATCTGCCTGTCCGAAGGGGATCTCTACAACAAAACCGTGGACGAATGTCTGGCGCAGAGGACGAATGACTATGCGGCAGGTTACGCCAACCAGGTGGCTCTGGAATATGCCGGGAAGATTCTGGGCGGCTGCCCTTCCGAGATGCTCCGGGCGCAGGCCGACGAAATGTATGGCTCCCCGGACTGGTTCTACCGGCTCTATCCGGATTACGGCTATGAGATTCAGGACGCCGAGGGTCGGGTGGTCAGCAGCTACAACCTGGAAAATGCCAAGGCAAACCCCGGCAGCGTTTGCTATAGCTACCCGGAGACGGGCAAGTATATGCACTTCGTAGGCCTTGTGGGACAGACGGAGCTGGAGGAGGAGAGTCTGCCCCGGACGGTGGAAGAAGGGGAGGAATACCTCTATGATGCCGTCCAGCCCATGGGCAGCTATGTGACCCGGATGACCGTGGGCTATCCGGACGGCTCCGAGATTACCTACGGCGGCGCGGAGGATAAAATCGGCCTGATGATTCACGATGAAATGGGTCGTGTCCTTTTCCGGGGCCTTGAGCAGGAGGGGGAGATTCTCGACAACCGCCCCAATTACATTCAGTGCCTGGGTGCGGACGGGGAAATGGTTTACGAGGCTTCCTGCGCCGATGTGGATGCGGTGGGTACCCTGACCTACGACGAAAGCGGTTACCTGGTGTTCCGGAGCAACGATCCGGAGCCGGAGGTGGTGGTGGAAACCACCGTAGCCGAAACCGTCCCTGAGACTACTGCGGCCGAGACTACGGCGGCTACGGAGGCAACCGGCGAGACTACCACCGAAACCGTGGCGGAAACCACCGCCTCCAGTGCCTCCGAGACACCTGCCGAAACCACCGTGCCCCAGACCACGGCGGAGGAAACCACCGTGCCCGGGGCAACGGAAGCGACTGTTCCGACCACCACTGCCCCCGCCGTGGCGGCTCAGGCAGAGACTTTGCCGGATACCGAAGTGACCGAGCCGGTGATGATCGACGATAAGCCCCTGAGCAGCTATCAGATCAACCGGATTTCCTACTACGACAGCACCACCGGGGAGGAAGTGACGGCAAAGTATGTCTACGTTACCATGCCTGAGCTGACCGTGCGGCTGTATGTGGATCCCGCCGGCAACGGAAGCGGCGCGGTCTGGAATGCCCTGCGGATTCTGCGGAGCATCCGGGGAATGCTGCTGCCCATCGTCTGCGTGAGCCTGCTCCTGTTCGCGGCCACGGCGGCGTATCTTTGCAGCGTGGCCGGACGGAAGCCCGGTATCCCTGAGGTTCGGGCCGGAGGGCTGAACCGACTGCCCCTGGATCTGTATCTGGTGATTGCGGGAGGCCTGACCGCCGTCTGTATCGCCGGCGGCGCGGCGGTCAGCATGTATCTGATACGAAGCGACCTGACCACCGGCATTGGCCTGGGGGTGTTGCTGATGTACCTGGGCAGTGTGGCCTTTGTAGGCTTCTGCTACGCGGCGGCGGCTCAGCTGAAGACCCCGGATGGCTTTCTCTGGCGCAACAGCCTCTGCGGTCGGTGCCTGAATCTGTGCGTCCGGCTGGCAAAATGGCTGGAAAATATCCTCAGCACCCGCACCTGGCCCTGGCTGGTGCGCCTTGGTAAAAAGCTCTGGGGCAGTCTGGGCAGAGGGGGCGTCTGGCTGGAAAAGCGGGTGAACCGGATGATTTCTTATCTGCCTCTGGCCTGGCAGTGGCTGCTGGCAGGAGGTGTCTGCGTGGTTCTCTTCGTGGTAAGCCGGGGCTCTGTCTGGAGCCTGGCTCTGTGGGCGGCGGTGATCTGCTACGGCGCCTACTGCTTCGGAAAGCTTATGGACAGCGCAGCCCGGATGAGCAAGGGCGACCTGAATATCAAGGTGGACGAGAAGCATATGGTGGGCGTGTTCTGCCAGTTTGCCCAGAGCCTGAACAGTCTGGCGGACGCCACGGTGACGGCGGCTCAGCGGCAGTTCAAGTCCGAGCGGATGAAGACCGAGCTGATTACCAACGTTTCCCACGACATCAAGACCCCGCTGACCTCCATCATCAACTATGTGGATCTGCTGGAAAAGGCCCAGACCGAGGAAGAGCGGAAGGAATATCTGGAGGTGCTGGATCGCCAGTCCCACCGGCTGAAGAAGCTCATTGACGATCTGATGGACATGAGCAAGGCCAGCACCGGCAACATGAGCGTATTTATCACCCAGGTGGACGCGGTGGAGTCCGTGAACCAGGCGTTGGGCGAGTTTGCCGACAAGCTGGACAGAGCGAACCTGATTCCCGTGTTCCGCCATGAGGAGCCCTTCGTGCCCATGATGGCAGACGGCAAGCTGGTCTGGCGGGTGCTGAGTAACCTTCTGGGCAACGCGGTGAAGTATGCCCTGCCCGGAACCCGGCTGTATATCGACCTGAGCCGTCTGGAGGGCAAGGTGGTTCTGTCCGTGAAAAACATTTCCCGGGAGGAGCTGAACATCGACTCCGAGGAACTGATGGAGCGGTTCGTCCAGGGGGACGACTCCCGGAACACCGAGGGCAGCGGCCTGGGGCTGAACATTGCCAAGAGCCTGATGGAGCTGCAAAAGGGCGAGCTTCAACTGCTGGTGGACGGAGACCTGTTCAAGGTCACGCTGATTTTCCCGGGTATCTAACATATAACGCATGTCATTGCGAACCAGTGACGTCGGTCACTGGTTCGCAATGAGCTTTTTTACCAATATTGCTTTTTCTCAAAGAGGACGCTATAATACTATTTCTTAATAAAATGATGAAATCATTTTATTCTGCCGTTTCACGGCAGACCGCCTGGGCGGCGGTAAGAAATGTATTGACTTCGTTTTTTTTTAGCGGCAGTGGCCGCTGGCCGCAATCCTGCGGCCTCATAAAACGCTTAAAAGCATTTTATTAAAAACTCGTATAATAAACCCAAAAGGAGGAATTCTATGTTGGATACGCTGCTTGCTTCCCTGTCCGGAAGCCTGTTTTTCAAAAAGCTTATGGGCACGGTGCTGATTCTCGTCATCGGGGTGCTGGTCATCCGGGTCATCATGCGGCTCATTACCGCGGCTCTGGAAAAGTCCCACCTGGAAAAGGCGGCCCACAGTCTGATTTTCTCTCTGGCGAGAGCCGCCATGTATATCCTGCTGTTCCTCATTGCCGCATCCCAGATGGGCATCGATGTGTCCAGCATTGTGGCGCTGGCCAGCGTCCTGACTTTGGCACTTTCGCTGGCTCTTCAGAACATGGTGTCCAACCTCATCGGCGGCTTTGTGATTCTGTACACCCACCCCTTCCACAGCGGCGACTATGTGGAGATCGCCGGTCAGGGAGGCACGGTGAAGGAAATCAGCATGACTTACACCGTGCTGGCAACCCCGGACAACCGAATCATTTCCATTCCCAACAGCGCGGTAGCCGCCGCCCAGGTCGTGAACTATTCCAGCGCGGACAGCCGCCGGGTGGAGCTGACGGTGACGGCCTCCTACGACGCGCCTACCCAGAAGGTGCTGGACGCTCTGGTGCTGGCGGGCACCGTGGACAACGCCCTGCTGAATCCGGCGCCTTCCGCGGTGATCGTCAGCTATGACGACAGTGCCATCCGCTACAGCCTGCGGATCTGGGTGAAGCCCGGGGACTACTGGGACGTGTATTTCCAGGTGAACCAGCGGATCAAGGATGTCTTCGACCAGCAGGGCATTGAGATGACCTATCCCCACCTGAATGTCCATCTGGATAAATGAAAAATGGGGTTGTCTCGTTAAGTGCCCCTATGGGTCAAAATAGCCAAAATATACAATGTCATTGCGAACCAGTGACCGATGTCACTGGTGTGGCAATCCCCCGGATAGGCGTAAAACCCAAGATTTCCTAATGTAGATGTTTGAAAATCAGGGGGATTGCCACGCCAGTGTGAGCACTGGCTCGCAATGACATGGTTCTTTGACAATCTCGCGGGCGGTCAATGACCGCCCGTCATTTTTTCGCTTACAGCACTGCAAGCACCGCTAAGATCGCAATGCCCGGCAGACCCAGCACGCCGGACACCAGCACGGTGACGGCGTTGATGGGGAAGAAAATCCCCGTAAAGCCAGAGACGCTGTTCAGAAGCCACAGGCACACAAAGCCGCAGGCGCAGTGAATGGCGATTTTGAAGCCCAGCTTCAGGGGCATCAGCAGCAGCCGGATGAGCACAATGGCTAAAATGGCGGGAATCAGTAAGGTGACAAATGTTTCCATGGGAACCTCCGTATGAAAGCGGTTTTTTTGCGGATACTACACTCGGACAGCAAGAAACAAGCCATTTGTGACGACAAAACGCCTGTTACATTGTCTGTCAAGTGTGTCGCCGACAAGCGCAGCGGTGTGACGCGAGAAAGGGAAGACAGGGAACGGTCTTCCCGGTACATTATGGCGGAAATTTCCTCTGATTAAACGGAAAAGCTCAGGATTTCCGCTGCTTGCAGGCGTAGAGATAGGCGTTCTGGTAGTCCTTCAGCTCCCGGTAGCACAGCTCCAGTTTCGGGATGACCTGCTCCGGGTAGGTTCCCTCAGCCGACTTCAGCCAGGAAACCGCATCGGCGTATTCCCCAAGCGCCATGCAGGCCTTCCCCCGAAGAAGCAGGCACCGGGGCGTGGCCTGATTCTCGGCGGCATCCAGCAGCCGGGCGGCTCGGCGGGGATCGTCGCCGGTAAGCGCCGCCTCAGCCCGAAGCAGCAGCTCCTCGTCCAGGCTGGGCAGCTGAGCCGCGGCCTTCGACCGGCCGGGCACCCGGCTCAGCAGCAGAAGCCGCCGCCGTTCCAGAGCCTGGGCGCAGTAGCAGTCTGGAATTTCCAGGCTTTCCAGCAGGCTTCCGGCGTAGGAGGTCTTTCCCTGCTCAAGAGCCTGCTCCGCCTGACCCAGCCGGGAGAGCACCCACAGAAGCGCCTTTTCCCGGTCATACACCGGGTCGGGGGTGCGGTAGCTCTCCAGCGCCAGTGCCGCCTGGTCGTATTTGCCTTCGTCATAGAGCCGCCGGGCGGATTCCATAACTGCCCCGTTGGGAGAAAGCACCGCCGTTTCCTCCAGGAAGTAGCTCATGGGCTTGCCTAACCGGCCTGCCAGATACTGAAGGGTTTTCATGGAGGGCTTGGCGGCTCCGTTTTCAATTCGGGAGAGCATATTTCGGGTGATTTCCTCGCCGCACAGTGCCCGCTGGCTCAGATTCGCTTCCAAACGCGCCTGACGCAACCGCTGACCCAAGTCCATGTGCTCGCCCCCCTCGACGTAACTGTAAATTACCTCCCAGTATACCACGGCTGTCGGTTATTTTCCACCGTTACAAAAAATTTATTTGCTATTTCTGTCGGTTTGGTTTATAACTATAATACTATTTCTTAATAAAATGATTTCATCATTTTATTCTGCCGTTTCACGGCAGACCGCCTGGGCGGCGGTAAGAAATGTATTGACTTCGTTTTTTAGCGGCAGTGGCCGCTGGCCGCAATCCTGCGGCCTAATAAAACGCTTATAAGCGTTTTATTAAAAACTCGTATAAGATAGCGATGTAAGAAACGAGAGGAATTTGAGATTTTTATGGATATTTACAATCCTTCCGAAGTAAAAAAGGCGGCACTTCGCCGTCTGCGGGATGCCCAGGCGGAGAAAAGGGTGGCGGCGGTGTACGCCGGGCTGACCCTGGGACTGTCTGCCCTGGTGGTGCTCCTGACCCTGGTGCTGGAACTGCTCATTGACCAGTCCGGCGGCCTGGGGGGCATGGGTCGCAGAACCGTGCTGATTTCCCTGCAAAATATTCTGCCGGTGATTGCAATTCCGGTGAACCTGTGCCTGGAACTGGGCTATCAGGCGGCAATGCTTCGGGCGGCTCGAGGCCAGTATGTCTCGCCCCAGACTCTCCGGCTGGGCTTTGACCGGTTCTGGGTGCTGCTGCGGTGCGTCCTGCTGGAATCAGCAATACTCTTCGGCACCTGCCTGGGAGCCATTTACCTGGGAAGCCTGATTTTTATGATGTCCCCCTTCTCCGACCGGGCAATGGCTCTGCTTCAGCCCCTGCTGGACAGTGCCACGGTTCTGAATCCCCAGGTGATACCGGACAGCGGAGTTTACGATCAGCTGATGGGCGCCATGGCACCGGCCTTCGTGCTGTGCCTGATTCTGGCGGCGGTGCTGACGGTGCCTCTGGCTTTCCGGTATCGGATGGCCCAGTACGTCATCATCGACAAGCCGGGCATTCCCGCCATGATGGCCCTGCGGCAAAGCCGGTACATGATGAAGGGCAACACCGGTAAGCTCCTGAAGCTGGATATCAGCCTTTGGTGGTACTACGGCGCAAGCCTGCTCGCCAGAGTGCTCTGCTATGGGGATATACTGCTGGCGATGCTGGGGGTGCGCCTTCCCTGGAGCGACACAGTGAGCTACTATGGCTTCTTCGCGGCGTACCTGGCGGTGCAGTTTGCCATTTACTATTTCCTGCGCAACCGGGTGGAGACGGCCTATGCCATTGCCTATGATTCCATCCGGCCGAAGGAAGCCCAAACCGGCGGCGCGGTGCTGGGGAGTATTTTCCAGCAATAAGGTTCGGTACTCAGAGCAGAACCGAAAAACGCATGTCATTGCGAACCAGTGGTGCTCCGCGCAGCGAATCTAAAATCTCGATGACTGCCGGTGGCAGTCATACCTTAATGTAGCGCAGACTGGTGTGGCAATCCGTACCCCCTTGGCTCCCACTTTGGGGGAGCTGGCGGCGAAGCCGACTGAGAGGGTAAAAATCGCCCTCTCCGCCCCTGCGGGGCACCTCTCCCATAGGGAGAGGCAAGTGGCCCTTGTTCGTCACGGCTACGCCGTGCCACCTACACATTATTGTGCAATTGCCACTGGCAATTGATGAATTTTAATTCGCTGCGCGGAGCACCACCCCTCTCAGGAGAAGGCTTGGGAGAACGGATTGCCACGTCGGCTGCTGGCCTCCTCGCAATGACATATGGCTTTCGGGCAGCATTCGGAAGAACCGGGGGATTGCCACACCAGTGACATCGGTCACTGGTTCGCAATGACACGACAATAGGAACACGCGGTGCAAGAGAATTCTTGCACCGCGTGTTTTTATACTTTATTCTTTTCCGTCCTTGAGCAGGTCTGCCAGGGTGATTCCCTCGAAGAAATCGTTGATCATCCGATCCAGCCGATCCCACATAGGCTTTGCCTCGCAGCACTGTTCCCGGGAGCAGGCGGCGGCGCCCTGACTGGTGCAGGACACGGCGGCAAGCCCCCCTTCCGTGAGCTTGAGGATGCTGCCGACGGTGTATTCCTCCGGCTTCCGGTTCAGGCGGTAGCCGCCGCCCTTACCGTGAACCGCGTCCACAAATCCTGCCTTGGAAAGCGTTGCCATGATGGATTCCAGATATTTCTGGGAAATCTCCTCGGCTTCGGCAATCTCCTTCAGAGGAATGTATTCCTCCCCGCCCCGCTGGGCAAAATGTACCATCACCCGCAGGGCATAGCGACCCTTGGTGGATACGATCATAGGCCTTTACTCGCCGTGAACCTGGGCATGGAGCTGCTCATGATCCATTTCCTCGTACTTCTTGTGGTCGTAGGGAATGTTGTTCTTGTCGAAGTAGTCGGTGAGCGCCTTCTTGATGGCCTCCTCCGCCAGCACGGAGCAGTGCATCTTGTGGGCGGGCAGACCGTCCAGAGCCTCGGCCACGGCCTTGTTGGTCAGCTCCAGAGCCTCGTGAATGGACTTGCCCTTGATCATCTCGGTGGCCATGGAGGAAGAGGCGATGGCGGAGCCGCAGCCGAAAGTCTCGAACTTCACGTCTTTGATGATGTCGTTTTCAATTTTCAGATAGATCTTCATGATGTCGCCGCACTTGGCGTTGCCCACTTCGCCCACGCCGTCGGCGTTTTCGATGGTGCCCACGTTTCTGGGGTGCATGAAGTGATCCATTACCTTTTCACTGTACAGTGCCATAGTTTGTTATCTCCTGTTCTTATCAGATTAAAGAATATACTGCCGCTTGCCTTCCTGCAAATCACGCCACACGGGGCTCATGTTCCGCAGGTACTGGACAACCTCAGGAACCACCTTGAGAATGTGGTCAACTTCCTCGTCGGTGTTGTACTCGCACAGGGAAAGCCGCAAAGAGCCGTGAGCCACGTCGTGCACCCGGCCGATGGCCAGCAGCACATGGCTGGGATCCAGGGAGCCGGAGGTGCAGGCGGAGCCGGAGGAAGCGCAGACGCCATGAGCGTCCAGCAGCAGCAGAAGGCTCTCGCCCTCAATGCCCTCGAAGCAGAAGCTCACGTTGCCGGGGAGCCGGTTCACCAGATCGCCGTTGACGGCGCTGTGGGGAATCTTGCTCAGACCCTCGATGAGCCGGTCACGCATGGCGGCTACTCTGGGCATATTTTCATCGATGTGCTCGCAGGAATACTTCATGGCAGCCGCCATGCCGCAGATGCCGGGCAGGTTCTCGGTGCCGGCTCGCTTGCCCCGCTCCTGGGCGCCGCCCTCGATGATGTTCACCAGGGGGAAGCCCTTGCGGACGTACAGAGCACCCACGCCCTTGGGGCCGTGGAACTTGTGGCCGGACAGGCTCAGCATGTCGATGTTTTCTTCCTTCACGTTGATGTGCACATGACCAACGGCCTGGACGGCATCGGTGTGGAAGGGAACACCGGCCTCCTTGCAGATGGCACCGATCTCCGCAATGGGCAGAATGGAGCCGATCTCATTGTTGGCGTACATGGTGGTGACGAGACAGGTGTCCGGACGGATGGCGTCCTTCACCTGCTGGGCATGGACGGTGTGGCCCTCATGAACGTCCAGATAGGTGACTTCGAAGCCTTCCTTTTCCAGCTTGGCCAGGGTGTGGAGCACCGCGTGGTGCTCGAAGTCGGTGGTGATGATGTGCTTCTTGCCCTTCTTGGCGCCGAACCGGGCGGCGGAGATGATGGCCTGGTTATCGGCCTCGCTGCCGCCGGAGGTGAAGATGATCTCCCGGGGCTCGCAGCCCAGACACTGGGCCACGGTGGCACGGGCGGCGTCCAGAGCCTCCTTGGCCTCCTGCCCCAGGGTGTGCAGGGAAGAGGGGTTGCCGTAAACCTTGGTCAGGTAGGGCATCATCGCGTCAATGGCAATCTGGCTGGGAGCGGTGGTTGCCGCGTTATCCGCGTAAACTCGCATATTTGATTCCTCCAATGGTATTTACCTAGTAATTCTCTAGGTAATATAACACGACCTACCTACATTGTCAATAGGTAAATAAAAAGCAGAGCGTTCTGACGCAAATTGGCGTTTTTTGGAAGGCACGGAAAGCCATCCCTGATTTTTCGACTTTTTCAGCGGTTACATTCCGTCTGCCGGGTCATATTAAGAGGGCACAGAAAAAAGGAGGCGGAATTATGAAGCGTGTTTGGAACGGGGCGATCCTCTGCCTGGGACTTTTGCTGCTTCCGATTCGGGTGGCAGCGGCGGAGCTGATTCCGGTGGGACAGGTGATCGGCCTGCAATTATATAATGATCGGGTGACCGTGGCGGCCTACGACGACCTTTTGGGCGGAACTGCCCGAAGGGCAGGCCTGAAAATCGGCGACCAGATTTTGGAAATCGACGGAAAAACCGTGACCTGCGCCGAAGATGTGCGGGGTGCCCTGCAAAGCAGCGCCGGCCAGGTGTGCCTGACGGTTCGCCGGGCGGGAAAGGAGCGGCAGCTCCGGTTTTCCCCGGCGAGCACCGAGGACGGGCCGAAAATGGGCGTGTTTCTCCGGCAGGGAATCGCGGGCATCGGCACGGTGACCTTTTATGATCCGGCCAGCGGCACCTTCGGCGCTCTGGGCCATGGGGTCTGCGACAATGGCGGCCTTCTGAAAATGACCCGGGGCAATGCCTTTGAGGCGGCGGTGGCGGAGGTCAAGCGGGGAAAGGCCGGAGACCCGGGTCAGCTCCGGGGGGCGGCGGATTCGCCCATTCCCTTTGCCCCGCTGCTGAAAAATACCCCTCAGGGCGTGTTCGGCGTCAGCCCCTATCGCTGGCAGGGTCAGACGGTTCCTACGGCGGAGTATGAAAGCGTTCACACGGGCCCGGCTTCCATCCGGGCACAGATCGGAACCGGCCAGCCTCGGGAGTATTCTGTGGAAATTTTGAAAATCTATCCCGAAACCAGGGCGGATCACCGGAATTTCCTCCTTCGGGTCACGGATCCTGACCTGCTCAAGGCCACCGGCGGCATTGTCCAGGGCATGTCCGGCAGCCCTATTTTGCAGGACGGGAAGCTCATCGGCGCGGTGACCCATGTGCTGGTGAATGACCCTGCCACGGGCTACGGCATTTTTATCGACAATATGCTGGAAGCGGCGGGGTAAGCGAAAGGCCCGGAAAATCCGGGCCTTTGCAAAATTCAACTGCGTTCAAATCCCAGGAACCGGGTGCCCTGGAAGGAGAGATTTCCCCTGTCGCCCTCGACCAGCAGTCCATATTCGCGGCCGGGCAGCGAAAGCTCCATCCGGTCGCCGCTTTCCACCTGGAAGGTGGCGTAATAGGACGTGGAGGTGTGGCACTGGGCCCCATTGTTTCCGCCTTGGAAATGGGTCACATTGACACGCTTGGCAACCACCGTGACCGGAACGGTCAGTCTGGGAGACTGGTTATTCTTGTGCCACTGGCTCAGATTGCGGATAACCGTGACAACGATCATGACTGCCACAAGCACAAACAGAATGGTAAATAAAATCTGAAACAAGTCAAAGCTAAATCCGAAGCCTATCATATGCGTCCCTCCGTTTTCCGTTGTTTTCACGCTTATAATACCATAGTAGGTAGAAGCGGTCAAGTTAAGATGTTCCGAAGATGCCGTCGGAACACCCATTGACAATGTAGCGAAATTTAAATATAATAATATTAGAATTTTGCTATAAGGAGGAACGACCATGAACATCCGCCCATCTGCTGCCATTCGGCAGAACTATAATGAAATCGCCGAACTTTGCCGGGGAACCCATGCCCCCGTCTATCTGACCAAAAACGGCGAGGGAGATTTGGTGGTAATGGACATTGAAAGTTTCGCCCGCCGGGAGAAAATGCTGGCGCTGCGGGAGCAGCTTTTGGCTGTGGAGGAAGACCGACTTGCCGGGCGGAAGGGCTGCACCATCGACGAGCTGGACAGCTACCTGGATGCCGTTCTGAGTGAGGACGGAAAATGAAATATGCCGTTCTCATTTCCGACCGGGCAAGGCAGATGCTGGGGCAGCACATTCGGTTCCTTGCCCAGGTGAACAGAAATGCCGCCGTGGAACTGAAAAAGCGTTTCCTGGAGGAATTCCACTCGCTGGAATCACTTCCCCAGCGGTATCCTTTTTTCGATGCTGACTTCATCCCACCGAACAAGTACCACAAGCTGTACATCAAAAATTGGTTTCTGGTGCTGTACCAGATCAAGGACGACACCGTGTATGTCGATTGGATTGTGGACTGCCGACAGGACTATCCGTGGCTGCTGAAATAAAATGACCCCCGGGGCAAATGCCTCGGGGGTGCTTGCGTATTTATCAGACCTTTTCCTTCTCGAAATACTCCTTCAGGAGCTTCAGGACCGTGGGAGCCAGCAGGAACACGGCTATCAGGTTGGGCACGATCATAAAGCCGTTGAAGGTGTCGGACACGTCCCAGACAAGCCCCAGATTCACTGTTGCGCCCACGATGGAAATCAGGGCGTAGGCGATGTTGAAGGGCAGAATGATCTTGCTTCCGAAGAGGAATTCGGCGCACCGGGCACCGTAGAGCCCCCAGCCGATGATGGTGGAGAAGGCGAAGCAGCACATGGCGATGGCGGTGAAGATGGACACCCAGCCGCCGTAGACGGCCACAAAGCCGGAGATGGTCAGCTCCGCGCCGGCGGCCTGGCCGTAGGGTACGGACACGCCGCTGAGCAGGATGACGAGGGCGGTCATGGTGCAGATGACGATGGTGTCCATGAACACCTCGAAAATGCCGAACATGCCCTGTTTCACGGGCTTGCGGGTATCGGCGCAGGCGTGGGCGATGGAGCCGGTGCCAAGACCTGCCTCATTGGAGAAAATGCCCCGGGAAACGCCCTTCTTCATGCTCAGAAAGAAGCTGCCCACAATGCCGCCGGTGACGGCGGAGGGCTGGAAGGCACCCTCGAAAATGGCGGCGAAGACCGCGGGAACGGCCTGAATCCGGGCAACGATGATGCCCAGAGACAGAACCACATACAGCAGAGCCATCAGGGGCACCAGCTTCTCGCTGACCTGGCCGATGCGCTTGATGCCGCCGATGAGAATCAGCCCTACCACCAGGCAGATGACGATGCCGATGATGAGACTGCAGGTGGGAATCTGGGCGGCGGAGAGCAGGTTGAAGTTCAGCAGCGCCGCGTTGATGGCGGCGGTGATGGTGTTGACCTGGGTGGCGTTGCCGGTGCCGAAGACGGCGCACACGCCGAACAGGGCGTAGGCGTAGGCAAGGATCATCCACTTTTTGCCCAGGCCGTTTTTAATGTAGTACATGGGGCCGCCTACCAGCTCCCCACGCTGGTTCCGCTCCCGGTAGAAAACGGCCAGGGTCACTTCGAAGAACTTGGTGCACATACCCAGCAGCGCGGAGACCCACATCCAGAACACGGCGCCGGGGCCGCCGATGGCAATGGCGCCGGCTACGCCCGCAATGTTGCCCGTGCCCACGGTGGCGGCAAGGGCGGTGCACACCGCCTGGAAGGGGGTGATGGCACCGTCGCTGGCCTCTTTCTTCTTGAACATCCGGCCGATGGTGCAACGCAGGGCATAGGGGAACTTGCGGATCTGCAAAAAGCCCGTGCGGAAGCTCAGGTACAGTCCCACGCCGATGATGCACACCATGGCGGGAACGCCCCAGATAAAGCTGTTGAGAATGCCGTTGAGTTTGATAAGCGATTCCATAATTTCTCCTTCTTCTCTATGGATCCACCGGGCGGGGGCGGGGGAATTGCCATGCCGTGAAAGGCTTCCTGCAAAAAGAAAGGCGCGACCCGCCAGTTTGCCTCGGTTGACCCAGGAAAACGAAATACCCGTTTACTATACATGAAGGAAGGACAAATGTCAATTGCACAGAGGATTTTTTCTTGCGCCCGGAGGACGGGTATGGTAAGATGAAGGGGAAGAAACGCCCCCTGCCTGGGCGGAAACAGAAAGGTCGCGTGCAAAATGGAAGAAAACAAGGAATCTCTGGAATTGCTGCGGAAAATCGAGAAATCGGGTCGGATAGAAACCTACTCCGGCTATGTCCGCACCGGGCTGATGCTCATCTGCACGGTGTGCATTCTGGTGCTGACGGTGCAGGTGCTGAAGCTCATGCCTCAGGTCAACGAGATTCTGGGTCAGGCCGGACAGGCCATGAGCCAGATTCAGACGGTGCTGGGGAATCTGAAATCTACCTCCGAGCAGCTGGCGCAGGTTGACCTTGCGGGGATGGTGAACAATGTGGACAGCCTGGTGGTCACCGGCCAGCAGAGCCTGGAGGAATCCATGGGCAAGCTGAACGCCGTGGATTTTGACGCCCTGAACCAGGCAATCAAGGATTTGGCGGCGGTGATTGAGCCTCTGGCCAAAATGACCCGGGTGCTTCGCTGAGGCCGGTCGGAAGGGACGATGCGTGCACCAAGCCTTCCCCTCCGGGGTGGTGCTCCGCGCAGCGAATTCAGATTAAACAATTGCCAGTGGCAATTGCACAATAATGTATAGGTGGCACGGCGAAGCCGTGACGGATGAGGTCGCTGCCAAATTCTTGAGCAGCCCCGTACCTGCATGTCATTGCGAACCAGTGACCGATGTCACTGGTGTGGCAATCCCCTCCAACATTCCGAGAACTACCGGCGAAGCGCAAAGGCTCCCCTTGCTGACCAAGGGGAGCTGCCCCAGTGCGCACACTGGGGCTGAGGGGATCAGAACTTCCACATTTCTGAACACTTACAATGAATGTAGCTTTACAATCCCTCAGTCTCGCGCTTGCGGGGGACGCGCGAGCCTTACATAGTGGTATGACTGCCACCGGCAGTCATTATTATTTTAGATTCGCTGCGCGGAGCACCACTCCCTTTACACAAGGGAGCCGTGGGTGCTCCCGCACCAGTGCGTTATTCGGGCAAGGTGAAACTCCCAGACAGAGAAACATCGGCGTGAGGCAAAAGCCTCACGCCGATACCATTTCCGAATCGAGTTACAAATCCAGCTTCAGATCGTTCTCCCCGATCCAGCCCTTCTTCCGCAGAACCTCGCAGAAGAACCAGCTGAGCACCGCGGGCAGGACAAAGCAGATGAGAACCAGTCCCACCCAGTCCATGGGGGTGATGGCGGCCTTGGCTCCGCTGGCAACGTCACTGAGCCAGCCGGTATAGACGCCGATCTGCCCCACAAAGCCGCAGGTGCCCATACCGGAGGACACGGCGGCACCGTTCATTTCCAGCTTGAACAGGCAGGTAGCCAGAGGGCCGGTGATGGCGGAGGCCAGCGTGGGGGGAATCCAGATTTTGGGGTTTTTCACGATGTTGGGCATCTGAAGCATACTGGTGCCCACGCCCTGGGCAACCAACCCGCCCCACCGGTTTTCCCGGAAGCTCATAACGGCGAAGCCCACCATCTGGGCGCAGCAGCCGGCCACCGCCGCGCCGCCGGCCAGACCCGTCAGGCTCAGAGCCGCGCAGATGGCGGCGGAGGAAATGGGCAGGGTCAGGGCAACGCCGATGACCACGCTGACCAAGATGCCCATGAAGAAGGGCTGAAGCACCGTGGCCCAGCGGACGAAGGTGCCCACGGAAGCGGCCGCCGCGCCGATGGGAGCGGCCACCAGGTCGGCTACCAGAATGCCAACAATAACGGTGACGATGGGGGTGACCAGAATGTCAATTTTGGTCTCCTTGGACACCAGCTTGCCGCACTCGGCGGCCACGATGGCTACGAAATACACGGACAGAGGGCCGCCGGCACCGCCCATGGCGTTGGCGGCAAAGCCCACGGGAATCAGGGAGAACAGCACCAGAGACGGGCAGTGCAGGGCGAAGCCGATGGCCACCGCAATGCCCGGCCCCACCATGGCAGAGCACAGGCCGCCGACGGTGTAGCTGGCGGCACCTTCCCCCTTGCCGATGGAGACGATGGCGTCTTGCAGGAAGGCAATGCCGAATTGGGTGCCGATGGTATTGAGGATGGTGCCTACCAGCAGCGTGCAGAACAGACCCTGGGCCATGGCGCCCAGAGCGTCAATGCCGTAACGCTGGAGGGTGAAGATCACATCCTTGCGCTGACAGAATTTTTTCCATTTTTCCATAGAGTAAACTTCCTTTTCTACATAATGAGGGCATTATACCTCTTGCCGGGAAATTTCTCAAGGGAAAAAAGGAAAAACGGCACTTTTGGTGAATTCTGACCGAAAAGCAGAAAAAATACCTCATACTTTTCAGCAGTGGCGCAGACAAAGAAATAACCCCCGGACAGCGGCTTCTGCGGCTGCCGGGGGTTATTTCATGGAACAGTAGGGGTCAATCATTGGTTAACCTCCCTTTCTTAGATTGGAACGCCCTCTCCGATTGCTTTTTGAATTGCTTCCGTTTCAATTCCTGGTTTGTGATTCCTGAGAAATGTATGTCATCGGAAGAAAAGGGGAGAGGCGTCCTGGTGGATTTCCTGTTTCAGGAAATCCAGGGGTGAACTAGATCATTGGTATCACCTCTTTGTACCTAGATAATAGCATGGGATTTGAGAAAACGCAAGATGGAATCTTATCTAAAAAAGTTAGCAGTTTTCCGTGCAAACCGGAGAAAAAAGAATTTTGCAGGAGATAAAGATTGACGGAATTGAGTGCCGGTGGTATAATGATCCTGTTGGGCGTCCTGGCGGGTTTCTGTCGGGACGCCGATTTCTTTTTGGGGAAGATACGCCGGTGGTACACGTTCCTCCGCCCAGGAGGAACATTTTGGAGGATTACACCAAAGGAATCCGCCTGTGACTGTGGCTGATGGCGATATTGCACAAAGGGGAACGGCGTTCTGCCTGGAAAAGCCCTTGATTTTGCATTTTTTTGGTGAATAAATCGCATGAATAAACGGAATAACCCGGCTTTGACCGGGGATATCCGGAGCCTGATGCAATTTTGCACTTGCAATATTGCAAAACGATGGTATAATGGAGCTTACCCCGCTCCGAAACGGGAAGATGAGAAAATAAGGAGGAAACGAAAAAATGAAAATGAAGAAGATGCTTTCCATCGCAATGGCAGCTGTTATGGCGGCTTCTCTTCTGGCAGGCTGCGGCGGCTCCGGCTCCGCGACGAAAATGACCATGGGCACCGGCGGCACCGCCGGCACCTACTACGCCTTTGGCGGCGTGCTGGGTCAGTACATTAAAAATAAGGCCGGAATCGATGTGAACGTGGTTTCCACCGACGGCTCCAAGGCCAATATTGAATCCATCGCCTCCGGCGACTACCAGCTGGGCACCGTCCAGTCCGACGTGATGGCCTACGCTTGGCAGGGCATCCGCTCCTTTGACGGCGCGCCCATCCAGGACTTCCGGGTGGTAGGCGGTCTGTACGCCGAGCAGGTGCAGCTGATTACCATGGATCCCACCATCAAGTCCGCCGCGGATCTGAAGGGCAAGAGCGTTTCCATCGGCGCGCCCAGCTCCGGCGTGTACTTCAACGCCATGGACGTGCTGAGCGCCGCGGGCCTGACTGAGGAGGACATCAATCCCCAGTACCTGAGCTTCGCCGACAGCGCCGACGGCCTGAAGGACGGCAAGATCGACGCGGCCTTCATCGTGGCCGGTGCCCCCACTGCCGCCATCACCGAGCTGTGCACCACCAACGACGCTTACATCGTGCCCATCGACGGCGAGATTGCCGACAAGCTGATGGCAAACAACCCCTTCTATACCGCTTACACCGTCCCCGCCGGTACCTACAAGGGTCAGGATTCCGATGTGTCCACCGTCACCGTCAAGGCGACCCTGATCGTGTCCAAGGACGCCAAGGAGGAGGATGTTTACAACCTGACCAAGGCCATCTTTGAAAACGTGGACGCCATCGCCGCGGAAAACGGCAAGGGCAAGGAGCTGAGCATTGAGAACGCCACCACCGGCATGACCGCTCCCTTCCACGCCGGTGCCGCCAAGTACTACACCGAAAAGGGCGTTACCGTCGAGGCACAGTAAATCCAAGCGACATATTGGCTGCGGCGAGGCATTCGCCGCAGCCAGTTCTACCATTCTAAGAGAATGCAGGATTCAGGAAATACCCGATTGGCAGGAGTATTTCCTGGATTCTGCAAAAGCAAACTTACCGCCGTGTGGCGCGGCCTGGCAGCGCGGGTCATACGGTCAAGGAGGAAGAGAAATGGGATTCTTTAAGAAAAAAACAATGCCGGAGGAGCCGATGGATCTGGAAACGGTCATGAAAAAATATGACCAGGAATCCAACGTCCGCCTCTGGGAGGGAAAGCCCAGGTTCGCGGTGAACTGCGTGCTGGCGCTGTTTTCCCTGTTCTGTCTGTATGTGACCCTGTTCGCCAGCTGGCTGGAGGAGCTGCGGCTGACCACCTTTGTGGCCTGGATCGTGTTAATCGGCATTCTGGTGTTCCCGGCCAGGAAGAGCCATCAGCGGGTGAACCACATTCCCTGGTACGACTGGATCATTATGATCGTGGGCACCGGCGCGTTTTTGTACTTTGCCTTCAACGCCAAAACCATTATCCAGCAGGGTACCAAGTTTTCCGATGTCCAGATCGTCATCGGCATTCTGGGCGTGCTGGCTCTGGCGGAGGTCTGCCGCAGAAGCGTGGGTCTGCCCATCCTGATCGTGGCGGCCTGCTTCTTGATTTACGCCTTTACCGCCGGCCTTGCCAACCCCACCCTCTGGGGAAAGGTCAAGTACATCATCCGCTACCTGTTCTACAGCAAGGAGGGCATTCTCTCCACCCCCATCAACGTCTGCTCGAAATTTATCGTGGTGTTCATCATCTTCGGCGCGTTCCTGGAGCGCACGGGCATTGCGGATTTCTTCATCAACGTGGCAAATTCTCTGCTGGGCAGTCTGCCCGGCGGCCCGGCGAAGGTGGCGGTGGTAGCCAGCGCGCTGGAGGGCATGGTATCCGGCTCCTCGGTCGCCAATACCGTCGGCTCCGGCTCCGTGACCATCCCCCTGATGAAGCGGACGGGCTATGACCCGGAATTTGCCGCTGCCGCGGAAGCCTCCGCTTCCACCGGCGGTCAGATCATGCCTCCCATCATGGGCGCCGCCGCCTTCCTGATGGCGGACTATGTGCAGATTCCCTACAGTCAGATCGCCCTGAAGGCCATTCTGCCCGCGGTGCTGTACTTCGCGGGTATCTTCGTGGCGGTGCATCTGGAGGCTAAGAAGCTTGGTCTGCGGGGTCTGAGCCGGGAGGAACTGCCCAAGCTGCGCCCCCTGCTGAAGAAGGTCTATCTGCTGCTGCCTCTGGTTCTGCTGGTATACCTGGTAAGCACCAGCACCCGGAGCATTCAGTACGCCGCCGCCATCGCCATTGTGGCTGCCATCGCCGTGTCCATGTTCGACAAGGACAACCGGATCACCCCCAAGTGTCTGCTGGAGGCATTGGCTGCCGGCGGTCAGGGGACCATCACCGTGGCTGCCGCCTGCGGCATCGCGGGCATCATCGCGGGCACCATCACCATGACCGGCCTTGCGAATATGCTCATCAACGGCATTGTGGTGCTGGCGGGAGATCAGGTGTTCATTGCCCTGTTCCTGACCATGGTCTGCTGTATCGTTCTGGGCATGGGCGTGCCCACCACGGCCACCTACTGCATTATGGCGGCTACCTGCGCCCCCATCCTCATCCGGATGGGCGTTCCCACCATTGCCGCCCACTTCTTCGTGTTCTACTTCGGCATTGTGGCAGACCTGACGCCTCCTGTGGCGCTGGCGGCCTATGCCGGCGCGGCCATTGCCCAGGCCAGCCCCATGAAGACCGCCATCACGGCTACCAAGCTGGCGGTTGCCGCCTTCATCGTGCCCTATGTATTTGCCCTGAATCCGGCGCTGCTGTTTGTGGATACCAACGTCTGGGGTGTCGTCAGCATCAGCATCACCGCCTTCATCGGTATTACCGCGGTATCCGCTTCTCTGGAGGGGTATCTGCATACCCATATGTCCTGGTATCAGCGGCTGATTTGCTGCGCGGGCGGCCTGATGCTGATTTTCCCCGGCACCGTCACCGACGTGGGCGGTATCCTGCTGGTGGGCGCCGTGTTTGCGATGCAGTACCTGTTCAGCAAGAAATTGGGAGCCGTAAAGGCCTGATAAGATTTCAAAAGCCGGAGCGTCCGCTCCGGCTTTTGCTTTTGGAAATTCCCCCCTAAGTGTCAGGACACTTCCCGGCGAAGCGCAAAGCCCACCTTATGTAGAGGGAAAAAGGCTCCCCTTGCTGATCAAGGGGAGCTGTCATGGCCGTCTCCCGCAAGGCCATGACTGAGGGGATCAGAACTCCCACCTTTTTGTGTGCTCTCATTGACGCAGCTTTACAATCCCTCAGTCTCGCGCTTGCGTGAGACGCGCGAGCCAGCTCCCTTTACACAAGGGAGCCTCTGGGTGCTCCCGCACCAGTGCGTTTTTCGACGTTTCTCGGAAGAACCTGAGAATTGCGCCACATTCCACTGGCCAGCAATGACAAGCCTTCTTCGGGAGGTTTTCAGACCCTGAAAGGGCGCTTTTCGGCAGATTGTGGGATTTTTGCCGGGACAGGCGAAAAATATTGTCCCATTTTCCGGGGAAAACCCCTTGCAATACCGCCGAAACGGTGGTATAATACCCATGTTAAAAGGTAGAATGTAGGTAGGAAAGAGAGGCGCAAGCGCCTCTCTTTCTTCTTAGCATGGACGAAAAAGGAGGAGATCCATGAAAGTGACCGAGCTGGTGGCGGAGCTTGCCCGCCCCATTGTGGAGGAGCAGGGCTGTGAGCTGTGGGACGTGGAGTATGTCCGGGAGGGCAGCGAGTATTTCCTGCGGCTGTATCTGGATAAGGAAGGCGGCGTGGACATTAACGACTGCGAGGCCGTGTCCCGGGCCATGGATCCCATTCTGGACGAGAAGGACCCCATCCCCACGTCCTATCATTTTGAGGTCTGCTCCGCCGGCCTGGAGCGGGTTCTGAAGCGCCCCGGAGATTTTGAACGCTTCCTGGGCAGTCCCATTACCGTCAAACTCTACCGGCCCCGGAACGGTCTGAAGGAAATTCCCTGCGTTCTGAAGGAATACAACGAGGGAAAGCTCACCGTGGAAGCGGGCAAAGAAACCATTACATTTGAAAAATCCGAGGTCGCCCAGGTGCGGCTTCGCGTGGAATTCTAAGGAGGCACGAACATGGCAAGAAAGACAGCCAAGAAGCAGGCCGAAGCACCCAAGGTGGACATCGGCGCGGAGATTTTCGCTTCCCTGCGGGAGCTGGAGAAGCTGAAGGGAATCCCTGTGGATTATATGGTGGAGCGGTTGAAGCAGGCTCTGACCAATGCGTACCGGAAGGATCGGGAGGATCACCGGGACGTGCCCGCGGAGAACGTGGTGGTGAATCTGAGCGAGGAAGGCCTGAGCATGTATCAGGTCAAGACCGTGGTCGATGAGCTGACCGACCTGGCTCTGGAGATCCCCCTGGATGTGGCTCGGAAGGCCAACCCCAATGTGAACGTGGGCGACACCGTTGCCATTCCTGTGGATATCGCCAAGTTCGGACGGATCGCCGCCCAGACCGCCAAGCAGGTGGTCATCCAGGGCATCCGGGAAGCCGAGCGGGGCGTGATGTATGAATCCTATTCCTCCAAGGCCCAGGAGCTGCTCACCGGCACCGTCCTGCGGATTGACCCTGCCACCGGAGATATGTTCATCCGCATCGGCCAGGGAACCGAGGCCTCCGACGCGGTGCTCCGGGCTTCCGAGCAGATTCCCGGGGAGAAGCACAAGGAGGGCGACCTGATCCGGGTCTACGTCCTGGAGGTTCATAAGGCCAACCGGGGCCCCCTGGTTCATGTGTCCCGTACCCATCCCAACCTGGTGCGGCGGCTGTTCGAGCTGGAGACCCCCGAAATCGCTGACGGTCAGGTGGAGATCCGCAACATTGCCAGAGAGGCCGGTTCCCGCTCCAAGATGGCCGTCCGGGCCACTATGGAGGGCGTGGATCCCGTGGGCGCCTGCGTAGGCCCCCGGGGCGGCCGTGTGGGCGCCGTGGTGGAAGAGCTGGGCGGCGAGAAGATCGACATCGTGGTTTGGAGCGAGGATCCCTGCGAGTATGTCCGGGCGGCGCTGAGCCCCGCGGACGTGATCTCCGTGACCCTGATCCCCGGCCAGAAGGCCTGCCGGTGCATCGTCCCCGACGATCAGCTGTCCCTTGCCATCGGCAAGGAGGGTCAGAACGCCCGGCTGGCAGCCCGGCTCACCGGCTACAAGATTGATATCAAGCCCGCCTCTCAGGCAGAGCCTGAGGAGCTGGAGAAGCCTGAAAAGGCCGAGCCCGCGGCAGAAGCCCAGGAGACTCAGGACACTGAGGAAGTCTAAAAAATCCGGGAGGTAGTCCAAATGCAGAAAAAGATTCCCCAGCGGCAATGTATGGGCTGCCGGGAACGGAAGCCAAAGCGGGAGCTGATCCGGGTGGTTCGCACGCCGGAAGGCGGCGTGAGCCTGGATTTCGGCGGAAAAATGAACGGCCGTGGGGCCTATCTGTGCCCGAACCCGGAGTGCCTGAAGAAGGCTCTGCGCGCCAAGGCTCTGGACAGAAGCCTGGAGGTCACCATCCCCGAGGATGTGTACCACCGGCTTGAGAAGGAAATGGAGGCCGCCGGTGGAAAACAGCAGTAAGGCTCTGGGATATCTGTCCCTGGCGCGCAAGGGCGGCCTGGCGGAGCTGGGCGAGGAACCGGTAGGGGCCATCGCCCGGGCGGGGAAGGCCTATGTGATTCTGGTTGCCTCGGATGCCTCCGACCACACCTGGCGCAGGGCCAAGTCCTATGCCGCCGGTACGGAGCAGCAGTGCGTCCGGCTGGATGTGACCAAGGACGAAATGGGCTTTGCCGTCGGCAGAACCAGCCTGGCCATTGCCGCAGTTACGGACGTGCAGCTGGCGCTGGCGCTGGTAAAGGCGCTGCCCCCCAAGCCGGAAACGGCTCAGGCGCTGGAGGTGCTCACCGGGAAGGCCGCCAAGGCCAGGAAGCGTCAGGCTGAGGCCAGGGCCCATCAGCGGAACCTGAAAAAGGGAAAGAAGTAGGTTTGCGGGAAGGCAGCCGGAAGGCTGAGTGCCCCGTTTGCGTATCCAATCATGGAGGTGCTTTTATAGAATGAGCTTTGTTAAGTATCGTGTTAAGGAGGTCGCCGCGGATTTCGGTATGACCCCCAAGGAAATGTCGGAGATTATCGGAAAATTCGGGGAGAAGCCCAAGTCCTATACCCAGGCGTTGGAGGACAGCCAGCTGAATATGGTGTTCGAGTACATGACCCAGAACCACCAGATCAGCTCCTTGGAGCAGGTGTTTGCCGTGAAGCCCACCGCCCCCAAGCAGGAGCCGAAGGCCGAGCCCCAGAAGGAGGCTCCCAAGCCTTCTCAGCCCCAGGCAAAGGCCAATAACAACAACAATAACAACAACGCCCGCCCCCAGAATGCCCCCAAGCCCCAGTCTGCCCCTGCCCAGCAGGCGGCACCCAAGGCCGACAAGCCCAAGGAGCCGGAGCGCAAGCGGGAGCGCCGGGTGGTGGATACCTCCGCGGTGCAGGTCAATTCCAACCGGTTCGCCGATGTGGATAACCTGGTCTCCGAGCGGGTTCAGAATTACCAGGGCGGCAAGCAGCGCATCGGCGGCGGCAAGGGCAAGCAGCAGAACAAGCAGCAGAAGGGCTCCTTCCGGGGCAGCAAGAGCCGCAACGAGGAGCAGGAGAAGATGCGCCGTCTTCAGATGGAGGTGGCCCGGAAGGCTCCCCTGACCGTGAAGATCCCCGACGAGATCACCGTGGGCGAGCTGGCCTCCCGGATGAAGAAGACCGCGGGCGAGGTCATCAAGTGCCTGATGAAGAACGGGGTCATGGCCGGTATCAACCAGACCATCGACTTCGACACCGCCGAATTTGTGGCTACCGAAATGGGCTGCAAGGTGGAGAAGGAAGTCACCGTTACCATCGAGGAGCAGATCATCGACGACCATGTGGATACCGCCGAGGAGCTCCAGAGCCGTGCCCCCGTTGTCGTTGTCATGGGTCACGTTGACCACGGCAAGACCTCTACTCTGGATGCCATCCGGAAGACCTCCGTCACCGCGGGGGAGGCCGGCGGCATTACCCAGCACATCGGCGCTTACACCGTGGATGTGAACGGCCAGATGATCACCTTCCTGGATACCCCCGGCCACGCGGCCTTTACCTCCATGCGTGCCCGCGGCGCAAAGTCCACGGATATCGCCATTCTGGTGGTGGCCGCCGATGACGGCATCATGCCCCAGACCGTGGAGTCCATTAACCACGCCAAGGCGGCGGAGGTGCCCATCATCGTTGCCATCAACAAGATGGATAAGCCCACCGCCAACCCCGAAAAGATCAAGGAGCAGCTGACCAAGTATGACCTGGTGCCCGAGGAGTGGGGCGGCGATACCATCATCGTGCCCATCTCCGCCAAGACCGGCCAGGGTCTGGACGAGCTGCTGGAAATGGTGCTGCTCACCGCCGAGGTGCAGGAGCTGAAGGCCAACCCCAACCGCCGAGCCAAGGGCACCGTCATCGAGGCTCGTCTGGATAAGGCCCGGGGCCCTGTGGCCACCCTTCTGGTGCAGAACGGCACTCTGAATCAGGGCGATATCGTCATCGCCGGTACCTCCGTAGGCCGTGTCCGGGTGATGACCAACGACAAGGGCCGCACCGTCAAGACCGCCGGCCCCTCCGTGCCTGTGGAGATCACCGGCCTTGCCGACGTGCCCACCCCCGGCGACGAGTTCAACGCCGTCACCGATGAGCGGATGGCCCGGGAGCTGGTGGAGCAGCGCCGTCAGGCGCAGAAGGACGCCGCCGCCAAGCTTCAGCAGAAGGTGACCCTCGACAACCTCTTCGCCAAGATGCAGGAGGGCGAAATGAAGGAGCTGCCGCTGATCGTCAAGGCCGACGTTCAGGGCTCCGCCGAGGCGGTGAAGGCCTCTTTGGAGAAGCTGAGCAACGAGGAAGTCCGGGTTCGGGTCATCCACGCGGGTGTGGGTGCTATCAACGAAAGCGATATCCTGCTGGCCTCCACCTCCGGCGCCATCATCGTGGGCTTCAACGTTCGCCCCGACGCCGCCGCCCAGGCCTCCGGCCACCGGGCAAACGTGGATATGCGGTTCTACCGGGTGATCTACGATGCCGTGGACGAAATCGAGGCCGCCATGAAGGGTATGCTGGCTCCCAAGTACGAGGAAGTGGTCATCGGCCACGCCGAGGTGCGCATGACCTACAAGGTCTCTGCCATCGGCACCGTCGCCGGCTGCATGGTCAAGGACGGCAAGGTCACGAGAGACTCCCAGGTTCGGGTGCTCCGGGACAACATTGTGGTGCACGAGGGCGAGATCGGCTCTTTGCAGCGGTTCAAGGACGCTGCCAAGGAGGTCACCGCCGGCTTCGAGTGCGGCATGACCGTAGCCAAGTACAACGATATCCGCGAGGGCGATATCTTCGAGTGCTTCATCATGCAGGAAGTCAAGAGATAAGAAATTCCGGAACGTTTGGAACCCTTTTTTGCCGCGCCGCAAACCGCGGCGCGGCAATTTTGATTTGCGGAAACTCTGAATCAATCGCCTGCGGCTGAGCAGCGGATCTTTTCCTCAATCCGTGCGGTTTCAAAAGTGGGAAATATAGCGCAGCCGTTGCCAGCGCAAGCTGGCTTACGGATGCGGCATACCCCTTGCGGGTACACAAAGTATTCCTCCACTTTTGAAGCCTTCGGCTAGAGAAAAATCTCTCGCTGTCAGCTCTTGCCTATTGAATCAGAGCTTCCTTGTGTGGCGTTTTATTACGATTTTTATTTTATCAGAAATAATACTGGATATAGGAGGATGTAACATGGCATCCAATCGAATTTTGCTCATCAACGAAGAAATCCAGAAGGAGCTGTCCGCCCTGCTGCGGACGGTAAAGGATCCCCGGGTGCAGGATGTTATGATCTCCATTACCCGGGTGGAAACCACCCCCGATCTGCGCTATACCAAGGTCTACGTCAGCTTCCTTCAGAACGACCGGGCCAAGGAGGCCATGGCGGGGCTCAAGTCCGCCGCCGGGTTCCTCCGCCGCCAGCTGGGCAGCAATCTGCGGCTGCGGTATTCCCCGGAAATCGTCTGGGAAGAGGACGATTCCATTACCTACGGCGCGAAAATGCTGAATCTCATCAACTCTCTGGGGGTCAAGCACGATGAAGAAACTGACGAGATCTGAAACCGCCGCTTTTCTGGCAGAGCATGACCGCTATGCCATCCTGACCCACCGGCGGCCGGACGGGGACACCCTGGGCTGCGCCGCGGCTCTTTGCCGGGGACTGCGGAAGTTGGGAAAAACCGCCCATATTCTGGAAAATCCCGAGATTTCCGACCGGTTCCGCTGGCTCCATCAGGGCCTGACCAAAGAACAGGCCGATGCCGGGGACACCGTCGTCAGCGTGGATGTGGCCTCCCCCAACATGCTTCCCGATCGCTTCCAGTGCCTGCTGGGAGGCATTGCCCTGCGCATTGACCACCATGGCAGCGCCACCTCCTTTACGGAGCGGGAGCTGGTGGATCCCGCCAGCGCGTCCTGCGCGGAGATCATCTGGGACGTGCTGGGAGAAATGGGGGTGCGGCCTGACCAGGCGATTGCCGAGGCGGTGTATGTGGGAACCTCCACGGACACCGGCTGCTTCCGCTACGCCAATACCGGCGCTCACACCTTCCTGACCGCCGCCGGGTGCGCCCAGGCCGGTGCCCGGATTTACGAGCTGAACCAGGAGCTGTTCGAAACAAACACCCTGGCTAAGCTGAAAATGCAGGGCTGGATCGTGGAGCATATGCACATGCTGGCGGAGGGCAAAATGGCCATCTGCGCCATTCCCCGGCAGGTGGAGCAGGATATCGGCGTGACCCAGGACGATATGGACAACATTTCCTCCTTCCCCCGAACCGTGGCCGGCGTGTGTGTGGCGGCCACCCTGCGGGAAACCAAGGAGGGGGACGTGAAGATTTCCGTCCGGGCCATCCCCGGCTACGATGCCGCCAAGGTCACAGAGCCCTTCGGCGGCGGCGGCCATAAGGGGGCGGCAGGAGCCAGCCTGAAAATGTCCCTGCAAGAAGCCGCCGCCGCGGTGGAAAAGGCCATGCTGGAGCTTGCCTGATGGACGGAATTGTCATTGTGGATAAGCCTCAGGGCTGGACCAGCCAGGACGTGACCGCAAGGCTTCGCCGGGTCTTCGGTACCCGGCGGATCGGCCACGGGGGGACGCTTGACCCCATGGCCACGGGGGTGCTGCCTGTGTTCGTGGGCAGAGCCACCCGGGGAGTGGAATTTTTCGAGCACGCGGAAAAAACCTATGAGACGGTGCTTCGGTTAGGGATCACCACCGACACCGAGGACATGACGGGAACCGTCCTGACGGAAGAAAAGATGTCCTTCACGGAAGAACAGCTTCAGGAGACTCTGGCAGCCTTCCGGGGAGAAATTTTGCAGATTCCGCCCATGTATTCTGCCCTGAAGGTGAACGGCCAGAAGCTCTGCGACCTGGCACGGAAGGGAAAAACCGTAGAGCGTCAGCCCCGCCCCATCACCATTTACGAGCTGACCCTGGTGGAGCGGGGAGAAAACACCTTGCGGCTTCGGGTTCGCTGCTCCAAGGGCACCTATATCCGCACCCTTTGCAAGGATATTGGGGAGAAATTGGGCTGCGGCGGCTGCATGGAATCCCTGCGCCGAGTGGCGGCAGGGGAGTACACCATCGATGAGGCGGTCCCCCTGCAAACCCTGCTGGACACCGAGGAACCGGAAAAGTATCTCCGGAGTGTGGACACCATGTTCCGGAATTACCCGGCGGTGACCCTGACCGCCAATCAGGAGACCCGGTGCCGGAACGGCAACGCCTTCTCCGTTTCCTTAGCGGCGGGAACCTATCGGGCCTACAGCCAGGGTGGGGAATTTCTCATGCTGGCCAAGGTAGACGGCGGCGTTATGTCAACCATCAAGAGCTTTTTTCAGGTATAGGACAACAGGATGAAAGAAAAGACAATTTACGCCCTGGGTTTTTTTGACGGGGTGCACATCGGCCACGCCGCGCTTCTGAAGGCCTGCCGGGAGCTGGCCGCGGAGGCCAGATGCCGGTTCGGCGTGATTACCTTCGGCGTCCATCCGGACGCGCTGGTGCTGGGGGAGGCGCCCCGGCTTATCAACACCCAGGCTGACCGGGAGCGGCTTCTCCGGGAGGGCTTCGGGGCGGAAACCGTGGTGACCCTGCCCTTTGACGAGAAAATGCACAGCTGCCCCTGGCAGGACTTTCTGGATATGCTTTGCCGGGACTACGGGGCTGTGGGCTTCGTCTGCGGCGAGGACTTCCGGTTCGGCGCGGGAGGGGCGGGCAATGCCCTGCGTCTGGCGGGCTATTGCCGTCGGGCAGGTCTTGCCTGGGCAATCGTGCCGGAGCAGACCCTCAATGGGGTTCGGATTTCCAGCACCTATATCCGCGCTCAGATCGAGTCCGGGGACATGGCTACGGCGGTAAAATTTCTGGGTCATCCCCAGATCCTCACCGGGACTGTGGTGCACGGGCGGCACCTGGGCAGCACCCTGGGCATTCCCACCGCCAACTTAGCGCTTCCCCGGGAGCTGGCGGTGCCCAAATTCGGGGTCTATCTGTGCCGGTGCGCCGTGGACGGCAAAAGCTACCCGGCAGTCACCAACGTGGGCACCCGGCCCACGGTAAACGGTCACAGCATCACCGTGGAGCCCTGGATTCTGGACTATCAGGGAGATCTCTATGGCAAGGAAATCCGGCTGGAATTCTATCGGTTTCTCCGTCCGGAGAAGAAATTTCCGGATTTGCAGGCACTGAAAGCGGAAATTCTCCGCAATGCCGACGAGACAAGGGAATATTTCATACTGAACTCCAATTAAAATCTTTAACAAAGATTTTAATTGCCTGAAGGGCATGGAGTTCATATGAGACTTGTTTTGCGATTTCTTTCCTTATAAATCGCAAAACAGGCAGCGCCGTCAGGCGATGCTTTCCTGATTAAAATTAAGATTTTAATCAGGAAATAGTATCAAAAATCAGGACGTTCAAAGGATGTTCATAGGATAGACCTTGTTTTATCGGAAAAATTCGAGTATAATAGGACAACCATCGTGATGGGGGAGGGAATGTCATGCCGCAGCAGGGCGATCCAATGGACAAGCGAAGAGAAAGACGGGAAGCCCAGCGTAAACGCCGGCAGGCTCAGGTGCGCAGGCTTCGGCTGACGGTGCTTCTGGCGGTGCTGGTGGCTGCCGGGTGCGCTTTCGGCATTTACCGGCTGACCCAGAAGAACGCCGGGGAAGCGCCGGCGGCGGTGCAGACCGTTCCCACCACCCAGGCACCCCGGGAGACCTCTCCCGCCCAGAAAAGCCCCATTACCACCATCCATATCCGGGCCGCCGGGGATCTGAACGTCACCGACGCAGTGGTGAACGCGGGTATTTCCGTGAATAACTACGATTTCAGCCCGGTATTCAAGGACGTGTCCGCCCTTCTCAGCGACGCCGATTTAACGGTGATGAATTTTGAGGGCAACGTCTGCGGCGAGCCCTACGGCACGAACACAACCTCCGCCCCGGCAGAGCTGCTGACGGCACTGCGGGGCTGCGGCGTGGATTTGCTGCAAATGGCAAACTCCTGCGCCATCAACAACGGCCTGAACGGCCTGACCGCTACCCTCAACGCCATCCGCCAATCGGGCATTGAGCCGGTAGGCGCCTTTGGCTCTTCCAGCGAGTTCAAGCAGTCCAAGGGCTACACCATGACGGAGATCCAGGGAATCAAGGTGGGCTTTGTGGCCTTCACCAAGGGCCTGGGAGGCCGGGGTATGCCCGCGGGCAACGAAGACCTGGTGAACATTCTGTACGAAGACTATGCCACGGAGTACAAAACGATTGCCAAGGACAAAATCACCTCCATCCTCAAGAGCATGGAGGCGGAAAAGCCTGACCTGATCGTTGCGCTGCTTCACTGGGGCAGTGAGTACAACGACGATATCAGCAAGACCCAGGAGCAGATTGTGAGCCTTATGCAGAAAAACGGCGTGGACGTGATTCTGGGCACCCATCCCCATACCCTCCAGTCCATTGATTACAACAAAAGCGCGGGAACCCTGGTGGCCTACTCCCTGGGAGACTTCTTCGGCGACGCTTCCCGGGGCGCTACCAACTATTCCGTGATTTTGGATCTGGAAATCACCAAGGATGCCAACACCGGAAGCACCAAGGTGACGGATTACACCCTGTATCCCATTTACACCGTCCGGGAGACCGAGTGCGTGGGAAACTCTGACCGCCGGGTGGTGCGGATTGAGAAGACCATCCAGGCCTATAACGGCAATTTCCTGGACAAGGTCACCGATGACTGCGAGAAAAGCATGGAGTATGCCCTTCAGCGTGTGGATGAGCGGACGGCTGTTGCCAGCGACGATGACAGCAAGTAGGGTAGATTTCCCAAAATCTGAGTAGAATCTGCGGGGCGGCCATTGGCCGCCCCGCTTTTTGCTTTTTCCGGGAACCTTCGTATTACGCATGTCATTGCGAACCAGTCCGCAGACTGGTGTGGCAATCCGTTCTCCAAGCCTTCCCTTCCGGGGTGGTGCTCCGCACAGCGAATTCAAGTCAATCAATTGCCAGTGGCAATTGCACAATGATGTGTAGGTGTCACGGCGCAGCCGTGACGGATGAGGGTCTTGCCTCTCCCTTTGGGAGAGGTGCCGGAGGCGGAGAGGGCGATTTTTACCCTCTCAGTCGGCTTCGCCGCCAGCTCCCCCAAAGGGGGAGCCAAGGGGGACGAGGGAAACGGATTGTGACCGGAGGAAATCCCCGGAGGGGGCCACACCAGTGTTGCGACACTGGTTCGCAATGACAGCATATTTGCGGCCTGTACTTCTTGGTGGGCAGTGTATTTCGCAAGGCAACCTTTCGGAATCCCTTGGATTTTTCTTGCTATTTTTCCGGCTTTCGGCTATAATACAAAGATAAACCAGGAAGGAGCCGGACTATGGACACCAAGAAGAAAATCCTGCTGCTGACCACCGGCGGCACCATTGCCTCCCTGCCCGGCGGGGACGGCCTGGAGCCTCAGCGTTCGGACGTGATGGAGCGGGAGCTGAACCAGCTGCGCACCTATTACGACATCAGGGTGCGGGACGTGATTTGCCTGGACTCCTCCAATATCCGCCCGGAGGAATGGCAGCTGCTGGCCCGACATATTTTCGAGGAACGGATCGGATACGACGGAATTGTGGTTTCCCACGGCACGGATACCATGGCCTATACCGCCTCCGCCGTGACCTTCATGCTGCCGGGCATCGATTTGCCGGTGGTGTTCACCGGCTCTCAGCTGCCCCTGGCGGACATGCTTTCCGACGGGCCGGACAATCTGCGCACGGCCTTTGCCATGGCGGCGGCCGGTCATCCCGGGGTATTCCTGGCCTTCGACCGGAAGGTAATGCTGGGCTGCCGGGCGGTGAAGGTGCGGGCCTCCGGCTTTTCCGCCTTTGAAAGCGTCAATGCCCGCTACGCCGCCCAGGTCAGCAACTTAGGGCTGGTGGTGGATCCTCAGGTGCTGCCGAAGGAGACCGGGGAGCCCCGGCTGTGCCCGGAAATCAGTCAGAATGTGTTTCTTCTGAAGCTGACCCCGGGGCTGAATCCCTCCATTTTTGAAATGCTGGCTGCCATGGGCTACCGGGGCATCGTCATCGAGGCCTTCGGCCTGGGCGGGGTAAACGTGCTCCACAAAGGCCTGCGGGGCATCCGCCGGGCGGTGGAGGACGGCATCAGCGTGGTGGTAACCACCCAATGTCTCTACGACAGCGCAAACCTGGAGGTTTACCAGGTGGGCAACAAGCTTCTGGAGCTGGGAGTTATCCAGGGTCGGGACATGACCAGCGAGGCCGCCATGACCAAGCTTATGTGGGCCATCGGTCAGGGCATGAGCCAGACGGAGATCGGTGCGCTTTTTCAAAAGAATCTGGCAGGCGAAGTGACTGCATAGGGAAACTCTGAATAAATCGTCTGCGGCTGGGTAGCGGATCTTTTGCCCCCAGTCTGCGGTTTGAAAAATGGGAAATACACAAAGTATTCCTTCATTTTCCAAACCTTGCCTGAGAACAAAATCTCTCGATCCCAGCTCTTGCCGATTTATTCAGAGCTTCCCTATCCCCAACATATGGAGGTGCGTTTATGGATCCCATTTATGTAACCGGACATCGGAATCCGGACACGGATTCCATCGTGGCGGCCATCGCCTACGCGGCTTTGCGCAATGCCTGCGGCGATCGGGAATATGAGGCCGCCTGCCTGGGGCAGGTTTCCGAGGAGACCCAGAATGTGCTGGATCGCTTCGGCTTTCAGGCGCCCAGCCGGATCACGAATCTGTATAACCAGGTTCGTGACCTGGACTTCGACACCCCGCCTATCTTAAGCACCGGGGTTTCCGTAAGCCTGGCCTGGGACGAATTCGCTTCCTATCCGGCCATCGCCGCGGTGCCGGTGGCCAACGAGGACGGCACCCTGTACGGCATTCTCTCCCGGACGGACATTGCCAGCTACAATATGTCCGGCATCACCTCCGGGATGCTGGAGCAGGTGCCGCTGTTTAACCTGCTGTCCGTGCTGGAAGGAAAAATCCTCAACGAGGCCGGGGAAAATACGGACACCATCACCGGCGAGGTGGTGATCGCCCTGCCCCAGAGCCAGGAAAACCTGCTGTTCCAGAAGCGGGAGTCCATCGTGCTCTGCGGTCATCAGCCGGATATGATGCGCCGGGCTCTGGAAATGAACGTCAGCTGTCTGGTGCTGTGCCAAAGCTCCCTTCCGGCGGAGCTCCGGGAGTTCCCCACGGAGACCGTGATTATTTCCACGCCCTTTGATGCCTACCGGGCCAGCCGCCTGCTGTTCCAGTCCAACCCTGTCGGGCGCATCTGCAAGACCCGGGAGCTGATCGGCTTTCACCTCAACGACCGGGTGGACGATGTGCGGGAGGTAGTGCTCAAGTACCGCCATCCCAGCTATCCCATTCTGGACGGCAAGGAAAAGGTGGTGGGCATTCTGACCCGGTATCATCTGCTGCGCCCCCGGCGCAAGCGGGTGGTGCTGGTTGACCATAACGAGGCCTCCCAGTCGGTGCTGGGTCTTGACCAGGCGGAAATTCTGGAGATCATCGATCACCACCGGCTGGCGGATGTCCAGACCAACAACCCCATTTATGTACGCAACGAGCCCGTAGGCTCCACCAATACCATCATTGCCAGCATGTTCCAGGATCGGGGGCTCATGCCCTCGGCAGGACTGGCGGGGATGATGGCGGCGGCCATTCTGTCCGATACCCTGATGTTCAAATCCCCCACCTGCACCCAGCGGGACATCCGCACGGCGGAGCGGATGGCACGGATTGCCAACGTGTCTCTGGATGAGCTGGGCAAAATGCTGTTCTCCGGAGCGGTGGATCACAAAAGCGTGGAGGAAATGCTCTTTACGGACTACAAGGAATTCCATGTGGCGGGACACTCCCTGGCGGTTGCCCAGCTGACCTGTGTGGATTCCGGCGGCGTGCTGAACCGGAAGGCGGAAATCCTTGACCGGATGCGCCGGCACAAGGAGGAAAAGGGCTTCGACCTGGTGCTGCTTATGGCCACGGACGTGATGAAGGAGGGCACCCAGATTCTGTATGTGGGCGATGACGAGTCCGTCCGCCAGGCCTTCAACGTGACGCCAAAGGAAAATACCGCCTTCCTGCCCCGGATCATGAGCCGGAAAAAGCAGGTCATTCCCATGCTGTCCGACCTGTGGACATAAGCCGGGAGCCCCGGCAGGCAATACGTAACCCCTGCCTTCCCTTGGGGGAAGGTGGCTCGCGCGTCCCCCGCAAGCGCGAGACGGATGAGGGCAAAGAATACTTCCCAGTTTAGAAAACCTTCATAAGAATCCGTAGGGGCGGCCATTGGCCGCCCGGTGCTCCTCCATTGGAGGGGAGCGAAGGAAAAACGGATTGCCACACCAGTGTTGCGACACTGGTTCGCAATGACAACTTCTATTTCGGTGCGATGCTAAGGCGAATTTGTATGCACAAAACCGGACGAAAATCAGAATTCTCTATTTCATTTTCCAAAAAATTATGATAAAATAAAAAATCGGCAAGGAGGGAGCATATGGGCTTTGATGCGCTTTTGGGAAACCGGCGGCTGAAGGAAAACTTAACAGAAAGCCTCAGCAAAGGACATATCTCCCACTGTTATCTGATCACCGGCCCGGAAGGCTCCGGAAAGCGCACCCTGGCAAGGCTTCTGGCTCAGGCCATCCTGTGTCAGGGCACGGACAAGCCCTGCGGCGTCTGTACCCCCTGCCGGAAGATTCTGGACGGCAATCACCCGGACTACATTCTGGTAGACGACCCGGAGAAGAAAACCGTCCCCGTGGAGCTGATTCGCCAGGCCCGGGCGGATATGTTCGTTCAGCCCAACGAATCCGACTACAAAATCTACCAGTTCCCCCGGGCCCAGGACATGGGCATCCCCGGACAGAACGCTCTGCTGAAGGTGTTGGAGGAGCCCCCAAGCTACGGGGTGTTCATCCTGATTGCGGATAACCCGGATAAGCTGCTGCCAACTGTCCGCTCCCGGTGCACGGAACTGAAATTACAGGCTCTTCCGGCGGACATTCTGGAAGCCCGGCTGCAAAAGGACTTTCCCAAGGCCTCCCGGGAGGACATCGCCGCGGCGAGTTCTCGCAGCGGCGGCTTTCTGGGTCAGGCAAAGGCCTTGCTGGAAAGCGGCGAGGGCGTCAGTCCTCAGACCCAGGCCTTTGCCCAGGCTTATGGAGACGGGGATGCCCTGGGTCTGACCCAGCTGCTGACCCCCATGGAAAAATCCAAGCGGGACGCTCTGGCGGAAACGCTGAAACAGTGGCTGGATTTGCTGGAAAACGCGCTGATGAGCCGCAGCGGTGCCGATACGGTTTCCCCTTTGGCTCGGGAGCTTGCCCGGAAGCGGACGGCGCCTGCGCTTTACGGCGGCATTCAGGCGCTGAGAAAGGCGCTGGAATATACCATGAGCAATGTTTCCCCGGCGGCCGTCTGCGGCTGGCTGAGCTGGGAATTGCGGAAACGCTGAAGCCATTGCCGGCGTCTGCCGGCTGCATCAGGGCTTTTTACGATAAAGGAGACAATATGGAACAGGAAATGAAGGTTTCGCCGGAGCAGACCGTGGAGGTCGTGGACATCCAGTTCCGCCCCGGACAGAAAATCTACTATTTTGACCCCAACGGCCTGACTTTTCAGACCGGGGAGCATGTGATCATCGACACCGCCCGAGGGGCGGAGTACGGCATCTGCGCGGGATGCAACCACGAAATCCCCCAGAAGGACGTGGTGGCGCCTCTGCGCAAAGTTCTGCGCAAGGCCACGGCTCAGGATGAGAAAATCGCCGCGGACAATCGGGCCAAGGAAAAGCGAGCCTATGACGTGTGCCTGGACAAGATCGCCGCCCATGGGCTGGATATGCAGCTGGTGTCGGCGGAGGTGGCCTTCGACGGCAGCAAGATCCTCTTCTACTTCACCGCCGACGAGCGGGTGGATTTCCGGGAGCTGGTGAAGAATCTGGCTTCGGTGTTTCACACCCGCATTGAGCTGCGGCAGATCGGTGTCCGGGACAAGGCCAAGATGGTAGGCGGCCTGGGCATCTGCGGCAGACCCTTCTGCTGCGCCAGCTTCCTGGACGATTTTCAGCCGGTTTCCATCAAAATGGCCAAGACCCAGAATCTTTCCCTGAATCCCACCAAAATTTCCGGCACCTGCGGCCGGCTCATGTGCTGCCTGAAATACGAGCAGGACGCCTACGAGGATCTGATCCGCTCCAGCCCCAGGCTGGAGTCCTTCGTGGATACCCCCGAGGGGCGGGGCACGGTGGTGGAGCTGGATTTGCTGCGCCAACGGGTGAAGGTGCGCATGGAGGAAAACCCGGAGACGGTGAGCGTCTTCCCCAATGGAGACATTGCGGTGCTGCGCAGCGGCAAGGCCAGAAAGAATGACCCGCCTATCCCTGCTGATCTGGCTCCCATTTCCGGCAACGGCAAGCGGGCCCCTCAGCCCAAGGAGGCAGAGCAGCCCATGATGCTGGAGCCTATCCGCTTCCGCTACAGCACCGAGTCGGTGGTTTCCGACGAGCCTGCCGAGCAGCCGGAGGCGGCTCAGCAGGAGGCTCCCAGACCCAATAACCGCCGCCGCCGCAGACAGGACGCACCCCGTCAGGAGCGTCCGGAACGTCAGGAGCGGCAGCAGCCGAAGCCGACGGCTCCCGCTGAGGAGGCCGCCCCGGAATCCGGCGAGCGGAAGCCCCGCCGCCGTCCCAATTACCGCCGCCGTCGGGGCGGCAGAGGGAACGGCCCGGCACAGAAGGAGAATGAAGACTGATGAAAAAATTCCTGGGAAAGCTTCCCATTCCCGCCTGGCTGTTTGCGGTGGTGACAGTTGTCTACTGCGAGGCGCTGCTGCACCTGTGGACCATGGAGTCCTTCCGGTTCGGAAGATTTGCCGCGGTGGTGCTCTTCGCGGTGGGCTTCGGCGGCCTCATCGGTCAGGTGTTTACCTTCCTGGGTCAGAAGACCTGGGGCAAATGGGTGTGCACCGGGGTCATGGCTCTGGTGACGGTGCTGTACATTGTGGAGTACTTCTGCAACGATGCCTATATGGCCTTCATGCAGCTGGGAATGCTGCTGGGCGGAGCCGGAGGGGTGGCCACGGATTTTGCCGGGGTCGTGGTGTCCCTGGTGTTCCGGGGGCTTTGGAGGATCCTCCTGTTTTTCCTGCCGGTCATCGGCTATGGCCTGTTCGCCGCGCCCCGGGAAACCGGCTGGCGGCTGCGGTGGTTGGCACTGGTTGCGGCTCTGGTCGCCTACTGCCTGGGTTTTGCCGTGGCCAAAGGCGGAACCGATGCCTCCCGGCTGAACGATGCTTACAATTTTGACAGCGCGGTGCGGTGCTTCGGCCTGAATATGGGCATGATTATGAACGCCACTCACACGGATGCCTCCCAGGAGAACCAGGGGGACTTTGTGGCAGAAATTCCCGCGCCGACCCAAAGCGCGCCGGTGCAGGAGACCCAGCCCGGAGAAACGGAGCCTGCGGCCTACGAGCCCAATGTCATGGACTTTGACTTTGCCCAGCTTGCCCAGACGGAGAAAAACAGCCACATTGCTTCCATTCACCAGTATGTGAGCACCGTCCAGCCCAGCCTGAAAAACGAATACACCGGTATGTTCAAGGGTAAAAACCTGATTCTCATTACCGCCGAGGCTTTCTCCAAGCAGGTCATCGACCCGGAGAGAACCCCCACCCTGTACCGGATGGCTACCAAGGGCATCCAGTTTACGGACTACTATCAGCCTGCCTGGGGCGGCAGCACCACCACCGGAGAGTTTTCCAATGTGGTTGGCATGGTGCCGGCCAACGTGGGCATGTGCATGAAGCAGGCGGTCTATCAGGATCTGTTCCTGACCATGGGTCATCAGCTGCAAAAGCTTGACTACTATTCCGTCGCCTATCACAACCACAACGCGGACTACTACGACCGGAACAAGACCCACACCAAGCTGGGCTATGACCGGTTCCTGGCCCGGTACGGCGGTCTGGAGGGAATTACCCCGGTCTGGCCGGAAAGCGACCTGGAAATGATCGACATTTCCGTGCCCCAGTACATCGACCAGCAGCCCTTCAGCATTTACTACATGACGGTTTCCGGTCACTGCGGCTACAGCCTGAAGGACAACGCCATGTCCCGGAAGAATTACGACCTCATCGACTACGACGGTGCCGAGGCGGTGAAGTGCTATCTGGCTTCTCAGCTGGAACTGGAGAACGCTATGACTTCGCTCATCCGGCAGCTGGAGGAGGCGGGGATTGCCGACGACACGGTGATTGTCATCAGCCCGGATCACTACCCCTACGGTCTGGAGCGCAGCGCCACCTGGAAGAACGCCAAAAATTATCTGTGCGAGCTCTACGGGGTTTCGGAAATCGATCGGTTTACCCGGGACAATACCGGCCTGATCATCTGGAGCGGCTGCCTGGAGGATAAGAATCTGAAGGTGGAGACCCCGGTGTACAGCCTGGACATCCTGCCTACCCTTTCCAACCTCTTCGGCCTGGACTATGATTCCCGGCTGCTTGTGGGACGGGACGTGTTCTCCGACGCGGAGCCCCTGGTGCTCTGGCCGGAGTTCAGCTGGAAGACGGATAAGGGCACCTACGATGCTGAAACCAAGACCTTCACCCCCGCCGAGGGGGTCACGGTGGACGAGGGCTATGTGGAGCGGATCAAGAACACGGTTTCCAATAAGATCAATTTCTGCAAAAAGGTGCAGGATCAGCTCTATTTCAATACCCTGTCCAAGCTGATGAACAACGAATAACGCAGCCGCCGCCCGGCCTGAATGTTCAGGCCGGGCGGCGGTTTTCTTAGTGAATAGAGAACAGTGAAAAGTGAATAATGGTGGTGTCCCTTCGGGACGATTTTGATTGCGTGTCAGCGAAAAACGCATTGGTGCGGGAGCACCCCCGGCTCCCTTGTGTAAAGGGAGCTGGCTCGCGCGTCTCACGCAAGCGCGAGACTGAGGGATTGTCAAAATAGATTGGATCTGATCCCCTCAGCCCCAGTGTGCGCACTGGGGTAGCTCCCCTTGGTCAGCAAGGGGAGCCTTGGGCGGCCATTGGCCGCCCCTACGGGTTCTTAATTGGTTCTCGGAATGTTTCGGGGATTGCCACACCAGTGTTGCGACACTGGTTCGCAATGACACCCTCTATTTCGGTGCGCACGCACTGTCAGTGGCGACCCGCCGTTATTCAGCCTTCCGGTTTTCTACTTCTTCGGCTACATTCAGGGAACGGATAACGCTGTACTTGTCGTAGCGGGTGTCGCCGGACTCGGACAGGAACACCACCCGGATTTCCGGATCGGAGACCGTGACCTTGGCATAGGTGGCGGCCACGCTGCCCGCGTCCACATTGCTCAAATACATCCGGCACCGGCCGTCCGGCAGGGCGAAGGTGGGATCGCTGACCCCGAAGGAGACGACGAACTTATTGGAAGAGCAGGCCTCCATGATTTTCGTGGCGGCGGTTTGCAGAGCCGCGGGCTTGTCTCCGGAGAAAATGTAGGCATCGGAGTCCGGGAACCGGAAGTCGTCCAGCAGCACCTCGTCAAAGCCCATTTCCTTTAGCTCCAGCACCACCGAGGAAATCCAGGTGATGGTGGAGGCGCTGGTGGGATCCAGCCAGTACATACCGCCGGTGTCCATCCACAGGCCGGCCCGGCTGAGCATGTAAAGACCGCTGGTGACGTTGGCCTCACCGAAGGTGCGATCCCGCAGGGAGCTGATCCGGGCGATTTTGTAGAAGCCCTTGGTATTCATCCGCGCCACAAGCTTTTCCATGGCGGGAATGTCCGTGCTCTGGGAGATCACCGCGCCGCTGAGCTTGGAATTATAGAAGAAGGAGCCGAAGGGACCCTTCATCTCCACCATGACGGGGGTCTTGCTGGGCAGACGCTCGATCTGGAGCATCACGTTGTCCATATCTTCCTTGCACATGTCGTTGGTGATGTAATAGCCCGCCAGCTGGGTCATTTCCTTGGCGGTGTCGATGGCGTCGGCGCCCTCGTTGTAGAAAATGGAGATTTTCACGTCGTCTGAGGGGGCTGCCGCCTCCACGCCGGAAATGTCATAGGAGGACTGGGAGAAGTCCAGCTTTACGCCCTCGTTGGTGTAGACCACATACCGCTGAAGCCAGACCACCCAGCATACCCAGGCGATGAGAAAAAGCAGCAGCAGAATCAGCCCGAAAATGCCCAGACGGCGCAGAATCCGCTGATATCGGTAGGGAATGTTCATGAAATGCCTCCTTCCCGCTTTGCCAGCACGCACCGCCATTCTTCCTTAGCCCGGATTTCCGTGACGGTGAGCCCGGCCTTTTCCAGAGCGGCGGTCACATCGCCCAGGCGGCTGTCCAGAATACCGGAGCAGATGAGAAGGGTATCTTCCCCCATGAAGTCCGGGAGAATGGGGGACAGGCCGATGATTACGTCGGCTACGATGTTCACAAGCAGCAGATCATAGCGTTCCTGAGACAGTCTGCCCATCAGCGCCTTGTCCTCGGTGATGTTGCCGGTGAGGGCGGTGAAGGCCGGGGAGCCGAAGCCGTTGTAGGCGGCGTTCTCCCGGGCAATGTCCTCGGCCTTGGGGTCGATGTCCACGCCTACGGCACTCTGCGCCCCCAGGCGCAGGGCGGTGATGGACAGAATCCCGCTGCCGCTGCCCAGATCCAGACAGTGCCAGCCGGGCTGCACCCGCTGCTCCATGGCCTCCATGACCATCTGGGTGGAGGGGTGAGCACCGGTGCCGAAGGTCAGACCCGGGTCGAGGATGATCTTCTTCCTGCCCGTTTCCTCCTCTGCCAGCCAGTAGGGGAGGACTACCAGATTTTTGCCCACCTCCTGGGGCGGATAGCTGTCCTTCCAGCTTTCCTCCCAGTTGGTTTCCGGCAGGGGCTTTGCTTCCAGGGCAAGTCCCAGTTCGGCAACCGTGTCCCGAAGCCGGGCAAGGCCTGCCTCGTCGCTGTCTTCCAGGTACAGCTTGATCCGGCTTAAACCCTCCAGCTTTTTCTGAAATTCGTCATCGATATAGTCCCAATAGGCTCGGTTTTCCTCCAGAAAGGATTCAAATTCCGCCTGGTCTTCAATGACCAGATCCGCGTAGCCCCGGGCGGTGAGCCGGGCGGCCACGTCCTCCACGTCCTTTGACGCGGTATTGACGGTGATTTCCAGCCATGCCATAGGAAATCCTCCTTGTATTTTTTGCACAGTCTCTCTATTCTATCGCAGAAGGGGAAAAAACACAACCGGAAAAGTCTTAAATTTTTGTGTCCTACTTCCTATTTTGAAAAAAATGGTATATAATACCCTGTAATCATCGCCGGGTCTTCGGCGTTTTCAGGAGAATACTATGATGCAAACCACCACCATTGCCCCCGGCGTGACCCTGCGCTGCTGCCGGGATACCCGATTCAAGCAGGGAGGCTTCAGCTTTCAGCTGGTGCGTCCCATGCGCAAGGCGGAGGCGGCGAAGAACGCCCTGCTTCCCGCGGTGCTCCTGCGGGGCACAAACCGCTGTCCCGACCTGCGGGCGGTGACCCAGCGGCTGGATGAACTTTACGGCGGGGCGGTAAGCCCCCTGGTGCGCCGGGTGGGGGATTACCAGACCACCGGCCTTTACTGCGGCTTTATGGACGACCGGTTTGCCCTGCCCGGGGATCGGGTTTTCGGGCCCATGCTGGAATTTCTGCGGGAGCTGCTGCTGGATTCCCCCAAGGAAGCGGGAGCTTTTTTGCCGGATTTCGTGGAAAGCGAAAAGAAAAATCTGATTTCCACCATTGAGTCCGACCGGAACGACAAGCGTGTCTACGCCATCACCCGGCTGCTGCGCGGCATGTGCGCCGGGGATTCCTTCGGCGTGCCCCGGCTGGGAGATACCGAGGACGTGGCGGCCATTACCCCGGAGGATCTGACCCGGCATTATGAGGAAATCCTTCGCACCAGCCCCATTGCCCTGTTCTATGTGGGCAGCGCCCCGGAGGAAGAAGTGGAGGCGGCGGCGAAAGCCCTGATTGCCGGTTTGCCCCGGGAGCCGATGGACTTACCCGCCCAGACCCGCTTCACCCCGGGCGCTGGGGGAGAGGATACGGAGACCATGGACGTGGCTCAGGGAAAGCTGTGCATGGGCTTTACCACGCCCATTACCAATCGGGATCCGGAAATGCCCGCCATGCAGGTGTGCAACGTGGTGCTGGGCGGGGGCATGACCAGCAAGCTCTTCCAGAACGTCCGGGAGAAAAGAAGCCTGTGCTACTCCATCGATTCTACCTACTATGGAGCCAAGGGCATCCTGCTTGCCAACGCGGGCATTGACTTTGACAAGGAATCCGTCACCCGGCAGGAGATACGAAACCAGCTGGCGGCCTGCCAGGAAGGCCAAATTACGGAAGAGGAGCTGACCGCCGCCAAGGAGGCCATTGCCTCCAGTCTGCGGGCGGTGCTGGATTCCCCCGGTGCCGTGGAGAGCTTCCACAGCACCGCCGCCTTAAGCGGCATGATTTTCACCCGGGAGGAATACCTTCAGGCGGTGGAGCGGGTCAGCGTGGCGGACGTGGTGCGCTGCGCAAAGACCCTCAAGCTGCACAGCACCTATTTCCTGAAAGGAGAGAGCCTATGACCCGCTATGAATACCCGGAGCTGGACGAGACGCTGTACCGCCAAAAGCTTCCCAACGGGCTGACGGTGTGCGTGGTGCCCCGGAAGGGCTTTACAAGGAGCCTGGCCTATTTTGTGACGGACTATGGCTCCGTGCATACGGACTACCGCTTCGGCGGGAAGGATTACCGGTCTCCGGCGGGGGTTGCCCACTATCTGGAGCACAAAATGTTCGACCTGCCAGACCGGGACGTTTCCGCGGAATTTGCCCGGCTGGGCGCCAGCACCAACGCCTTCACCAGCTACGACATGACCGCCTATTACTTCTCCTGCACGAAGAATTTTGACGCCTGCCTGCGTCTGCTGCTGGAATTCGTGTCCACCCCCTATTTCACCGCCGAAAGCGTGGAAAAGGAGCGGGGAATCATCGACCAGGAGATCGGCATGAACGAGGATGCCCCGGACAGCGTGATTTTTGAGAACCTGGTGAAGGCCATGTACCGGGAGCACCCCATCCGGGTGCCCATCCTGGGAACCGGCGAGACCATCCGGGAAATCACGCCGGAAATCCTTCACGACTGCCATCGGGCCTTCTACGCCCCGGGGAACATGCTTCTGTGCGTCATCGGCGATGTAGACCCGGAGGCCGTTGTCCGGGCGGCGGAGGAAATTCTGGGCACCGAGCCTGCCCCGGTGGGGGAGAAGAAGCCCCTGCCCCGGGAGGACATGACCTGCCCCCGGAAGGAGACGACAGGCCGGATGGAAGTGGCCATGCCCATGTTCAACCTGGCCTTCAAGTGTGAGCCCCTGGGACGGGGAGACGCGGCCATCCGGGAGGAAATGGTGGCAGACCTGGCGGCGGAGGCGCTTTTCGGCGAATCCTCGGAGCTGTATCTGCGGCTGTATGAGGAGGGAATCATCGATACCTCCTTCGGCGGCGGCTTTGAGACCATCGACGGCTGCGCCATGCTGCTGTGCGCCGGAGACAGCTACGAGCCCCGGAAGATCCGGGAGGCCATTCTGACCCAGGCGGCGAAAATCACCCGGGAGGGCGTACCGGAGAAAGACTTCCTGCGGATGAAGCGCAGTGCCCTGGGCAGACGTATCCGGAGCCTGGACAGCTTTGACGCCACCTGCTTCCGGATCTGCGCCTATCATTTTTCTGACTTTGATTACTTCCGCTTCCCGGAAATCTACCGGCAGATCGAGGAGCGGGAAATCGGGGATTTCCTGAGACGGGTGGTCACCGAGGAGCGGTGCTGCCTGTCTGTCATTGAACCTACCACACAAGGAGAGAAAGATCATGAATCCTGCTGATTATTCTTCTATTTCCTTCCCCTTTCTGGGACTGGAAATGAACCCGCCCAGATATTTCCAGCTGGGCCCGCTGACCATCCATCTGTACGGCCTGTGCATTGGCCTGGGGCTGATTCTCGCCGTGCTCTACGCCTGCCGCAGAAGCAAGGAGTTCGGCCTGAAGGAGGACGACATCCTGGACGGCGTGCTGTGGATCACCCCCTTTGCCATTCTCTGCGCGAGAATTTACTATGTGGCCTTCTCCTGGAAGGACTACGCCGATAACCCGCTGTCTGTGTTCGCCATCTGGGAGGGAGGCATCGCCATCTATGGCAGCGTCATCGGCGCGGTCATCGGCGTGGCGGTGCTGTGCAAGGTGAAAAAGCTCCGGGTCACCACGGTGCTGGATATCACCCTGCTGGGGTTCTTCATCGGACAGATTCTGGGTCGCTGGGGCAACTTCTTCAACCGGGAGGCCTTCGGCGCGGCCACAGACAGCTTCTTCCGGATGGGCTTATTCAATACCGTGACGAACCAGTGGGAGTATTACCACCCCACCTTCCTGTATGAATCCGTGTGGAATCTCGTCGGTTTCGTGCTGCTGCACTTCCTGTCCAAGCGCAGAAAATACGACGGCCAGATCGCTCTGAGCTACAGCGCCTGGTACGGCCTGGGTCGGTGCTTTATCGAGGGGCTGCGGGTGGACAGCCTCTACTGGGGCCCCTTCCGGGTGAGCCAGGTGCTGGCGGGGCTGACCTGCGTCATTGCCGTGGGGGCGCTGCTGTGGCAGCACTTCCTGCCCCACGACCCGGCAGATCTGTTCGTCAACCGGGTGGCGGCGGAGGCGGCGCAGAAGTGTGCCACGGAGGAAACCGCTGCTGAGGAGACCACCGGGGAGAAACCGGAAGAATAAGGAATTTTGAAAATATTTGATAGGGGCACTGCGAATATTCGCAGTGCCCCTATTGAGACTGCCGAAAAACCATGTCATTGCGAGGCAGTGCGCACACTGCCGTGGCAATCCCCAAAATTTTCAAACATTTTAGATCCTAAACCAGTGGTTTTTACTTCTATCCGGGGGATTCCCACACCAGTCTGCGGACTGGTTCGGAATGACAACGTATATTGGGAGCTTTTTTGACACGCTGGATTGGGGCACTGCGAATGCAGTGCCCCAATTGCTTTCAGGTATTTTTGAGAACTACAGAAAAAGGATGTCATTGCGAACCAGAAAGAAGCACTGGTGCGGGAGCACCACCCTTGATCAGCAAGGGGAGCCTTTTTGCGTTCTGACGCAAGTTCCCGGAAACGGCGAAAAAAGCGGGCGGCCAATGGCCGCCCCTACAAGTTTTTCAAAGCTTCTACTAGAACTTGGAATTATCGTTATTGACGTTGAAGCCGCCCTCAAAGCCCACGATATATCCGCCGTGCTCCGCGTAGTAGCTGCAAAGGGCGGTGGTCGGCTCTACGAGAAACCGGGCGTGGGGAAAATCTTCCCGGATTTTCGACATGAACTCCTGAACCCGGTCGTCGGCAAAGCAGTGGGCAACGCGGATGAGCCCGCCGTCCCGGAAGCCCCGCTCCTTTATCGTCTGAGCCATGGCAAGCAAGGCCTTCTTCTCCCCTCTGGGCTTGTGGATGGCTACGATCTGGCCTCCCTGAGCCTCGCCGATGATCCGAATGCCCAGCATTCCGGCAAGCTTTGCCACGGTAATGGGCACCCGGCCGTTGTGAGCCAGGTTGTGCATGGATTCCAGACAGAAAATGGTGTGGGTGTGATTGTGATAGTCCAGCACCTTGGCAACGGTGGTGTCGAAATCGTCCCCAGCCGCCTCGCACTGACGGATTTTATCCGCAATCATCATCAGCTCCGGGCCGGCGGCCAGGGAGTCGAACAGATAGACCCGCCGGTCAGGGTGCTCTTCCATATAGGTTTCCGCCGCCTGCCGGGCGGCGTTGTAGCTGCCGGACAGATGCTTGGTGATGGTAATGCCGAAAACATACTGGGCATCGCCGAAGGCCTCCAGCCATTCGCCCACATTGGGGCAGGAGGAGCCGGTTTTTCCCTTATAGCCCTTCAGATCCTCCACCATCTGAGCCACGTTCAGCCCGGGGGCGTCCACATATTCCTTTCCGGCTACAATCTTCATGGGTACGCAGCCGTAATCCTCGTGGGGAATGCTCAGCACATTGGAGGAGGAGTCTGTAACAATTCTAAATTTCATGATTAAGCCTCGCCATCTCTATTCATCGGTTTTTCAATAACCGCTTACAATTGTATCAACAACCGATGTCAATGTCAAGAGAATCTTAAAATAAGTTTTCGGATATTGACAACCGACCCTTTCCTGGGTATAATAGCCCAGGGTGATGGAAATGAATCAGCGAATCAACGAAAAAATCGCGGAGGCCTACCGTGATTTCCACCTGCCCCGATATCAGGAAATTCCCGACGTGGGACTTTACCTGGTTCAGGCGGCAAAATACATCAACAGCAGCCTGATGCCTTTGGGGGACGGGATGCTCACCGGCTCCATGATCAGCAACTATGTGAAAAAGGGTCTCATCGGCAATCCTGTGAAAAAGCAGTACAGCCGGGATCAGATCGCCTACCTGATTTTTATCGCCATCTGCAAAAGCGTGCTGAGTCTGGACGCCCTGTCCACATTCCTGAAAATCCAGCAGGACACCTATACCGTCCAGCGAGCCTACGACTATTTTGTCCGGGAATTTGAATCCTTGCTTCTGTTTACCTTCGACCTGACGGACACGGCGGAGATGTTCCCCGATACCAATTCCGACGAAAAGCGGCTGATCTCCACCTGCATCATCGCCGCCGTCCAGAAGGTGTATCTGGAAAAGTACCTGGAGGAGCTGTCCCGGGAGAATCCATAATCCGGCGCGGAGCAGACCGTTTTCGGTCTGCTCCGCCTTTTTTGCCTGAGAAGCCCGGTTTTTGTTGACAAGCAACTAAGATTGTGGGATAATATATGGGCTAAATTCAGAAGAGAGAGGATCCTTTCTATGATGCAATCCAGAACACATAACTGCGGCCAGCTCCGGCTTTCCGATGCCGGCAAGACCGTGACCATTGTCGGCTGGCTGGAAAACGTCCGGGAGGTAGGCGCGAACTTTGCCTTCTGCGTGCTCCGGGACTATTACGGCACCACCCAGGTGGTGATCGAAACCGAAGAGATGATGAAGCGGATCAAGCCCGTCAACAAGGAGTCTACTCTGTCCGTCACCGGCGTCGTCCGGGAGCGGGAGAGCAAGAACCCCAAGCTTCCCACCGGCGAAATCGAGGTGGTTCCCGAGAAAATCGAGGTGCTGGGCAAGTGCATTCACAACCAGCTGCCCTTTGAAATCAACAAGTCCAAGGAGGCCGACGAGAACACCCGTCTCAAGTACCGGTTCCTGGATCTGCGGAATCCTGCGGTGAAGAGCAACATCGTCCTGCGCTGCCAGGTGGTGGCGGAGCTGCGCCGGCTCATGACCGAGAAGGGCTTCCTGGAGATCACCACCCCCATCCTCACCGCCTCTTCTCCCGAGGGCGCGAGAGACTATCTGGTGCCCGCCCGGAACCATCCCGGCAAGTTCTATGCCCTGCCCCAGGCCCCCCAGCAGTTCAAGCAGCTGCTGATGACCTCCGGCTTTGACCGGTATTTCCAGATCGCTCCCTGCTTCCGGGACGAGGACGCCAGAGCCGACCGGACCCCCGGCGAGTTCTACCAGCTGGATATGGAAATGGCCTTCGCCTCCCAGGAGGACGTGCTGTCCACCCTGGAGGATGTGCTGGTGCCGGTGTTTGAGAAGTTCGGCAAGTACAAGCGGGTGTCCCAGGCTCCCTTCCGGCACATCCCCTACAACGAGGCCATGGAGCGTTACGGCTCCGACAAGCCCGACCTGCGGATTGATCTGGAGATTCAGGACATTTCCGGGATCGTCCAGGGCTGCGGCTTCGGCCCCTTTGAGAACGCTACCGTCAAGGCGGTGGCGGTGGACAACTTCACCCAGGCCAGAAAGTGGATCGACAAGCTGCTGGCGGACGTGGAGGTGCAGACCGGCAACAAGGCCTGCTGGTTCAAGGTGGACGAGAACGGCGCTCTCACCGGCGGCATTTCCAAGTTCCTGGGAGACTGCGCTCCCGCGCTGACGGAAAAGCTGAATCTGAAGCCCGGCTCCTTCGTGTGCATGGCCGCGGGCAAAAAGTCCGCCGCCCAGAAGACCGCCGGTGTCATTCGCACCCTGCTGGGTCGCCGGGTGCCCGGTCACTTCGACGAGGAGCAGTACGCTATCTGCTGGATCGTGGATTTCCCCATGTATGAAATCGGCGAGGAATCCGGCGCGCTGGAATTCTGCCACAACCCCTTCTCCATGCCCCAGGGCGGCCTGAAAGCACTGGAAGAGGCCGAGGGGGATATGGATAAGCTGCTTGCCATCAAGGCCGATCAGTATGACCTGGTGGTCAACGGCTACGAGTCCGCCTCCGGCGCCGTCCGGAACCACGACCCGGAGATCATGGTCAAGGCCTTCGAGCTGGTGGGCCTGGGCGAGGCCGACGTGAAGGCCAAGTTCCCCGCCATGTACAATGCCTTCACCTACGGCGCCCCCCCTCACGCCGGCGCGGCTCCCGGCATTGACCGGCTGATTATGCTGCTCACCGGCGAGGAGTCCATCCGGGAGGTCATCACCTTCCCCATGAACAAGAATGCCCAGGATCTGATGATGGGCGCTCCCACCACCGTGGACAAGGCGCAGCTGGATACCGTGCATATCGCTCTGCTGGAGGAGTAATGCTAAGGAAACTCTGAATAAATCGTCTGCGGCTGGGCGACGGATCTTTTGCCCCGACTGCGCAGTTTGAAAAGCTTGAAATACATACAGTATTCCGGCACTTTTCAAACTTTCATTCGTGACAAAATCTCTCGCCGCCAGCTCTTGCCGATTTAATCAGAGCTTCCCTAAAACCGAAGCACCCCGGGTTCCCGGGGTGCTTCAGACTGTCGAAAAACCATGTCATTGCGAGGCAGTGCGCACACTGCCGTGGCAATCCCCCTAATTTTCAAACATTTTAGATCATAAACCAGTGGCTTTTACTTCTATCCGGGGGATTCCCACACCAGTCTGCGATATA
>CAKTOH010000009.1 GCA_934589705.1 uncultured Oscillospiraceae bacterium | reverse complement strand
AGGGTAGCGGCATCGATCCGGTCGTCATCGGTAGCGTTGCTGCCGTTGGCGGGCTGATAGTACTTGTAGGCCTTGCCATTGGCGTTGGCGTACAGCTTCACGCCGTCATAGGTGCCCTGGTTGAAGGACTTGTCCTTCAGGGTGCCCACGTCGGTGACGAAAGCCACCTGATACTTGCCGTCGGCAGAGGTCATCTCATCGGGGATGTCATCCGCGGAAACAGCAGCGCTGTCAGCGGCAGGGGCGTTGGCAGCGGGTGCTTCGGTAGCGGCAGGCTCGGTCTTTGCGCCGCAGGCAGCCATGCCCAGGGCCAGAGCCAGAACCAGCAGCAGTGCCAGAATCTTTTTCATATTGCATTCCTCCATAAATTGTAGGTATCGGTATCGGAGATACCAGCCCTATTGTCGCATATTTTTCCGAAAAAATCAACACCCAATCCATCATAAGAGCGATTTTCGACAAAAAATATGCTTCTTCAGTGGGAGCTTTTGGTTATTTCATATGCGCCCCGGCGGAAAAACTGTAGGGCAGCAGCTGAGAAAGGGTCACGGCCTCGAAGCCGGTGTCATGGATCAGGTAGATCAGAAAGTCATCGGCGCAGAATTCCCGCATGACCTGGCGGCAGACGCCGCAGGGAGGGAAAGCGCCGGTGATGATTCCGTCCTTGCCGCCGCAGACGGCGATGGCGGTGAAATCCCGGTGGCCGTCGTAGACCGCCTTGAAGAAGGCAGTGCGTTCGGCGCAGACCGTGGGGGTGTAGGAAGCGTTTTCAATGTTGCAGCCCTGATAGACGGTGCCGTCGGCGCAGAGCAGGGCGGCTCCCACCTTGTAGCCGGAGTAGGGCGCGTAGGCGTGGGTCATGGCCTCCTTGGCAAGGTTACATAATTCGGAAGGTTCCATCGGTTTCCTCCTGTTGAAAGTTGGTGGCTTGAACTTTCCCTTGCATTTAAGAGAACGAGCAAGCCACCAGATTATGTGAAATTGTACGTTCGTGTATGTAGGGGCGGCCACTGGCCGCCCGTAACAGGCAGGGCTGCGTGAGCATCAATTTCGAACTTTGCGGGCGGCCAATGGCCGCCCCTACATTGAATTTCGTAGTTTTATAGGAGAATTTCCCCCGCAAAGCTCTTGCCCGGGGTTTCGAAGGGCACGCCCAGCAGCTCGGTGACGGTGGCGGCAATGTCCGCAAAGCTGCCGCGAGTGCCCAGATTCACGGGCTTCACGGCCTTGCCCAGCACCAGAAGAGGCACATACTCCCGGGTGTGGTCGGTGGTGGCGGTGTAGGAAGGGTCACAGCCGTGGTCGGCGGTGATCATCAGAATGTCCTCCGCCCCCAGCTTGGGCAGGAAAGCGCCCAGCCACCGGTCAAACTCCGTCAGAGCTCTGGCATAGCCGTCAATGTCTCTGCGGTGACCGTAGAGCATATCAAAGTCCACCAGATTCACAAAGCACAGGCCGTGGAAATTTCTCGCGGCATAGTCGTCGGTGTGAGCCATGCCGTCGGCATTGCTCTTATTGAAGACGTGCTCCGTGTCTCCCTGACCGGCGAAAATGTCGTGAATTTTGCCCACGGCCAGACAGTCCAGTCCCGCCCCGGAAATGGCGTCCAGCATGGTCTTCGCCGGAGGCTCCAGGGAGAAGTCGTGGCGGTTGGGGGTGCGGGTGAAGCCGGCTTCCGGAGTGCCCACAAAGGGACGGGCAATGACCCGGCCTACGCCGTGATCCCCCCGGAGAATTTTCCGGGCCTTCCGACAGGCATCGTACAGCTCCTCAAGGGGCACTACATCCTCGTGAGCCGCCACCTGGAACACGGAGTCGGCGGAGGTGTAGACGATCCACTTGCCTGTTTCCATATGCTCCTTGCCGTAATCGCGGATCACGTCGGTGCCGGAATAGGGGAGGTTACATAACACGCCCCGGCCGGTGGCCTGCTCGAAGGCATCCAGCACCTCTTTCGGGAAGCCCTGGGGATAGGTGGGCAGGGGCTTGGGGGAGACGATACCGGAAATCTCCCAGTGACCGATGGTGGTGTCCTTGCCCATGGAGGCTTCCGTCAGCCGGGCGCAGGCACCTGTCTGAGGCTCGGCCTTGGGCAGACAGGTAACGCCGTCGATATTGCCCAGACCGGCGGCGGTCATGTTGGGAATGTCCAGAAGCCGGGAGGTGGCGCAGGCACCCAGGGTGTTCACGCCAATGTCCCCGAATTTTTCGCAGTCCGGCATCTGACCGATGCCGAAGGAATCCAGAACGATGAGAAATACCCGTTTCATATTACCTACTCTCCATGGCGGCGGCCACGTCCAGGGCAACCTTCATCATTTCGGTGAAGGCAGTCTGACGCTCTTCGGAGGTGGTCTCCACACCGCTCAGCACATGGTCGGAGATGGTGCAGATGCACAGGGCCCGCTTGCCGTACCGGGCGGCATTCATGTACAGAGCCGCGGCCTCCATTTCCAGAGCCATGACGCCCATCTTCTTCAGGCCGTACACGCTGTCTAAGCCCTCGGGCACCCCAACGTGGTCACCGTAGAACACATCGGAGGAATTCACGTTGCCCACATGGTAGGTGGCGCCCCGGGCCTCGGCGGCCTTCACGGCTTCGCTGAGCAGTTCCCAGCTGGCGATGGGGGCGAAGGTGCCGGGCAGATGGAACTGGGCGGCGTAGTTGGAATCGGTGCAGGCACCCTGGGCAATGACCAGGTCATAGAGGTGAATATTCTCCTGAATGGAACCGGCGGAGCCTACCCGGATGATGTTCTCCACGCCGTAGCCGTTGAACAGCTCATGGGAGTAAATGCCGATGGCGGGCATACCCATGCCGGAGGCCATGACGGAGACCTTCACGCCTTTGTAGGTGCCGGTGTAGCCCTGAACGCCCCGGACGTTGTTGACCAGCACCGGATTTTCCAGGAAAGTTTCCGCGATGAACTTGGAGCGCAGGGGATCGCCGGGCATGAGCACGGTTTTGCCGAAGTCACCGGGCTTGGCGGAAATATGAGGGGTGGGAGTGGTAAGCATAAAAAAGCTCCTTTCCGATTAGTAGCTGCCGTCGTCGGGCAGGCTCTTGGCGATCTTCACGATCCGGGAGGTTCCCAGCCGGGAGGCTCCCAGCTCGATGAACTTCTGAGCGTCGGCCAGAGAGGAAATGCCCCCGGCGGCCTTGATTTTCACATGGGGGGCAACGTGGGCGGCGAAGAGCTCTACGTCGTGGAAGGTAGCGCCGGCCTTGGAGAAGCCTGTGGAGGTCTTGATATAGTCCGCACCGGAGTCGGAGACGCACTTGCACAGGGCGATCTTCTCCTCGTCGGTGAGCAGACAGGTTTCAATGATGACCTTCAGAAGCTTCCCCTTGCAGGCTTTTTTCACCGCGGCGATTTCGGCGGTGATGTCGTCCCATTTGGCTTCCTTGGCCCAGCCGATGTTGATGACCATGTCCACCTCATCGGCTCCGTTGTCCACGGCGTCGGAGGCCATGAAGCACTTGGCGGCGGTGGTGTCGTAGCCGTTGGGGAAGCCGATGACGGTGCAGATGGGAAGCTTGTCTCCCACATAGGCCTTTGCCTGCCTGACGAAGGAGGCGGGGATGCAGACGGAGGCGGTGTGGTATTTCATGCCGTCGTCGCAGATGTCCCGGATGTCCGCCCAGGTGGCGGTCTGGGTCAGCAGAGTGTGGTCGCACTTGGCGAGAATTTCACGCAGTTCCATAATATAAAATCCTTCCTTTTGATGAATTCAATTAACCTCTTACCAGGAATTTTATCCCGGGGATTTTGCGGAGAATCTGGGTGGCTCCATAGCCCATGAGCAGCACCGCCAGACAGTAAGCAAACGTACTGACCATCCCGTTCACATGGCAAAGATGATAGAGCCAGAAGCAGTTTTCCAGCGTTCCGATTTTGAACATGAAGAAAACGTGGAGCAGGTAAATGCCCAGGGAAGATTCCCCCAAGGACAAAATGATGTTCTTTGTCCACTGAGGGGGAGCAGCCCGGTCAAACAGGCATTGGCAGCTTACAAAAACGGCGGCGGCGTTCACGCAGACGAAGGTATTGTGAAAGGTCTGGGCCGAGACTTCCCCGGTCTGCCAGATCCGAAGGCCCGTCATCAGCACGGAAAGCAGAATCAGCCCTACATTGCACACCCACAGCAGAGCCAGCCGCTTGCCGTTCCAGAAGTCCCGGAGCCGGTGCCGGAGGAAATAGCCAAGCAGGGGATAGATCACGATGCCCGTAAACAGCCAGCTGGGGTTGAGACGGGAATTGAGGGTGTGCTGGCCCTGGCCCAGGAAAAATTCTCCCGTGGGGCGCAGGCAGGAAAAGAGAATATACAGGCCGAAAACATAGAGAAAATCCATGTTTTTCAGGCTCTGTGCGAATTTTTGCAGCAGGGGCAGGGTCATGAGCAAAGCAATGTAGGCGTACAGATACCAGAAGGAGAAATTGCAGGTGCTCTCATAGAGCCGGAGAAAGAAGGTGGGAATGCTGGGAGCTTCCTCTCCGAGTCCCACGTCCACCGCAAAGTAGATGGCCGACCAGCAGAAAACCAACGCCGCCATCTTCCCCACCCGGCGAAGAAGCTTGGAATAAGATTCCGGCTCCCGATTCAGCATCAGTGCACCGAAAATCATGTAAAACAGGGGCACGGAGAATTTGCTGAAAATGGACAAAAAGCCATAGACGATAAACCGGACATCAAAAGGCCAGTAATTGCTGTACAGCTGAAAGCCGCATTTCTGGGTGTGGTTGAAAATCACGAAAAACACGGCAAGAATCCGCATCAGCTCAATGTCCAGGTCTTTTTCCTTCCTCATAGGCTCCCCTTCTGGCCGTGGAGCCGGATGACCCGGTTTTCCCGGATGCCCCGGACGTAGCACTTGTGGCACATGGCGATGTAGCTGTCGTTGCCCCCCAGCACCACCTGGGCACCCTGGGTGATAATGTGACCGCTGCCGTCGATTCGGGCGTTCACCGTGGCCTTGGCTCCGCAGTCGCAGATGGTCTTGATCTCCTGGATGGTGTCTGCCACCTCCATGAGCCGCCGGGAACCGGGGAAGAGCCGGGTCTGGAAATCCGTGCGCAGGCCGAAGCACATGACCGGAATGTTGTGGTCATCCACGATGGCACGGAGCTGGTCGATCTGGGTCTCGGTCAGAAATTGGCACTCGTCTACGATGATTACGTCGCAGTTTAATTCCCGAACCCCCAGGTACCGGGCGTAGATGTCCGTCTCCGGCGGAATCACCTCCACCGCCGCCTCCAGGCCGATGCGGCTGCGCAGAATCTGCTCTCCGTCCCGGGTGTCCGCGCTGGGTTTGATGAGCCAGACCTTCAGGCCGTTTTCCTCGTAGTTGTATTTGGTGATCAAGGCCTGGGCGGTTTTGCTGGAGCCCATGGCGCCGTATTTGAAGTAAAGTTTTGCCATTGTACAGTTCCTCTCTTTCTGGCTTCCATTATACCGAAAGAAGCCCGCCTTCGCAACCCCTTTTTTATGCGGTTTTCACAAGGGAACCCTTGCGTCCTGCCAGGAAAAATGATAAGATAAAGAAAAAAGATTTTTTTCCAGATTTTTGCAACCTGCGCCGTCCGTTATCGACTATAGGAGTGAACAACAAAAAGGAGGAAACTTCCATGAAAAAGTATTTGTCGATTTTTTTGAGTATTGCGCTGCTGGCTGCCCTGCTTACCGGCTGCGGCGGTGCCAGCAAGACCGCTTCCAACATGGAAATGGTGGATTATGCCGCGGACAGGGTGGAAACCCCCATGGAAGCGGAAGCCGCCTCCGGCGCTATGGACAACGGCGGCTCTGCTGGGGACATAACCCTGCCGGAAAGCCGGAAGTGGATCATCACCATGCACATCAGCGCGGAAACCGACGATCTGGATGCCCTGACCGGGGCATTGAATGAAAAGATCGGGGCCCTGGGCGGCTATGTGGAGGATCAGAATGTCTACAATGGCAGCGGCACCGGCCGTCGTTACCGCAGCGCCAGCTTCACCGTCCGGATTCCCGCCGACCAGGTGGATGCCTTTACCCAGGATGTGGGCGGCCTTGCGAATCTGGTGAGCCAGAGCAAAAGCGTGGAGGACGTGACCCTTTCTTATGTGGCTACGGAGAGCCGGATGAAGGCTCTGGAAACCGAGGAGACCCGGCTGCTGGAGCTGTTAAGTCAGGCGGAGAATATGGAGGATCTGCTGGCCATTGAGGATCGGCTCACCGAGGTGCGCTACGAGCTGGAAAACGTCACCTCCCAGAAGCGGCTGTACGATAATCAGATCGACTACGCCACGGTGTACCTGTCCATTGACGAGGTGCAGGAATACACCCCGGTGGAGGAGCCCGGCGTTTGGGAGCGGATCTCCAAGGGCTTCCGGGATAACCTGAAGGGCGTAGGCGAGACCATCGTGAATGTACTGGTGTGGCTGATCAGTTCCCTGCCTTCCCTGGTTGTGCTGGCGGTGATTGCGGCGGTTGCCGTGCTGGTCACCCGTCCTCTGCGCCGCCGGAGAAAGGCAAAGAAGGAAGCAAAGGAAAAGGAACAGTAAGTTGCCGAAAAACGCACTGGTGCGCAGAGCACCCCGGCTCCCTTGTGTAAAGGGAGCTGGCTCGCGCGTCCCCCGCAAGCGCGAGACTGAGGGATTGTCAAAACCGGTAAGTTCTGATCCCCTCAGTCATGGCCTTGCGGGAGACGGCCATGACAGCTCCCCTTGCTGACCAAGGGGAGCCTCGGGCGGCCAGTGGCCGCCCCTACTGACTTTTTTGGAAAATTCCCATAAATTGAACACCCCGCCCGGGTGCATCGCACCTGGGCGGGGTTCTCTATTTTGTATTTACTTAAAATACTTGACCGCGGCCTCGAACATCCGGATATCGTACTGTCCGGGCACGTTCCGGTAGAGCTCTTTGCCAATGCGCTCGCTGTGACCCATCTTGCCGAAGACCCGGCCGTCAGGGGAGGTAATGCCCTCGATGGCGCACACGGAGCCGTTGGGATTGAAGGCGGCATCCATGGTGGGCTTGCCCGCCAGGTCAACATACTGAGTGGCGATCTGGCCGTTTTCCGCCAGCTGCCTGACCAGGGTCTCGCTTGCCAGGAACTTGCCCTCGCCGTGGGAAATGGGCACGTTGTAGACATCGCCCACCTGGGTCAGGCTCAGCCAGGGGCTCTTGTTGGAGGCCACCCGGGTTCTTACAATCCGGCTCTGGTGGCGGCCGATGGTGTTGAAGGTCAGGGTGGGGCAGGTGTCGTCGGTGTCGATGATCTTGCCGAAGGGCACCAGACCCAGCTTGATGAGAGCCTGGAAGCCGTTGCAGATGCCGCACATCAGGCCGTCCCGCTGCTCCAGAAGCTTCGTCACCTCCGCCTTGACGGCAGGATTCCGGAAGAAGGCGGTGATGAACTTGGCGGAGCCGTCGGGCTCGTCGCCGCCGGAGAAGCCGCCGGGCAGGAAGATCATCTGGCTGTCTCTGATTTTTTCGACGGCCTGCTCCACGCTTCTCGCCACGTCCTCGGCGGTCAGGTTCCGGATCACCAGAATCTCCGCCTGAGCGCCCGCCGCTTCCACCGCCCGGGCGGAGTCATACTCGCAGTTGGTGCCGGGGAACACGGGAATCAGCACCTTGGGCTTGGCGCACTTCACCGCCGGGGCGGGGTAAGAAGCGGCCTGGTAGTCAAAGGTGGGAATGGGCTTGTCGGTCTCCACAGTCTTGGTGGGATAGACCTTCTCCAAAACGGAAGCGTTGATGGCATAGAGTTCGGCAATGGAAGCGGTGGCGCCGTGATAGCGGATCACCGGCTCGGCGATGGTTAGGCCGATCTTCTCGCCGAAATCGCAGTCCTCGGTCAGCTCGGCGATGAGACAGCCGTACCGGGGGCCGTCGTACCGGACGGCGCCTTCGGTCTCGGCAAAGCCGATGTCATTGCCGAAGGACATCTTCATCACCGCCTCGGCAACGCCGCCGGCGTCTACCGCGTAGGCGGCCTTCACCTTTCCGGCAAGGCACAGGCCGTGGAACTTCTCCCAGGTGGTCTTCATGGCATCGTAGCTGCCGCAGTCGAAGAAGTACACCGGGTGTCCGGCTTCCTTGAATTCCCCCGAAATGACATCGTTTGCCTTCAGGGGGGCGATGGCGAAGGAAATCAGGGTGGGGGGCACGTCCTTATCCAGGAACGTGCCGGACATGGAGTCCTTGCCGCCGATGGCCGCGGCGTCCAGGTGGAGCTGGGCATCCAGCGCGCCAAGCAATGCCTGGAAGGGCTTGCCCCACCGCTGAGGCTCGTTTCTCAGCTTCTCGAAGAACTCCTGCAAGGTCAGGTAAGCCTTTTTGTAGTCCGCGCCGGCGGCCACGATCTTGGCCATGGAGGAAATCACCGCGGCCTTGGCTCCCAGATAGGGGTCGGCGCTCAGCAGGTCGGGATCGCAGCCCCAGGCCATGACGCTGGCGGCGTCGGTGTCCTCACCGGGCAGCACCGGCAGCTTGGCGGCCATGGCCTGAGCCGGGGTGGCCTGGTTCTTGCCGCCGAAGGGCATGAGAAGACTGCCCGCGCCGATGGTAGCGTCGAACCGCTCCACAAGGCCTCTCTGGGAGGCAAATTTCAGCTGACCGGCCAAAGCCCGCAGGTCAATGGGGTCGTCGTAAACAAGGCCGAAGGGACGGCCAGCATCGGGAACCTCCACGCCGGCGTGCTTCACCGCGCCGTTGGTGTTCAGGAAATCCCGGGAAAGGTTCGCGATTTCGTGACCCTTCCAGGACATAACCATCCGGGCTTCCTCGGTGACCAGAGCCACCCGATAGGCCTCCAGGTTTTCTTCCTGGGCAGCGGCAATGAAGGCATCGGCATCCTCCGGGGCAACCACCACCGCCATCCGCTCCTGGGACTCGGAAATGGCCAGCTCCGTGCCGTCCAGACCCTCATACTTTTTGCGTACCGCGTCCAGATCGATGCGCAGACCGTCGGCCAGCTCGCCGATGGCCACGGACACGCCGCCGGCGCCGAAGTCGTTGCAGCGCTTGATGAGCCGGGTGACCTTGCTGCTGCGGAAGAGTCTCTGAATCTTCCGTTCCTCAGGGGCATTGCCCTTCTGAACCTCGGAAGCCATGGTGGTCAGGGATTTCAGGTTGTGGCTCTTGGAGGAGCCGGTGGCGCCGCCGATGCCGTCCCGGCCGGTGCGGCCGCCCAGCAGGATGACCACGTCACCGGGGGCGGGGCACTCCCGGCGGACATTTTCCGCGGGGGCGGCGGCAACCACCGCGCCGCACTCCAACCGCTTGGCGATGAAGCCCTCGTGATAAAGCTCCGCCACATGACCGGTGGCAAGACCGATCTGGTTGCCGTAGGAAGAATAGCCCGCGGCGGCGGTCTGGCAGAGCTTCCGCTGGGGGAGCTTGCCGGGCAGGGTGTCCTTCAGGGAGGCCCGGGGGTCGCCCGCACCGGTGACCCGCATGGCCTGATGGACATAGGCTCTGCCGGACAGAGGATCCCGGATGCAGCCGCCGATGCAGGTGGCGGCACCGCCGAAGGGCTCGATTTCCGTGGGATGGTTGTGGGTTTCGTTCTTGAACATCAGCAGCCAGTCCTGATCTTCGCCGTTTACCGTGGCGGTGACGTGGATGGAGCAGGCATTGATTTCCTCGCTCTCGTCCAGCTCAGGAAGCTTGCCCTGTTTTTTCAGGTATTTTGCGCCGATGGTGGCAATGTCCATGAGGGTCTGGGGACGCTGGGCGGCTTTTTCCTCGCCGTAGACTGCCACCCGGGCGGCCAGGTATTGCTCATAAGCCGCCTGCACCCCGGCATCGTGAATGGTGATGCTGTCCAGGTGGGTGGAGAAGGTGGTGTGGCGGCAGTGGTCGGACCAGTAGGTGTCTACCACCCGAATTTCGGTGATGGTGGGATCCCGGTGCTCGGTGTCCCGGAAGTAGGCCTGGAGGAATTTCAGATCGTCCAAGTCCATGGCAAGCCCCAGCTGCTCCAGAAGCGCGGCCAGTGCGCTCTCATCCATGGCGGTGAAGCCCTCCACGGTGGCGACGGTTTCCGGAGCGTCGTAATGAACCGCCAGGGTTTCCGGCATGTCCAGAGAGGCTTCCCGGCTTTCCACGGCGTTGATGACGTATTTCTTGATGGCAGCCAGCTCTTCGCCGGAAATATCTCCGGTGAGCACATAGACCTTGGCGGTACGCACGGCAGGCCGGTTGCCCTGGGAAATGATCTGGATGCACTGGGCGGCGGAGTCCGCCCGCTGGTCGTACTGACCGGGCAGAGGCTCCACGGCGAAGACGATCTGCCCCTGGGGAGCCTGGAAGCTCACGTTATCCACCTGGGGCTCGGAGAACACGGTGTTCACCGCGTAACGGAAGAGCTGCTCATCGATGTTTTCCGCATCGTACCGATTCAGAATCCGAAGCTCTTTCAGCCCCTTGATCTGCAAAAAGTCCCGGATCTGACCAAGAAGACCCTGAGCCTCCTGGGTCTGCCCCGGCTTTTTCTCTACATAAACCCGATATACCATATGGCGTCCTCCCTTATTTCCCGGCCTGCAGGGCTCGCTGACCGATATCGCTTCTGCGGTAGGCTCCCTCGAATTTCACCCCATCGGACAGGCGATAAGCCTCCCGGATGGCTTCCGCCAAAGAATCCGCCACGGCGGTGGTGCCGGTGACCCGGCCGCCGGAGGTGACGAGCTGCCCATTTTCCAGCTTAGCTCCGGCCACATAGGTGTGAGCGGCGGCCTCGGCGGTCATGGTGATGGGGAAGCCCTTCTTGTAGGAGACGGGATATCCGGCGGATGCCAGAATCACGCAGCAGGCGTGCTTATCGGAAAATCTGACCTCGGTGCTTTCCAGCGTGCCCTCGGTGCAGGCCCGCATGACGGTGAGCAGGTCGCTTTCCAGCAGGGGCAGCACCACCTGGGTCTCGGGATCGCCGAACCGGCAGTTGTACTCAATGACCTTGGGGCCCTTGGGGGTCAGCATAAGGCCAAAGTACAGGCAGCCCCGGAAGGTGCGTCCTTCGGCGTTCATGGCGGCGATGGTGGGCAGGAAAATCTCTTCCATGCACTGCGCCGCGATTTCTTCCGTGTAGTAGGGGTTGGGAGCCACGGTGCCCATGCCGCCGGTGTTCAGACCCTGGTCATGGTCGCCGATACGCTTGTGATCCATGGAGGAAACCATGGGCTTGACCACCTTGCCGTCGGTAAAGGCCAGCACGCTGACCTCCGGGCCGGTCAAGAATTCCTCGATGACGATGTGATCGCCGCTGTGACCGAAAACCTTGTCGGCCATCATGGATTTGACGGCATCCTTGGCTTCCTGACGGGTCTGGGCGATGATGACACCCTTGCCCAGCGCCAGACCGTCGGCCTTGATGACCGTGGGGATGGGGGCGGTGTCCAGATACCGAAGGGCGGCATCCATGTCGTCAAAGACCTCATAGCCGGCGGTGGGGATATGGTACTTCTTCATGAGATTTTTGGAGAAGACCTTGCTGCCTTCAATGATGGCGGCGTTTGCCCGGGGGCCGAAGCAGGGAACGCCCACCTTTTCCAGGGCATCCACACAGCCTAAGACCAGAGGATCGTCCGGAGCCACCACGGCGTAGTCAATTTTGTTCTCCACGGCAAATTTCACAATGCCGTCAATATCCGTAGCCCCGACGGGAACGCAGACCGCGTCCGCGGCGATGCCTCCGTTTCCGGGCAGGGCAAAAATCTCGGTAACTTCCGGATTCTTTTTCAGGCAGCGGATAATGGCGTGCTCCCGCCCGCCGCCGCCAACGACCATAAGCTTCATAATGTCCACCTTTCTCGATACCCGGCGGGGAAGCTTGTAGGGGCGGCCATTGGCCGCCCGCAATGCTGCCGGGTTGGATACCCCTTTTTATACGAGTTTTTAATAAAACGCTTAAAAGCGTTTTATTAGGCCGCAGGATTGCGGCCAGCGGCTACTGCCGCTAAAAAACGAAGTCAATACTTTTCTTACCGCCGCTCAGGCGGTCTGCCGTGAAACGGCTTAAGTAAAATGATGAAATCATTTCATTTAAGAAATAGTATTATGGCTCGGTTTCGGCGGGCGGCCAATGGCCGCCCCTACATGCCTGGCACCGAGGTTTTTCTCAATGATGGAACAATCTCATTCCGGTAAAGGCCATGACGATGCCGTCCTTATTGCACTCGTCGATGACCAGATCGTCCCGAATGGAGCCGCCGGGCTGGGCGATGTAGCGAACGCCGGAGGCCTTGGCCCGCTTGATGTTGTCCGGGAAGGGGAAGAAGGCGTCGGAACCCAGAGCCACCCCGTCGAAACCGGCGAGGAATGCTTTCTTGTCTTCCTCGGTCAGCCGTTCCGGCTGCCGGGTGAAGTAATTCTGCCAGATGCCCTCGGCGCACACGTCCTCTTCGTTGCCGTTGATGTAGCCGTCAATGACGTTGTCCCGGCCCGGACGACCCAGATCCTCCCGGAAGGGCAGACCCAGGGTCTTGGGATGCTGGCGCAGGAAGAAGGTGTCGGCCTTGGAGCCAGCCAGCCGGGTGCAGTGAATCCGGGACTGCTGTCCGGCGCCCACGCCCACGGCCTGACCGTCATAGGCAAAGCAGACGGAATTGGACTGGGTATATTTCAGGGTGATCAGCGCCACGATCAGGTCGATTTTGGCAGATTCGGTCAGATTTTTGTTCTCGGTGACAATGTTGTTCAGCAGGTCGGCGTTGATCTTGAAATTGTTTCTTCCCTGCTGGAAGGTGATGCCAAAGACCTGCTTGGTCTCCTGCTCGGCGGGGACATAGCCCGGGTCAATGGCCACCACATTGTAGCCGCCCTTGCGCTTGGCCTTGAGGATAGCCAGTGCTTCCTCGGTATAGCCCGGGGCAATGACGCCGTCGGAAACCTCCCGGGCGATGAGCTTCGCCGTGGTCACGTCACACACGTCGGAAAGAGCCACCCAGTCGCCGAAGGAGCACATCCGGTCGGTGCCCCGGGCACGGGCGTAGGCGCAGGCCAGGGGACTGCCGTCCAGCTCCGGCACATCGTCTACAAAGCAGGCCTTTTTCAGGCTGTCCGGCAGGGGCTTGCCTACGGCGGCGGAGGTGGGGGAGACGTGCTTGAAGGAGGTGACGGATGCCATGCCGGTGGCCTCCTTCAGCTCCTTCACCAGCTGCCAGGAGTTCAGGGCGTCCAGGAAGTTGATGTAGCCCGGACGGCCGTTCAGAATGGTGATGGGCAGATCGGAGCCGTCCGCCATGTAGATGGAGGCAGGCTTCTGGTTGGGATTGCAGCCATATTTCAACGCAAATTCTTTCATTTTGTGTCCTCCAGGTGCTTATTGCGGATTCTCTGCTGAATTTCGCCGGTTTTCAGGTCGGTGTACCGGACGAACAGGGAGATTTTGTTGTCTTCATTCAGATTGCTCCACAGCTCGTCGGTGAAGTCGTCGATGTCGTCGGGGATGGCGGTGCGCTCCGGCTCCCCCTGGAAGGTGGGGATCACGGGATTGCCGTCGCAGACGTAGGTGTGCAGGAAGTGCCCCAGGCCGGGGGTGGCGGGATACTCGTAGAAATACCGGGCACATTCCTTTCCTTCCGGGTCGGCGGCTTTCAGAATGGACATTTTATAGCTGCCGTCCCCTGCCTGAAGGCCGGAGATCCGGGGCGTCCAGTTGGGGCCGTCGTCCTCAAACTGCCGGGTGCGAAGGGCGGCTTCCCAGCTCTCGCCCTTGGCAAGAGATTCCCAGATGGTGTCGGTCTGGTCGCCGTTGGTGACGATGAGACCCTGTCCCACTTCCCGGACGGGATGATAGATAATGAGGTGAGGGTCTTTCATGAGACTGGGGTCGTGGGCTTCCGTGCGGATGCCGTCAGGCTCCCGGACAAACACCCGGTTCCGGGAGTTGACGCTGCGGCCCATGATAAAGTAGGCGGCCACGGCCTGAGTGCCGTCCGGGGTCACTCCCAGGACGATGCCCCGACCGGGGTAGGTATTTCCTGCCAGACGCTCGGCCATGGTCTTGATTTCGTAGACGTTCATATGCAACCTCCCTTATTTTCCCTGCAAACCGGCGCAGACGGTTTCCGCCGCCTGGGGCAGAAGCACCCATTCGGCCTGCTCCATCACCCGCTTTTGCAGGACTTCCGGCGTATCGCCGGGCTCAATGCAGACGGCCTTCTGGGCGATGATCTCGCCGCCGTCGGGAATTTCATTGACGAAGTGCACCGTGGCGCCGGTGACCTTTACGCCGTAGCGAAGAGCCGCCTCGTGCACCCGGAGACCATAGAAGCCTTCCCCGCAGAAGGCGGGAATCAGGCTGGGATGGACGTTCAGAATCCGCTTGGGGTAGCAGGAGGTGAACTTCTCGGTGAGAATGGTCATAAAGCCCGCCAGAATGATGACCTCAATGCCATGCTCGGTCAGAACTTCCTTGAGCCTTTCCTCAAAGGCATCCTGAGAGCCGCATTCCTTTTTCAGCACAACGGCGGTGGGAATCCCCACCTTTTTCGCCCGCTCCAAAGCATAGGCCCCGGCGTTATTGGACACCACCAGGGCAATTTCGCCGCTTTGCAGCACCTTGCCCTGGGCATCGATCAAGGCCTGGAGATTGGTGCCGCCGCCGGAGACAAAAACCGCGATTCTGGTTTTCATTTCAGAACCACCTTTTCCTCACCCTTGACGATGACGCCCATGGTATAGGCCTCCACGCCGTTTGCTTTCAGAATGTCCAGAGCCTCCTGCTCCTGCGCCTTGGGCACCACGATGCTCATGCCCACGCCCATGTTGTAGGTGTTGAACATGTCCCGCTCCGGAATGTTGCCCCACTTGGCGATCACGTCGAAGATGGGCAGAACTTTGATGCTGGCTTTGTCAATTTGCGCACACAGGCCGTCGGGAATGGAACGGGGGATGTTCTCGTAGAAGCCGCCGCCGGTGATGTGGCTGATGCCCTTTACGTCCACCTTTTCCAGAAGGGCCAGCACAGGCTTGACGTAGATCTTGGTGGGGACCAGCAGTGCCTCAGCAATGGTCTGCCCGCCCAGCTCAGCCCGGGGCACATACAGCTCCGGGTTGTTGTTGTCGATGTCGAAAACCTTCCGGCACAGGGAGAAGCCGTTGGAGTGGATGCCGGTGGAGGACAGGGCAATGACTACGTCCCCTTCCGCCATCCGGGTGTTGTCGAGAATCTTCTTCTTATCCACAATGCCCACGGCGAAGCCCGCCAGGTCGTAATCCTCCACAGGCATCATGCCCGGATGCTCGGCGGTCTCGCCGCCAATCAGGGCAGCACCGGACTGGACGCAGCCCTCGGCCACGCCGCCCACGATCTCGGCGATTTTCTCGGGCACGTTCTTGCCGCAGGCGATGTAGTCCAGGAAAAAGAGGGGCTTCGCGCCCACGCAGATGATGTCGTTGACGCACATGGCCACGCAGTCAATGCCGATGGTGTCGTGCTTGTCCATGAGAATGGCCAGCTTGACCTTGGTGCCGCAGCCGTCGGTGCCGGAAACCAGCACCGGCTCTTCCATGCCGGTGGGCAGGCCGAAGCAGCCGCCGAAGCCGCCTACGTCGTCCAGGCATCCGGCGTTCCGGGTTCGGGCTACATGCTTTTTCATCAGCTCCACCGCCCGGTAGCCGGCGGTGATGTCCACGCCGGCGGCGGCGTAGCTGGCGGAGAAGGAATTCTTGTGATCCATAATGTTACTCCTTTATTGATAATCAACGGTCAGACTGTCAAAAAACGTATCATCAAGCCTTCCCCTGGGGGAAGGTGGTTCGCGCGTCTCCCGCAAGCGCGAGACGGATGAGGGCTGCTTGCTGCCCCTAAGCGGGAACCAGGGGCACGGATTGTGGCCGGAGGGAATCCCCGGAGAGGGCCACACCAGTGACATCGGTCACCGGTTCGCAATAACAGCGTTATACGATTCGGTTACTCTTTCCCTGTCCAGCAGTAGGTGCAGACCTTGTCCCGATCCAGACCGATGGCCTCCAGCAGTCCGTCCAGGGTCTGGTAGCCCAGGGAATCAAAGCCCATTTCCTTACAGATGGAATCCAGCATGGACTTGCCCCGCTCGGTGGTGGGGTCGGCGTACTCGTCCAGGTGATGCTGACCTACGTTGCCCTCCAGATTCTGGATGGTTTTCCGGGTGAGCAGCTCCATTTCCGAGTTACTGCTGGAGAAATTCAGATATTTGCAGCTGTACATGATAGGCGGGCAGGCAGAGCGCATGTGCACTTCCTTGGCACCGCTTTTGTACAGGAAATCCACGGTTTCCCGAAGCTGGGTGCCCCGGACGATGGAGTCGTCCACCAGCAGCAGCTTCTTGCCCTCGATAAGCTCCGGCACGGGAATCTGCTTCATTTCCGCCACCAGATTCCGCATTTCCTGATTGGAGGGCATGAAGGAACGGGCCCAGGTGGGGGTGTACTTGACGAAGGGACGGGCGAAGGGCTTGTGGGAGAAGTTGGCGTAGCCGATGCCGTGGGGCAGACCGGAGTCCGGAACACCGGCCACATAATCCACATCCGGCATGGTGCCGGCTTCCTGTTCGTTCCGGGCCATGATTTCACCGTTCCGGTTGCGCATGACCTCCACATTGACTCCCTCGTAGTTGGAGTTGGGGTAGCCGTAGTAGCTCCACAGGAAGGCACAGATCCGCATTTTCTCCCCGGGGGCGGACAGCTGCTGCCAGCCGTCGGGGGTGATGCGGACGATTTCTCCCGGCCCCAGGTTGTAGCTGGGCTTGTAGCCCAGCTTCTGGCAGGCGAAGGATTCCATGGCGGCGCAGCAGCCCTTTTCGCTCTGACCGACGACGATGGGGAGCCGACCCATGGAGTCCCGGGCAGCGATGAGGCCGTCCTGATTCAGAATCAGAATGGTGCAGGAGCCTTCAATGGCCGCCTGGGCATAGCGGATGCCGTCGATGAGATTGTCGCAGCGGTTGATGAGGGCGGCGGTGAGCTCCGTGGCATTGACATTGCCGGAGGACATGGCCATGAACTGATAGCCCGGGCCGGAGAAGGTCTTCTCCACCAGCTCCTCGGCGTTGGTGATAATGCCCACGGTGGAGATGGCGAAGAGACCTAAGTGACTGCGCACGAGAAGGGGCTGAGGGTCGGTGTCGGAAATGCAGCCCAGGCCGTAGCAGCCGGAGAACTTTTCCAGATCGGACTCGAATTTTGTCCGGAAGGGGGTATTTTCGATGTTGTGGATCTGGCGCTGGAACCCCTTGTCCGGGTCGAAGAAGGCCAGGCCTCCCCGCTTGGTGCCCAGGTGGGAGTGGTAGTCCGTGCCGAAGAAAACATCGTATTTGCAGCTTTTACGGGAGGCTGCCCCGAAGAATCCACCCATGTTGGAATCCTCCTTATATAGTAAATGGAATATGCGTGGGAGGGAAGGCGGCGCACCGCCTTCCGTTTCGCTGCCAAATCAGCGGAAGAAAGAATCGTTCCGGGTGACCAGATCCCGGAGCGGGGTTATCGGTTCAGCTCGGACTGAAGGGCGGCGTCCTTTTCCAGAACCTTGGCGCTGTCGGCCGCCCGCTTGGCATCCAGCCGGGCGGCAAGCTCGGCGTCGGACACCGCCAGAATCTGAGCGCATAACAAAGCGGCATTCACGCCTCCGTTGATGGCTACCGTGGCCACGGGGATACCGGAGGGCATCATTACGGTAGAAAGGAGGGCATCAATGCCGTCGAGACAGGTGGATTTGCAGGGAATGCCGATAACGGGAAGGGTGGTGTTCGCGGCGACGGCACCGGCCAGATGGGCGGCCATACCGGCGGCGGCGATGATGGCACCGAAGCCATTTGCCCGGGCGTTCAGAGCAAACTGCCGGGCTTCCTCCGGCGTCCGGTGGGCGGAATAGATGTGACACTCGTAGGGAATGCCCAAGGATTCCAGAGTGTCCATTGCCTTTCGCAGGATGGGAAGATCGCTGTCGCTGCCCATGATGATTCCAACTTTTTTCATGTGTAACCTCCAAAATCGCAACAAAAAATGGGCACACTTCATCCCGGGAAAGGAATCAGTGAGCCCAGACGGTCGGCAGAAAACATATGCCCTTACTCCATGTGGTGCTCCACGAATCCGTCAGTCATAAGGGTTTGCGTTTGTGACAAACAAATTATAACACGGGGTAAAATTTGCGTCAAGGTATCATCCAAGACAATTTATGACGAAGTTTGCGCTATGTTCATGTGGATTATGACAAAATAAAAACGGCGAATTTCGTAAGTTGCGGTTGACAAAGGGAAAAAGCTTTCGTACAATAAAGACAACCCCGCATGACTGACGGATTTCGTGGCTGACCACGGTGGAGTGCGGGTGTAAATATGCCGACCGTCTGGGCAATTCAGTTTGGGGCTGGATTGCCCTATTTCTTACGGAGGTGTCTGGAATGAAAAAAATCAATTCTATGCGAGAGGGCGACTTTCTGAAGCTGTTTTTCGGCTGTTTTTCCACCTTTTTCCTGGCTGCGGCATTTTTTATGCCGGATAGGGGAGCCATGCTTTCCGGCCTGTGGCAGATTCTCAGCCAGCCCAGTAAGCTGTCTACCAACTACTTCGCCGTAGGCGGCTACGCGGCTACCTTCCTGAATATGGCTCTGGTGGGCTATCTGTGCCTGGCGCTTTTCCTGGTTTTCGGCGGCACGCCCAATAACGTGTCCACCCTGGCCTTCATCCTGACCCTGGGCTTTGGCTCCTGGGGCATTAACATCCTGAACGTCTGGCCCACCTTCTTCGGCGTGATGATCTACTGCCTGGTGCGCCGGGAAAAGTTCGGCCCCAACGTCAACGCCATGCTCTTCTCCACGGGCATTGCCCCCCTGATCACCGACCTGATGATCCGCTATCCCAACGCGGATGCGGTGGGCTTCAACCTGGAGGGAATTCTGATCGCCCTGGTGGTGGGCTTCTGCATCGGCTTCTTCCTGCCCGCGGGTCTTGCCCATTCGCCTAAGGTGCACAAGGGCTTTGACCTGTATTCCGCCGCTCTGCCGGTGGGCATGATGGCCTTCTTCCTGAACGCTACCCTCCACAATACCCTGGGCGTTCAGCTCCCTGCCGGTGCGGACGCGGCGCTGCTGAAAATCGCCTCCCGGGCTACGGTGAATACCTTCTGCCTGATTCTTTTCGGCGCCTGTGTGCTCTGCGCCTTCGCCATGGGCTGCCGCCCCAAGGACTACTGGCGTCTGATGACGAATCCGGAGTATGTGAACAACTTCACCGGCACCTACGGCAATGCCGTGTTCCTGATGAATGTGGGCGTGTTCGGCCTGTTCATCCTGGGCTACTATAATCTCATCGGGGCCACCTTCAACGGCGTGACCTTCGGCATTATCTTCTGTATGCTCTCCACCTGCAATTCCGGCTCCCATCCGGGGAACGTGCTGCCCATTATGCTGGGCTACGTCGTGGCCTCCTGGGTCTGCGGTCTGCTGTCGGCACTGCTGGGCGGCAGCTTCAGCTATGTGATTAACGCCCAGGCCATCTGCGTAGGCCTGTGCTATGCCAACGGCCTGAGCCCCGTCACCGACAAGTACGGCTGGCAGTGGGGCATTGTGGCGGGGGCTATGCACTATCTGCTGGTAACTTCTGTGCCCACCCTCCACGGCGGCTACTGCCTGTATAACGGCGGCTTCACCGCGGCGCTGGTGTGCATTATCCTGGTTCCCAATTTGGAGCGGCATGTGAAGGACAGACAGTCCCGGAAGGCACTGAAAGTAAGTAAATAATCGTTGGGGCGCGGTGCTATGCACCGCGCCCTAAGACTGTCAAAAAAATCGAAAAACGCACTGGTGCGGGAGCACCCACGGCTCCCTTGTGCAAAGGGAGCTGTCAGCGCAGCTGACTGAGGGATTGTCAAAATAAGAGAGTTCTGATCCCCTCAGTCATGGCCTTGCGGGAGACGGCCATGACAGCATGAATTATGGTATGATTGCCACTGGCAATCATCAATATCCTAATTCGCTGCGCGGAGCACCACCCTTGATCAGCAAGGGGAGCCTTTTGCTGCCCGGATTTACCGATAAATCTCCGCCGTGACGGAAATGGGCGTACCGGGTTTCTCCTCCAGGCAGGTAAAGACCAGCCCGGCATCCGTGCGCCTGGCAAAGCTTACCTTCCCCACTGCCTCCCGGATGGCCAGATTCACCCTCTGATCGGTGCCGTAAATGGGATAGGCAATCAAATGCTGCTCCGCACTCAGGCCGGACAGAGCCACCGTCTGTGTGTAGGGCGCGGCGGCCCCAACCCACCCATCCGCAGCAAGCAGGAAGGAAACGATCCTCGTTTTGGCCCAATTCTGAGCGTTGGCATCGGCGGTTTCCACCGCCTTGTCGGCCAACGCCTGGGCAAAGGCCCGGTTCACCGCGTCCCTGTCCGCCGACGGTGCGGCCAGGCCCGTGATCTTCCCGCCGTTCATCTGAATGTCCCCTTCCACAGCGCCGCCTACGCAGGGCAGGGCCCCTACGTCCGCCGCCGTCAGAGCCACGTTCCCCCCATCATCCGCGGCTACCCCGCAGACGCTGGACACGGTTCCCAGTCCGTCGGCGCCGTTCCGGCTGACGCTGTAGGTGATGACATCCCCGGAATCATAGTGGGATACCGTGCGGCTCCAGACGTAGGTTTTCGGCGCGGGCTTCGGCACCTGAGACAGCCAGGCTCCCGTGGGCACCGTCCGGTAATCCGGACTGACCCGGAAGGAAACCTCCTGGCCCAGAAGCTTGGGCCCCGGGCCGGTTTCCCCGGTGAATCGGCCGCTTTCCACGGCCTCCGTCAGATAGTCCGCCAGCCGGTCTTCCAGCCATTTCAGCCGATCCTTTGTTTCCTCGTCCGGGGACTGGGCCGCCGGGTTCACCTGCACCTGGAGCCGGAAGGGGAAGGTGGTCAGCTGATTCTGGCTTTCGTCCCGGAAGACCAGACAGGCCAGCACGGTACCCGGAGCACTGAGCATCTGGGGCGGCAGCAGCACCGAGGCAACGTTTCCCTCCAGGGAAACGGCATCGCCGCCATCGGGCATCCGGTCGTAAAGGCCCCGGGTGTGGTCAGACCGCTCGTAGCCCACCGCCACGCTGGCCCCTTCCGGGGGCTGCCAGGCCTTCCCGTCGGACAGCAGGGTGATGCTCAGCTTCCGGGTTCCTCCGTCGTGCTGCATCACCGGCACCACCGCCCCCGTGGATGCTTTCAAATCCGCCTGAATCTGGGTTTGTACCTCCATAAAATACCTCCTGAAAGAAATTGATTTGCCGAAAGCTCGGCCTATGCGCTATTTTACTTGGAAAGGCTTTCGTCTGTCGTGAAAAAAATAGCAGAGGGAACCCGTTGACGTTCCCTCCGGGGACTGGTATAATTTTTGTGTTATATGAAAAATTGCGTGCCCTTTCCCGAAGGACCTGGACAGATAAAGGAGACCCACCGTGAAAAGAAGGACAAAAATTCTGGTTTTGCTGGAAGCAGGCGTTTTGCTCTGCCTGGTCACCGGCGGCTTTTTGAAAATGTTTCTCGGGATGCTTCCCCAGGAGCAGCGGATGTCTGATACCGGAGAAACGGTGTACTACGCGGCTCTGGACACCCAGCCGGAGACGGAGCCGACGATCGCTTTGCCGCCGGAAACCACCGCCGCGCCGGAAACTACGGTCGCTCCCACGGAAGCTTCCGAAGAGACTGTCCCCGCAACGACTGCGGAAACCGCCCAGGAAACCACAGCGGCCGCAATTCAGGAGATAAAGCCCCAGGAGACAAAACCTCAGGAGACAAAGCCCTTGGCTCAGACCGCCTCGGAGACCACCGGGGAGACTGTTCCCCAGACCACCGAGCCGGAGCTGGTCATTCCCACCAAGGATCGGAAACAGTACGACAAGGTACCCAATTACTATGAGACGGACTATCCGGATATCCGCTTCGGGCAGGGCAGCTTTGCCGACTACGGCAGCGGCGTCACCAGCATGGCCATGGTGGCAACCTACTTAACGGGCTACGACTACCGCCCGGACACTCTGGCGCATTGGTTTTCCAGCTACACTGGCAACCAGATCCAGCTGCTGGAATATATGTCCGACACCTTGCAGCTGCCCTGGAAGCGGGCACTGAACGTCCGGGTGGCCCTGGAAGCCCTGAAGGAGGGCAAGGTCGTCATTGCCATGGTCAATTCCAAGTCCGGCTTCACCACCGGCCAGCACTTCATTGTCCTCACCGGAATCAATGACGCGGGGCTGGTGACAGTGAACGACCCCAATAAAAACAACTACGAAAAATGGAATCTGAAGGCAGGCTTCACAGACGGCTTCCGGGAGGGTATCCTCATCGGCGGCTACAGCGGCTCCTGGATCTATGATCCCAGTCAAATTTCCGACGACCCCTTCCTCTACATCGACCCCAGTGCCGAGGAGGTGGAGTGCCGGTACCCCGACCTGAGCCTCAGTGACGCGGACGTGGAAATGCTGGCCAAGCTCGTCTGCGCCGAGGCCGACGGAGAGCCCTTCGAGGGCCAGCAGGCCGTGGCGGAGGTGATCCTCAACCGGGTGGCAGCCTCCAATTTCCCCGGCACCGTCACCGGGGTCATCAAGGCCCCGGATCAGTTCCGGGCGGCCAGCCAGCTTTACCGGGCCAAGCCCACCCACGTTCAGTACGAGGCCGTGCGCCGGGCCTGGAAGGGACCCTATGTTCTCGACAAGGATGTAGTATTCTTTTCCACCGGGGCCGTGAACAAGAATGTCTGGGGCACCATCGGAAATCATACCTTCTGCCACCAATACACATAACGGAGGAACCTTTATGCGCCTATACATCGGAATTGACCTGGGCACCTCGGCGGTGAAGCTGCTGCTGATGGACGAGGCCGGTCAGGTGAAAAACGTGGTCTCCCGGGAATATCCCCTGGAATTTCCTCAGCCCGGCTGGAGCCAGCAGAACCCGGAGGACTGGCGCAAGGCAGTCCTGGATGGGATCCCCGACTTGCTCACGGGCTTCGACCCCAAGGCCGTAGCCGGTATCGGCTGCGGCGGTCAGATGCACGGCTTGGTGGTGCTGGACAGGGACGATCAGGTAATCCGCCCGGCCATTCTCTGGAACGACGGGCGCACCGCCAGACAGGTAGATTATCTGAACAACGTCATCGGCAGGGAGCGGCTTTCCGCCTGGACGGCCAATATTGCCTTCGCCGGGTTCACCGCCCCGAAAATCCTCTGGCTGCGGGAAAATGAGCCGGAAAACTTCGCCAGAATCGCCAAAATCATGCTGCCGAAGGATTATGTCAACTACGTCCTCACCGGTGTTCACGCCTGCGACGATTCTGACGCCTCCGGCACCCTGCTGCTGGACGTGAAAAACAAGCGCTGGTCGCGGGAAATGTTGGATATCTGCGGCGTGCGGGAAACGCAGATGCCCCGGCTTTTTGAAAGCTACCAGTGCATCGGCACGGTGAAGCCGGATATCGCCCGGGCCTTAGGCCTGGGGGACAATGTCAAGGTTGCCGCCGGAGCCGGAGACAATGCCGCCGCTGCCGTGGGCACCGGCGTGGTAGGCGACGGAGGCTGCAACATCAGCCTGGGCACCTCCGGCACCGTGTTTATTTCCTCGAAAGCCTTCGGCGTGGACAGGCACAACGCCCTGCACGCCTTCGCCCACGCGGACGGGGGCTACCATCTCATGGGCTGTATACTCTGCGCCGCCTCCTGCAACAAGTGGCTGATGGAGGACATCTACAAAACCAGCGATTACAGCGCCGAGCAGGCCCCCATCACCGAGGACAGGCTGGGAGAAAACCATGTCTTCTTCCTGCCTTATCTCATGGGCGAGCGGAGCCCCATCAACGACACCAATGCCCGGGGAACCTTCCTCGGCATGACCATGGACACCACCCGGGCAGACCTGACCCAGGCGGTGCTGGAGGGGGTGGCCTTTGCCATCCGGGACAGCGTCGAGGTTGCCCGCTCTCTGGGCATCGACATTCGCTCTTCCAAAATCTGCGGCGGCGGTGCCAGAAGCCCCCTGTGGAAGAAAATGATTGCCAATATTCTGAATGTGGAGCTGGAGTGCCTGGAATGCGAGCAGGGGCCCGGCATGGGCGGCGCAATGCTGGCCATGGTGGCCTGCGGCGCATACGAAACTGTCCAGGCCGCCTGCGACGCCATCGTCCGGGTTGCCTCCCGGGTGACCCCGGAGCCGGAGCTGGCCGCCCGGTACGAAAAACGCTACCAGCAGTTCCGAAAAATTTACCCCGCCTGCAAGCAATTGTTTGCAGAAATCGCAAATGTGTGATATAATAAGGGCGTTTTACCGGATTTTCCGGTCGGTATGTGATTTTTACATACCTTCTCCCTTAATATCACTATAAAACGCAGAAAAGGAGAAAAGCATATGAACATTCCTGAAGTCAAGCTTGGTATCATCGCCGTTTCCCGGGACTGCTTTCCCATTGTCCTGTCCACCCAGCGGCGGAAGAACATCGCGGCCGCCTACGGCGAGGGGCTCTATGAGTGCCCCATCACCGTGGAAAACGAGCTGGACGTGACGAAGGCACTGGCCGACGTGCAGGCCCACGGGGTCAACGCGCTGGTGGTCTTCCTGGGCAATTTTGGCCCCGAAACCCCGGAGACGCTGCTGGTCAAAAAGTTCCATGGCCCTGCTATGTGCGTGGCCGCCGCGGAGGGAGACGGCGACATGATCAATGGCCGGGGCGACGCCTACTGCGGTATGCTCAACTGCTCTTACAACTTAGGGATGCGGCATCTGAAGGCCTACATCCCCGAGTACCCCGTGGGCACCGCCGAAGGCTGCGCCCAGATGATCCGACAGTTCGTGCCCATTGCCCGGGCCATCATCGGCGTTCAGAATCTGAAGCTCATCACCTTCGGCCCCCGGCCCCAGGACTTCTTCGCCTGCAACGCCCCCATCAAGGGGCTCTATGAGCTGGGCGTGGAGATTGAGGAAAACTCCGAACTGGATCTGCTGGTATCCTACAAGGCTCACGCCGGGGACAAGCGGATCCCCGAGGTGGTCGCCGACATGCAGAAGGAAATGAACGGCACCATCTACCCGGACATGCTGGAGCGGATGGCTCAGTTTGAGCTGACCCTTCTTGACTGGGCGGAAGCGCATAAGGGCGACCGGAAGTACGTCGCCTTCGCGGATAAGTGCTGGCCCGCCTTCCCGGAGCAGTTCGGCTTCGAGCCCTGCTTCGTCAACTCCCGTCTGGCCGCCCGGGGCATTCCCGTTTCCTGCGAGGTAGATATTTACGGCGCACTGTCCGAGTACATCGGCGCCTGCATCACCGGCGATGCCGTTACCCTGCTGGACATCAACAACTCCGTGCCCCAGTACATCTACAATGAGGACATCGCCGGGAAGTTCGACTACAAGCTCACCGACACCTTCATGGGCTTCCACTGCGGAAACACCCCCAGCTGCAAGCTGTGTGAAAACCATGGCGTCAAGTATCAGCTGATTCAGCACCGGCTGCTGGAGCCCGCCGGTTCCGAGCCCGACTTTACCCGGGGCACCCTGGAGGGCGACATTGCCCCCTCCGACATCACCTTCTACCGGCTGCAATGCGACAGCGAGGGCACCCTCCGGGCCTACGTTGCTCAGGGCGAGGTACTGCCCGTGGCTACCCGCTCCTTCGGCGGCATCGGCATTTTCGCCATCCCCGAAATGGGCCGGTTCTACCGCCATGTGCTGATCCAGAAGCGCTATCCCCACCACGGAGCCGTGGCTTTCGCCCACTGCGGCAAGGCCCTGTTTGAGGTGCTCAAGTATTTCGGCGTTTCCGACATTGCCTATAACCAGCCCAAGAGCCTGCCCTATCCCACCGAAAACCCCTTCGCCTGATCTGTCGTAAGAAATACTCTGTCAGCGTCCCCCTGTGAGGGGCAGTGCCCGGAGTTTCTTGATCAGAGTTTCCAAAAACAAAGGAAACTCTGAATAAATCGTCTGCGGCTGGGCAGCGGATCTTTTGCCCCCAGTCTGCTGTTTAAAAAATGGGAAATATAGCGCGGCCGTTGCCAGCGCAAGCTGGCTTACGGATGCGGCATACCCCTTGCGGGTACATACAGTATTCCTCCATTTTCCAAACCTTGCCTGAGAACAAAATCTCTCGCTGCCAGCTCTTGCCGATTTAATCAGAGCTTCCCAAAATACCAAGAGGAGATGTGATTGCGTTGACCCCCAATGAAAAGAAGCAATTGCGGATGACTGCCTGCAAGGTGCGCATGGGTATCATCGAAGCGACCCATGGCGCCAAGTCCGGCCATCCCGGCGGCAGCCTGTCCGCGGCAGATATGTTTACCTATCTGTATTTCAAGGAAATGAACGTAGATCCCCGAAATCCCAAATGGGAGGGCCGGGATCGTTTCGTGCTGAGCAAGGGCCATACCGCCCCGGGTCTGTATTCCGCCCTGGCGCTGCGGGGCTTCTTCCCGGTGGAGGATCTGCCCACCCTGCGGCACATTGACTCCTATCTCCAGGGTCATCCCAACATGAACACCGTCCCCGGTGTGGATATGTCCACCGGCTCTCTGGGCCAGGGCATTTCCTGCGCCGCCGGTATGGCTCTGGGCTTCAAGCACCAGGGAAAGCCCAACCGGGTCTACACACTGCTGGGCGACGGCGAGATTCAGGAGGGTCAGGTCTGGGAGGCCTGTATGCTCTCCGCTCACTATAAGCTGGATAATCTGTGCGTCATCGTGGACAACAACGGTTTGCAGATCGACGGCAATGTTGCCGACGTCATGAGCCCCTATCCCATCGTGGACAAGCTGGAGGCCTTCGGCTTCAAGGTGGCGGCCATCGACGGCCATGACTTCGATCAGATCGAGGCCGCTCTGAATACCGCCCGGCAGACCAAGGGACAGCCCACCGCCATCGTCATGAAGACGGTGAAGGGCAAGGACGTTTCCTTCATGGAGAACCAGGCCGGCTGGCACGGCAAGGCACCCAACGATGCCGAGTACGAGCAGGCCATGGGCGAGCTGAAGGCGATCCTGGCAGAACTGGAGGGCAAGTAATATGGCAGACGTAAAGAAAATCGCGACCCGTGACAGCTATGGCAATGCCCTGGCGGAGCTGGGTGCCGAGCACGAAAACCTGGTAGTCCTGGACGCGGATCTGGCCGGCGCTACCAAGACCGGCATTTTCAAGAAGGCCTTCCCCGACCGTCACTTTGACTGCGGCATTGCCGAGGCGGATATGATCTGCGTGGCTGCCGGTATGTCCACCACCGGCCTGGTGCCTTTTGCTTCCTCCTTTGCCATGTTCGCCGCCGGACGGGCCTTTGAGCAGGTGCGCAACTCCGTCGGCTATCCCCATCTGAATGTGAAGATCGGCGCTACCCACGGCGGCATTTCCGTAGGTGAGGACGGTGCCAGCCACCAGTGCTGCGAGGATTTTGCCCTGATGCGCACCATCCCCGGCATGGTGGTCATGAGCCCTGCCGACGACGTGGAGGCCAAGGCCATGGTAAAGGCTGCCTACGAATATGTGGGCCCGGTGTATATGCGCTTCGGCCGGTCGGCGGTGCCCGTCTTCCATGAGGAAGGCTACCAGTTTGAAATTGGCAAGGGCGAGGTCGTGCGCGACGGCTCCGACGTTGCCATCATCGCCAACGGCCTGATGGTGTACGAAGCCATCGTGGCTGCCGAAGAGCTGGCCGCCAAGGGCGTGAACGCCATGGTCATCAACATGGCCACCATCAAGCCTCTGGACGAGGAGCTGGTGCTCTCTGCCGCCAAAAAGTGCGGCAAGGTCATCACCTGCGAGGAGCACTCCGTCATCGGCGGTCTGGGCGAGGCGGTCTGCGGCCTGCTCAGCGAGAAGCTGCCCACCAAGGTGGTTCGCATCGGCGTCAACGACGAGTTCGGCCATTCCGGCCCCGCCGCGGCTCTGCTGAAGCAGTTCGGCCTCAGCGCGGAGCATATCGTGGAAGTGGCTGCTGAGCTTTGCAAGTAAAAGCATAAGAAAAACGTGGTACTGCCGATGGCAGTACCACGTTTCAGCTTATAAATCTGAACAGCCCTTGAATTTTTCTTGAATTCTCCCCGGCAGGGGTGGAAGTTTCCCGGCATTTGTGGTATACTGTGGGCAATTATAAGATGCGGAAGTATGCAAACCTTTGAACGGAGAGAAGACTATGCTGGAATTACTGTCCCCCGCCGGTTCCATGGAGGCTCTACGAGCCGCGGTGCAGAACGGTGCCAACGCGGTGTACCTGGGCGTGGGAAATCTGAACGCCCGCCAGAGCGCCAAGAATTTCACCCCCCAGACTTTGGTGGACGCGGTGAAATACTGCCACGTCCGGGGCGTGGATGTGCACCTGACCCTGAACACCCTGGTCTCCGACCGGGAGATGAAGGAGGCGGCAGAGCTCATCCGCCACGCCGCCCAGTACAATATCGATGCCTTTATCGTCCAGGATTTGGGGGTCGTACAGCTGTGCCGCCAGATCGCGCCCCACATTCCTATCCACGGCTCCACCCAGATGACCGTCCATTCCCTGCCCGGAGTGCAGCTGTGCGCCGCCATGGGCATGAAGCGGGTGGTGCTCAGCCGGGAGCTGAGCCGGGAGGAAATTCGGTACATCTGCGCGAATTCCCCCATTGAAATTGAGGTTTTCGCCCACGGGGCTCTGTGCATGAGCTACAGCGGCCAGTGCTACCTGTCCGCCGCCATCGGCGGCCGCTCCGGCAACCGGGGCCGGTGCGCCCAGCCCTGCCGCCAGAGCTACGGCTACGGCCGCTGGGAGGAAAAATATCCCCTGAGCCTGAAGGATAACTGCCTGGTGCACTACTTAGGCGAACTGGAAAGCATGGGCGTGGCCTCCGTGAAGCTGGAAGGCCGGATGAAAAAGCCCGAGTATGTGGCTACCGTCACCGCCGTGTACCGGAAGGCCATCGACGAGGGCGTGGTTACGAAACCCATGATGGACGCCCTTATGACCGCCTTCAACCGCCAGGGCTTCACCGACGGCTATTACACCAGCCGGGTCAACCGGAAAATGTTCGGCATCCGCCAGGACACCCGGGACGATCCCCAGTGGCTCCAGGCCGCCCGTCAGTCCTTTGAGGCGGGGGAAACCCCGCTGGTTGACCTGAAGTTCCGCGCCGTGGTCACTGTGGACGGCAGTTCCCTGACAGCCACCGACCCGGAAGGCCGCACCTGTACCGTCAACGGCCCCCGGCCGGAGCTGGCTCGGAATGTTGCCCTGACCGGAGAAATGCTTGCCCAGCGGGTGGCAAAAACCGGCGGCACGCCCTACCGCTGCGTGGAGGTGCGCACTCGGGTTGACCCAGGCCTCATCATCTCCGCCGCCGCCGTCAACGCCATGCGCCGGGATGTGCTCAATCAGCTTACCGCCCTGCGGGCCCGGCGGGAGGATTTTCCCATCAACCCGCCTAAAAGCGTTCCCGACTATCGGGGGCCAAAGGATTTGCCCGGTCTGACCGTCCAGGTCACCACCCGGGAGCAGCTGACCCCGAACCTGCTCAATTCCGAAACCGCCATGCTCTATGTGCCCCTGCATATTCTGGCCGCCGACCCGGAGATGACCGGCCTGCTGGTAAAGCGGGGACGGCTGGCGGTGGTTCTGCCCCGAATCGTCCACGACGGGGAAATGCCGAAGCTCAAAAAAGATTTGGCGTTGCTGCAAAGCATCGGCGTGAAGAACGCCCTGGTTGGCAATCTAGGGCTGCTGGCTCCTGCCCGGGAGGCGGGAATGCGGATTCACGGAGACTTCGGCCTGAACATCTACAATTCCGTATCCATGAACGTGCTGCGCTCTCTGGAGGTCTGCTCGGCTCTCGTCAGCTTCGAGATGACCCTGCCCCAGATCCGGGACTTGAGCAAGGCGGTGAACGCGGAGATTCTGGCCTACGGCAGAATGCCCCTGATGATCACGGAGCAGTGCCTGATTCAGGGGCGCACCGGCGAGTGCACCTGCCACTTAGGCAGCACCAAGCTGACGGACAAAACCGGCGCGGAGTTCCCCATCCTCAAGGACGGAGACAGCTGCCGCAGCGTGCTGTTCAACGGCAAGAAGCTCAGCTGGCTGGATCGGCAGGACGATCTGGCAAAGCTGGGAGTCTGGGCCATCCGGCTGTACTTCACCACGGAAAACGCCCGGGAGGTTGACCGGATTCTGGAGGATTACCTGAATCCCGCTCCCTTCGACCCCGGCGCTTGTACGAGAGGGTTGTACCTGCGCGGCGTTGAATAATGCAGAATGTAAAATGCAAAATGCAAAATTTGTTTCTTGCGTTCTGGCATTTCGTAGGGGCAGTCGGAAAACCATGTCATTGCGAGCCAGTGCTCACACTGGCGTGGCAATCCCCCTAATTTTCAGACAGTCCCGTTCCTAAACCAGAAGTTTTTACGTCTAACCGGGGGATTCCCACACCACTTAAGTGGACTGGTTCGGAATGACAACGTATCCTGCGGGCTTCTGCCATCGCATTCTCCCCGTAACCTAATTTTGCATTTTGCATTCTGCATTTTGCATTTACAATTTTGCATTTACTTGGAAGGAATTATATGCGACTGATTTTAGCCTCCGGGTCTCCCCGGAGAAAGGAACTGCTGGGGCTTTTCGGTGTTCCCTTCACCGTGCACCCGGCAGATATCGATGAAACCATGGATCCTGCCTGGTCTGCCTTTGACGAGGTGGCCCGGCTCAGCCGGGAGAAGGCGCTGGCCGTTCCCCGGGAAAAGGACGATCTGGTCATCGCCGCGGACACCATTGTGGTCTGCGAAGGAAAGGTGCTGGGAAAGCCCCATTCAACCGAGGAAGCCAGAGAAATGCTCACCCTGCTTTCCGGCCGGGATCATCAGGTGATGACCGGCTGCACCGTGCTTCGGGGGAGCATTGCCGAGACTTTCACCGAAGTCACCGATCTGCACTTCCGTCCCCTCTCCCGAAAAGAAATCGACCGCTACATCGCCACCGGCGAGCCTATGGACAAAGCCGGTGCCTACGGCATTCAGGGCGGAGCCGCTCTGTTCTGCGAGCGAATGGTAGGCGATTATTATAACGTTATGGGGCTGCCCGTCTGCCGCCTGGGTCAGGTGCTGCGGAAAATCGCCCCGGAAATCATGGAGGATACGCAATGAGAAATCTCTTCAGCACCAAGGTAAAGGTGCTCGTGGTGCTTGCCATCCTGCTGTCCATCGCTCTGGCCATTGCCAGCGGCGTTTCCAACACCTCGGTGGTGGACTTGGCAGTGAAGGGTGCGCTGGCTCCCTTCCGTGCCGCTTCCACCGCCCTGACCTCTATGGCGCAGAAGTACTACGGTTATATGTTCCGCTATGAGGCACTGGCCGCGGAAAACGAGGTGCTGAAAAAGCAGCTTTCGGAAATGGAAGACACCGCCCGGCAGGCCGAATCCGTCTCCCGTGAAAACCAGCGTCTGCGCAAGGGCTTGGATCTTCTGGAAACCCACGAGGACTACAAGCTGGTGGATGCCTACATCATCGGCTGGAGCTCCTCGGACTGGGAGAATACCCTGACCATCAACCGGGGCACCAACTCCGGCATTCAGGTGAACATGTGCGCCATTACGGAAAACGGCGAAGTGGTAGGCCTGGTCACGGAAGTGGGTCTGAACTACGCGGTAGTTACCACCATTCTGGACTCTACCCTGGAAATTTCCGGCACCATTGCCTCCTCCGGCTACAACGGCATGGTCAAGGGCGGCTACATCAACGGCCACCAGACCCTGCTGCAAATGAACTACCTGCCCTCCGCCGCCATCATCCGGAACAAGGAGCAGGTGGTGACCTCCGGCTCCACCGTGTACCCCCGGGGGCTGATTATGGGCAACATCGTGGATGCCGGCTTTGAGGAAACGGGCATCGCCAAGTACGCCCTGCTGGATCCCGCCGCGGAAGTCAACTCCCTGGAGCAGGTGTTCATCATCACCGAGTACACCACCGAGGCCGTGGCCTCCTCCGGCACTTCTACCGCTTCTTCCGGCGCCACCGGTGAAACCACTGCCGCCACCGAGCCCACCGCCCAGACGGAGACCTCTCCCGACGGTGGCTTCGGCTAAGAGGGAACGCCCATGGCTGAAAAGAAAAAGCGCAAGTCCTCCCGGCGGCCCCGGCAGCGCAGTCTGACCGACCTGTTCCGCCGGCATAAAAGGCAAAAAGCAAACGAATTCAAGCCCGATGCCACCACCGCCACCCTGTTCAAAACCCGGAAGCTGACCCAGCAGCAGCAGCTCCGGCTGACCAAGTGGGTGCTGTATGTGGTCATCATCGTGCTGTGTCTCGTCATTCAGGACACGGTGATGTGCCGTCTGCCCCTCCTCGGCGCTACCACCGATCTGCCGGTAGCAGCCATTCTGCTCATCACCGTCACCGAGGGCACGGATGTGGGAAGCCTCTTCGTGCTGATCGCTTCCGTCCTCTACTATTTTTCCGGCACCGCTCCCGGCCCCTACTGCATCGGCCTGATGTCCGTCTTCGGCATCTTCGTTACCATGATTCGGCAGATGTACTGGCACCGGAGCCGGGGCAGCCTGACCATCAGCGCCATGCTGGCCCTTGTGTGCTATGAGCTGGGGCTGTTCGTCACAGGCCTTCTCATGGGTCTGACCTACTGGGGACGGCTCCGGTACTTCCTGCTCACCTGTCTGTACACCTGTCTGATTATGATTCCCCTTTATTCCCTGATCAACAAAACCGGTCTCATTGGAGGTAATACATGGAAAGAATAAGCCGCTTCCGTGCTGGTATGTTTCTGGGATTGTTTGCGTTTATCCTGCTTCTTTACTCTTTCAGGCTCTACAAGCTTCAGATTATTGATACCAAAGGCAACACCGACAATACCCAGGTTTACAGTACCATCACCACCGTCCGTGCCGCCCGGGGCGATATTCTCGACCGCAACGGCAACGTGCTGGTGGGCAACCGGGCTTCCTACAACCTGGTGTTCAACCACTACGTCACCAAGTCCAACCCCAACTGCAACCAGGCTCTTTACACCCTGGTGCAGAAGTGCCGGGAGCTGGGCATTACCTACTCCGACCACTTCCCCGTGTCCACCAGCCGTCCCTTCGTCTATACTCTGACGGATTTCACCACCACCTGGCAGAACTACTTCCAGCTGTTCATGGTAGACCGGGTTCTGGACTCGGACATCACTGCCCCCCTTCTGGTGGAGAAGATGCGTGAACGCTACGCCATTCCCACCAGCTGGTCCGATGAGGACGCCCGGGCGGTCATCGGCTTCCGATACGAATTTGACCTGCGCGGTATCACCAAGCTGCCTACCTACACCTTCCTGGAGGACGTCACCGACCAGCAGCTGTCCGCCATTCTGGAGCTGAATACTCCGGGTCTGAACGTTGAGGCCTCCACCGTCCGGGAATACCACACCAAGTACGCCGCCCATATCCTGGGCTATCTTGGCGGCATGAACGACAGCCAGTGGGAGGAGTATCAGGATCAGGGCTACTCCATGGACGCGAAAGTCGGTCAGACCGGCTTTGAGCTGGCCTTCGAGGAGTACCTCCACGGCATTGACGGCACCCGCTATGACGAAGTCAACAAGGACGGCGCTACCACAAAATCCTACTACACCAAGGAGCCTGTGGCCGGAAACAGCGTGGAGACCACCATCGACATCAAGATTCAGGAGGTGGCGGAGAAGGCTCTGGACAGCGTCATGGCCAAAATCAAGGATCCGGAGCAGAACACCTCCACCGCCGGCGAGGGTCTGGACGCGGAAGGCGCCGCCGTCGTCGTCATGGAGTGCCAGACCGGCAAGATTCTGGCCTGCGCCAGCTACCCCACCTTTAACCTTGCCACCATGTACGAGGACTGGGCGGACATCGAGGCCGATCCTCTGAAGCCCTTCTTCAACCGGGCCTTCGGCGCCGAGTATCCTCCCGGCTCCTCCTTCAAAATGTGCACCCTGATCTCCGCCATGGAGCACCGGAACAAGAGTGGCGAGTTCATTCACCCCTACGGCACCCGGATCGAGGATAAGGGCGTATTCACCAAGTACGAAGGCTTCGCCCCTACCTGCCTGGCCTGGACCTCCGGCCACTTCGTCCATACCGCATATGACGGCAGCCCCGGCGGCATCGACGCCACCGACGCTCTGTGCTATTCCTGCAACTACTTCTTCTACGTTCTGGGCGACCTGAACAACGAGGAAAACATGTCCGAGACCTGTAAGGATCTGGGTCTGGGCGTGCCCACCGGCATTGAGCTGGTGGAAAAGACCGGCCGTCTGAACACCTCCGAGGTCAAGCGAAAGGTCTACGGCTCCGGCGTTAACGGCAACTTCTCCGCAGGCGACCGTGTTCTGGGCGCCATCGGCCAGGGCGAATATCGGTTCACCCCCCTGCAGCTGTGCGTCTACGCCTCCACCCTTGCCAACAAGGGCACCCGGATGAAGGCCACCTTCCTGAGCCGGGTGGTGTCCTCGGATTACCGGACTCTGATCAAGGAGAATCAGCCGGAGATTGCCAACCGTCTGGAAATGGCCTCCACCACCATCGAGAGCTACTGGACGGGTATGCGCAAGGTTATCACCCAGATGGGCGGCACCGCTACCGCCTACTTCGGCGGCCCCAAGGATCTCTACGGCGAGGGCGACGGCGTGTGGCCTCTGAAGGACGAGGTTCTGGTCTACGCCAAGACCGGCACCGCCCAGCACGCCTCCCTGGGTTCCGACCATGGCGCGTTCATCTGCTTTGCCCAGAAAAAGGACGCCGCCGCCCCGGACATCGCCATCGCCCTGTACGGCGAGAAGGTGGCTCACGGTTCCTGGCTGGCTCCCGTTGCCGAGCAGATTCTGCTGAGCTACTACGAAATGGACGCGGCCAGCGAAGTCACCGCCTTTGAAAACCAAGCCGGTTAACCGGCGTGTCGCCGTGGACAATGCACACCCAAAGCCTTCCCTGCGGGGTGGTGCTCCGCGCAGCGAATCTAAAATAACAATGACTGCCAGTGGCAGTCATACCGCAATGTACAGGTGGCACGGCAAAGCCGTGACGGATGAGGGCAAAGGCTCCCCTTGCTGATCAAGGGGAGCTGTCATGGCCGTCTCCCGCAAGGCCATGACTGAGGGGATCAGAACTCTCTTATTTTGACAATCCCTCAGTCAAAAATCAAAGATTTTTGCCAGCTCCCTTTACACAAGGGAGCCTCTGGGTGCTCCTGCACCAAATCAATTTGAAAAAGTGCCGAACCCGGCTGGGTTCGGCACTGCTTTTGTATTATTGCCCGCCGCTGCGGTATTTATAATCCCAGTCCAAATCGAACAGCTTGTTTCCCTGAACCATGGGGCAGCCGGTGTCCATATCGTCCGCCAGCTCCCGAAGGGTGTCCGCCGGTTCCAGGCACTCGATATAAAATTCCGGCAGAGCCTCTTCGCCCAGCCGCAGACCCAGGATGGCTCCCACCAGAGCCCCCACCGCCGCGCTGCGCCCGGAGTGATTCACCGCCACGATCATGGCTCGGTCGAAATCGTTCTCCGCAATCAGGCAGGTATACACGGCTCCCGCCAGCACCTGGGCCGCGTTTTCGCATTTCAGCTGCTCCATCACCTCCACCGGCCGGATATCCGGCGCGGAGGCGTAGGTCACCGCATGGCGCACCAGGGTGGCAATGTCAAAGGCCTGGGAATACTGGTGGCCGAACTGATCCTTCATGGCATCCACCGCGGCCAGAAACACCTTTTTCAGCGGCGCGCCGGGGTGGCGAATCAGGAGGCTAATGATGTGAGTCAGCACCGTGCCCGTCAGGAATGCCGTAGGGCTTCCGTGGGTCAGGGCTACCGCCTCCGCTCCCAGCCGGGCCATTTCCCGCCAGTCCATCCGATCCTTGTGGTAAAACAGTCCCACGCCGATGGCGGCGGTCAGCCCCGCCGGGTCGGAGAAGTTATTCACCGGGCTTTCCAGGGAATTGGGGGCTTCCCGGCTCAGGGTGTCCAGCATCCGGGTGTCCATGCAGTGCCGGCGGCACAGCTCCTGGCGGCGCAGCAGCCAGCAGTAGCAGCTTTTCGGCCGCCCCCAGGAACGCTGGGAGGCCGCCCATTCCCGGCTGCTCATTTCGATATACTTGATGTAGGGAGCCATTTTCCCGCTGAGCTGCCCCCGGGTCATGCCGAAGAGCAGGCCGTTGCAGGTAAAGGCCGCCAACTGGGTATAGGAGGTCACGTCCGCATAGCCGTTGACCAGGTCATAGCCAAGAAGTCCGTTGGGGCCGTAGTCTTCCCGGATTTCCTGCCAGCTTCGGTTGTCCACGGTATAGCCCATGGCATCCCCCACCGCCAGACCCAGTAAACAGCCCCGATAGGCCGATTGCCGACTTGCAGCCATGCTTTTTCCCCCTTTCCCCGGTTTTTTCTTCTATTATACCTGTTTCGCCGAAAAAAGGCAAGGGGGAGAATCTGTTCAGGGCTCCATCCGCTCCTCTATGGCCTTCAACGCCTTTCTCAGGTCTTCCTCCTGAATGCCGGCGTAGTTGACCACCAGATACCCCTGCTGGGCTGTGCCCTCCTGATAAAATTCGCTTAGGGCCTGTGCCCGGATCCCCGCCTGGGCCAGCCGGGCAGTCAGCTCACCGTCGGACAGGGGCGTATCCACCCGCAGAAGGAAATGCAGCCCCGCGTCCTGCTCCAAAATGGTGAGTTTCTCCGAAAAGGCGCAGTGCCTGAGCAGGGAAATTACCGTGTTTCGGCGGCTTTTGTAGGATTTTCGCATCCGGTTGATGTGCTTTTCAAAATATCCCCGGTCGAGAAACCGCGCCAGGGTATACTGCTCGAAGGAGGGCACGGTGCAGCTGTAAAACCCCAGCCGCTTCTGAAAGACACGCATCAGCTCTCCGGGCAGCACCATGTAGCTGATACGGATGGAGGGAGCCAAGGTTTTGGTGAAGGTGTTCATGTAGATCACCCGCCCCCGGCCGTCCAAAGCCTGCATGGCAGGCACCGGATGGGCATCGAACCGGAATTCCGAGTCGTAGTCGTCCTCGATGATCCACTTGTCCGTCCCGGCCCAGTCAAGCAGCTCCAGCCGCCGGTTCACCGGAGTCACCAGCCCCGTGGGGTAGTGATGGGAAGGGGAGCAGTGGAGCACCTGAGCCTGCTCCAGGCTCTCCGGAATCACCCCCAGGCTGTCCAGATAGGCGCTGACGCACCGGACACCGCCGGCGGCGTAGATTTTCCGGATTTTGCCGTAGCCCGGCTCCTCCACGGCGTAGATTTTCTCCCGACCCAACAGCTGAATCAGCAGATTGTAGAGAAAATCCGTTCCCGCGCCCAGGATGATATTCTCCGGGTCAACCCGCATCCCCCGGAACTGCCCTAAGTGCCGGGCGATGGCTCGGCGCAGCTCCGGAATTCCCCGGTTGGGCAGGGGGCGCAGAAGGGTCTGACCGTAGTCCAGCATCACCTCCCGCTGAAGCTTCATCCACACGGAAAAGGGGAAGCCCTCAGTGCCGTTTTCCGTCAGATCCAGCAGCCAATTGGGGCTGCACTGCGCCGGAGCCGCCGGTTCCGAGGATACCTCCCGGGGTCGCCGCTCCACCTGTTCCACAAAGTAGCCCACCTTCTCCCGGGCATACAGGTAGCCCTCGGAGAGAAGCTGATTATAGGCGGTCTCCACGGTGATTTTGCTGACCTCCAGATTCTGCGCCAGAGCTCGCTTGGAGGGCAGCTTTTCCCCGGGTGCCAGCTTCCCGGTGAGGATATCCTCCCGGAGGCACCGGTACAGAGCCTCGTACAGGGGCACGCCCGGGGCTTTTTTCAGTTCATAGGTTACCATAACATGCCTCAATTTCGGGTGGGGAAGCCGCACTTTCGCTCCCAGAGCACCAGAAGACTGCCGTCTTTCACTTCAATTTCCGCGTTCTCCCCGGTAAAGTGGTTGCTCACCCCCAGAGGAAAGCCGCTGGTCAGCGTCCCGTTTTCCAGCTTGTAGAACAGTCCCCGCTCGGTAACGCCCCGGGCGTCAGAGCCCATGCAGAAGACGGAAATGGTTCCCTCGCTTCCGGCGGGGAAGGCGATTTTTCCGTTTTTCACCACCGTAACCAGGGTGGTATTGCCTGCCAGATACCCGGTTGCCCCACGGTCTGCCAGATATTGCAGGGTTTGGAAATTCGCCACCGTGTGGTCAAGCCGGGGGCCGTCCAGGCTGCCGTAGAGCAAAAACTCCGTGCAGCCCTCTTTCAGCCCCAGCCGGACGGCCAGCATGGAATCGGTATCGTCCTTCTCCACCGGGAACACGTTGGCTCCCTGGGGGGTATAGCCCAGGGAATCAAAGTCCCCCAGCACCACATCCGGGTGGAGCCCCAGAGCCTGGGTATGCCGCAGACCCCCGTCCGCCGCGATGACCAGCGTTCCCTCTGCTATGGGTCTGGCCAGTCCAGCAAAATCCGCCGCGCAGAAAATCACGCATTCTCTCATTGTGCCCACCTCCTGGATTTTTTATTGTACCACACCCGGGAACAAAGGGGAAGAGGCATATTCCCTCCGGCGGCACATACCCTGTCTTCAGGAGGGATGGTATGAAAAAACGGGATCTGCTGATCCTGCTCATCGCCGTTGTCATTGCCCTGGCGGTGAGCGTCAGCGTGTTTGCTTCCAGCGCCCTGACCACCGGCTCCTGGGGGCTGAGCTTCCGTCAGGAGGGCGCGCCGCCCATCGGCAACGCCGGGAAGGATCAGCTGCGTCAGTATCAGGCGGCGTATATTGGCGACGTAGGCGAAAAGGTGCTGTACCTGACCTTTGACGCCGGGTACGAAAACGGCTGCACCGCCAAAATTCTGGACACCCTGAAAGAGAAGCAGGTTCCCGCCGCCTTCTTCCTGGTGGGAAATTATATCCGGCGAAGCCCGGACCTGGTGCGCAGGATGGTCGCCGAGGGTCACACCGTAGGCAACCACACCATGCACCACTACGACATGAGTAAGCTCTCCGACAAGGCAACCTTTTCCAAGGAGCTGACCGACCTGGAAGCACTTTACAAAGAAACCGTCGGCCAGGAGCTTCCCAAATTCTACCGGCCGCCCCAGGGCATTTACAGCGAGGAAAACTTAAAAATGGCTCAGGAATTGGGGTATCAAACCGTATTCTGGAGCCTTGCCTATGTGGATTGGAACAACGACGCCCAGCCCACCAAGGAGACGGCCTTTGCCAAGCTTCTGCCCAGAACCCATAACGGCGCGGTGGTGCTGCTTCACTCCACCTCCAAAACCAACGCCGAAATTCTGGGGGAGCTGATTGACAAGTGGAAGGCCATGGGCTACCGCTTCGGCACTCTGGAGGAACTGTTTGCCTGAAAGCAAAAGGGAACGCCTGCCACACCGGCAGGCGTTCCGAATTTTGTATCGCCTTATACGAGTTTTTCATAAAACGTTTAAAAGCGTTTTATTAGGCCGCAGGATTGCGGCCAGCGGCCACTGCCGCTAAAAAACGAAGTCAATACATTTCTTACCGCCGCCCAGGCGGTCTGCCGTGAAACGGCTTAAGTAAAATGATGAAATCATTTTATTAAGAAATAGTATTATATCCCGTAAATCACCATTCCCACCGCCGCGGACAGCAAAATCAGCCGGGTGGGGGAGAGCTTTTTCCCCAACCGGGGCAGCCCGAAGGCGGCACTCAGCAGAATCCCCGTCGTGACCAGTGCCCGCCAGTCCGCCCCGGCAGCGGAAAAGCCACAGCCGCTGGCAATCAGCGTCAGGCCGGTGGCCAGAATGATGCCGGTGACGGCGGAGCGCATTCCTCCCAGAATTGCCTGCATCCAGGGCTTTTCCAGAAGGGTTTTCAGCAGAGCGGTGACGAGAACCGTGACGAAGAAAGCAGGGAGCACCACGGCAACCGTGGCGACCAGACCGCCGAGAAGCCCAGCCTGGGTGCACCCGGCGTAGGTGGCTAGGTTTACCATAATCGGCCCAGGGGTGCTTTCGCTGACGGCGATCATGTAGGACAGAGCCTCGTCGTCCAGCCAGCCGTAGGCAGTGACCACTTCCCGAATCAGCGGGATGGCCCCGTAGCCCCCGCCGAATGCAAAGCAGCCCACCTTCAGAAAGCCCCAGAAAAGTTCCAGATAGATCATTTGCCTCCACGCTCCTTCCCCAGATAGACCGCCAGGCTCACAGCCCCGCCCAGCAGCATCAGCATGATGGAGGAAATATTCCGGGCAAAGAGATTCCCCAGAAGCAGCGCCCCACAGGCGCAGATCCAGATCCCCTGGGTCAGGGGCTTCCGGGACATTTTTTGGAGCATGGTCACCGCAGCGTTCAGAATCAGAACCCCTACGCCAATCTGAATGCCCCGGAAGGCATTGGCAATGATTTTGATTTCCAGAAAATTGTCCAGAAACAGGGAAATCAGGAAAATCACCAAAAAGGAGGGGACGATCATGCCCAGGGTGGCCGCAATGGCCCCCGGAAAGCCAGCCCGCTTGTAGCCGGTGTAGGTGGCGCAGTTGATGGCGATGGGGCCGGGGGTGGACTCGGCGATGACCGTAATGTCCATCATTTCCTCATGGGTAATCCAGTGCTTTCCTTCTACGCAGGTGTCCTCCAGAATGGCAAGCATTGCGTAGCCTCCGCCGAAGGTGAAAAGACCGATGCGGAAGAAGGTAAAAAACAGGTCAAGGTAAAGATTCATAGGTACCTCCCCGGCAAAATCGGGCGGCGCACTGCCTGCCCTCTGACGGCGTTTTCCTTCATTTTACCCCAACCGGCCGGGACGGTCAACAGGGGATGGGGAAATTCAGCAAATTCCGGGACGTTCCCATATGAGAACGCCCCGGAAGGTCTGTCATTTGACCATAGCTTGCAGCTTCTGGCCGTTGTCCGTCCACCAATTACGCAGAATTTTTACCTGATCGCCCAGGCAGAAATGCTTGACGCCCAAATCCAGATAGTACCGGGCATCCTCAGGCTTTTCAATTTCGCACCGGGGCTGCACCCCGTGTTCCAGAGCAACCCGAATGCAGTGCCGCTCGGCTTCCTTCCGTACCTCAATCCAGCCGGGCTCCGCGGCGTTGTGACCGCAGCTCATGGAGTAGTCCGAGGGGCCAAACTGGATCATATCCACTCCGGGAATCCGGCAGATTTCCTCGATGCTGTCCACGGCTTCCTTCTTTTCGATCATGAAAATCCGCACGGAATCGGCCACCATTTTGGCGTAATCCAGCTGGGGCTTGTTGGGATGATAGCCGATCCACCGATAGCTGGGATAGCCGAACCGACCGCCGTACTCCGGGGTGTCGGGCATGGTGACGTATATGCACTCTTCTACGTCCTTGGGGGTCTTGCAGTCGGTGAAGAGAATGCCCTGGATGCCCACGGCCAGAGCCTTCTGGGCCACCCAGGCACGATTCTGGAAATCAACCTTCAGGATGGAGCCCATGCCGTGAAGCTCGCAGGCTCTGGCAAGATTCTCCAGATCCTCCACCTGCAAGGGGGCGTACTCCGCCAGATACTCGATGTAGTCGTAGCATCCGCCGTAGGCCGCCAGCTCGGTGATCAGCCCCCATCGGCTGGAAATGCGGGTGCAGATGGAGCTGCCGCCGCCGCGCAGGATTTCCCGAAGCTTGTTTTCCGTCATGGTGATTCTCCTTACTGTAGTCTTTGAATGGCCTCCACCAGACGGCTGGCTGCCAGCAGCACATTGTCCCGGGAAGCGGCCACGTTGATACGGATGTGGGTATCTCCGGCGGGCACCTGCCCTTCCGGCCAGAACCAGAAGCCAAAGTCCACCGCAAGCCGTGCCTGATTCTGAACCACCTCTACCACCTGCTCGGGCTTGACGTAAGCGGACAGATCGACCCAGATCATGTAGGTGCTTTCCAGGGGGTCAATGTGAATGTCCGGCAGAGCATCGGTGAGCGTTTTCTTCAGCAGGTCATAGTTGCCCTTCAGATATTCCAGCACCTCTTCCAGCCAGGGAGCGCCCTCCCGGAAGCCGGCCTCGGCGGCGATATAGCCCAGGGAAACGCCCTTCTTGATGCGCACAGTTTTGACATAGGCGTCAAATTTCTTGCCCAGGGTGTCGTTGGGGATGACGGCGAAGGAATTTTGCAGACCCGCGATGTTGAAAGTCTTAGAGCCGGAGGTCAGCAGAATCGTCCGATCCAGATATTCGGGGAAGCGCAGGCAGGACAGGTGCTCGTTGCCGTTGAAGACGATGTCCTGGTGAATCTCGTCGCTGACCACCAGCACGTCATACCGGCGGCACAGCTCCAGAATGCCCAGAAGCTCCGCTTCCTTCCAGACATGGCCCACGGGATTGTGGGGAGAGCACAGCAGCAGCATTTTCACTTGTTCGGCCTGAAACTTTGCTTCCAGGTCGGAAAGATTCACGGTATAGCCATGCTCCGTGTGGACAAGGTCGCTGCAAACCAGGCTGCGGCCGGTGTCCTTCACCGCGTCCATGAAGGGGTAGTAGCAGGGGGTGAGGATGGCGACTGCGTCCCCCGGGGCGGTCAGGGAGCTGATGGCCCAGTAAATGCCCGTAACCACGCCGGGGGTGAAGCGAAGCCACTCCCGCTTGGGGCTTACGCCGTGGCGGGTCTGCTCCCAGGCGATGAAGGCATCCTGATAGGACGCGGGAGGCGCGAAGTAGCCGTAAACGCCAAAATCCACGGCCTTGCGCAGTGCCTCCTGGATGCAGGGCGGGGAGGGGAAGTCCATGTCCGCCACCCACAGGGGGATCAGATCCTCCCGGCCATATTTGCTTGCCATGGTATCCCACTTGACGCTCCGGCTGCCCCGGCGCTCCGGAAGATGGGCGGTATCGAATCCGTTGTTTGCCATATTTTCCTCCAATTCCGCGCGGCATCCTTGCCGCGCTTTTTTGTTCTCTATCACAAACCTAACAAAATTGGCTTATGAATTCAACGAAAATCGGAGAAGCAGACAGAAAATAATGGAACAGTTTTCACAAAGGGTGTATCAGAATAAAACACCTTACTTCAGCATCCGCCACAAAGTGCTCCGGCTGATGCCCAGACGCTTGGCGGTGTGGGTCTGGTTCATGTTTTCCTCCTCATAGACCCGCATGACCACCTCGTGGATGATCTCTTCCAGCGGCCGGTTCAGATCCAGACCGCTTTCCGGGGCGGTAGGGGTCTGCCGCTTTTCCCGGTTCAGCAGAGCCAGCACCTGTTCCTCGGAAATGTAGGAGGATTTGGCGTTGATGACCAGCTCGCCGATGGCCTGGTACAGCTGGTCGGCGTTCCGGGGCCAGACCCGGTTTTGCAGGGTCAGCATGGCCCCGTGGGTCAGGCCGATGACCCGGGTGCCGTTGCGCACATTGGCGGCGTTGATGTACAGCCCCACCAGGGTGGGAATGTCCTCAGGCCGCTGAGAAAGGGGCGGAAGCCGGAGCTGTAAGCAGTGGACGGTTTCGGTCAGGTACAGATACAGCTCGTCCTGGGGGACGGTGCCGTTTTCCTCGGTGTAGGAGAAAATCAGCCGGTTGGTCTGCATGACCCGGGAGTTTTTCAGATAGAGCCGGAATTCCTTTTGCTGCTCCGGGGGAATGGCCTGCATCCGGATGAAGGAAATGGTGAGGCCGGAGTCGGTCAGGGGGGAGCTGTCGCTTTTGAGCAGGAAGTCCCAGCCCTTTTTGTCCAGCAGGCTGGCGTCGATGACCACGAAGGAATTCTGCTTGAATTTGCTGTGGGAATACAGGTAGTGGGCGAACCGATCCTTGCCGGTGCCCCGCTCACCCTCAATGAGCACCGGGGCGTTCATGGGGGCATACCGCTGGCAGGCGGCATGGGCGGCGGAGATTTCCTCGCTGCTGCCCAGGTAGAATTCAATGGGCTTGGAATCCTGGAGATCATCGTCGGCGGAGAAGCAGCGGATGGTGTATTTGTCGAAGACCGCGGTGTTGGCCATCTGGGACAGGATGTACACGCAGTAGTCCTCCCCGTCGGACTGGAGAAGCCGCCCCTTGATGGAAAGCATGGTGCTGCCTAAGTTCCGGATGAGCTTCAGACTGCCCTGGGCGATGACGTTGGAAACCTTCTGGCGAAGGAGCAGCTGAATTTCCTGGGGCAGATCGGAGGCGGTGGAGTAATACTGCTGACCGCCGGAGGTGTAGACGACGATGTCCGCGTCCAGGAAGGACAGCAGGTCGGAAAACAGATCCGCCCGCTTCCGGACGGCGGCGTCGTGGCGGTAGATCTCCACCGCACTGTCGATGGCGGCCTCCACGCTTTCAATGCCGGAGACGATGAGAAGGCCGTTCATGCCCAGCTTCTGGGCGCAGGTCACGGAGATCATGTCTCCCGCGATGACCTGAATGCCCTCGTCCCGGAGCTGACGCAGACAGGCCTCGCACTCGGCGCCGCTGCGGATGGTGCGCACCTTGAAATCGTACTGCATAATGTCCCGGAGCATATCCGCGGGCTTGGTGATGCTGGGAAAGCCCACCACCGCCAGCTTGTCGGACATGCTCTGAGCCAGACGGATGGTGCGCAGAACGTCATAGACCGAGGGGATGATGTCGCAGGCCGGGATGTCGGCGCAGTGAGCCCGGATGGTCTCGGCGGTGCCGCCCCGGGAAATGACGGCGTCGATGTTGTTGTCCCGGTTTTCCAGAACGGCACGAAGGCCGTCCTCCAGGTTGCCCATGTGGATGATAAGCTCCACGTCGCTGCGCTGGGCAGCAATATTGGTCATCAGGTTGTACATCCCCTCATAGGGCGGGATGCACAGCAGACGCAGCTTCTTCATAAAATACGCTCCTTTCCCGGATTTTGGTGATGAAAAAGGCCAAAACCGCCTGTAGCTTTTCCAAAACAAACACTGCCTTTGCAACCAGTATACCAGGAAGCTGTTCAAAAAACAAGTAACGGCGGGAAGAAAGTGATTCAATTTAAAACATTTCTGAGGGAGATTTCCATTGAGGCCTTTGTAGAAAGTATTTAAGATAAAAGAAATTCTCGGAAGGATTTTATGGGAAACCTACAATTTCATCCGGAGACCGAAAAACGGGGTGTGCAAATATGAAGCTTTTGACCTGCGTCTATCAGGGACGGGAGACGGTGGCGGTTCTGACCGGCGAGGACAGCCGGGTGGTACCCCTGTCTGCCCTTGGCTGGGACGTTGCGGACATGAACGACCTGATCCGCCGGACGGATCGGGCCAGCCTGGCGGCCATCGGGGCAGCCGCCGAGAAGGCCGCGCAGTGGATTCCCCTGGCGGATGTGCGGCTGACGGCGCCCATTCCCCACCCGGTGCGGGATGTGGTGTGCATGGGGCTTAACTACAAGGCTCATGCCGACGAGATGGCGGATGCCCTGAAGGAGCAGCGGACGGAACGGGTCTGGCCCATCTTCTTCGGCAAGGCGGTGGATCGGTGCCGGGGTACCGGGGAGACCATTCCCTCCCATTCCGATTTTATCTCCACGCTGGATTACGAGTGCGAGTTGGGGGTGATTCTGGGGAAGGATGCCTATCAGGTACCCCGGGAGCAGGTGGCAGACTATATTTTCGGCTACACCGTCCTGAATGATGTGACTGCCCGGGAGCTGAGCCGGCACAAGCAGAACTATTTTATGAAGAGCCTGGACGGCACCTGCCCTCTGGGCCCCTGGATTGTTACGGCGGAGGAAATCGCCTATCCGCCCCAGCTGGACATCCGGCTCTGGGTCAATGGGGAGCTTCGGCAGCACGGCAATACCCGGGACATGATTTTCGATGTTACGGACATCGTCAGTGAATTGAGCCGGGGGGTCACCCTGCCCGCGGGCACCATCATCGCCACCGGAAGCCCCACAGGCATCGGCTTCGGCATGAATCCGCCGGTATTTTTGAAGGACGGGGACGTGGTCACCTGCCGGATCGAGAAAATCGGTGAATTGACGAACACCGTCCGGGACAGACCGTGAGGGCTTTCCGGGGCGGGGAGCGTACCCAAATGGAACAGATTTGTTGATATTCAACAAAAACGGTATCGAAATTTTCACCTGTGTTCGGAATTGCCATTCCCGAATTGTGAAATTGTCTCATTTGGAAACAGGAAAGGAAGACGGCTCCCTTGTGGAAAATCCAGCAAACTATATAATGATGGCAAAGAACAAAGAAACGGAAATAGGCAAACTGCACAGCACGGTTTGCGGAATATTTTGGAGGTGTCTCAATATGAAAGAACTTTATCCCATGCACGGAATCATCACCACGGTGATTACCCCCTTTAAGTCCGAAGACAAGTCCATCGACTGGCCTTCCTTCCGCCGGGAGATTCAGCTTTGTATGGACGCCGGCGTGGCCGGTTTCCTGGTGCCCTGCATGGCCAGCGAAATGAACATGCTGACCCACGATGAGATCATTCAGGAGGTCAGAGAGACCGTTGCCCTGGCTCACACCAAGGAAGGCTGCATCGTTATCCCCAGCATCACCGCCAACGACGAGGAAACCCGGCTGAAGCAGTGCCGGGAGTACCTGGCGCTGGGTGTGGACGGCCTGAACCTGAATATGCCTTACACCACCGACGACGAGTACTGCGCCATGGTCAAGAAGATCGATGACATGAAGCCCCCCTTCCTGTGCATCCAGGACGTGTCCATGACCGACGACGGCCTGCCCGACCGGCTGCTGCTGCGGCTGTTCGACGAGTTCGAGAGCGTCCGCTGCGCCAAGATCGAGGTCAAGGATCCGGGCCCCAAGTACACCCGCATCCTGAAGGCCACCGACGGCCGGATGAACATCAGCGGCGCCTGGGGTTCCAGCCAGTCCATCGAGGCCTATGACCGGGGCATTCACGCCCTGATGCCCTCCGGTATGCCGGAGCTGTTCGTAAACGTCTATGAGCTGTATCACCACGGCAAGCGGGACAAGGCCATGGAGCTGTTCTTCGCCATGCTGCCGGTCATCAGCTTCACCCGGCAGAGCCAGCCTCTGAACCGTTACTTCCACAAGCTGTACTTCAAGCGCATCGGTGTCTTCACCGAGGCGGTCAGCCGGGAAGAGGTGTTCTTCGATGAATACCATCAGCGGTACGCCCGGGATCTGATCGAATACGCCATCAAGCTGCGCGACAGCATCCCCTCCTACTGGGAGTAAGACATGAAAGAACTGTATCCCATGCGCGGTGTAATCACCACGGTGAACACCCCCTTCAATGAGGATTTGACCATCAACTGGTCGGATTTGCGCCGGACGGCAGAGGCAGCCCTGGAGGCCGGGGTTTCCGGCTTCCTTGCCCCCTGCTTTGCCAGCGAAATCGACGAGCTGACCAACGAGGAGCGCTACCGGATGGTCACGGAGCTTCTGACCGTGACCCACCAGGCCGGCCGCGGCATCGTGATGCCCAACGTCCGGGGAAAAACCAAGGACGACTGCGTGGAGCAGGCCAAACGGTATCTGGATCTGGGCGTGGACGGCGTGAACATCTTCATGCCCACGGTCACGGAGGAAAGCTACCGGGAGCTGGTGGCGGCGGTGGACGCGCTTCATCCGCCCTTCCTGTGCCTGCAGGATACGAAGGACAACGAGCTGCGTGCCCCCTTCGTCAAGTCCATGTTCGATGAATTCGAAAGCTTCCGGTGCATCAAAATCGAGACTGCCAATCCGGGGCCGGATTACACCGCCATTCTGAAGGCCACCGACGGTCGGCTGAACGTCAGCGGCTCCTGGGGCAGCGATCAGATGATCGAGGCCTTCGACCGGGGCATTCACGCACTGATGCCCTCGGGTCTGTTTGAGCTGTTTGTGAATGTGTACCGGCTGTACCACGAGAAGAGCCGGGAGGCGGCCATGAAGCTGTTCTTCGACATTCTGCCCATTATCGTCTTCACCCGCCAGTCGGACAGCGCGAACCTGAGCCTGCACAAGCGGTATTTCCAGCGGCTGGGACTGTACACCACCACAAAATTCCGGGCTCCCTTTGCGGTGGATGCCGTTCAGGCCCATTACATCGAGGAAATGATCGACCGGGCTCTGTACATCCGGGATCATATGGACAGCTACTGGCAGTGAGCCCATTGCAAGACCCAAAAACCTAGATTTGGTGGTTATGATACATGATAAAATTGCTGATCATTTCCGATGACTTCACCGGGGCACTGGACACGGGCGTGAAGTTTTCCGCGGCGGGTGCCAGAACCAGGGTATCCACCGATACCCGGATGGACTTCCGGCAGGAAATCGCCGAGGAGGTTCTGGTACTTTGCGCGCCCACCCGTCACCTGCCCCCCCGGGAGGCCTACGACATGATTCGCCCCATTGCCCAGCGGGCGGTTGCCGCCCACATCGGCTGCGTTTACAAGAAAACCGACTCCGCCCTCCGGGGAAACATCGGCGCGGAACTCAGCGCCGTGCTGGACGGCAGCGGAGAAAAGTGCCTTTCCTTCATCCCGGCTTTGCCGGGCATGAACCGAATCACCGTGGACGGAACCCATTACATTGACGGCGTTCCCGTGCACCAGAGCGTGTTCGGCCAGGATCCCTTCGAGCCGGTGACGGAAAGCCGGGTGCCGGACTTGCTTCACCTGCAATGCGATGTGCCGGTGAAGGTAATCTCTCCGGAGGAGCTGGATTCCTTTCGCCCAGGGGAAGAGAAATGTATTTACCTCTTTGACTGCGCCAGCCGGGAGGATATGGAGCGGGAGGCCCAGAGGCTGTACCTGCTTGGCTGCCTGAAGCTGCTGGCAGGCTGCGCCGGATTGGCGGAAAGCCTGCCCGGATACCTGGGACTCCACATGGGAGAAAAACCCGAATACCGGATCGAGGCCAACCGTCTGGTGGTGCTCTGCGGCAGCGTGAACCCCATTTCCTGTAGTCAGATGGACTACGGCGAGCAGCGGGGCTATCGCCGGGTGCACATTCCCGCCGACCGGCTTCTCAGCGGCGGCAAGTTCAATACCGGCAGTGACGCCATGATGATGGACTATCTCTGGACGCTCTGCTGCCAGGCTCCCTACCTGATGATCGACTCTCTGCAAACAGGCCGGGAGCAGGTGCTCCTGGGTACGGAGGAGCTGAGCCTGGAGGACATCCGGCAGAAGATTTCCTGCCAGATGGGACGGATTCTGAAGGAGCTGATTGACAGAGGGGCAGATGCCTGCTTCATGATCATCGGCGGCGACACGCTGCTTGCCTTCATGGACTCCATCGGCTGCCACGAGCTGACACCGGTGTGTGAATTGCAGCCCGGCGTGGTGCTTTCCCGGATTGCCTATGGAGGCCGGGAATATGAAATCATTTCCAAATCCGGCGGCTTCGGCGAGGAGGATTTGCTGGTGACCCTGAAGGGGGAGACCGAACCTCTGAACCAGGCTCAGTTTGCCGGAGCCTAAAAATAGTAAAGTTGTTTTTTCAAAGAGAAAGGAGCTTTTCAAATGGCTGTCGAAACCTACAATGTCACATTGCCCCGGACGGTTTACAGCGGCAAAAACGCCCTGAATAACCTGAAAACCGTTGTCGCGGGGGCGAAGAAGGTGGCGATTTTCACCGACAAGGGCATCCTGAGCACCGGCCTGGTGGAGCTGCCCCTGGCTCAGCTGAAGGAAGCGGGAGTGGAGAGCGTCGTGATCTCCGATCTGCCTCCCGAGCCTACCTACACCCAGGTGCAGACTCTGGTGGACGAGTTCAAGGCCTCCGGCGCGGACTTCATCGTGGCCGTGGGCGGCGGCAGCGCCATGGACGCTGCCAAGCTGGCAAGCCTGCTGGCAACCGAAAGCTACACCGTCAAGGATTTGCTGGACAACCCGGGTCTGGCGGTGAAGACCGTAAAGACCTGCCTGATTCCCACCACCGCCGGTACCGGCTCCGAGGCTACTCCCAATGCCATTGTGGCCGTGCCTGAGAAGGAGCTGAAGGTGGGCATCGTCAACGGAAGCATGGTGCCCGATTACGTCATCCTGGATGCCGTGATGATCAAGAACCTGCCCCGGAAGATCGCGGCGGCCACCGGCGTGGACGCGCTGGCTCACGCCATCGAGTGCTTCACCAGCAACAAGGCCAACCCCTTCAGCGATATGTTCGCCCTCCAGGCCTTCGACCTGATTATGAACAACATCGAAACCGCCTGCGACGACAAGGAAGCCATGGATGCCAAGAACAATATGCAGATCGCGGCCTTCTACGCCGGCGTTGCCATCGCCTGCTCCGGTACCACCGCCGTTCATGCCCTGAGCTATCCTCTGGGCGGCAAGTACCACATCGCCCACGGCGTGTCCAACGCCATGCTGCTGGTGCCTGTCATGGAGTTCAACGAGCCTGTGATTCGGGAGAAGCTGGCGGCGGCCTATGACCGTGCCGTCCACGGCGAGAAGACCTGCGCCACCACGGAAGAAAAGAGCGCCTGGGTGGTAAAGCGCATGGGCGAAATCGTCCGTCATCTGGACATCCCCACCAGCCTGACCGAGTTCAATGTGCCGGTGGAAGACCTGGACGGCCTGGTAGAGGCCGGTATGCAGGTGACCCGTCTGCTGAACAACAATATGCGCGTGGTGACTGCCGAGGATGCCCGGGCCATTTATTCACAGATTCTTCATTAAAACAGACTATACTCACTGAACAGAATTATAGTCGCTGAAATTTCGCATAGGCAATCAGACTGTAAAAAGGTAGGTAGTTCAAATGGAGCAAAAACCGATTCTGGGCATTACCATGGGCGATCCCTTCGGCAACGGCCCGGAGATCACCGTCAAGGCTCTGGCGGACAAAACGGTCTATGACCGGTGCCGTCCTCTGGTGGTCGGCGACCTCAGCAGCATGGAATACGCGGTGAAGGCCGTCAAGGCGGTTTCCGGCATCGACATGAAGGTGCGCCCCATCCACGCGGTGGAGGAAGCGAATTTTGAGTACGGTGTCATCGACGTGTACGACATGGGTATCGTGAAGCCTGAGGACATCCCCGGCGATCCGGAGCATCCTCAGCCCTTCCAGCTGGGTGCCACCGCCCTGGGCGGCGAGGCCGCCTTCCGGTATGTGGTGAAGGTCATTGACCTGGCCATGAAGGGAGAGGTGGATGCCACCATCACCAACGCCCTGAGCAAGGAAGCCATCAACATGGCCGGCCATCACTACTCCGGTCACACCGAGATCTACGCCGAGTACACCGGCACCAGCAAGTACACCATGATGCTGGCTCACGAGGATCTGCGGGTGGTGCACGTTTCCACCCACGTTTCCCTCCGGGAGGCCTGCGACCGGGTGAAGAAGGATCGGGTGCTGGACGTGATCCGCATTGCGAACGCCGGCTGCAAGGCCATCGGCATCCAAGAGCCCAAGCTGGCGGTTGCCGGTCTGAACCCCCACTGCGGTGAGAACGGCATGTTCGGCCGGGAGGAAATCGAGGAGATTCAGCCCGCCATCGACGAGGCGCTGGCCGAGGGCATCAACATCGTGGAGAAGAAGCCAACGCCTCCGGACACCGTGTTCTCCAAGGCTCTGGGCGGCTGGTACGACATCGTGGTGGTCATGTACCACGACCAGGGACACATCCCCCTGAAGGTCAAGGGCTTTGTGTACAACAAGGCGGAGGGTCACTGGGATGCCGTGGCCGGTGTGAACGTGACTCTGGGTCTGCCCATCATCCGAGCCTCCGTGGATCACGGCACCGGCTTCGGTCATGCCGGAAACGGCGGCGCCAACGAGCTGAGCCTGATCAACGCCATCGACTATGGCATCCGCATGGCAAACGCCAAGGCGGAGAAGTAATTCGTCTTTATCCGGCGCAGCCGGTAGAGAAATAAAGAACCTACATTTGAAGGGAGAAGACAACAAATGAAAAAAGCACTCGCCATGATCCTCGCGCTGGCCATGGTCCTGTCTCTGGCCGCCTGCGGCGCCAAGACCGAGACCCCCGCGGCTCAGCCCGCTGCCACCCAGGCCGCCGGGAAGGCGGACGACACCGCTGCCGCCACCGGTCTGACCAAGCCCGTCCAGCTGACGCTGCTGAGCCAGGGCGCCGGCACCGATGACTACATCACCCTGGCCTCCGAGGGCAAGGTCCTCCAGGAGAACCTGCCTGCCGGTTCCACCGTTACCCAGGAGACCATCTCCAGCGGCTGCTCCAGCGTGGGCTACCTGATTGAGGCCGGCATGGGCGACTTCGGCACCGGCCAGAACGCCATGAGCGGCACCGTGGGCATGGAGGGCAAGGAGCCCTACTCCAAGGTCAGCGCTCTGTTCGCCACCGTCAAGTACGCTTTCGTTGCCGAGCTGGCTACCCAGAGCTTCGCCGATAAGACCGGCTGCTCCACCCTGGCTGAGGTCTTCGAGAAGAAGATCCCCTGCCGCTTCGTTGCCGAGCCCGTTGGCTCTTCCGACTACGTTTCCTTCATGTACCTGCTGGACATCCACGGTGTCACCGTTGAGGACATCGAGAGCTGGGGCGGCAGCGTCACCTTCACCGACGGCTCCGCCTGCTGCGATATGCTCCAGGACGGCCAGGCCGATATGATGGTCGGTCACACCGTTTCCACCTCCTCCTCTCTGACCGAGCTGTGCATGAGCGCCAAGATGGTCGTCTCCGGCCTGACCGACGACGAGATCGCCGGTATGTGCGAGCGCGGCTACGCCGAGGCTCCCATCCCCGCCGGTTCCTTCGGCCAGACCACCGAGGAGATGAAGTCCGCCTGCCAGGCTTCCTCCAAGATCGTTTCTTCCGACATGGAGGACGACGTGGCCTACGCCATGACCAAGATCCTGGTGGAGAACGCCGACAAGCTGGCTGAGGATGTTGCCGGCTACCGCGGCATCACCTACGCCGACATGGTGGACTTCGACGCTATGGTCGTTCCCATGCACCCCGGTGCCATGAAGTACTTCCAGGACATCGGCGTTCTGGACGCTGACGGCAACTACACCGGCAAGTAATTTCTTCCCAAAGCGACTTCCGGGGCGGTTTCCCGCCCCGGAAATATCAAAATCCGTTCCCTCTTCCGGACAGGCTTTCTCTTTTCAGAAAATGTAGGTGCTTTTTTCCCTGTGTGAAGCCCCGTGCGGAAAGCGAAATACCCCGGAACCCCAACCCACTAACCCACCCATTTCTCACGGCCCCATCCGGCCGGTACAGAGCGAAAGGAACATCGTTTTATGGGCAATACACTTGAAAAGAAGAGTGTTGGGCAGCAGATCAAGGAGACCCTGATCAAGGACACCCCCCGGGCAACCGCCGCGGTGTGGGTCACTCTGGCTTACCTGCTGTTCCAGCTTTACAGAACGTTTATCAACCCCATGGTTCCCATGCTGGTGCGTCCTATCCACGTTTCCAGCATCGGCTTTTTGTGCGTGCTGCTGAATCCCGGCAAGCACACCAGCAAGGCCGGAAAAATCTTTGACACCATCTGCGACTGGTTCGTATTTATCACCTTCTTCTACCACATCTGGTACGCCATCAGCCAGTTTAACCGGCTGGGTCTGCGGGTCAACTACCTGGATCCCGTGAACCCCATCGATATTTTCGAGTGCGTCACCCTGATTCTGCTGGTTCTGCTGGGCATCGCCCGTACCGTGGGCAAGACCCTGGTGATTTTCATCTGCGTGTTCATCGCTTATGTCTGGACTGCCCGGTGGCTCCCCGGCATCCTGTTCTACAAGGGCATGAACATCAACAAGTTCACTGACCTGATGGTCATGGGCAGTGAGGGTATCTACGGCACCGCCACCGGCGCGGGCTCCGGCTTCATGTACTGGATCATGATCTTCGGCTCCCTGTTCGGCACCTGCGGCGGCGGCCAGGTTCTGATCGACATCGGCATTAAGTTCGGTGCCCGCTCCAACGACAACTCCGGTCCTGCCAAGGCAGCCGTTATGGCCTCCGGCCTGATGGGCATGATCTCCGGCTCTGCCGCCGCCAACGTGGCCGGCACCGGCGTTATGACCATCCCCATGATGAAGAAGGTGGGCTACGCCCCCGAGGAAGCCGGTGCCATTGAGGCCGCCGCTTCCACCGGCGGTCAGATCATGCCGCCCATTATGGGCACCGGCGCCTTCCTGATGGCGGAAATGCTGGGCATTTCCTACATGGCCATCTGCAAGGCCGCCGCTATCCCCGCAATCATGTACTACCTGGCCATTTTCCTGCTGGTGCATATGCTGGCCAAGAAGCGTGCCAACGCCGGTGAGACCGTGGAAATGGATCTGGAGTGCGAGCCCATCCTGCCCCGTCTGTACCTGCTGAGCCCCATCGTGGTGCTGGTTGCCGCCATTGCCGCGGGCTGCACCCTCCAGCGTTCCGCTCTGTACGGCATCGCCGCCATCCTGGTTCTGAACGTCATCAGCCCCAAGATGCGCTACGGCCCCATCCACATCATTCAGCAGATTCTGAACGCCACCCGTCTGTCCTCCAACACCTCTCAGCCCATCTCCGGCTGCGGCATCATCATCGGTATCGTCTCCATCTCCGGTCTTGCTACCCGGCTGAGCTCCGTGATTTCCTCTATGGGCGGCGACCTGATGTGGATCGGCCTGATCATCACCATGCTGGGCTGCATGCTGCTGGGCATGGCTCTGCCCACCGTGGCGGCTTACCTGACGGCCTACGTTCTGTTCATCCCCACCCTGAAGAGCCTGGGCATCAGCACCCTGGCTGCCAACCTCTTCATCTTCTACTTCGGCATCTTTGCCCAGATCACCCCGCCCGTGTGCATCGCCTCCTACACCGCCGCCGGTATCGCCGAGGCAAAGCCCTGGGATACGGGCTGGCGAGGAATGGTCTACGCGTCGGTTGCCTTCTTCGCCCCCTTCGCCTTCGTCTATCAGCCCGGTATCCTGATGGAGGGCGGCCTGCTTGCCATCATCCATGACTCCGGCATCCTGGCCCTGGGCACTGCCATGCTGGTCTTCGCCGTGGCCGGTTACCTGCTCACCGACATCCCCGTCTGGCAGAGAATCCTGCTGGTTGTGGGCGGCATCTGCACCTGCATCCCCGAGAACTTCACTGACATCGTGGGCCTGAGCATCGGTGCGGTGATCGTCGTGCTCCAGATCTTCGCCCGGAAGAAGTACATCGCCGCCCACCCCGAGCTGGCAAACGCAACCAAGAAGGTCGTGCATGTGGAGGCCGATACCTCCAAGGTCAATCTGGACGAGGAAGAATAAGCGAAATTAACGAAAGGAAGTATTTCTTATGGCAAAGCTTGTGAAAGGCATCATTGCCGCAATGGTCACCTCCATGAACGATGACGAGTCCCTGAATTTTGAGGAAATCAAGAATCAGGTAAACCGTCAGATCGCCGCCGGTGTGGACGGTGTCTTCTGCCTGGGTACCAATGGCGAGGCCTACATTCAGTCCGAGGATGAGAAGCTGCGGGTCATTGAGACCGTGGTCAAGGCCGCCGATGGCCGTGTCCCCGTGTACGCCGGTACCGGTATGCCCGGCACCGCCGACACCATCCGCCTGTCCAGGAAGGCCAAGGAGCTGGGCGTGGACGTGTTGTCCGTCATCAGCCCCTACTTCGCCGCCATCTCCCAGGATGAGCTGTATAACCACTACGCCGAGCTGGCCGGAGCGGTGGATCTGCCCATCGTCATGTACAATATGCCCGCCCGTACCGGCAATAACCTGAACCCGGACACCGTGGCAAAGCTGAGCAAGATCCCCAACATCGTGGGTGTGAAGGACTCCAGCGGCAACTTCGACAACATGAAGCAGTACATCGAGCTGACCGACCCCGAGACCTTCAGCGTCCTGTCCGGCAACGACGCGCTGATTCTGTGGAACCTGCTGGCCGGCGGTGCCGGCGGCATTACCGCCGTGGCGAACATCTACCCTGAGACCATGGTTTCCATCTATCAGTACTTCCTGAAGGGCGATCTGGAGAACGCCAAGAAGGCCCAGGACAGCATCCGTCCCATCCGGAACTGCTTCAAGTTCGGCAACCCCAACACCGTCACCAAGACCGCTGCCCGGATTGCCGGTAACCCCGTCGGCCCCTGCCGCCGTCCCTTCTGCTACCTGAGCGATGCGTCCATCGCCAAGATCAAGGAGACTGTGGAAGCTGACCACGCCCGCGGCCTGAAGTAATCATACGAAAGTGTGCAATGCCAGTCACCGCGGTGACTGGCATTGTGTTTATTTGGGAAACTCTGAAAGGAAAAATCGAGAACTATGAAAAATACCTTTGAGCTGGTGCATGTGGGCATCAACAACAACAGCCACGAGGAATCCACCCAGCTGGCAAATCTCCTGTGCACTCTGTTTAACCTGACATCCCGGCACGGCGGCAAGTCCGAGTTCGCCGGAAACTACTTTGAGTGCATGAATATGCCCTTCCTGGGCACCCACGGTCATATCGCCATGCAGACCGAGGATTTGGAGGCGGCCGTGGAGGAGCTGAAGGAGAAGGGCTTCTCCTTCAATATGGACACCGCCGCCTACCGGGAGGACGGCAAGCTGAAGAATATCTATCTGGCAGGAGAATTCGGCGGCTTCGCCATTCACATTCTGCGCAAATAAATGACGATGTCACAGGAAAGCGAGCGTTCGGCAAAATATCGGGAGATGGTGGAATCCCCGGTGGAGCCGCTGATTCTCCGGATGGCCATTCCCTCGGTCATCTCCCTGCTGATTACCTCCGTGTATAATCTGGCGGATACCTATTTTGTAGGCCGCCTGGGCACCAGTGCCACGGGAGCGGTGGGGATCGTCTATCCCCTCATGACCCTGAATCTGGCTCTGGGTCTTATGTTCGGCAAGGGCACGGGAACGCTTATGGGCCGCCAGCTGGGCAGCCGGGAGATCCGGAAGGCGGAACAGACGGCGGCTCAGGGTCTGGTAAGCGTACTGTGCCTGCTGAGCGTGCTGATGGCGCTGGGTCTGATTTTCATCCACCCATTGGTGGAGCTGCTGGGTGCTACGGACAGTATGCGCGGTTACACGGTGATCTACGCCAGGTATATCCTCATTTCCATGCCCTTCAAGGCGGCGGCAACCTCTTTAAGCTGCATTCTGCGCTTCCAGGGCTTTGCCAAGCGATCCATGTACGGCCTTGCCAGCGGCGCGGTACTGAATATCCTTCTGGATCCGCTGCTGATGTTCGGCCTGGGCATGGGCTTTGCCGGGGCAGGCGCGGCCACCATGATCGGCGAGATCGTCACCTTCTTCGTGCTGCTGTGGCAGTGCACCCGGGGAGACTGCATTCCCATCCGGCTGAATCGGTTCCGGTTCTCCTGGAAGACCCTGAAGGAGATTTTCGGCGGTGGCTTTTCCAGCCTGCTGAAAAACGGCCTGTCCAGCGTGGCCTCGGTGCTGCTGAACCGGGCAGCCCGACCCTATGGCGACGCGGTGATTGCCGCCTTTATCATCGTCAACCGGCTGGTGCACATGTGCCAGCAGATCTACTTCGGCTTGGGCGAGGGCTACCAGACGGTATGCAGCTATAACTACGGCGCGAAGCAGTATCACCGGGTGCGTCAGGGCTTCTGGTATTGTATTAAGGTTGGAGCGGCACTGCTTGTGATGATTGCCGTTGCCTTCCTGTTCCCGGAGGAGCTCATCGGCCTGTTCCGGAAGGACGACCCGGAGGTCATTTTTTACGGCTCCCGAATCCTCAGAGCCAGCATGGCCACCCTGTCCCTGCTTCCCGTGTGCGCCACGGGCTTCGTGATGCTCCAGGGCATTGGAAGAAATAAGGATGCGGCCATTGTGGGCAGCGGCCGTCAAGGGCTGTTTCTGCTGCCCCTGATCCTGATTCTGCCCAGGCTCTTCGGGGTGAACGGGCTTATCGCCGTCCAGCCCTGCTCGGATATTTTATCTACCCTGCTTGGCATCTGCATCCTCCGGCCAAACCTGCGGCGTCTGCGGGAGGCGGAGGAAGCGGTGGAAAAGCCAACGCAGTCATAAGGAGTGCTTATGTCGAAGAAAAAGAAAAAAACCCAGCCGGTTCCGAAATCGGATTCCGGCAGGGGGCTGAAGCGGAAGGCGGTCACGGCGATCCGGTGGGCTGCCTGGATTCTGGTGCTGTGTCTGCTTCTGACCCAGCTGACCGGAAATACTCCGGGAGACCTGGCCACCCTGGGTCAGTTCGTCATCGCGGGACTGCTCTATGCCATTTCCGTGGTTCTGGAACAGAAGTATAAATGGTAATCAGGAAGGCCTCCGTCCTCGGTTTTTACCGAAGACGGAGGCTAACCTATTTTGGTATGGGCAAAACCACTGGGAGCTCCATATCCTGATCCTTTTTCCGGCGTGTTTATATGATATATCTTCCCTAAACGGGAAGTGAGAAAATCAAAAAATTTTTCGAGGCTGCAACATTTTCCCTTCCCCGGCTGTATCCAGGATAGAACGGCAAGGATGCCGGAAAATGAAAGGAATGTATTGATTATGAAAAAGCTGATTGTTTGTGTTGTGTGTTTGCTTCTGGTGCTGCTGTCCATGGCGGCCTGCGGCGGAAAGAACGGAGAAACCCCTGCCCCCACCACCAATGACGGAAATGCCTCCTATACCGCAGACGACACGGTGATTCCCGGCAGCGACCCCAAGACCTGGGGCCCTGCGGATGACGGCGAAACCGTCCAGATTCCCAACCCCTGGACGGACTGCACCAACCTGGAGGAGGCCGGCAAGCTGGCAGGCTTCTCCTTCATTGCGCCGGATGCCCTGGAGGGCTACCCAGAGAAGTACATTGGGGCCATTGAAAACGAGATTGCGGAAGTGATCTTCAACGATGAGGACGGCGCGGAAATTTGCCTGCGCAAGGGCGTGGGCACCGATGACATCAGCGGCGACTACAACGACTACGCCGTCACCGAGACCCAGACCGTGGACGGCAAGACCGTGACCTGCAAGGGAAACGACGGCCTGGTGTCCAACGCCACCTGGACGGACGGTACCTATGCCTATTCCATCATGTCCACCGTGGGCATGACCGCCGAGCAGTTGAGCACCTTCGTTCAGAGCCTGTCCTGAACCCCTTGCCAAGAGAGGAAAAACGGGATATACTCAGGTTAGATTTGATACTGAATTCCAATTAAAATCTTTAGAAAAGATTTTAATTGCCTGAAGGGCATGGAATTCATATGAGACTTGTTTTGTGATTTCTTTCCTTATAAATCACAAAACGGGCAACGCCGTGAGGTGTTGCCTTTCTGATTAAAATCAAGATTTTAATCAGAAAGCAGTATGAAAAGGAGCCGAAAAAATGGAAGCAGTTCCAATCTCGATGTCTTTTGGGTGGCGGCTATGGCAGACGCTCCGGGAATTTGTCCACCTTGCCGCCCGCCTGCTGCCGAAGACGGAAATACAGATAAGCAGCCGAACCGACCAGATGGCGGCGGAAGCCCTAAATACCTATGGCAATGCCATTTTGCGCTGTGCTTACAGCTATCTGCACAACATGGCGGACGCGGAGGAAATTTTGCAGGACACCCTTCTGAAGCTGCTCACCGCCGCTCCGACTTTTGACAGCGAGGAGCACAAAAAGGCCTGGCTTTTGAAGGTGGCGGCCAATCTGAGCAAGAACCGGATCGAATACAACGCCCTCCGGGATTGCGACGAGCTGGACGAGAGCCTGGCGGCGGAGGGGCGGGAAGACCTGTCCTTCGTCTGGGAGGCGGTAAAGCAGCTGCCAACCCAGTATCGGGAGGTTATCCACCTGCACTATTACGAGGGCTATTCCACCGAGGAAATGGCTCAAATTCTGAGCCGCAACCCCTCCACCATCCGCTCCGACCTGCGCCGGGGGCGGGAAAAGCTGAAATCTGTGCTGAAGGAGGCCTACGACTTTGAAGTATGAGGAAATCATGAATCGGGTCACGGTGACCCCGGAAATGCGTCAGCGGGTGCTCCGGAACGTGAAAGCGGCCAGAATTCAGAAGCGGAAGCGACTCATGGGGCAGCTGACGGCGCTGGCGGCCTGTCTTGCCATCGTCCTGTGCGGATGGCTTATCTGGCAGCCCAGAGACGTTCAGGAGCCAGAGCCGGACGTGATGGCCATTCCCCAGATTGAGGAGGCGGCTTCCATTGACGAGCTGTCCGCGAAAACCCATATTCCTCTGGCGGAGCTGACCGGCATTCCCTTCCCGGTGGAGCGGACGGAATATGTGTCCTATTGGGAAAACCTGGCGGAAATCCAGTATTTCGGCGGAAGCGAGTCCCTGTGCTACCGGAAATCCCAGGGTACCGAGGACAATTCCGGAGACTGCAATGTGTACGACCGGGAGGAAACGGCAAAAGTCGGTGAAAATTCCGTGACCCTGAAAGGTACGGACGGGGGCTTTACCCTGGCAGTGTGGACGGATGGCCGCTATGCCTATTCCATTTCCCTGACCACGCCCCTGTCTCAGGACGGCTTCCAGACGTTCCTGGAAGAAAATTTTGGATAAGCATCTGAAAGCAGCACCCATTTCCGGGTGCTGTTTTTCCCTTTTCCGGGGTGAAATGTTGCATTTTTGCCGGGAGTGTGGTAGGATAAAAATACCAATTTCCGGAAGGGGTGCTTTTATGATCTGCGACTGCTGCGGCGGAAAGAAAAAACTGTTCGAAATATTCTATTCGGAAGTGGAAGGCGCGCAGAAAATCCGTTTCTGCCCAGACTGCTGGGATGTGGTGGAGCGGCTGAAATCCGACCAGGCCAGCGGGGAAAGGGAGCTCTACGGAATCCATCAGCTTCAGCTCCGGAAGCGGGCCAAGAACCCGACTGAGGCTTTCCTGACCTGGAAACAGGAGAATTTTCCCGAATAAGCGGTTAAATTGCAAGAAAATGATAACCGGGCTGCTGTTTTCAGCAGCCCGGTTCGTCTCTGTCGGCAAGACCCGAAGAAATCGGCGCTTCGATAATATTTTTGGTGGAAACCGTGCCTGCCTGCGATAGAGTAATCTTATAGAAGACCAGGCTCCAACCACGGGCCTTAGAAAAAATTCAGAAATACAGAGGAGCTTCCCAATGTTCCAGATTCTGTTCGCCTGCCGCGGCAGCCTATTTTGGCATCGGCATTAACAAGCTGCGGGATTTGACCAGTAATGATAATTGTCCGTATGTTTTGTGGATTGGCTCCAAACGGCTGATAAAGCGCCGGGCCTTTGAACGGTATCTGGAAACGGCATTTTCCGTTTGATTTTTATATTTTGCTGTGGAAAATGGGGTCTGGATATGATAAAATAACCCTGTCAATTCAGGCTCTTTCCACAGCGGAAAGGAGTTTGACAATGTCCGCAAAGAGAAAGAAATCAACAGCACTGAAAATGCGGGAGCCGGCTGCAACGATGGCGGGATTACCGTAATTGAATTGCTGGAGCGCTATATCAGCCTGAAGCAGGGTGCCCTCGGGATGCTCTGCAACGTATTATTGCGAATCGAAAGAAGCCGGACATTGACTACTGTGTGGATGGGTATAGCGGCTTCCTGCTTCTGGACAAAAAAGTGTAGAAATATAACGGGTTATCCGCCAACGAAATTCTGAAAAGCGAAACTTTTTGACTTATAAAGCAATATAAAAGGAATAAAACAATGATAAAAATCTTATTTATCTGCCACGGGAATATCTGCCGCAGTCCCATGGGGCAGTACATTTTGCAGGACATGGTCTGCCGGGCCGGACGGGCGGCGGACTTTGAGATCGACTCCGCGGCGGTGAGCCGGGAGGAAATCGGAAACGGCCTGTATCCCCCTGCCCGGCGGGAGTTGGAACGCCAGGGCGTTCCCTGGGGCGGCCACCGCTCCCGGCAGGTGACCATGGAGGACTACCGGCACTTCGACCGGATTTACTACATGGATCGCAGCAACGCCCGATACCTAGAGAGGCTGCTGCCCCATGACCCGGAAAAAATCCGTCCGCTCCTGTCCCGGGATGTGGCCGACCCCTGGTACACCGGGGATTTCGAGACCACCTACCGGGATCTGGTGGAAGGCTGCAAGAAGATTTTGGAGGAATTTCCGTGAACTACGAAAAGCTGGAAGGGGCCCTTTCCGAGCTGCCCCTGTACATCTACGCCTGGGTAGACCCAAAGGGCTTGGAGTTTTCCGACCGGGTGCGCTGGATCTGTCAGCACGAATGCGCCATGTACGGCACCACCTGGGCCTGCCCGCCGGGGGTGGGCACGGTGGAAGAATGCAAGGCAAAGTGTCTGAGTTATAACAAGTGCCTGCTGATCTCCACCATCACCGAGGTGGCGGATATCAGCGATTTGCAGGCGACCCTGGCTACCCGGGCAGACCACGAGACCCTGACCGATCAGGTGGGGGACATTCTTCGTTCCCTGGGAGCGGAGCCCTACATTCTTTCCACCGAGGCCTGCGCCATCTGCAAGCGGTGCGCCTACCTGGACAACAAGCCCTGCCGTCACCCGGAGAAGATGCACCCCTGCGTGGAAAGCCAGGGTATCAACATCATTCCCACTCTGGAGGAAAACGGACTGGAATTCCAGTACGGCTCCAATGTGGTGACCTGGGTATCGCTGCTGCTGTTTACCGACGGAAATTAAGAAAGGGGGAGCATTCCCGATGAAATATGGAAAGCGGATCATTGCCATCCTGTTGGCGGCGGTGCTGACGATGGGCACACTGCCCCAGACCGCGCTGGCGGAGGAGCCGATGGAGACCACCGCCGTCTGCACCGAGCCTGTGGAAACCGCCCAGATTCCGGAAACTACGTCAGAGACGGCGGCTCCGGAAACGACCGGGAGTACCGAGGAATCCGTCCCGGAGATTAGGCCGGAGACCGCCCCGGCAGCTACGGAGGAATCGGTTCCCGAACCCACCGGGGAGACCGCTGCTGAGACGATGGGGGAGACAGTTCCGGAGACTACCGGGGAGACGGTTCCGGAGACCACCGCCGAAACCGAGCCGGAGGCGCTTCCCTATGGCCTGGCAGGTCTTCCGGAGGATTATGTCCTCAGCGAGGAAGAGCTGGCGGATAAGGAGGACATGATTTCCCATCAGGTGGCCCAGCAGACCGCATCCCTGACGGAAGGGACGCAGTATGAGTCGGGCATCCTTCTGGCGTGGGCAGATACCGAGGAAACCGCCCAGGTTTACGCTGAGGCTTTCTCGGCGGAGCTGCTTTCCTGGCAGGATGGCCTTGCCACGCTGAAGCTGAACGGCGTTTCCGTGGTGGAGGCGCTGACCGCCGCCCAGGAGTCCGACCGGCTCCCGGCGGCCTATCCCAATCACATTGCTGTGCTGCCGCCTGACGAGGGAGAAGGGACGGAAGAGCCTGGCCTTGCCCTGTTCTCCGACGACATTCCCCAGACCCAGACCTGGCGGAGCTGGCTGGACAACACCGCTGACCCGGATACCCTTCTTAAGAACCCCGCTTCCGGAAGCTATCAGTACATGCACGACACCGTGGACAGCTACGCCGCCTGGGGCGTCACCACCGGCAAGGGGGTGACGGTGGCCATTCTGGACAGCGGCGTAATGGCAAATCATGAGGATTTGCCGAATGTGACGCGGATAGAGGTATTCTACAAAAATGCCTCTCTGGGACTGGACGATGCCAAGGGTCACGGCACCCATGTGGCGGGCATCATCGGCGCGGCCATGGGCAACGGCAAGGGCGGCGCGGGCATCGCTCCGGGGGTAAAGCTGCTCAGCCTGCGGATCACGAACGATAAGGGCAGCAGCACTGACGCAAAGCTGATTTGCGGACTGCAAGCTGCCGTCAAAGCCGGCGCGCAAATTGTAAATATCAGCCTTGGCGGCCCGGCCTACAGTGCGGTCTTCCAGAAGGCCATCAACGAAGCCACGGAAGCCGGTGTTACCGTGGTGGCGGCTATGGGCAACGACGGCACCAACTGCCTGAACTACCCGGCAGGCTACGACAACGTCATCGGCGTGGTCTCCGTAGACCGCACCAACAATCGGGCCTCCGGCTCCAGCTACGGCACCTGGGGAGATGTGGCCGCTCCGGGGGCGGACATCTGGTCAACCTATAAAAGCGGCAGCTATTGCCCCAAAAGCGGAACCTCCATGGCTTCCCCGGTGGTGGCGGGAGTCGCCGCCCTGTACAAGAGTGTCCACCCCGATGCCACCCCCGCCCAGATCACTGCCCGGCTGAAAGCTACGGCCACCAAGGGCGACAGCGACCTGGGGGCGGGCATCGTCAACGCCGCAGCGGCCTTGGCGGAAAAGCCCGGCATCCCGACGGTGGAAATCCGGAGTGGGGAAACCGGCGAAGTGCTGAGCCACTCCACCGGCGGCACTCTGTCCGCTCCCTGGGACGGCCAGCTGTGCCTGACCGGAACCGGCCGGTTCCTTCTCTATACCCTGGACGGCAAAACCCCTGGTGTCAGGGAAGGACAGGTGATTTCCGGCCAGCGCTACAATGGGCCCATTTCCCTGGCAGACTATGTCGGGCAGACATTGACAGTAAAGGCCATGGCCGTCAGCGATGGGGGACTGGCGGGGACGGTGCTCACCTGCCGGATTCAGGTGAAGAAGGGCACGCAGATCGGAAGCGTTACCGTTTCCGGCCCCAGGGAACTGCTGGCAGGCAAGACCGGCGAATTCCAGGCAAAAGTCACAGGCGTGAACCCGGAAGCTCCGGTGGAGCAGACCGTGACCTGGCGCATTTTCGCCCGGTCGGACAACATGGCAAGAGCCTCCATCGGCGCTTCCACCGGCAAACTCACTACCCCCAAGCTTTCCGCCGGGGACGAGGGCTGGGTGGAAGTGACGGCGGAGTCCAAAGCCGGTCAGGTTTCCTCCGAACCCTTCCGGGTGACGGTGAAAGCCCTGAATCCGGTGGCGAAAATCAGCCTTTCCGAGACGAAAGTCAGCTGCTATACCGGAAATACGGCGGCTTTGACCGTGACCATGTTGGATTCCAAGGGAAATCCGGTCTCCCCGGAGGTGCTTTGGAGCAGCAGCAAGCCCCAGGTGGCAACCGTGGAAAACGGCGTGGTCACCGCCCTGACCAAGGGAAGCGCCACCATCACCTGCAAGGCTCTGGACGGCAGCGGAAAAACCGCCAAATGCACCGTCACCGTCACCCAGGGCGTGGAAAGCCTGACCATCACCGGCCCGGCCAGCGTGGCTCCCGGCGGCAGTGCCGCTTTCCGGGCCCAGGTATCCCCCAGGGGGGCGGTGAACCGGTTTACCTGGTCGGTGGTCGAGGGCCCGGCGGGCACCCGAATCACAAACGGCAGGCTCTATGTCCCCGCAAACGCACCAACCGGCGAGTCTATCACCATTTCCGCCCGGCCTCCGGAGGGCGGCGGCACGGGGGCGGAGTATACCCTCCGGGTCGCGCCCAAATGCGCCAGCGTCCACACCTACCTTGCCGGGGAGTCCGGCTATGTCCCGGTGACGGAGGGCTACGACCGAGCCAGAAACCTCACCGGACTGACTCTGTACAGTGTCACACCGGCGAGGTATTCCAGCCGGAAGGACAGCGCACCCCTGGGAGCGACACCGATGGACGCCAAGGGAAACTATGTGGATAACGAGAGCTGCATTCGCTGGAGCAGCAGTAACCCCTCCGTTGCCTCCGTAACGGCGAACGGCTTCGTCCAGGCGCATAAGGCTGGCACGGCGAAAATCACTGCTGCCGCTCAGGACGGCTCCAATAAAAAGCGGATCATCACCGTGAAGGTGGAAAACCCGGTGTCCAAAATTGCCTTGTCAACCTCCGCACCCCGGGGAAGAATGCTGATTACCCCGCTGCTGGCGGCAGGAAAATCCGTCAGCCACAAGGTGACCTTTGCTGAAACCTACGGCAGACCCACCAATCAGAAAATTACCTGGAGCTGGGAACTCTGGGCAAGAAAGGGCTCGGAAAGATGGAACCTAACAGCAGATTTTTCCAGGTATATCGGTCTTACCACCAGCGGTCGGCTGAGCATTCGCGCAAATGCTTCGAATCGCATTCGTGACTACATTGAGGCGGGGAAGAACCTGGAACTGACGGTGATCGCCCAATCTCAGGAATCCGGTAAGGCGCAGGACAGCATCACCTACCTGCTGGTGCCGCCCGCAACGAAACTGTACACCAGGAAAAGTGCAGTAAGCATTGAGCCGGGAGGAACCGTGGAGACGGACTTTTACAGCAACCAGTTTGCCCAGAGCAAGGGAAGCAACTTTGTCTTCACCAGCAGCAATCCCAAGGTGGCCAGCGTCATCGGCAATTCCAGCGGCTCCAGTGCCGGCGAGGACGGCTGGTTTTCTTTGGTGATCCACTCTACCCAGACCGGCACGGCGAAGATCACCATCCGAACCACCGACGGCACCAACCGCTCGTGCACCATTACCGTGCGCAGCACACCGAAAAAGGAGCAATCATGAATAAGCGAATTCCGATTTTTCTCAGCCTGACGGCGCTGCTTCTGTCCGGCTGCGCCGGGGGTCAGAAGCCTCAGCCCACGGAGGCGACCGTCGTCACCGTCCAGCCCCCGGTCTCCACCCAACCCCAGACCGAGGAAACCGCCGGGGCAGTGGAGCCTCAGCTCATGGCTCTGACGGACACGGAGAAAGCCGCCGAGGAAATCGCCGGGCAGTACGGCATCACCCTGGTTTCCTGGCAGGACGGCCTTGCTCTGTTTTTCACGGAGGAAGACCCGGAGACCGTTGTTCGCCGGGGCGTGAAAAACGGCTGGCCGGAGCTGTCCGTCAATTATCAAAGGGAACTGTTCTAGCTGCCGGACTTTCCGAGAACGATCGAAAGAATCAGTAGGGGCGGCCATTGGCCGCCCCGGGCTATATAAAACCATGTCATTGCGAGCCAGTGCTCACACTGGCGTGGCAATCCGTTCCTCTCGTTCCCCCTTGGCTCCCACTCTGGGGGAGCTGGCGGCGAAGCCGACTGAGAGGGTAAAAAACGCCCTCTCCGCCTCCGGCACCTCTCCCATAGGGAGGGGCAAGTGACCCTCATCCGGCACGGCTGTGCGGAGCACCATCCGGAGGAGAAGGCTTGGGGTTACGGATTGCCACACCAGTGTGAGCACTGGTTCGCAATGACAACTTCTATTTCGGTGCGGACTGGTTCGCAATGACATGCGTTGTTTGGTAGCTTTGGAAAAGGCTTTTTTCCTACTTGGGTATCGTAATCGTCAGCACGATCTGGCTGTCCGTTTCCCGCCGTTCCGATACGGCGGGAATCCCGGACAGCTGAATTTTTTGCAGATTTTGGGTCAGATTGTTCAGAAACGCCCCAATATTTGCCCGGGAGCTTCCGTGATTCGGGGCGTTCAGCAGCCGGTCAATGTACCGCTCGGTCTGGGCTACGCTCATGTTCTGCCGAACGATTTCCCGGAGCGCCCCCAGGGTGCTTTCCTCATCCGGGAGCCTTAGCAGCGCCCGGCCGTGCCGCTCGGTAAGCCCGGCAGCGCGCAGTGCCTCCAGCACTGCCGGACTGTGGCGCAGCAGGCGCAGTTTGTTGGCCACCGCGCTCTGGCTTTTTCCCAGCAGCCGGGCGGCCTGTTCCTGCCGCATCCCGAAATGCTCCATGAGATAGCGGATGCCCTGGGCCTCCTCGATAAAATCCAGATCCTGCCGCTGCAAATTTTCCACCAGCGCCGCCATGCCCGATTCCAGATCGTCCATCCGCATGAGAATGCAGGGGATATCCGTGACCCCCGCCAGCTGCGCCGCCCGAAGCCGCCGCTCTCCGGAGATCAGCTCATAGCCGCCCTCCTGACGGCGGACGGACAGGGGCTGCAAAATGCCGTGGAGCCTTATGGACTCGGCCAGCTCGTCCAGAGCGCCGGGGGCAAAGACCTTCCGGGGCTGGGCCGGATTGGGGTGTATGGACTGGGCGGGCAGAAAAACCACCCGACCGGTTTCCATGTAGGTTTTCAGCTTCTGACACTGCATGTTCCATCCTCCCCGCATCAGTATGTACGTTTATTTTAGGCCAAGCCCCAGGGGAAATCCGGCGAAAGGGAACCCGGAAAGCGGACAAACCGTGCGACTTTTTTTGCGCAGGAAAAAATTGGAGAAAGGTATTTACATTTGCCGACAATTCGTGTATATTGTGCCGTGAACAGAGTAGGAGACCCTGCGTTAAGTGCCACCGGGACGGGGAGTTTGCCCGGAGGACGAAGGAACGCTTTCCACGATGGGGTCACCGCACCCGCTGTTGCATATGGGAGAAGTCTCCTTGATTGCAGCAACGATGCTCGGTCGGGCAGTGGTTCGACGAGGCAGACATATTTGTTATGTCAACCGCTGCCGCAAGAAAAGGAGGCATTTTTATGCGAAAAATTGAAAAATCCCCGAATCTCTATCCCCATCCCTTCTCAAGAGCCTATTGGCACGATGCCGCCCAGGAGCTGAAGGACACGAAGATGCTGGTCATCGCCGCCCTGATGATCGCCCTGCGGGTGTCCATGAAGTGGACGGCAATTCCCCTGGCCCCGAACCTGAACATCAACATCGGCGCGCCGCTGATCAACGCCATGGGCGCCATGATCTTCGGGCCGGTGGTAGCGGCCCTGGCCGCCTGCGTGTCGGACTTCGCGGGCTATCTGCTCTTCCCTCAGGGGGGCGTGTATTTCCTGCCCTATATGTTCGTGGAGGTAGCGGGAAGCGTCCTGTTTGCCCTGTTCTTCTACCGGGCGAAGGTCACGGTGACCCGGGTGATTCTGGCTCGGTTCTCCATGGACTTGTTTGTGAATATTATCCTCAATTCCTTCGTTTCCATGTGGTATTACGCGGCGGTTCTGGGAAAATCCTACACCTTTATGATTCTGCCCGCGGTGATCAAGAACCTGGGCATGTTCCCCATTGAGGCTTTCCTGCTGACCCTGTTCCTCAGCGTGGTGATTCCCGTCACCCGGCGGATGAAGCTGACCTACACTCCCGTCAGCGACGGCACGGAAGCAGAAAAGCGTCCCACCGGCTCGGAGCTGAAATTCGACAAGAAGCACCTGGTGCTGCTTTTGGTGCTCTTTGCCATCGGCGTCAGCTGTGTGGTGGGCTATCTGGCCTATTACTATGACCATACCTCCCTTTCCGCCAGCTATTCCCAGCAGGAGCGTTACGACATCAATACCCAGATGACGGACATTGTCCGGGAGCAGACCGGGGAGTATTCCGACGCGGAGCTGGTGACCACGGTGGAAAGCGCGTACAAGAAATTCCTGGGGGAGACCACCACCTACCAGGTGGCGGTGTACCAGGTGGACGAGGAGAAGCTTGAATCTTATGACAAGGATTTGGAAACCATCCGAGGCCTGTCCAAATCGAAAGCCAAGGCCGTAGCCGAGGACGGGGTCATGACGAAAATCGGCCAGGCCACCGTGGTTCTGAACAAGGATACCAACCAGGTGGAATCCTTCGAGTTTATAAAATAGAAGGCAGCTGCTCCATTCAGAGCACTGCCAGTGAAAAGCGTAAGGAACGATGAAGCCGTCATTGCGAACCAGTGTGTTCTAATAGAAGATTGTCATTGCGAACCAGTGCTCACACTGGTGTGGCAATCCCCCGGTTAGACGTAAAAACTTTTGGTTTAAGAACCAAAATGTTTGAAAATCAGGGAGATTACCCGCCAGTGTGAGCTTTTCGCAATGACATCTTTTTTTCAGCTTTCCAGCTGCCGCCCGAGAAATCCGGCGGCAGTTTTTGCTACGCTCTGGTCGCCCTCGGCCAGGGGTCCGTCGTTTTCTCCCAGCAGGAGCATGACGCAGCCCATCAGATCGCCTTGGGAGAGAATGGGGCTGGCCGCCCCCAGCCGGTACTTTTCCTCTCCGTCCGCGGCGAATACCGGGGTGTCCCCGGGATGGAAGAGGTAGTTTCGCCGCTGCTCCATCAGCCGTGCCAGCTCGGCGGAGTTGGGCTTATCCATCAGCTCCCGCTTGGGGGCCCCGTGGAGGGCGATAATGCTGTCCCGGTCAGACACTGCGGCGATGTGGCCGGTGGCCGAGCCGATGGACTCGCACATCTGAGCGGCAAATTCCTGCAAATCCCCCATGGGCGAGTATTTCCGGAAAATCACGCCCCCGTCCTTCTCTGTGTAAATCTCCAACGGGTCACCGTCACTGATAACATTGACACGGAAAACCTTGTCCTCGTGGTTTTTAGAGGACTGGATCAGTTTATTTTCGCTATTTTCCGTGCCGGAATTAAAATTTACGGCAATGTCTCCCTGGTTGACGTGGAGCAGGGTGTCCACATCGCTGTGGAGCCGGATTTCCAGCCGATCCTCAAATACGTCGATGCGCTCTATCAGCAGTTCTAAATCGTTTCGTTCCAGCGTTTCCTTGGAAAGAATGTCCCCGAATACCTCCATGGCGGTTTTGGCGGCACGCCCCGCCTGAATGATGGTGTTCCGCTTGTCTGAGAGCATACCGATCTGGTGATCCAGACCCTCGATTTTCTTTTGCAGGTCGGCTTCCAGCTCGTCATAGGTCTCCGCCAGAAGCTCCTCCTGATCCGGGTGCTTTACCATGTCCCGGATGCGCTGCCGCTTGGTGGCTTTCAGCTCCTCCCGCAGCTCCTCCATGACCTGGGCCAGATGGTCGGCGGATTGCTCCGTTTCCACCACATCGGAATCCTGCCGCGCCAGTTCGGCGTTCAGTTCTTCCAGCATGGCATGGGAATGCTCCATGACCCGCCGCACATAGATTTTCAGCAGCTCGTCCAGCTTGTCCACCCGGATGTGGTGGGAGCTGCACCCGGAACGGCCCCGGCGGTGGTAGGTGCCGCAGGTGTAGGCGGCACTCAAATCCCTGCGGCTCATGGCAAACATGGGGCTGCCGCAGTCCCCGCAGAACAGGAAGCCGGAGTACACGTTGTCGTACTTCTTCACGCCCCGGTAATTGGCGGTGGAACGCTTCTCCCGGAGGGCCCGGGTGGTGGCAAAGGTGCGGTAGTCAATGATGGGCTGGTGGTGGTTCTCAATGACGATGTGTTCCTCCTCGTCCCGTTTCACATCCTTGCCGTTGATCTTGGCCCGGGTGTATTTGGCCTGCCGGAAAGTGCCGATATAAAAATCATTGTCTAAAATCCCCTGCACCGTGACGATGGCCCAGGCGGCTTTCGTTTTCCGACTGGTGGGTTCCCCCGCCGCCTCTTTGCGCATCTGCTCCGACATCCGGGGAGTTGGAATGCCCTGCTCCGTCAGGTAGTTGGCAATTTTCTTGTAGCCCCATCCCTGGTTGTTGTACAGGTCAAAAATCATCCGCACGATTTCCGCTTCCGTAGGGACGATTTCAAATTCTTTCTGCTTGTTGATGATATAGCCGTAGGGGGCGGCACAAAGCCATTTCCCGTCGGCCTGCCGCCGCCGGATAACGTTCTTCACCTTTTTGCTGGTGTCGGTGACAGGCATTTCGTTGATGAGAAACTGAAACTGGATTTTCAGCCAGTCGTCATCGTTGGGAAAGTCAATGTTGTCCCCCACGGAAATGATGCGAACGCCTGCATCCCGCAGATCCTCCAATTCCACCAGCCCCCGGGAATTTCGCCGGGAGAATCGGGAAAAATCCTTCACCACCAGAATGTCATACTGATGCCGGATCAGCCCCTTTCGCATGGCCTGGTAGCCCTCCCGCTGCTCAAAGGTATAGCCGGAACGGTCCCGATCCTCATAAAAGGTCAGGCTGCTTCCCGGAAATCGGCGGTTCACAAAGTCCCGGATGATGGCCTTTTGGTTTTCAATGGAAACGTTGTCCCGGTCCAGCTCCTCATCTACGGAGATGCGGCAGTAGCCGGCAATGTCAAAGGTTTCGGTCATGGTTATTCTCCCTTGAGGTATTTTTCGGTCTGGCGGTCAAATTCGGAAATATAGTCTGCATCCTGCCGTTTGCGGAATTCCTCATAGATGCCGCTGACCTTTTTCACCGCCGCCTCCCGGGAAATGTGGCCCTTGCCGTCCAATACCTGGCGGCGGTTGTTGGTCAGAAACCGGTCCGTCTCTTTCAGCCAGTCTTGCATGGACATGAGCTGCTCGTCCTCGGCCATCAGCTCGGCATAGTCGATGAACATGGTCACCAGCCGATTCAGCCGGGAAAGCTCCTTCTGATTCAGGTAATTCTTTGCCACCAGCGTGTCACTTTTCAGAATTTTCCCGTCCGGCGCACCCTTCCAGGTGGTCAGACCCATGGTGGGGCTGTCCAGAGTGGCCCGCTGGGAAAGCAGCTCCGCCGCCGTCTTGCCGGTGACGGCATAGTGCAGCTTGTTCTGGACAAAGGCATAGAAAGCTTTCGTTGTCTCGCTGTTTTTGTCGTAGTCATAGCTGCACTGTTCAAAGACATCCGCAATTTTCTGATAGGCACGCCGCTCACTGGCACGAATTTCCCGGATCCGTTCCAGCAGCTCATCAAAGTAATCCCTGCCAAAGGGGCGGCCGTTCTTCATCATCTCATCGTTGAGAACAAAGCCTTTCTGAATGTACTCTTTCAGCGTTTTCGTCGCCCACTGGCGGAACCTGGTGGCCTTTTTGGAGTTGACACGGTAGCCTACGGCGATGATAGCATCGAGATTGTAGAAGTTTGCCTCATTGGTCTGGGTCTTTCCCTCTATAGCTCCATGGGGCGTGGTTATTTCCATTTTGGAAACAACCATGGATTCATCCAATTCTTCGTCCAAGAAGATGTTCTTCAAGTGCTTGCTGATGGCAGGCACTTTGACACCGAAAAGCTCTGCCATACCCTTTTGTGTCAGCCAGAAGTTTTCATCGTGAAATACCACATTCACGACTTCCTTTTCTGCACCGTTCTGGTATAGCAGGATTTCGCCGCCTTTCACCATTTCCTCACTCATATCGTTATTTCTCCATATCGTCGTTTCTGGTTTTCCTATTACAGATAATATTGTAACATAGAGTTTTGCTTATTGCAAGACAAAAAGAGAAAAAAGACGGGAAAGATTGCTCCTTCCCGTCAAGTTCTCAGCGCTCCATGCTTGCCGTCCGCCGCTTCTTCTCCCGCTGCACCGCCAGTTCCGCACTGCGCCGTTTGTTATACGCCAGCAGTGCCATG
>CAKTOH010000008.1 GCA_934589705.1 uncultured Oscillospiraceae bacterium | reverse complement strand
AAGAAAAAATGGTGCCCAGCAGGTGGAAAAGACCCGCTGTTTGGGCGTGTTGACGGTTTTCAGATAGACCCTAAGTGAAGAATGAATGGTGAAGAGGGAATAGAAGGGGTGTCAGCGTGTCAAAAAAGCTCCCAATATACGTTGTCATTCCGAACCAGTCCGCTTAAGTGGTGTGGGAATCCCCCGGATAGAAGTAAAAACCACTGGTTTAGGATCTAAAATGTTTGAAAATTCGGGGGATTGCCACGGCAGTGTGCGCACTGCCTCGCAATGACATGGTTTTTCGACAGTCTCACCTCTCCCATAGGGAGAGGCAAGGCCCTCATCCGTCACGGCTGCGCCGTGCCACCTTCCCCCAAGGGAAGGCTGGGGTACGGATTCGCTGGCTTGCAATTTTAGATGCGGCAATACAATGCAGGATTTCGTGCAGGGAATCGGGCGTTTTTGAAAATCGGGGAAATCTTGCGGTTTGGAAAGAAAAATATGAAATTGTGGGTTGAATTTTCCGATAGAATGTGATACGATAACGTTGTATCGATATGGGCGTGGTGCGCCCTGACGAGGATGCGGAAAACGGCTGGCAGGAGGAGAGAAAAATGTCTGTTATGGAATCGCTTAGCAGGCACAGTGCCCTCTCTTTTCAGGTGTTCCCTCCGAGAACGGAGGCCGGACGCCGGGAGCTGCTGGAGTCCGGAGGCGTTCTTGAACGGCTGTACCGGGAAGACCCCGACTTTCTGTGCTGCACCTATGGCGCGGGAGGGACGGACGCCGGGAAAAATCTGGAGGTTCTGGAGGCGGTGGTATCCGCCGGGAAAACCCGGGCCATGACCCAGCTGACCTGTGCCGGGAACACGGCCCAGGGCATTCGGGAGCAGCTTCGCAACTATCTGCGTCAGGGCATTGACTGCGTGACGGCCCTTCGGGGCGGCCAGACGCGGATGAGCGACGGCCTTTCCGATGAGGCCGAGCTGGTGCGGCTGATTCGCCGGGAGTTTTCGGACAGCTTTACCGTAGCGGTGGACGGCGCGCCGGAGGGGGAACCTCTGGGATGCTCCCTGGAAGGGGAAATTACCCGACTGAAGGCCATCCAGGACAGCGGGGCGGATTTCCTCATTACCCGGGTTTGCTGGGATATGGATATTTTTAAGGCCTGGATGGACGGCATCCGGGCGGCGGGCATTACCCTGCCGGTGATGGCGGGGGTGGCTCCCGTGGTTGACCAGGCGGCGACCATCCGGACGGCCCTTGCCACCGGCGGCTGCGCCATTCCGGAGGACTTGTGCCGGCTCCTTTCCGACTACTGGATCTATCCCAATCCCTTCGTCAAGGATCCCTTTGACGCGGAGGTGGAGCGCAAGCGCGTCCAGTTCCGGGAGGCGGGCATGGCCTACACGGCACACCAGATCTGGCTTTACCGGCAGTGGGGCGTGGATGGCATCCACCTTCTGACCCAGAACCGGGCGGAGGATGTGCCGGCCATTGTCAGGGCTGCCCGGAATCCATTATTTTGATTTACTAGGAGGAACGCAATATGCCTCATACCATTGCGGTTGCCGGTAAGGGCGGCGTGGGCAAAACCACCACCTGCGGCATGATTATTGATTATCTTTGCAAAAAGAAGAACGGCCCTGTCCTGGTGGTGGACGCGGACGCCAACTCCAACCTGAACGAGGTTCTGGGCGTGGAGGTGGAAACCTCTCTGGGACAGATCCGGGAGGAGATGGCTCAGGCGGAGCTGAAGGGTACCATCCCCAAGAACATGACCAAGGCGGATTACGCCGAGATGAAGTTCAACGATGCCCTCATTGAGGACGATGACTTCGATATGCTGGTCATGGGCCGCACCCAGGGCAAGGGCTGCTACTGCTATGTCAACGGCGTGCTCCAGTCCCAGGTGGCCAAGTACCTTCCCAACTATACCTATGTGGTCATGGACAACGAGGCAGGCCTGGAGCACATCGCCCGGGGCACGCTGCCTCATGTGGACACCATGCTGCTGATTTCCGACTGCTCCCGCCGGGGCGTTCAGGCCGTGGCAAGAGTGGCGGAAATGGTGAAGGAAATGTCCCTGAATCCCGGCCAGATGGGCGTCATCATCAACCGGGCTCCCGGCGGGGTGCTGGATAACGGCGTCCGGGAGGAAATCGAAAAGCATGGGCTGAAGCTCTTCGGCGTGCTGCCCCAGGACGAGGCGGTCTACCGCTGCGACTGCGACGGCGAGCCCTCCGCGAAGCTTCCCGACAGCGACCCCATGAAAACCGCTCTGAAGGACGTTATGAAGTCCCTCGGAATCTAAGGAACCTCTGAAAAAATCTCTCGCTCCCGGCTCTTGCCGATTGAATCAGAGCTTCCCTTTAATCCTGTAAGTGACATGCGGGGCAGAATCACCTGCTCCGGGTGCCCAACATATAAACTCATCCAAAATCAATCAAGGGGGAAAAACACTATGGCTTTTACACCCAAGACGGCTCCCTTCAGCGGCAAGATCAATGCCGTGACCCTGGGCACCGGTGACAAGGCAATCGTCATCGGCGGTCAGAATGTGATGCCGTTCTACACCTTCGACGCTCCCATTGAGAACGCTCCCAAGATCGGCGTGGAGATCTCCGATCTGGCAGCTTCCTGGGACGCTCCCGCGCTGAAGGAATTCTACGCGGGCTGCACCACCATGGTCGATTACGCCAAGAAGGCGGAGACCATGCCCGGCGCGGACTTCCTGTGCCTGCACTTCGAGTCTGCCGACCCCAACGGTGCCAACCGCTCCGTTGCCGACTGCGTGGCCGATGCCAAGGCGGTAGCCGATGCCGTGTCCATGCCTATCGTTGTCATGGGCTGCAAGAACATCGAGAAGGACGGCGAGCTGTTCAGCAAGATCGCTGAGGCTCTGCAGGGCAAGAACATTCTGGTTCTGTCCGCCCGGAACGAGGACTACAAGACCGTCGGCGCTTCCGTGGCTCTGGCTTACGGCCAGAAGGTGGGCGCTGAGACCGCCGACGACATCAACCTGGCCAAGCAGCTGAACATCATGCTCAAGGGCCTGTCCATCAATCCCGAAAACATCGTCATGAACGTCGGTACCGCTGCCGTGGGCTACGGCTTCGAGTACGTCGCTTCTACCCTGGACCGGATCCGTCTGGCCGCTCTGGCTCAGTCCGATGCCGATCTGCAGATGCCCATTATGTCCCCCGTGTCTCCTGACGCCTGGAGCGTGAAGGAGTCCACTGCTTCCGAAGAAGATGAGCCCGAATGGGGCAGCCGGGAAGAGCGTGCCATTGACATGGAAGTGTCTACCGCCGCCGCCAACCTGACCGGTGGTGCCGATGCCGTCATCATGCGTCATCCCGCCGCCGTTGCCACCATCAAGAAGTTCATCACGGAACTGGTCTAATTCGGAAGGAGGATACATACAATGGCTTTGAAGGGTCTTGACATTTTTAAGCTGTCTCCTAAGAAAAACTGTAAGGAGTGCGGCAGCCCCACCTGTATGGCTTTCTGCATGAAGGTGGCGCAGGGCGCTGTGTCGATCGACAAGTGCCCCTACTTCTCTGACGACGCGAAGGCGATGCTCAACGAGCAGACCGCGCCTCCCATGAAGACCATCACCGTGGGCAGCCACAAGCTGGGCGGCGAGACTGTCCTGTTCCGTCACGAGAAGACTCTGGTCAACAAGAATCTGTACGCCGTGGCCGTGGGCACCAGCCTGTCCGCCGAAGAGGCAGACGCAAAGCTGGCCGGTCTGCAGAAGATCGACTACGAGCGTATCGGCGAGCGGATGTACGTGGAGTTCGTATTCGTGGCCAACACCCAGTCCGATCCCGCTGTCTACGCGGAGCTGGTAAAGAAGGCTGCCGCTACCGGCCGTGACCTGATCCTGGAGTGCTGGGACGTGGAGTGCGCCAAGGCCGCTCTGGAGGTTGCCGGCAAGAACGTGATTCTGGACGGCGCTACTCCCGACAACTGGGAGGCTATGAGCGAGCTGGCTACTGCGAACGGCGTGGTGCTGGGCGTTTCCGCCGGAAGCCTTTCCGACCTGTACGACACCGTGAAGAAGCTGGAAGCCAAGGGCAACAAGAACCTGGTGGTGGATGTCACCGGCAAGACCGCCAAGGAGACTCTGACCAACGCCGTTCTGGTTCGCCGCACCGCCATCAAGGATGGCGACCGGAGCTTCGGCTATCCCTCCATCGTGAACATTGCCCGGCTTGCCAAGGGTGACGACCACCTGCAGACTGCCTACGCCACCATGTTCACCGAGAAGTACGGCTCCATCCTGGTTATGGAGCACATGACCTACGCCCAGGCTCTGCCTCTGTACGGCCTGCGTCAGAACATCTTCACCGATCCCCAGAAGCCCATGAAGGTGGAGTCCAAGATCTACCCCCTGAACGGCGCCGACGAGAACAGCCCCTGCGCTCTGACCGTGGACTTCGCCCTGACCTACTTCCTGGTCTCCGGCGAGCTGGAGCGCTCCAACATGCCCGTGAACCTGATCATCACCGACGCTTCCGGCATGTCCGTTCTGACTGCCTGGGCTGCCGGTAAGTTCTCCTCCAACTCCGTGAAGAAGACCTTCGAGGATCTGGACATTGCCAATAAGATCAAGAACCGCACCCTGATCATCCCCGGCAAGGTTGCCGTCATGAAGGGCGAGATCGCCGAGAAGCTGCCCGGCTGGAACGTGGTCGTCGGTCCTACCGAGGCCGTTCAGCTGCCGAAGTACATGAAGGACAAGGAGTACGAGGCCGCTGCCGCCGCTGCCGCCGCCGAGAACGCCGCCAAGGCTGCCACCCAGGTGGAGGTCAAGGAGCTGTCCTTCGACGAGCTGCTGGCTACCAAGGTTCCCGAGATCAAGGTGGTGGACATGGGCGTGCATTACAAGGGTCACAACCCCGAGTCCCAGACCTTCGTCACCATCGGCGAGCGGATCCACTGCATCGCTCCTTCCGTCCGGAAGGCTATGGACGAGCGGGATCCCGAGCCCATCCTGAAGCGTGCCGCCGAGCAGATCGCTGCCGGTGCCACCTACCTGGACGTGAACATCGGACCTGCCGAGAAGGACGGCCCCGAGCGTATGATGTGGGCGGTCAAGCTGCTGCAGGAGAACTTCAACAACGTGCCTCTGGCTCTGGATACCGCCAACAAGCGGGCTATCGAGGCCGGTATCAAGGTCTACAACCGTACCAACGGTAAGCCCATCGTCAACTCCGCCGATGCCGGCTCCCGTATTTCCAACATCGATCTGGCCGCTGCCAATGACGCCATCTGTATCGCCCTGTGCTCTGCCGACGGCATTGCCAAGGACAACGAGGAGCGTATGAAGCACTGCCACAACATGCTCGAGCGGGGCATGAGCCTGGGCATGGAGGCCACCGACCTGTGGTTCGACCCCCTGTTCCTGGTCGTCAAGGGTATGCAGGACAAGCAGATGGAGGTACTGGAAGCCATCAAGCTGTTCGCCTCCGAGGGCCTGAAGTCCACCGGCGGTCTGTCCAACAACTCCAACGGCGCCCCCAAGACGCTGCGTCCCATCATGGACTCCGCCCTGGTGGCTATGGCTATGATGCAGGGTCTGACCTCCGCCATCGTCAACCCCAACGACCTGCGGCTGATGGAGACCATCAAGTCCTGCGACATCTTCAAGAACCACGTTCTGTACTCCGACTCTTATCTGGAGCTGTAATCAGTTGCTCAGATTCGGGTGAAGTCTGTGTGCCTGTAGACGCGGACACACACATCCCAAGCATTCACGGCTGGGAGGGAACCTCCCTCCCAGCCACTTTGCTTTTGACCGAAAGGAAATGCGGCATGACCCCCACTGTGCTGGGAATCCTGGCGATGGCGGTGCCGATGGCGGCGCTCATCGCCCATATTTACCTCCAGAAGCGAGGAAGGCGGCGGCTCCGGGATTTTCGCCGCACCCTGGACACGGTGCTTCTGCCCCGGGAATCGGTGCAGGCGGTTTGTCCCCAGCGGGGAGGCCGGTGGATCCTGACGAATAAGCGGCTGCTGCTGGAAAAAAAGGGCGGCTTTCAGGCGGTGCCTCTGGAAAAAATCAAGTCCGCCCAGGGCGTTACCGCAGACGGAAACCGGACAAGCGTTCCGGGAAGAATGGTGAAGCTCGCCGTCAAGGCGGACAAGGAATATATTCTGAAGGCGGGCAGGCCGGAATTCGAGGCCTTTGCCCAGGCCCTTCGTGCTCTGCTGAAAAAACAGCGAGCCAAGAAGAAAAAGTAAAAATTTCGTATATTCAGCCCATTCGGCTCTATATAAATTCAATTTTGCGGAATATTTGGGAGGAATTCAAATGAGTGTATTAACCGATCTGATTTACGGCGGCTCCAATGCCGTAGCCGGACTGACCGAGGGCGCCGTCAAGGATGCCATCGCCAAGTACGGTGCAGATAAGGAAATCGCATTCCCCGATACTGCCTACTTCTTCCCCACGATCTACGCGGCGACCGGTGTGAAGGTCAAGACCCTGGGCGATCTGCCTGCCTGTGTGGACGTTCTGAAGAGCCTGATTACCGGCCAGGAGGATCTGGGTCAGGCTCTGAACGCCGGTCTTGCCACCGCCGTGGGCGCGGAGATCATTGAAGGCCTGAAATATGTGGAGGGCGGCAACCCCTACGAGAACGATTCCGGCATCGGCTTCGTGTCCGACCCCATCATCCGTTCTCTGGGCGTGCCCCTGGTTACCGGCGATATCCCCGGCGTGGCCGTGGTGCTGGGCAAGGCGGACAATGCCGCGGACGTTGTGAAGGTGGTCAAGGACTACCAGTCCAAGGGCATCATGACCTTCCTGGTAGGCGACTGCATCGAGCAGTGCGCCGAGGGCGGCGTGAAGATGGGTCTGGAGCTCCGGGTCATCCCTCTGGGTCACGATGTGACCGCTGTCATCCATGTCGTCACCGTCGCCATCCGTGCGGCTCTGATCTTCGGCAACGTTCAGCCCGGTAATCTGGCGGAGCTGCTGAAGTACACCAAGGAGCGTGTGCCCGCCTTTGTCAACACCTTCGGTGCCATCGATTCCGTGGTGGTGTCCGCCGGTGCCGGTGCCATCGCCCTGGGCTTCCCTGTGGTGGTGGATATCGATCTGGGCGAGAACCAGGTGCCCGGCGCTCTGGAGTCCGTTACCGATCACGCCGAGACGGTCAAGCATTCTCTGGAGCTGCGGAACATCAAGATCAAGGTGAAGGAGCTGCCTATCCCCGTGGCCTTCGCCGCCGCCTTCGAGGGCGAGATCATCCGTCGGGCCGATATGCACAACGAGATGTGGTCCAACAAGAATCCCACCGCCGAGCTGGTTCTGATGAAGGACGCCTCCGAAGTGGAGGATCACAAGATCAACATCATCGGGCCCGATCTGGACGAGGCCAAGGAGATGGCCCTGGTGACCTATGTGGAAGTGGCCGGTAAGAAGATGCAGCCTGACTTCGAGTCCGTCATCGAGCGAAAGTTCCACGCCTGGTACAACTACATGGAGGGCGTCATGCACACCGGCCAGCGGAACCAGGTTCGGGTGCGTGTTTCCAACGCCGCCTTTGAGGCAGGCCTGCGGCTGAAGGACTTCGCCGAGGTGCTGTACGTCATGATTATGGACGAGTTCGACGCTGTTGTGGACAAGTGCCAGATTACCCTGATCACCGATGCCGAGCAGGCCGGTAAGTTCCGGGACGAGGTGGCTATGCCCCGGTATGATGCCCGTGACGACCGCCTGGCCTCTATGACCGACGAGTCCGTTGACCGCTACTACACCTGCATTCTGTGCCAGTCCTTCGCCCCCGCCCATTGCTGCGTGGTTACTCCCGAGCGTCTGGGTCTGTGCGGTGCCGTGTCCTGGCTGGATGCCAAGGCCACCAATGAGCTGAACCCCAACGGCCCCTGCCAGCCCATCCTGAAGGAAGGCTGCCTGGACGAGCGCACCGGTCGGTACGAGAGTGTCAACGCTGCCATTGCCAACGCCACCCACGGCGCGGTGGAGAACGTGACCCTGTACTCCCTGCTGGAGGATCCCATGACCTCCTGCGGCTGCTTCGAGTGCATCTGCGGCATTGAGCCTGTTTCCAACGGCGTGATTATCGTCAACCGGGAATACAACGGCATGACTCCCGCGGGTATGACCTTCGGCGAGCTGGCCTCCTGCACCGGCGGCGGCGTTCAGACCCCCGGCTATATGGGTCACGGCCGTCACTTCATCTCCTCCAAGAAGTTCTGCTATGCCGAGGGCGGTATTGAGCGGATCGTCTGGATGCCCAAGGAGCTGAAGGACGATGTGGCGGAGAGGCTGAACAAGACCGCCAAGGAGCTCTACGGCATCGACAACTTTACCGACATGGTGGCAGACGAAACCGTCACCACCGACTGCGAGGAGCTGCTGAACTGGCTGACCGAGAAGAATCACCCGGTTCTGGGCATGGAGCCTCTGATGTAATTTGATTTTCTGTGTGCGCCCGGAAGGCTTGGCCTTCCGGGCGCAATTTTTTTATGGCTCCCCTTGCTGATCAAGGGGAGCTGCCCCAGTGCGCACACTGGGGCTGAGGGGATCAGAACTCCCATCTTTTTGTGTGCTTTCATTGACGCAGTTTTACAATCCCTCAGTCAAAAATCAAAGATTTTTGCCAGCTCCCTTTACACAAGGGAGCCTTTGGGTGCTCCCGCACCAGTGCGTTTTTTGGTGGTTCTCAGAAGAACCGGGGGATTGTGGCCGGAGGGAATCCCTGGAAGGGGCTGCATTCACTGGCTCGCAAAGACAGCTTCTATCGGGGGCAGTTCGCTCGGGACATGGGACAGGGTTGATGGGGCATATCGAATTTAATATAGGTAAAAAAATACCGATTTCGCTGGACAATTGGAATTAGCTATGCTATACTAAGAAAAAAGCAATTTCAGGCGGCGCTATCATTCCGTCCGGGAATTTCGGCATTTTTGCCGGATGGCAGGGCATCGCCCAAAAAGAAAGGGGCTTATCTTTATGCCAAAGGTCGTATTCCAAATCGAAGGCGGCAAGCCTGTTACCGTCGAGTGCAATGTCGGCGACAACCTTCTGGAGCTGGCTCGCCGCTCCAATGTGGCCATTGACGCACCCTGCTCCGGCAACGGCTCCTGCGGTAAGTGCCGTGTCAAGCTGGTGGAAGGGGAGCTGGAATCCATGCCCACCCGGCATATTTCGGACGATGAGTACAAGGAGGGCTGGCGGCTGTCCTGCGCCTCCAAGGTCATTGCCGACTGCACCATTTTCGTGCCGGACATTGCCAGCGCTTACCAGTCCCGGATGAAGACCGCCGACCTGAGCAGCCCCAAGGAAGTGGCGATTTTTGACGAGTGCCAGGAGAATCTGAAGCACAGCGGCATTCACTTCAAGAATGCTTACCTGGCTCAGGTGCTGACGCTGGCAGAGCCCTCCCTGGAGGACACCATGCCGGACAACGAGCGGCTGACCTGGGCCATCGAGGACGCGCTGGGCGTGGAGCATGTGCGCATTCCCTTCCCGGTGATGGTGAAGCTGGCTCATACCCTCCGGGAGAATAATTTCCGCGTCTGCGTCAAGGGCGAAAAGAAGGGGGACACCTTCGAATGTATGGAGGTCTGCGCCCCTGAGGATACCGCCATTGTGGGCTGCGCCATCGATATCGGTACCACCACCGTGACCATGGTGCTGACGGATCTGACTTCCGGCAAGCTGCTGGCCAAGGGTTCCTCCGGCAACGGCCAGATCCGCTACGGCGCGGATGTGATCAACCGGATCATTGAGCAGGGAAAGCCCGGCGGCAAAAAGAAGCTCCAGGATGCCATTCTGAAGGAGACGCTGGTGCCCATTCTGGCAAACCTGTGCAAGACCGCCGGGATCAATGCCCGGAGTATTCTCCGGCTGTGCGTGGGCGCTAACACCACCATGAACCACCTGTTCGTGGGCGTGGATGCCCAGAGTGTCCGGATGGAGCCCTATGTGCCCAGCTTCTTCCACTGGGACGGTCTGCTGGCGGGAGATCTGAAGCTGCCCGCCAACCCCTTGGCTCCTGTGCTCATTGCTCCGAATATCGGCTCCTATGTGGGCGGCGATATCACCGCCGGTACTCTGGCCTCGGGCATCTGGGACAAGGACGAGATGAGCCTGTTCATCGACCTGGGCACCAACGGCGAAATTGTCTTCGGCAACCGGGACTTCCTGATGAGCTGCGCCTGCTCTGCCGGCCCGGCCTTTGAGGGCGGCGACATTTCCTGCGGTATGCGGGCGACCGACGGCGCTATGGAAGCCGTGACCATTGATGTGGACACCATGGAGCCTACTGCCTCCATCATCGGCGATGCGGGGCAGAAGTGCGTGGGCATTTGCGGCTCCGGTATCATCGACCTGATTTCTGAGCTGTACCGCTGCGGCATCATCAACGCCAAGGGTCTGTTTGTCCGGGAGGGCAAGCGGGTGAAACGGGATGCCCACGGTATGGGTCGGTATGTGGTGGCCTTCCCGGAGGAATCCGAAACCGAGCGGGAGGTTTCCCTGAACGAGGTGGATATCGACAATTTCATCCGTGCCAAGGGCGCGATTTTCTCCGCCATCGATACGCTCCTCAAGTCCGTGGATATGACCGTGGATATGATCGACCGGGTTTACGTTGCCGGCGGCATCGGCAGCGGCATCAACATGAAAAACGCGGTGAACATCGGCATGTTCCCGGATGTGGACATTGAAAAGTTCCATTATATCGGAAATTCCTCCCTCACCGGCGCTTATGCCATGGTCATGAGCAACGAGGCCGAGGCCAAGTGCGCCGAGGTGGCCGCCAACATGACCTATCTGGAGCTGAGCACCTACCCCGGCTACATGGATTCCTTTGTGGCCGCCTGCTTCCTGCCCCACACCGACCGGAGCCTGTTCCCCCACAGCATTCAGGAGAGATAACATGGAAATTGAGAATCACAAGGAAGAAGTGCCCTTTGCCTTCTACGAAGAAAAATTCCGGGCGCTGAACCCGGAAGAAGCCCTTTCCCGGCTGCCCAGCGTCCGTTGGGACGGAAAGGAATTTGTGGTGGGGCTTCTGGGTCGGGAATACGCCATCCGGCACCCGGACTACGCCATCTGCGCCCTGGACAATGGGTCGGCGCCTACCCTGCCTGCCCAGACCTTTTTGCTGCGCTATCTGCTGGAAAGCCGGGACGTGGCCTGGCAGGGTCAGTGGAAGACCTTCCGGGAAATGCCCTGGGGGGAAATGTACATCAAGCCCTACACCGGCCGGGTGCTGACCCGGGCGGCCTTCACCTTCGGAACCCGGTTGGCGGCGTTCCGGGCGGCGGCGGAGAGCCTGGGAGGGCTGCCCCTGCCCAATGGCGACGCTGGCTTCCAGTTTGACCTGATCGGGGGCTACCGGATGCGGATCCTGGTCTGGGAGGGGGACGAGGAGTTCCCGCCCAACGCCCAGGTGCTCTATTCCGACAATTTCGCGGAAGGATTTGCCGCGGAGGATCGGGTGGTGGCGGGCGATCTGCTGATTTCCGCAATCAAGAGCCGGATGTAACATACCAAAGCAGCCCCGTCAAGGGATTGGCGGAGTCGGGCGGCCACTGTCACGGCTGCCCGCAAAATCAATGGAGGGTATCCCTATGGATTTTCTGGAAATTGCCAACGCCCGGCAGTCCTGCCGGAGCTATGATTCCCGACCGGTGGAGGAAGAAAAGCTGAACGCCGTTCTGGAGGCGGTAAGGCTGGCTCCCTCCGCCTGCAACAGTCAGCCCTACCACCTGACGGTTTGCAAAGGGGAGGCGGCAAAGGCCGCCGCCAAGGCCTGTCAGGGCATGGGAATGAATAAGTTTGCGCCCCAGGCACCGGTACTCATTGTGATTTCCGAGCAGCCCTACAGCAAGTCCGCCGGTCTGGGGGCAAAAATGAAGAACAACGATTACCGCTCCATCGATATCGGCATTGCCGCCGCCTATCTGACCGCGGAAGCCACGGCTCAGGGGCTGGGCAGCTGCATTCTGGGGTGGATCGACGACAAGAAGCTCCGGGAGATCACAGGGCTGGACGCCCCTGCCCGGCTGGTGATTACCCTGGGGTATGCCGCGGAAGGGGAGACCCTGCGGGTGAAGACACGAAAAAGCCTGGAGAAGCTGGTGAGCACGAAGGGATAAAAATAGTATGAACACACCCTTCCGGATTTTCCGGGTATGATAAAACGGGCCGATGAAGGGCATCGGCCCCTACGGATTCTTTCGTAAGATTTTCCAAACAAGCAAAAAGAAGCCCGGCCGGGGAAATCCGGCCGGGCTTCTGAGATTGTCAAAGAACCATGTCATTGCGAGCCAGTGCTCACACTGGCGTGGCAATCCCCATGATATTCAAATATCTTCAATCCTAAACCAGTAGCTTTTACGTTCAACCGGGGGATTCCCACACCAGTCTGCGGACTGGTTCGGAATGACACCGTATCTTTCGGACTTTTTTGACACGCTGAGAAGCCCGGCTGGACGATTCCAGCCGGGCTTCTTTGCTTGTGTTCGGGTGGGGTTAACGGACGTACTCGATGACCACCCGGCGGTTAGGCTCCACACCGGTGGAGTGGGTGGTGATGTTCTCCATGTCCTGAAGGGCAGCGTGAATCACATGCCGCTCGTAGGCGTTCATAGGCTCCAGGGTGGTACGGCGGCGGGCCTTCAGCACCTGCTGAGCCTTCTTCCGGGCATAGCGGCGGAGGCTGTCCTCCCGCTTCTCCCGGTAGCTCTCGGCATCCACGTTCACCCGGATATGACCGTCCACATCCCGGTTCACGGTGTAGTTGGTCAGATGCTGAATGGCATCCAGGGTGTCGCCCCGGCGGCCGATCAGGTAGCCCAGATCCTCGCCGGTCAGATCGACCTTATAGGTATTGCCGTCCACCTTCCAGCAGTGGGGCACGGCCTTGGAGCCCATGTGCTCCAGCAGACCCTGAATGAACTGCTCAATCTTTTCCTCGGTAGAGCCGGGCTCCGCAGGGGCATACTCCTTGGGAGGCTCGACCTTCCGCTCAGGACGGGGCTCACGAGGCTCACGAGGCTCCCGGGGAGCCTTGGGGGCGTCGAATTTCCGCTCGGGACGGGGAGCTCTGGGAGGTCTGGGGGCGGCGGGCTTGTCCTGACGGGGCGGCTCGGCAGCGGGGGCCGCGGGCTTGGGAGCCTCGGCCTTAGGAGCCTCGGGCTTGGGGGGCTGGGGCTTTGCCGTGTCGGGCAGAGCGGTGGCCTTGGGCTTGGAGCGGGAGGCGCTGCCCAGGGCGCTCTTGGGCTTCTCAGGCACCTTTTCCTCAACGGGATCGGGCACTTCATAGGAAAGCTGAACCTTGGCGGGCTGCGCGCCGAAGCCCAGGAAGCCGGACTTGGCCTGCTGGAGCACCATGACGGAAACGCTGTCCCGATCCAGACCCAGCTGATTCAGAGCGGCCTCAATGGCCAGGTCGATGGTCTTACCGGTGGATACGATGGTCTTTTCCATAGTTTATTCCTCCGTTGCGCTGTAGCGGTTGGGGTCATAGTTCCGACCCTTGCAGTAGGGGCGGCTGGGAATGCCGGACATGCAGTCGGAAGTGTTTTCTTCCTGGATGGCAATGCCCTTCTTTGCGGCATACTCCCGGGCAGCCTCGGCCTTTGCCGCCTGCTCCTGATCCCGCTGCTGCTTTTGCAGCTTCTTCTTGCTGGTGTTGGCGGTGATGCCGTCGGGGTTGGCAGCCCGGCGCTCGGCACGGATGCGCTCCTTCTCGGCCTCAATACGATCCTGCTCCAACGCCTTCTGGAGCCGGACGGCATCCTCGGCGTCGTAGATTTTGCGGTAGTGGTTGGTCATGATGGGGTCGGTAATCATGCGGAACACACCGCCGATGAACCAGTACAGGGACAGACCGGCGGACAGGGTGAAGCCGATCCACAAAGACATGAGCGGCATCATCCACATCATGGTCTGGCTGGTCTGAGCCGCCTGGGAATTCTTGGCGGTTTCCTCGTCCTGGATGCCCTTGTCGTTGGTGATGACGGAATTGTTGGTCTTCTGGCTGATCCACATCTGGAGCACCTGGGAGCCGGCGGACAGGCAGGGAATCAGGAAGGCACCGATGTGGGCCCAGTCCCAGGCCCAGGTGGCACTGAAAATGTTGAACTGGGGGATGGCGCCCAGGTTGATGCCCAGGAAGTTGAAGTTCATGCCCAGAAGCGTGGCTTCACTGATGCCGGGAATGGCAGCTCTGAGCTGGTCGGCATACAGGTGAATGGCCTGGGCGGCGGAAACCTGGTCATAGTAGCTGTTCTTGCTGAAAATCTCCGGAGCCAGCTCCTTCATGACCCGGATGATCTCGGAAACATGCTCCGGGGTCTCCATCAGAATGTAGGTCAGAGGCTGACGGATGACGGAGTACAGAGGGATCAGGATCAGCATGGGGATGAAGCTCCACAGGCAGCCGCCGGTCATGGAGACACCCTGCTCCTGATAGAGCTTCTGGGTCAGCTCCTGCTGCTTCTGGGGGTCGTTGGGGTAGCGGCGCTGGATATCCTGAATCTGAGGGGTCAGACGGGACATGCCCATCATGCCCTTCTTGGCCTTGGCGTTGATAGGGGTCAGAATGGCCTGCACCGCCAGGGCGAAGATAATCAGGGCGGCACCGTAGTTATCCGTAAGGTGGTACAGCTGAGCCAGCAGCCAGCCGAAGGGGACGGTGACAATGTCACTGAGGTTGAATGCGAGAATCATTGGCTTTCCTCCTTATACGAGTTTTTCATAAAACGCTTAAAAGCGTTTTATTAGGCCGCAGGATTGCGGCCAGCGGCCACTGCCGCTAAAAAACGAAGTCAATACATTTCTTACCGCCGCCCAGGCGGTCTGCCGTGAAACGGCTTAAATAAAATGATGAAATCATTTTATTTAAGAAATCGTATTAAAGTTGTGGGAAACGCAGTCAAGGGACAGGATCATAGATATCCCCGTGATAGAAGGGATTGCAGCGCAGAAAACGCCGCAGGGCGAGCAAGCCGCCCTTCCATGCCCCATACTTGCCAATTGCTTCCAGGGCGTAGGCACTGCAGGTAGGCCGGAACCGGCATCGGGCCGGAAAATAGGGAGAAATATTGCGCTGATAGAAGGAAATGAGGGCAAGAAGCACATGTTTCATAGTTCAGTGCCTTCCCGAAGAATTCCGGCTTTTTTCGCCAGAGCCAGATAGCTGTGGGTCAAAAGCGAAAAGGGTGCATCCACGGCTTTCGACCGGGCAACCACCACGATGTCCCAGCCCGGGGAAAACAGGGCCTCATTGAGACGGTAGATTTCCCGGAGACGGCGGCGGGTGCGGTTGCGCACATGGGCTTTGCCCAGCTTCTTGCTTACGGTGATGCCCACCCGGTTCGCGGGGGTGCGGTTCTTCCGGGCGTAAAGCACGAGGTAGCCATCCCCAAAGCCGGAGGTGTGGTACAGCCGACGAAAAACATGATTGAGTTTTAAGCTTGTGGAATACTTCATGGAATCATCCTCATATGCGGGAGCCGGAATTACCAGTATGGCAGACCATACCAGGGAAGCACCGGATGAAACCGACGCTCGACTGCATCAGATATCCGTACCACTAAAAAGGGAGCGGGGCGAATGCGTCATTCACCCCGCTGTAGCTCCCGTTTCGCTCTTAGGCGCATATTCCGTTTGTTTCGACCTACGGACAGGCGCATCAGGCGGACAGAACCTTGCGGCCCTTCGCACGACGGCGGGCCAGAACCTTACGGCCGTTGGAAGTAGCCATTCTCTGGCGGAAACCATGAACCTTGGAACGGTGACGACGGCTGGGCTGATAGGTACGCTTCATAACACTTACACCTCCTGTCAAAAATCAATATGCTCAACAGTCAGATTTGACCGCAGCAACACGAATTTTGTGACCTTCATAGTCACGCCTGACCATTATAACCGAAAAACGCGGTTTGGTCAATATTTATTTCCCGATTTTGCGGATTTTTAGATTGGGGCCGGAGAAGGTGCCCTCCAGCTTCCGGAGCACCCGGCCGTAGCCCTCGGAATCCACATCCAGAGGGGTGGGCTGATAGTTATTTTTCCCGGGCGCGGAGCCGATGGAGCAGGGGACAACCTTCCGCTGACCCAGGCTTACCCGGCCATCCGGGGTTTTTACGACCTCCTGCTGGATGAGCACCGTGTCCAAGTCCTCCGGGGCACCGTTGCCGCCGAAGCAGAAGTTGCCCATGGAATAGAGAATCAGACCGTCCTTGTATTCCTCAATGGGCTGGAGCACATGGGGGTGGCTGCCCCAGACGATGTCCGCTCCCGCGTCAATGGCGGCGTGGGCCAGATCCATCTGCTCCTGGGTGGGGCGGTAGCTGCCCTCCACGCCCCAGTGGGGGGCCACGACGATCAGGTCGGCTCCCTGGGATTGGAGGTCAGAGATGCCGGCTTCCATGGCCTGCCGGTTGAGATTATAGTAGACCATGCCGTACAGGCCGATTTTCAGGCCGGTGTTCAGGGTGACAAGACAGGTACCGTCCCGCTCCACAAAGGGAATATTCGCTTCTTTCAGGGTTTTTACCGTGGAGTTGTAGCCAGTCTGGCCATAGTCCAGGGTGTGGTTGTTGGCCAGGGTCACGATATCCACAGAACCCTCCGTGAGAATCTGGCTGTAGGCCGTGGGGCCCCGGAAGGTGTGGGTTTTGTCCGCAGGGTTGCCGGAGTCGGTCAGGGGGCCTTCCAGATTGGCGAGGGTGGCGTTGTCGTTCTGAAAATAGACGGCTACGTTCCGGAAGGGGTAGTCGTAATTTTCACCGATGGTCTGGATGAAGCCGCTGCCCGCGTAGTAATTGCTGGGGTTGGCACCCAGGGTGCAGTCGCCCACGAAGGTCAGCAGGGTGGTCACCGGCTGAGGCAGAGAAACAGCAGACTCGGAGGTCGCCGGGGCTTCTGTCACGGCTATCGGCTGGGAGGTTTCGGAAATCGCCTCGGAGGCAGGAGCCTCCGGGGCGGCCTGGGCGCAGCCGCTCAGGCACAGGGCAAAAGCCAACAGCAGTGCCCAAAGGCGTGTATTCATGGTGCTTTAACCCTGCTCCTGAGCGCGCTTTTTCATCAGGTTGCGCATACGGATGCTGTGATCCAGCTCCCGCTTGCGGATCCGCAGGCTCTTGGGGGTGCATTCCAGCAGCTCATCGTCGGCCAGGAATTCCAGGCACTGCTCCAGGGACATGATCTTGGGGGGCGTGAGCCGGGTGGCCTCGTCGGAACCGGCGGCACGCATATTGGTCAGCTGCTTGCGCTTGCAGACGTTGACGGTCATGTCCTCGTTCCGGCTGCACACGCCTACCACCATGCCGGCGTAGACGGGGGTACCGGCGCCGATGAACAGAGCACCCCGCTCCTGGGCGGCGGCCAGACCGTAGGTCACGGCCTCGCCGGTCTCAAAGGCGATGAGGGAGCCCACCTGACGGCGCTCAATCTCGCCCTTCATGGGGGCGTAGGAATCCAGCACGGAGGACATGATGCCCTCGCCCCGGGTGTCCGTCAGGAACTCGTTCCGGTAGCCGAACAGGCCCCGGGAGGGAACCAGGAACTCCAGACGGTAGCGGCTGCCCATGGGGGTCATGCCCAGAAGATCACCCTTCCGGCGACCCATTTTCTCGATGACGGAGCCCATGCACTCCTCCGGCACGTCGGCGACCATCCGCTCGATGGGCTCGCAGAGCTTGCCGTCAATGGTCTTGGTCAGCACACGGGGAGTGGACACGGAGAACTCGTAGCCCTCCCGGCGCATGGTCTCCATGAGGATGCTGAGATGCATTTCGCCCCGGCCGGCTACGTTGAAGGCATCGGTGCCCTGCTCGGTGACGTGCAGGGACACGTCCTTGAGAAGCTCCTTTTCCAGCCGATCCCGGAGATTCCGGGAGGTGACGAACTTGCCCTCCTTGCCGGCGAAGGGAGAGTCGTTGACGGCGAAGGTCATTTCAATGGTGGGGTCGGAAATCTTCACGAAGGGCAGAGGCTCCACACAGTCCGGGGCGCACAGGGTACGGCCAATGGTGATGTCCGCCATGCCGGACAGGGCGACGATTTCGCCGGCGTGGGCTTCGGGAATGGGGTTCTTGGCCAGGCCGTCGAACTCATACAGGGCAACCACCTTGCCCCGCTGCTTGACCTCGGGATCGTGGTAGTCGCAGATGGTGACTTCCTGGTTGACCTTGATGGTGCCCCGCTCCACACGACCCACGGCGATCCGGCCTACATATTCATTGTAGTCGATGGAGGAAACCAGCAGCTGTAAGGGCGCGGTATCGTCACCGCCGGGGGCGGGAATATAGTTGACGATGGTTTCAAACAGGGGGGTCAGGTCGGTGCCCACCTCGTCGGGGCCGTAGGAAGCGGTGCCCTGACGGCCGGAGCAGAAGACCGTGGGGGAATTGAACTGCTCATCGGTGGCGTCCAGCTCCAGCAGCAGCTCCAGAACCTCGTCCATGACCTCATGGACACGGGCGTCGGGCTTATCGATCTTGTTCACGGCCACGATGACCTTGTGACCCAGCTCCAGAGCTTTCTGAAGGACGAACCGGGTCTGGGGCATGGGGCCTTCGGCGGCATCCACCAGCAGAATAACGCCGTTGACCATCTTCAAAATCCGCTCCACCTCGCCACTGAAATCGGCGTGACCCGGGGTGTCCACGATGTTGATCTTGTAGTCCTTGTAGTGGACGGAGGTGTTCTTAGCCAGAATGGTGATGCCCCGCTCCCGCTCCAGGTCGCCGGAGTCCATGACCCGCTCCACGGTGGCCTGATTCTCCCGGTAGATGCCGCCCTGCTTGAGCATTTCGTCTACCAGGGTGGTTTTGCCGTGGTCAACGTGGGCAATGATGGCAATATTACGGATTTTGTCCTGAGAAACCATATAAAATATCTCCTTTTTGAAGTAACTTGACACAAACTTTCAATTTTGCATTATAGCACTTCAACAAATAGATTGCAAGATATTTGGTAAAAATTACGAAGAAAAAGTTGGGAAAGGGATGAAAACCGCTCCCCTTGGAAAGCAAGGGGAGCGGTCAGACGTATCAAAAAAGTCCGCAAAACACGTTGCCATTGGGAACCAGTGGTTAAGTGGTGTGGGAATCCACTCTAAGTGTCAGGACACTTCCCGGCTTTGCCGTGACGGGGGATTGTACTTTCTTCAAAAGTGTTTATTGATTGCTGCAATTTGACAATCCCTCAGTCAAAAATCAAAGATTTTTGCCAGCTCCCTTTACACAAGGGAGCCTCTGGGTGCTCCCGCACCAGTGCGTTTATCGATGTCTCTCAGAAGAACCGGAAAATTGTACCACATTCCGCCTTTGCGCAACGACATGGTTTTTGACAGTATCAACCGCTCCCCTTGGGAAGCAAGGGGAGCGGTCAGAAAGTTGAATTCGCCTCATCCGTCACGCACTTGCGGGGAGGGCTTGGGAGGATCAGGGTTTCGAGAGCAAACTGTCGATGAACTGGTTGGCGGCCCGGGCGGAGCGGCCGCCCCGGCCAAGGGCGAAGCGTTCGGCAAGCATGTCCAGCTCGGAATCCTCCATGGAGATGCCCTTTTCCCGAGCCAGGTGGCGGACAATGCTCAGGTAGACCTCCTTGGTGGGCTTCTGGAAGGTGACCTGAATGCCGAACCGCTCGGACAGGGAGATGATTTCCTGCATGGTGTCGTTGCGGTGGATGTCGTCCCCGTCCCGCTGAGAGAAGCTTTCCTTCACCAGGTGGCGGCGGTTGGAGGTGGCGTAAATCACCACGTTGGCACTCTTGGCAGACACGCTGCCCTCCAGAATTGCCTTGAGGGCACTGAAATTGTCGTCATCCTTCTGGAAGGACAGGTCGTCAATGAAGAGGATGAATTTCAGCGGGTTGGTGTTCAGAGCGTCCAAAATGGCGGGAATGGCGTGAAGCTGCTCCTTGCGCACCTCCAGAATCCGCAGACCCCGGTCGTGAAGCTCGTTGACCACGGCCTTGACGGTGGAGGACTTGCCGGTGCCCGCGTCGCCGGTGAGCAGAATGTTGGCGGCAGGCTTGCCCTCCAGAAGGGCAAGGGTATTGTCCAGGATAATCTTCTGCTCCCGCTTGTAATCGACCAGGGAGGACAGCCGGGTCTGATCCGGGTTGATGACCGGAACGATCCGGTTGCCCTCGTCCAGGTAGAACATGATGTACTTGGCATAAATGCCGTAGCCGTACCTGTGGATGTTGGCGCACCGCTGACGGTAGCTGGCGGGAATGTCCACCTGCTTTCCGGCAAACCGGGGAAGATAGCCATCCCAATCTACGGCTTCCCGAAGGCGTTCCGGGGTCAGGTCGGCTACGGCCTGGAAGACTTCCAGCTCCCGGCTCACCACGTCCTCCATTTCCGGCCAGGGCTTGGCTCCGGTGCCGATCATGCGGATGTAGGCGTTCTCGTCATTTGTGACGATGTGCTGGATGTAGCCGGCCAGAGTCCGCTTGCCTGTGGCGTAAAGCCGGCAGACGAACTCCGCGTACCGGGACACCGCCTGGGCGGTGTCCCCGGCTCCCAGGAAGGAAACCAGGGCTTCCAGCACCGGGTCGGACAAAAGACTGCGGAAAATGGCCAGGGACTGGAGCCTGAGATAGAGTTCTGTCAGCTTCATACGTTCAGAATCGCACCCTTCGCGCCGCTGGAAACCAGGGCGGCATAGCGTTTCAGATAGCCGGACAGCTCCTTCTTCTTGGGGGTGAAGGCGGCAAGCCGGGCGGCCAGCTCCTCATCGGAGATTTTCAGCTCCAGGCGGCTGTTCGGGATATCGATGGAGATCATGTCTCCCTCCCGGACAATGCCGATGGGGCCGCCGGAGGCGGCTTCCGGAGAGACGTGGCCGATGCAGGCACCCCGGGTGGCACCGGAGAACCGGCCGTCGGTGATAAGAGCCACGGAATTGCCCAGACCCATGCCCATGATGGCGGAGGTGGGGTTCAGCATTTCCCGCATACCCGGGCCGCCCTTGGGGCCTTCGTAGCGGATGACCACCACGTCGCCGGGATGAATGGCGCCTGCGTTGATGGCGGCCTGGGCCTCCTCCTCGCTGTCGAAGACCCGGGCGGGGCCCTCATGTACCAGCATTTCCGGCAGCACCGCGCTGCGCTTGACCACGCTGCCCTCGGGAGCCAGGTTGCCCCGGAGGACGGCAATGCCGCCGGTGGGGGAATAGGGGTTCTCCACGGGACGGATGACGGTGGGGTCGATGTTCTCGGCATCGGCGATGTTCTCGCCCAGGGTTTTGCCGGTGACGGTGAGGACGGAGGTGTCAAGAAGGTTCTTCTTGGTCAGCTCCTTGAGGACAGCGTAGACACCGCCGGCGGCGTTCAGGTCTTCCATATAGGTGGGGCCGGCAGGTGCCAGATGGCACAGGTTGGGGGTGACGGCGCTGATGTCGTTTGCCATGTCCAGATTGAAGTCCACACCGCACTCGTTGGCGATGGCGGGCAGATGGAGCATGGAATTGGTGGAGCAGCCCAGAGCCATGTCGGCGGTGAGGGCGTTGCGGATGGCGGCGGGGGTCATGATGTCTCTGGGACGGATGCCCTTGCGCACCAGCTCCATGACCTGCATGCCCGCGTGCTTGGCAAGCTCAATCCGGGCGGAGTAGACCGCGGGAATGGTGCCGTTGCCCCGCAGACCCATGCCCAGAACCTCCGTCAGGCAGTTCATGGAGTTGGCGGTGTACATGCCGGAGCAGGAGCCGCAGGTGGGGCAGGTATTCTTTTCGCAGTAGGTAAGCCGGGCTTCGTCAATCTTACCGGCGGTATAGGCACCCACGGCCTCGAACATGCTGGACAGGCTGGTTTTCTTGCCGTCTACCCGGCCGGCCAGCATGGGGCCGCCGCTGACGAAAATGGTGGGGATATTCACCCGGGCGGCTGCCATCAGCAGACCCGGCACGTTCTTGTCGCAGTTGGGAACCATGACCGCGCCGTCAAAGCCGTGGGCCTTGAGCATGGCCTCGGTGGAGTCGGCGATCAGATCCCGGGTGACCAGGGAATACTTCATGCCCTCGTGTCCCATGGCAATGCCGTCGCAGACGGCAATGGCGGGGAAAACGATGGGGGTGCCGCCGGCCATGGCTACGCCCAGCTTTACGGCATCCACAATCTTATCCAGGTTCATGTGGCCGGGGACGATCTCGTTGTAGGAGCTGACCACGGCGATGAGAGGACGCTGCTGCTCCTCCTCGGTCAGACCCAGGGCATGGTAAAGACTGCGGTGGGTGGCGTTCTGGGGGCCGTTCACGACCTTGTCTTTCATCATCATAGGAGTTTCCTCTTTCTTTGGAAATATGGACATTGCAGACCGGGAGTGCCGGTCTGCAATGGGTGGGGGATTAACGGATTGGGGGACGGATTGCCACACCAGTGTTGCGACACTGGTTCGCAATGACATGCGTTATACGGTAGTGCCAGGAAGAACCGGGGTGGGCCCTCATCCGTCACGGCAAAGCCGTGCCACCTTCCCCGGAGGGGAAGGCTTAGGAAACGGATTGCCACGCCAGTGTGAGCACTGGCTCGCAATGACAAGCTCTATCGATCAGTTATTGATGAGCTGATCCTCGTCGCTCCAGCTGTAGAGCTTCCGGACTTCCCGGCCGACGACTTCGGAGGGGTGCTCGGAGGCCAGCTTGCGCATGGCGTTGAAGTGCACCTGGGCACCGGCGGAGGACATATCCAGCAGGAAGTCCTTGGCGAAGGTGCCGTCCTGGATGTCGGACAGAATCTGCTTCATGGCCTTCTTGGTCTCGGCGGTGATGATCTTGGGGCCGGTGACGTAGTCGCCGTACTCGGCGGTGTTGGAGATGGAGTAGCGCATACCGCTGAAGCCGGACTGGTAAATGAGGTCAACGATCAGCTTCATCTCATGGATGCACTCGAAATAGGCGTTTCTGGGATCGTAGCCGGCCTCGCACAGGGTCTCAAAGCCCGCCTGCATCAGGGCGCACACGCCGCCGCACAGAACGGCCTGCTCACCGAAGAGGTCGGTCTCGGTCTCGGTGCGGAAGTCAGTCTCCAGCACGCCGGCACGGGCACCGCCGATGCCCAGCGCGTAAGCCAGGCCGATGTCCCAGGCATCGCCGGTGGCATCCTGCTCCACGGCAATCAGGCAGGGCACGCCCTTGCCTGCCAGGTACTCGCTGCGCACGGTGTGGCCGGGACCCTTGGGGGCGATCATGATGACGTTCACGTCCTTGGGGGGCTTGATGCAGCCGAAGTGGATGTTGAAGCCGTGGGCGAAGGCCAGAGTCTTGCCGGGAGCCAGGTTGGGCTCGATGCTCTGCTTGTACAGGGCGGCCTGCTTCTCGTCGTTGATCAGGATCATGATGATATCGGCGGCCTTGGTGGCTTCCGCGGCGGTCATGACGGTCATGCCCTGGGCTTCGGCCTTGGCCCAGCTCTTGGAGCCGGTGTACAGACCAACGATGACGTTCACGCCGCTCTCCTTCAGGTTGAGGGCGTGGGCGTGACCCTGGGAGCCGTAGCCGATGATGGCGACGGTCTTGCCGGCCAGCTTCTGAAGGTCACAGTCCTGCTGATAAAAAATACGGTTCATGGGAATTATCCTTTCTTTGATAAATGTGCATCCGGAAACGGATGGGGTTTACAGGTTGACTTTGCGGATGGTGGTGGAGCCTCGCTGGAGGGCGACAATGCCGGTACGGCAGATTTCGAGAATTTCATACTCCTTCATCAGGGTGACGAAGTTGTCGATCTTCCGGCTGTCGCCGATCATCTGGATGATGATGGAATCCTTGGTGAAGTCCACGATCTTGCCCTCGTAGGCATCGGAGGCGGCGCTGATCTCTCCCCGGACAGCCGGGTCATTGCGCACCTTGATGAGCAGCAGCTCCCGGCTGACGGTGTCCAGGTTGTCCAGCTCTGCAATGGACACCACGTCCGGAAGCTTATAGAGCTGGTTGATAAGCTGCTCCTTCTTCATCCCGTCCCCTTCGGAACGGACGGTGATCCGGGAGAATTTCTCGGACTCGGTTTCGGAGACGGTCAGGGAGATGATGTTGAACTGACGGCGGCGGAACATGCTGGTGACCCGGTTCAGAACGCCGAACTGATTGTTGACCAGAATGGCCACGGAAAATGTTTTCATGTCAGTCACCGATCCTTGTAATGATGTCGTCCATGGAGCCGCCGGGAGGAAGCATGGGAAGGACGAACTCGTCCCGGTCAATGGCGCAGTCGATGAGATAGGGGCCGTTCCAGGAGAAGGCCTTGGCAAGAGCCGCTTCCAGCTCCGGGATGGTCAGAGCCCGGGAGCCTTCCGCACCGAAGGCTTCTGCCAGTTTGACGAAATCCGTCTTCCGGGCATCCAGGTTGGTATTGGAATAGTGCTTGTCGAAGAAAAGGGTCTGCCACTGGCGAACCATGCCCAGGACGTTGTTGTCCAACAGCAGGATCACCATGGGAATTTGATTGGCAACGGCAGTGGCCAGCTCGTTCAGATTCATGCCGAAGCTGCCGTCGCCGGTGACCAGCACGGAACGCTCGCCGCAGCCCAGCGCCGCACCGATGGCAGCGCCCATGCCGAAGCCCATGGTGCCCAGGCCGCCGCTGGAAAGGAACCGGCGGCTGGTTTTCAGGTTCAGGTACTGGGCAGCCCACATCTGATGCTGACCAACGTCGGTGGCAACGGGGGTATTTTCCCCCAAGAACCGGTTCAGGGTGGTGATGACGTTCCGGGGAGTCATGCCCTCCCGGCTGTCCAGACCTGCCTGCTCCTGAACAAGCATTTCGTCAATCTGCGCCTGCCAGTCCGGGTGAGAGACCTTGTGAAGCAGAGGAAGAAGCTTTTGCAGGGTTTTCTTCACGTCACCCCGGAGGCCGTGGATGGGGGAGACGGTTTTGCCCAGCTCCGCGCCGTCAATGTCAATGTGGACAATTTTCGCGCCTACGGCGAATTTGGCCCGGTTGCCGGTGACCCGATCGTTGAACCGACAGCCCAGGGCGATGATGCAGTCGGCGTTGTGCATGGCGGTGGAGGAGGCGTAGTGGCCGTGCATACCCTGCATTCCCAGAAATCTGGGATAGTCGGTGGGAACGCCGGAGATGCCCATGAGAGAGCAGCCGATGGGCGCGTCGATGAGCTCCGCCAGCTGTAAAAGCTCGTCCTGAGCCTCGCTGGTGATGAGACCGCCGCCGAAGTAAATAAAGGGCTTTTGGGCGGCGTTGATGGTTTCCGCCGCCTGCTGAATCCGGACATCCTTGGCGGGGAAGGCCTCGTCTGCCGGAACCGGGGGCTGGGGCGCATAGTCGCAGGACGCAACCTGCACATCCTTGGGGATATCAATGAGCACCGGGCCGGGACGGCCGGATTTGGCAAGACGCATGGCCTGCCGAAGGGTGTCCGCCAGCTCCTCCACGGAGCCGACGAAGAAATTGTGCTTGGTAATGGGGAGCGTCACGCCGGTGATGTCCACCTCCTGGAAGCCATCGGTGCCGATGGTGGAGCTGGGCACGTTGCCGGTGATGGCCACCAGGGGCACGGAGTCCAGGTAGGCGGTGGCAATGCCGGTGACCAGGTTGGTGGCGCCGGGGCCGGAGGTGGCGATGACCACGCCCACCTTGCCGGTGGCACGGGCGTAGCCGTCGGCGGCGTGGGCCGCGCCCTGCTCGTGAGCGGTCAGTACATGGCGAAGCTCGCCCTGGTACTTATAAAGGGAATCGTAAATGCTGATGACCTGACCGCCGGGATAGCCAAAAACTACGTCCACACCCTGCTCGATCAGGGTACGAACGAGAATATCCGAACCGGAAAGAACCATAAAATCATCCTTTCTTTAAGTGTTCCGTCACCAGACGGCCCATTTCCCGGCAGCCGACCTGGGTACAGCCGGGGCTGAAAATATCGCCGGTGCGATAGCCGGCCTCCAGAACGGCGGAGACGGCAGACTCGATGCAATCCGCTTCCGCTGCCATATCAAAGGAATAGCGGAGCATCATGGCCGCGGCCAGAATGGTGCCGATGGGGTTGGCAATGTCCTTGCCCGCAATGTCCGGGGCGGAGCCGTGGATGGGCTCGTAAAGGCCACGGGTGCCGTCTCCCAGGGAGGAGGAGGGGATCATGCCGATGGAGCCGGTGATCATGGAGGCTTCGTCGGAGAGAATGTCGCCGAACATGTTTTCCGTGACGATCACGTCAAACTGACTGGGATCCTTGACGATCTGCATGGCGCAGTTATCCACCAGCATGTCGGACAGCTCCACATCCGGGTATTCCGCCGCCAGCTGGTGCATGACCTTCTTCCACAGCCGGGAGGAATCCAGCACGTTGCTCTTTTCCACGCTGCACAGCTTGTGATTGCGCTTTCGGGCAGTCTCAAAGCCGATGCGGCCGATCCGGCGGATTTCGCTTTCGGTGTAGCGCAGCTCGTCAATGGCAACGGGCTCCCCGTTTTCGGTGACGGTTTCGTGCTTGCCGAAGTAAATGCCGCCGATGAGCTCCCGGACGATGAGAAAATCAATGCCCCGCTCTACAATCTCCGGCTTCAGGGGAGAGGCGGAGGCCAGCTGAGGCCAGATTTTTGCCGGACGGTTGTTGCTGTAGACCCCCATGCCGGCACGCAGCCGGAGAAGTCCCTTTTCGGGCCGCTGGGGGCCGGGCACGCCGTTCCACTTGGGGCCGCCCACCGCGCCCAGAAGGACGGAATCGGAGGCAAGACACTTGTCAAGCATTTCCTGGGGCAGGGGGTCGCCGTAGCGGTCGATGGCATTGCCGCCCATGGCAACCTCGGTATAGGTAAATTCATGGCCGAAGATTTCGGCAACCCGGTCAAGAACGGCCTTGGCCTGGGCTACAATTTCCGGGCCGATGCCGTCGCCGGGAATCAGTGCGATGTGTTTCGTCATTTTATCACATCTCCTTCAAGGATGCAAGCAGGCCGCCCTTTTTTATAATGTTCTGGATGAACGCCGGGAAGGGCTCTGCCCGGTAGGTTTTGCCGGTGGTGACATCCGTGATGATGCCGGTGTCAAAGTCCACGCTGACCTGATCGCCTGCCTGAATCTCTTCCGCCGCGGCCTCGCACTCCAGAATGGGCAGGCCGATGTTGATGGCGTTGCGGTAGAAGATCCGGGCGAAGGACTTGGCGATGACGCAGCCGGTGCCGCAGGTCTTGATGACCAGGGGGGCGTGCTCCCGGGAGGAGCCGCAGCCGAAGTTCCAGCCGGCGACCATGATGTCGCCGGGATGGACACGGTTTACGAAGCTCTTGTCAATGTCCTCCATGCAGTGCTTGGCCAGCTCCCTGGCATCGGCGGTGTTTAAGTACCGGGCGGGGATGATCACATCGGTATCCACGTTGTCCGGGTATTTGAAAACGGTTCCCTGGGTATTCATGGTTCAGTCCTCCTTGGGTTCGGTGATGAAGCCGGTCAGGGCGGAAGCGGCGGCAGTGGCGGGGCTGGCGAGGTAGACCTCGCTGTCCACATGACCCATCCGGCCGACGAAGTTCCGGTTGGTGGTGGCAACGCACCGCTCTCCGGCGGCGAGAATGCCCATGTAGCCGCCCAGGCAGGGCCCGCAGGTGGGGGTGGAGACGACCGCACCGGCGTCAATGAAGGCGGTGACGTAGCCCCGCTCTATACACTCCCGGTAGATCCGCATGGTGGCGGGAATGATGATGCAGCGCACGCCGTCGGCAACGTGATGGCCTTTCAGAATTCGGTAAGCGGTTTCCATGTCCTCCATCCGGCCGTTGGTGCAGCTGCCGATGACCGCCTGGTCGATTTTGATATTGCCCAGCTCCCTGGCGGGGTGGGTGTTTTCCGGCAGATGGGGGCAGGCCACGGTGGGAACGATGGCGGACAGATCGATTTCAACGGTCTGCTCATAGGAAGCGTCCGGGTCGGCCTCAAAGACCTTGGGGGCACGCTCGCTGCGGCCTTCCAGGTACTTCATCGTGACCTCGTCCACGGGGAAGATGCCGTTCTTGGCACCGGCCTCGATGGCCATATTGCAGATGCACAGCCGGTCGTCCATGGTAAGAGCGGCAACACCGGGGCCGGTAAACTCCATGGACTTATACAGCGCGCCGTCTACGCCGATCTTGCCGATGATGGTGAGAATCACGTCCTTGCCGCTGCAATTGGCAGGAAGCTTGCCCGTCAGATGGAAGCGGATGGCGGCGGGAACCTTGAACCAGGCCTCGCCGGTTGCCATGCCCGCAGCCATATCCGTGGAGCCGACACCGGTGGAGAAAGCGCCCAGGGCACCGTAGGTGCAGGTGTGGCTGTCCGCGCCGATGATGCAGTCACCGGCGGTGACCACGCCCTGCTCGGGAAGCAGAGCGTGCTCGATGCCCATTTTGCCTACGTCGTAGAAGTGGCTGACGCAGTGGGCACAGGCAAACTGGCGGCACTGCTTGCTCTGCTCCGCGGCCTTGATGTCCTTGTTGGGAACGAAGTGGTCGAGAACGATGGCGATTTTATCCTTGTCGAAAACGGTGTCAAAGCCGTTCTTGGTGAATTCGTTGATGGCTACGGGGGTGGTGATGTCGTTGCCCAGGACGATGTCCAGCTTGGCCTGGATCAGCTGACCGGGGGTTACAACGGGAAGTCCTGCGTGGGAAGCGAGAATTTTCTGTGTGAATGTCATGCCCATGGTAAAAACCTCACTTGTTCGTCATATGATTGTAGGCACCGATCAGTGCGCCGGCACTGGCCTTGATGATATCCGTGTCCGTGCCCGCGCCCCAGTACATGGTGCCGTCCGGCGCTTCCAGGCCGATATAGGCCGCGGCGGTGGAGCCGGAGCTGCGCTCCTGGACGGAGTGCTCGGTGTAGACCTTCAGGGTGTAATCGGCACCGGAGTAGGCCTTGAGGGCGTTGCTCACCGCGTCCAGGGAGCCGTTGCCCTTGCTCTGGACGGTGGTTTCCCGGCCGTGGCGCAGGAAGGTGACGATGGCATCCACGCCCTCGGCATTCTGGGTGAAATGGAGGGAGGAAATGGCCAGGGGGTGGTTCACGTTCAGATAGTGATCCATGAAGATGGCCAGCACGTCCTCGGCCTTCAGCTCCCGATGGTCGTGGTCGGAGACGGATTTGCACTGATAGCTCAGGTGCTCGCGCATCTTCGGCGGCAGAATGTAGCCGTAGGCCTGCTCCAGAAGATATCCGATACCGCCCTTGCCGCTCTGGGAATTGACCCGGATGACATCGGCATCGTAGGTGCGGCTGATGTCCTGGGGATCCACCGGCAGGTAGGGAACCGTCCACTGGTGGAGATTCTTTTCCTTCCGCCAGGCCATGCCCTTGGCAATGGCGTCCTGGTGGGAGCCGGAGAAAGCGGCGAAGACCAGAGAACCGGCGTAGGGGCTGCGCTCATAGACGTGCATCCGGGTGCATTCCTCATAGATCTTGCAGATGGCGGGCATATCGGTGAAGTCCAGCTCCGGGTCAACGCCGTGGGAGTACATATTCATAGCCAGGGTAATGACATCTACGTTGCCGGTGCGCTCGCCGTTGCCGAAGAGGGTGCCTTCCACCCGGTCGGCTCCGGCCAGCAGCGCCAGCTCCGTGTCGGCAACGCCGGTGCCCCGGTCATTGTGAGGATGCAGGGACACGGTGACATACTCCCGGTACTTGAGGTTTTCACTCATGTACTCGATCTGGCTGGCGTAGACGTGAGGCAGGCTCATTTCCACGGTGACGGGCAGGTTGATGATGACATTGTTGTCAGGGCCCGGTTCCAGCACGTCCAGAACCGCGTTGCACACTTCCAGGGCGTACTCCGGCTCGGTGCCGGTGAAGCTTTCGGGGGAATACTCGAAGCGGAAATTGCCCTCATATTCCGCGGCCAGCTTCTTCACAAGCCGGGCACCCTCCACGGCAATCTGCTTGATCTCCTCCTTGCTCTTGCGGAAGACCTGCTCCCGCTGGGCAACGGAGGTGGAATTATAGAAGTGAATGATGGCGTTGGGGGCACCCTTGCAGGCCTCGAAGGTCCGGCGGATAATGTGCTCCCGGCACTGGGTCAGCACCTGGACGGACACGTCACCGGGGATCATGTGATTCTCAATCAGGGTGCGCAGAAACTCGTACTCGGTTTCCGAGGCGGCGGGGAAGCCTACCTCGATTTCCTTGAAGCCGATGCGAAGGAGCATATGGTAAAATTCCAGCTTTTCTTCCAGACTCATGGGGATCACCAGGCTTTGGTTGCCGTCCCGCAGGTCTACGCTGCACCATTGGGGAGCCTTTTCAATGTGATCCTTGTGAACCCACTTGAAGTGGTTGCCCGGAGCCGGGTAATAGCCGATTGCGTATTTGCTGGTATCCATATGCGTTTTTCTCCTTTTATTTCCGGGCGGAAAAAGACGGCGGCCGCATCCACCGGAATTGACGGGAAAGCTGCCCGCTCACGCCGATCCGGGGGATTGCCACACCAGTGACATCGGTCACTGGTTCGCAATGACATCTTTTTTCAAAATGCCCAAATTTTATACTATCTTAAAGCCGGCATCCCTCAGTGCCTGGGTGATCTGCTGGACATGGTCGTAATTCCGGGTTTCCAGAGACAGCCGCAGATAGCAGCCGTTGATGGACTCGGTGGCACCGTTGCGCTCGTGGTGGACGGAAATCACATTGCCGCCGCACTGGGCGATGATCCGGGAGACCTCCATCAGCTGGCCGGGCTTATCCGCCAGCTCGATTAAGAGGCTGGTGGTGCGGCCGGACTTCATCAGACCCCGGTCAATGACCCGGGACAGACTGGTCACGTCGATGTTGCCGCCGGAGATCAGGCTGACCACCTTCTTGCCCTCCAGAGGGAACTTGTGGAACATGGCGGCGGCCACGGAAACCGCACCGGCACCCTCGGCGATCATCTTCTGCTTCTCGATGAGAGCCAGAATGGCGGCGGCGATTTCGTCCTCGGTGACAAGGGCGATGTCGTCCACATAGTTTTTGACCATTTCATAGGTCAGCTCACCGGGCTTTTTCACGGCGATGCCGTCGGCAATGGTGGAAACGGAAGTCAGAGCCTCCATTTTGCCGTGGTGGATGGCGTTGTACATGCTGGGAGCACCGGCGGCCTGAACGCCGTAGACCTTCACATGGGGGGAGATAGACTTGATGGCGCAGGCTACGCCGGAGATCAGTCCGCCGCCGCCGATGGGCACCAGAACCGCGTCCACGTCGCTCATTTCGTTCATGATCTCCAGACCGATGGTGCCCTGACCGGCGATGACGTACTCATCATCGAAGGGGTGGACGAAGGTGTAGCCGTGCTCCTCCTTCAGCTCCAGAGCCTTGTTATAGGCGTCGTCGTAGACACCGGGCACCAGGCAGACCTGAGCGCCGTAGCCCTTGGTGGCCTCCACCTTGGAGATGGGGGCGGTATCGGGCAGGCAGATGAGGGAAGAGATGCCGCACTTGCTGGCGGCCAGCGCCACGCCCTGGGCGTGGTTGCCGGCGGAGCAGGCGATGACGCCCTTGGCCTTCTCCTCGTCGGAAAGCATAGCGATTTTATAGCCGGAGCCCCGAAGCTTGAAAGAGCCGGTCTTTTGCAGGCACTCGGGCTTCAGGTAGAGGGCGCAGTCCTCGGCAATGCCGTAGGCCTTGGCTAAGGGGGTGGGACGGATGATGTCCTTCAGGACGACGGAGGCGTGGAAGATCTTATCAATTGTGACCATGGCAGTTTGTTCCTTTCCTGGGTGATTCGGAGAAAAATAGGGAAATTCCTGGGAGAATGGTTATAAAAATACCCTGTCTCTCCAAATCGAAAGAGACAGGGCCTTTACTGACATAAAAACCTTGCGGTACCACTCTTTTTGCCGCGTGACGCAGCCACCTCACGACGATCCAACAACCGTCTCCCGCTGTATCGGTCGGGCTCCGTTCTGCTTACTCGGAATTCCTTTCAGGCAGACCGCTCAGAGACCAGTATACAATTTCGTCCGCCGCTGCCTCGCACCGACCGGCAGCTCTCTGGAGGGGGAAGGGAAATTGCTTTATTCTCTTCAAAGCGTTATCTCTATGTGTGCCGGATTATAGCACGAGTCGCCGCCAGTGTCAAGCAGGGAAATGCAAAAGTCCGCCTTTGAAACACACTTTTTTCTAAAAGTGACAAAAAGCGGGAAGATGGGACGGGGCGGTTTGTGCGGGTTAGCGGGGAACGAAATAAGGGCAGCCATGATTGGCTGCCCTTGGGGGTTCTATTCAGAGTTTCCTTAGCAGTCATTGTGCACCAGTGACATCGGTCACTGGTGCGCAATGACATGCGCTATAGGAAAGTGCGGAAGGGAATGCAAAAGCGACCTCATCCGCCCGCCGCGGCGGGCACCTATATATTATTGTGCAATTGCCACTGGCAATTGTTAGATTTTAATTCGCTGCGCGGAGCACCACCCTCTCAGGGGAAGGCTTGGGGGTGTCAGTCCAGCTGAGCGATGGCGGCGAGGGTGGCCTCATAGTCCCGGGTGACCTGGGCAAAGAGAGCCTGGGCCTCGGCCGGGATGGACTCCTCATGGCGCAGAAGCTCTGTAAGCGCGCTGGCGGATTGACGCAGAGGTTCGAAGCTCAGGTTCGCGGCTACGCCCTTGAGCGTATGGACGGCTCGGAAGGCATCGGTCAGGCAGTCATCTGCCAGGGCTTGCCTCAGCTGGGCATAGCTGGGATCTTCCGGAAACTTTCGGACGAATTTTTCAACCAGGCAGGTGTCGGGGAGCCGGGCACTGACTTCGGCGAAGCTGCCGCCTATCCGGGTATAGCACTGTTCAATGGTCATGGGCAATCTCTCCTGATTCTCGCCGCCCGGAGGCCGCGTGGATTTCTGTATAGGTCTATTCTACCTCTTTTGCGGAAGAATGCAACTACTTTCCTATATCCGCCGGGAAAATTTGCCGTCAGCCGTGCAAAAAGAAGGGGATTTGGAGACAGGGGTGAAAGGAGGCTGCAATGAACAAGGAAAGATCTTCACGGTTGGAAGGGCGAATCCGCTCCGGAAAGCTCAGCCGAAGGGATATCGTCCGGCGGTTGGGAGAGCTGGCCTTTGGTAGCGCCAACGACTGCGTCCGACTGGTGCTGGAGGATTGCCCTGACCTGGACGCACTGGAGCTGAGTCTGCTCAGCGAGGTGCGCCGAAGCGACAAGGGCGGGGTGGAGGTGAAGCTCATCGACCGGCTGAAGGCGGTAGAGGCCCTGTCCGCCGCCATCGGCGCGGACGATGGGGAAGCGGCGGAGTTCCTGAAGGCTCTGGGGGGCGGTGGGGAACCATGACGGAATTTTCTCCCAAGCAGCGCAGGGTGCTCACCTGGTGGATGCCAGGCTCCCCGGATTGCCGCAAGGAGGCCATCGTCTGCGATGGGGCAGTGCGCTCCGGGAAAACCCTGGCCATGGGGCTGGGATTCTTCCTGTGGGCCATGAGCTGCTTCCGAAGCCAGAAGTTCGGAGTCTGCGGGAAGACCATCGGCTCCCTCCGGCGAAACGTTCTGTCGGAAATTCTGCCGAAGCTGGAGGCCTTGGGGGCGACCTGCCAGGAAAAACGGACGGAAAATCTGGTCATTCTGAAGCTGTGGGGTCGGGAAAACCGGTTTTATACCTTCGGCGGTCGGGACGAAAGCTCCGCTTCTCTGATCCAGGGCATTACCTTCGCCGGAATCCTTCTGGATGAAACCGCCCTGATGCCCCGCTCCTTCGTGGAGCAGGCCTGCGCCCGGTGCTCCGTGCCGGGGAGCCGGCTCTGGTTCAACTGCAACCCGGAAGGGCCGGAGCACTGGTTCTACAAAACCTGGATTCTGGAGGCGGAAAAGCGGAATTGCCTGCGGCTCCAATTTACCATGGAGGATAACCCCTCTTTGACGGAAGGCATCCGGGAGCGGTACCGGCGGCTGTACACCGGGGTGTTCTACCAGAGGTATATTCTGGGGCAGTGGGTTCAGGCAGAGGGGCGGGTCTACGACTTCTTCACCCCGGATATGCTGCGGTCGGCTCCGGAGGGCTGCCAGGATTGGTACATCTCCTGCGACTACGGCACGGTGAATCCCACTTCCATGGGACTGTGGGGGAAGAAGGGAGGCAGCTGGTATCGGGTGGCGGAATTCTACTTCGACTCCCGCCGGGAAAAGCGGCAGATGACCGACGGGGAATATGCCGACGCGCTGGAGGCCTTGGCGGGAGGCCGGAGACTTCGGGGCGTGATCGTTGACCCCAGTGCCGCCAGCTTCCTTGAGGTGCTTCGCCGCCGGGGGATTCCGGTGCGCAAGGCGAAAAACGATGTGCTCAGCGGCATCCGGCTGACCTCGGACTGCCTGAAATCCGGGAAACTGGTTATCTGCGACACCTGCCCGGACTGCATCCGGGAATTGGGGGAATACCTCTGGGAACCCGGCGGCGGGAAGGACAGGGTGCGCAAGGAGCACGATCACGCCATGGACGACATGCGCTACTTCGCCGCGACGGTGCTGGGGACACCCGCCCCGGTCTTCGCGGCGCGGAGCGTGGAAAGGAGACGATGAATTGAAACGGAAAAAGAAGGCCGGAGGCGGCGCGGTGACCAGCCAGCTGCGCTGCGGGGACACCCACCCCTTCGGCGCTATGCGAGGGTTTGTGCCCCTGGGCGGCGGGGAGGAGCGGGTCTACCGGGAAATGCGGGAGGCTATCCCTGTGCTGGATGCCGCCGTGGGGAAAATGGTGCGGCTGTGCGGCGGCTTTGAGGTGAAGTGCAAAAGCCCTGAGGCCCAGGAAAGGCTCAACGATTTCCTGGCGAACATGCCCTGCGGCCGGGGGCAGATGGGCATCGAAAGCTTTCTGTCCGGATACCTGGACAGTCTGCTGACCTACGGTCGGGCTGTTGGGGAGCTGATCGTGGCGGGAGGACGGCTCCGGGCGGTATGCTGGGGAGACGTGACGAAGCTGGAAGTGCAGGAAGGGGACAATCCCCTGGAAACGGTGCTGTGGGGCATGGACAAAAACGGGCTCATGCGGCCGCTGCCTTATCAGCATTTGCTGCTGTTCACCACCTGGCACCCGGAGCCTGCCCATCCTTACGGGGTGAGTATGTTCCGGGGAATGCCCTTCCTGGCGGATATTCTGCTGAAAATCTACAACACCATCGGCGTCAACTGGGAGCGGGCGGGAAATGTGCGCTACAGCGTTATCTGCAAGGGCGGCGAGGAGCTGGACGGGGCGGCGGCTCAGGAGCGGGGCAAGGCTGTGGCCGAGGAATGGGCCAAGGCCATGGAGGACAACAAAAACGGTACCGTCCGGGATTTCGTGGCAGTGGGGGATGTGGAGATCAAGGTCATCGGCGGGGAAGCTCCGATTCTGGATTCCCAGGTGCCGGTACGGCAGATTCTGGAGCAGCTGGTGGCGAAAACCGGCCTGCCGCCCTTCCTGCTGGGGCTCAGCTGGAGCACCACGGAACGGATGAGCACCCAGCAGGCGGACCTGCTGACTTCGGAATTGTGGGCCCTGCGCCGGGCGGTGGAGCCGGCCATGGGCAGGATTTGCCGGATGTTCCTGGCTCTGGAGGGACTGGACGACCGGGTGAAAATCGAATGGGACGACATCAGCCTCCAGGACATTACCCAGGAAGCTCAGGCCGACCTGTACCGGGCTCAGGCAGAGCATTATCGCAGAAAGGACTAAAGGAGGGATTTTATGGAAATCAGAAAGGCCGCCCAGGCGGTGGCTACCGGGGCACCGACGGCGGCGCAATTGGAGGCGATCAACGCCCTGGCCAAGACCCGGCTGAACGGGGAGCAGGTATATGTCTTCTCCCTGCGGCTGTGCGACGACCGGATCGACCGGGACGGGGAGCGGTTCGACACCGGGGCACTGCCCGGGCTTGCCAAGCTGTTCCTCGGGAAAACGGGAATTCTGGATCACCGGTGGAGCACGGAAAATCAGGTAGCCCGGATTTTCGAGACTCAGGTGGTGAAGGAGAAGGACGCAAGCTATATCCAGGCCTGGGCTTACATCCGCCGGGGCGGCAAAAACGATGAGCTGATTGCGGACATCGAGGCGGGGATCAAGAAGGAGGTTTCCGTGGGCTGCGCCATGGCGCAGGCGGTGTGCTCCGTCTGCGGCAGCGAGTACGGAACCTGCGGTCATGTGAAGGGGGAGCGCTACGACGGGCAGGTCTGCGCGGTGATTCTCAAGGAGCCGGTGGATGCCTACGAGTTTTCCTTTGTGGCGGTGCCCGCCCAGCGGGAGGCCGGGGTCATGAAGGGCATGGGCGCGGCGGTTTCCCTGAAGGAACTGGCGGCGGAAAATGGGGCTCAGGCGGAGTATCGGGCGTTGACCAAAGAGGCGGAGTTGGGAAGACGCTACCGGAAGGATTTGGAAGACGGCGTGGTTCGGCTGGGGCTGGCGTTGGAGCTGGGAGTTTCTGAGCCGGTGCTCCGGTCTCTGGCGCAGACCGCCGGGGCAGAGGAGCTGCTGGCTCTGAAGGATGCCTTGCAGGGACGGCTGGATGAGAGCCTTCCCATGGTGAGCCAGCTGCTGGGGGTGAAGGGAAAAGCGGAGGAGATCGAGAGTGGGTTTTTGATCTGACGGGTTTCGGCAAGGGAGACGGATTGTGACCGAAGGGAATCCCCGGAGGGGGCCACACCAGTGCTGCGGCACTGGTTCGCAATGACATGCGGTGTGCGAGGGCGCTCGGAGGGACAGGGGGATTGCCACACCAGTGCTGTGGCACTGGTTCGCAATGACATGCGATGTACGAGGGCGCTCGGAAGGACAGGGGGATTGCCACACCAGTGACATGGTTTTCTGAAAGTACGCAATGACAGAATTTTTATTTATCAATCAATTTTTTAAGGAGGAAATGATATGGGTTACGACAATCTGAAGCTGGAAAAGGGTATGTATCGGCAGGCGGGGATGAGCTTTACCCAGGTGCTGGAGTCTCTGGATCCCAGCGAAAACTACCGGGGTACCGCCCTGGAGGGCACCGACGCCTTTCAGCGGCAGCTGAAGCGGTTCGGCATCCGGGCAAAGGGGGCGGGCTCCTCTCCCGTGGAGAAGTTCTTCGCCACCATGGATTCGGCGGTGCTGTTCCCGGAGTACATCGCCCGCACCGTCCGACAGGGTATGGAGGAAAATGACATCCTGCCTGCCATCACCGCAACCACCACCGTCATCGACGCCATGGACTACCGCTCCATCTACTCCAACCCCACCGACGCGGATAAGGAGCTGAAGGACGTGGCCGAGGGCGCGGCCATTCCTGAGACCCAGGTGAAGACCAAGGAGCATCTGGTGAGCCTGACCAAGCGGGGCAGAATGCTGGTGGCCTCCTATGAGGCACTGCGGTTCCAGAAGCTGGATCTGTTCAGCGTGATGCTCCGGCAGATCGGCGCCCACATCCAGAAGCAGCAGCTGGCGGACGCGGTGGAGGTGCTGATCTCCGGCGACGGCAATAACAACGCCGCCGTCCAGTACACCATCGGCACCGCGCCTCTTTCCGGCACCAAGGGGAAGCTGGCCTATGACCAGCTGGTGGAGTTCTGGGGTCAGTTTGATCCCTACACCATGAACACCATTCTCTGCTCCACTGGCACCATGATGAAGCTGCTGAAGGTGCCTGAGCTTCAGAATCCGCTGACCGGCTTGAACTTCCAGGGTACCGGCAAGCTGACCTTTCCCCTGGGCGCTCAGCTGCACCGAACCTCCGCCGTGGCGGACGGGGTGATCATCGGCCTGGATAACCGGTACGCCCTGGAGCTGGTGCGAGCCGGAGATGTGCTGGTGGAGTACGACAAGCTCATCGACCGGCAGCTGGAACGGGCGGCCATCACCTCCATCTCCGGCTTCGGCAAGATCTGCGACGGCGCAAGCTGCGTCCTGAACGTATGACGGTAACGGATCAGGTGATTGCCCAGGCTCAGCAGCTGGCCGGGGACAGTCAGGACAGCGAGCTTTTGAATCTTCTGTGCCGGGCGGCGGTCAGCACACTGACCGCCCAGCTCCGGGAGGGCTTCACCCCGGAAAGCTGCCGGGAGGACTTCGTCACCGCCGCCAGCCTGTATGCTTTGAGCCAGTGGCAGCGGGGCAGGCAGACGGGGCCTTTGCGGGAATTCAAAGCCGGAGATCTGACCCTGAAATCCGCTGACGGCGGGGAGCTGCGGCCGGAAATTCTCCGGGAGCAGGCCATGCAGCTGCTGCGGCCCTACTGCAAGGGGGCCTTTTCTTTCCGGGGGGTGTGAGAAATGCGGACGGAGCTGGAGCGGCTGATGAGCCGATACGGCACGGACATGACCGTCACCGGCATCTTTGGGGAGATCACCATCCGGGGCTTTTTCCAGGCGGTGAACACCAAAAGCTGGCAGAGCATGGAGTCCGTGGCCTCGCCCATGGGGGCGGTTTCCCGGGGGCAGTATCTGTTCCTGGGGCCCATGGAGGCGGTAATCCATGAGGGGGACACCCTGACATTGGGGAGCAAAAGCTATGTGTTCCGCCGGGTGGAGCCCTACTACTATCAGAATCAGCCTCTGTATCAGTGGGGGCTGTGCGTAGAGAAGGGAGTGAACGACACATGGGGTATTCGATCCTTGAGCTAGTGCTTAGGCGTCTGCGCCAGGCGGGATTCCGGGCGGATGTGGCCTTCCCGGGGCAGCAGTTTCCCCAAATTCAGGACACCGTGGCCACGGTACACATCGAAAAGGTGGACAGGGCCAATCTGACGGTGACCATGGGGGTCAGCGTCATCAGCCCAGCCTCCATCGGAGGTACCGCCTGCGAGGTGGAGGCCCTGCGGGCCACGGAAATTCTCCGGTGGGCCGGTGCGGTGTGCGTTCAGAACGGGTGCACCTATGACGGGGTGTCCCAGGTGTATGTGGTGAACGTGCAGGCTACCTTCGTCGGCACCACCGAGGACGACAGCTGCGAGATCTGGCCGGGCTTCTACTGCTACATGGATGAGCTCTACTACCGGTTCGTGACGGGCATCCGAATCGAGGAGCAGACCGGAAGACGGACGGAGTTCGTCATGGGAGAGCCGGTGCCTACGGGCGTCAGCGAGGGAAGTCATTACTGGACGATCGAGGTGGAGGAGCTGATTCCCGCAGGCTCCGGCATTACCCGGGAGCCGCCGGACAGCTTCACTTTGAAGCTGAGTACCGAAAACCTCAGCGAGGAATTCACGGGCTGCAGCTTCCAGACCGTCTACCGGGAGTATACGAAATCCGGCCTGCGGCGGGTGCACAAGGGCATCGCTTTGGGCAGAAAGGAGCTGAAAGATGGACTTTCTGAGCTATAAGGACTACGTCTGGCCCCGGAATCCACACACCTATGTGGAGAAGGCCAGTCGGGATCCCCAGTATCACACCGAAAGCGGCGTCAGCTATTTCGACGGCATCGGAGAGCTGAAACGAACCATTACCGGCGAGGGCACCTTCTATGGTCCCGATGCCTACGCCCAGTATCAGAGACTCCAGGAGCTGCTGGAGGACGAAACTCCGGGAAATCTGGAGCATCCGCTGTGGGGAATCCGGTACTGCTATTTTACGGGGCTGGAGCTGACCCAGGGGCCGAAGGAGAACGTGGTGGATTATAAATTCACCTTCACCCAGGCACTGACCAACGGCATTGTGCCGAAATAGGGGCTATTTCCTGGGAGGGCAGGCCGAAGGGCCTGCCCTTTTTGCGCATTGGCGCTGGGCTCCGGACTGTGGGCATGTGTCCGCCAGAAAGAAACAAAAATTGCAGGTTTCTATTGACCTTCGGGAAATCCGGTGGTAAAATGAAGCAATCAATCAAAATCAGGAGGGTGTTCCCTATGGAAAAGAAGAACATTGACTGGAGCAGCCTGGGCTTTGGCTATGTCAAGACCGACAAGCGCTTCGTCGCCAATTACAAGGACGGCGCCTGGGATGCGGGCTGCCTGACCGACGACAACATGATCACCATGAGCGAGTGCGCCGGCGTTTTGCAGTATGCCCAGACCTGCTTTGAGGGCATGAAGGCCTACACCGCCGAGGACGGCCGGATCGTCTGCTTCCGTCCCGACCTGAACGCCGCCCGGATGGCAAAGTCCTGTGAGCGTCTGAAGATGCCCGTCTATCCCGAGGACAAGTTCGTGGATGCCGTTGTTCAGACCATCCGTGCCAACGAGGCCTGGGTGCCCCCCTACGGCTCCGGCGCGACCCTGTACATCCGCCCCTATATGTTCGGCATTGACGCGGTCATCGGGGTCAAGCCTGCCAGCGAGTATCAGTTCCGGGTTTTCGGCACCCCTGTAGGCCCCTACTTCAAGGGCGGCGTCCGTCCCCTGACCGTCCGGATCTCTGACCTTGACCGGGCAGCTCCCCGGGGCACCGGCGACGTGAAGGCCGGTCTGAACTACGCCATGAGCCTTTATAACATTGTGGATGCCCACGAGAAGGGCTTCGACGAGAACATCTATGTGGACGCTGCCACCCGCACCCACATTGAGGAGACCGGCGGCGCCAACGTGATTTTCGTCAAGGGCAACACCCTGGTCACCCCCAAGTCCGACTCCATCCTGCCCTCCATCACCCGCCGCTCTCTGGTGTATGTGGCCAAGGAGTACCTGGGCATGGAAGTGGAGGAGCGTCCCGTGGCACTGACCGAGCTGGGCGACTTCACCGAGGCCGGCCTGTGCGGCACCGCCGCCGTCATCTCTCCCCTGGGCACCATTGTGGATCACGGCAAGGAGATTCACTACGTCGGCATGGGCCCCACCATCCAGAAGCTGTACGACACCCTGACCGGCATCCAGATGGGGCGCATTGAGGCCCCCAAGGGCTGGATTCAGGTGATCGACTGAGTAAGCACAAATCTATGACAATTCCCCGGAATGCGAGAGCATTCCGGGGAATCTTTTTGTGTTTGGGATTGCGGTGGAACGCTTGTAGGAGCCGATTCCCTCATCGGCCTGCTGGTATTTCCGATGACAAGGGTCGATGTGGGCATCGACCCCTACGAGTTTTTTCGGGGCTTTCGGAAGAACCGGGGATTGTGACCGGCGGGAATCCCCGGAGGGAGCCACACCAGTGTGAGCTACATTAAGGTATGACTGCCACCGGCAGTCATTGTTATTTTAGATTCGCTGCGCGGAGCACCACTGGTTCGCAATGACATGCGCTGTACGGTAGTCCGTCAAAATCATTCACAATTCGATATTCCCTAAAAAATGCCAGCCGCGGGAACAACCGCGGCCGGCATTTTTGCAAATATTACTCTTCCTTGGCGTCGGCGATGATCTTGGCCTGGTTGGCCTTGGGCACTTCCTCATAGCGGACGAAGTCCAGGGTGAAGCTGCCCCGAGCCTGGGTCATAGCCCGCAGGTCGATGGTGTAGCTGCCCATCTCAGCCATGGGAACCTCGGCCTCAATGACGGTGTTGCCGTCATGGTCGGGGGTCATGCCCATGGGACGGCCACGGCGCTTGCTCAGGTCGCCCATCACATCGCCCACATAGGCTTCGGGCACGGTGACGGCCAGTGCGCCGATGGGCTCCAGAATGGTGGGGTTGGCGTTGGGCATGGCTTCCTTGTAGGCCAGGATGGCGGCCATCTTGAAGGCCATTTCGTTGGAGTCCACGGGGTGGTAGGAGCCGTCGTACAGCACGGCCTTCAGACCGACCAGGGGATAGCCTGCCAGGGGGCCCTTCTGAACCGCTTCCTGGAGACCCTTTTCTACCGCGGGATAGAAGTTCCGGGGCACGCTGCCGCCGAAGACCTCCTCGGCGAAGATCAGGCCGTCCTGCTCGTCCTGAGGCTCAAAGCGAATCCACACATCGCCGAACTGACCGGAGCCGCCGGTCTGCTTCTTGTGACGACCGTGGGCCTGAACGGTTTTCTTGATCTTTTCCCGATAGGCAACCTTGGCGGGCATCAGAACAGCATCCACGCCAAAGCGGCTCTTCAGCTTGGAAACCAGCACATCCAGCTGCTGATCGCCCAGGCCGGACAGCACCAGCTGCTTGGTTTCGGCGTTGTTCACCAGATGGAAGGAGGGATCCTCCTCGTTCAGCCGGTTCAGGCCGGCACCCACCTTGTCCTCCTGACCCTTGGTCTTGGGGGCGATGGCCATGGAATAGCAGGCGGGGGCGTAGGGAATCTGCTTCAGGGAGACAACCTTTCTGGGGTCGCACAGGGTGTCGCCGGTCTTGACTTTGTCCATCTTGCCGATGGCGCCGATGTCGCCGCAGCCCAGAGCCTTGACCTCGGTGGCCTTCTTGCCGCACATGGTGTACAGGCGGCCCAGCTTCTCGGTATCGCCGGTGCGGGCGTTGACGAGAACGGTATCCGGAGTGATCTCACCGGACAGAACCTTGATGTAGGAGTACTTGCCGTACTGATCGGAGACGGTCTTCCAGACGAAGGCGGAGGGCACGCCGCCGGGGGAGACTACGAATTCCTCGGTCTCGCCGTCGGCATTGGTGGCCTTGTGATAGTTGCCCTCGGCAGGGTTGGGCAGCAGGTCGATGATGTGATCCATGAGCATCAGGCTGCCCAGGCAGGTGACACCGGAGCCGCAGAGCACGGGGAACAGGCTCAGCTCCTTCACGCCCTTGTGTAGGCCGTCCAGCATTTCCCGGTAGGTGAACTCGTCGCCCTCGAAGAAACGATCCATCAGGGCTTCATCGGTTTCGGCAACGGCTTCCTTCAGCGCGTCATTGAATTCCTCGATAACGGGCAGCTTGTCCTCGGGAACCTCAATTTCCACCCGCTTCAGCTTCTGCATTTCGTAGGCGCGCTTGTTGAGCACATCGATGATGCCGGTGACCCGGTGGGAGCCGTCCCAGATGGGCACCACCACGGGGGCGATCTTGTTGCCGTACTTGGCACGCAGAGCCTCGAAGGTGGCGTTGTAGTCGGAATGATCCTCGTCCACCTTGGAGATGTAGACGAACCGGGGCATATTGCGCTCTTCGCAGTACTTCCAGGCCTTCTCGAAGCCAACGGTGATACCGTCCTTGGCAGAGCAGACCAGAATCGCGGCATCGGCAGCCCGGAGAGCCTCCATCACCGCACCGGAGAAGTCAAAGGCACCGGGGGTGTCCAGCAGGTTGATGCGGATATTCTTATATTCCAGAGGCACCACGGAGGTGGAGATGGAAATCTGGCGCTTGATTTCCTCCGGATCATAGTCGCAAACGGTGTTGCCGTCGGCATTCTTGCCGATCCGGTCGATGGCACCGATCATGTACAGTAAGCTTTCCGCCAGGGCGGTTTTTCCGCTGCCGCTGTGACCCAGCAGACAGATGTTACGAATCGAGTTAACAGTATACATAGTGGTCAAATACTCCTTTCGGGAAGACAGTTCTTCCGTACGACTTTGCTTGGGTGCCTGGCACCGCAATACAGACATTATACACGAAAGGAGCGGCGATTGCAATTCTTTTTTCGTCAAAATGCAAAATAGGGTGATTCCCGCCGAGGACACATGATTTCCTGTGCAAAACACACAATTTTTAGATGCGATTTTTGTAGTGGTGCACAACCTCCGGGCGCGGCGAATGATGTACACGCCGAAATAGAAGGATGTCATTGCGAACCAGCGCGCACGCTGGTGTGGCAATCCCCCGGATATTCCGGAAGCCTTAATAGAATCAGTAGGGGCCGATGCCCTCATCGGCCCAAGGCGAAAGCCTGTGCGTATATTTCTGCCCTCAATCAATGTTTCAATGCAGGTCCCTCCGGGGGCAATGTTCTTGTCCCGGCAAGAACATTGAGAAGAAGCCGGCTTAGGGGGCGCTGCCGAACAGCCGCCCCCCTAAGTACCCCCCGGCCGCCCCAACAAACTGCGTCAGAATACTTCGGCTTGCTATGGGTGGTTTATCGAAAAAAGCCTGAAAGATACGGTGTCATTGCCCCACGGGGAGGGCTTTGGGTTACGGATTGTGACCGGAGGGAATCCCCAGAGGGGGCCACACCAGCGTGCGCGCTGGTTCGCAATGACATGCGATATATGGGGGCTCAGAAGGAACCGGGACAAAGACACAAGGGCGGCCGATGGCCGCCCTTGCACTGCTTTTTCTTATTTGCCGATGCTCAGGAATTCCGCCGGGTCTACCGGGGTATCATTTTTGGTGACCCCGAAGTGGACGTGGCTTCCCAGGGTGCTCTCCACCAACGCGGTGTCGGAAGCGTAGCCGATGGGCTGGCCCATGGTTACCGCGTCCCCGGGCTTTACCAGAGGATTCTTGGCAAGAGAAGCGTACCGGGTGGTATAGCCGTCCTGGTGGCGGATGACCACCGTGGTACCCATGGCGTCATCCTCGTAAACCGTGGCCACCGCCCCGTCGGCGGCGGCTGCCACCTGGGTTCCCGGCTCCGCCGCCAGATCGACCCCGTTGTGCACCCGCCAGTCCCGGGTGGTCTGGTTGTAGCTCAGCGCCTCCATGGAGTAGCCGAAGATACTCTCCCCGGCTACCGGGGACATGGTCTGCATGGGCTTTTTCTCCGCCGGGGGCGTGGTGGCCGCCGGGGCTGTGCCGGTGGCCACTTTCGGGGGCTGGGTGGCGATGACGGGCACATCCTCCGTCTGGGTACCCAGGGCGGGAACCTCCGCCGCCGTCTCCGTCTGGGAAACGGGCTCCGGGAGATTGGTGTTTCTGTGGTATACATAGCCTGTGATTCCGATTGCCGCGGCGCACAGAATCAGGGCTATGTAGTAGCCCTGACCGCCGCGGCGGGAACGTTTGTTGTCGCTCATTGAATAAGCACCTCCGAGGCTGATTATGGGCAGCTTTTCCGGGGGTTATACAGATTTTCCAAAAATGGAAAACAGAATTTGTAGATTGTGCTTGACTTTAATGGAGTAAAGTGTTAAAGTAGTGAAAACAACATCGAAAGGAAACAAAGCAGCTATGGAGAAAATTCGACACCGGGACGAGGAACTGTTTTACGACGCCATTCTGACCCTGAAAACCCCCGCCGACTGCCGGGCGTTTTTTGAGGATATCTGTACGATCAAGGAATTGCAGTCCATTGCCCAGCGGTTCCGGGTGGCGGCCCTGCTGGATGAGGGACGGAACTATCTGGAGGTTTCCGAGGAAACGGGAGCCAGCTCCGCTACCATCAGCCGGGTGAACCGGTGCCTGAACTACGGCATCGGCTATCGGAAAACCCTGGACAATCTGAAGAAAGAGAGCATTGCCAATGAGGACGGATCAGATCTGGAGAAGTGAGGAGCAGGCGATTTTTGCCCTCCGGGGGCTGTACCAGCGCTACGGCTATACCCCCTATAAAATGAGCCAGTTTGAGGAATACGACCTGTATGTGCGCAACAAGGATTTTCTGATCTCCGATCGGATCATCACCTTTTCCGGGGAAGGGGGCAAGCTCATGGCCCTGAAGCCGGACGTGACGCTTTCCATCGTGAAGAACGCCCCGGAAGCCCCTGGCGTGGTGCAGAAGGTTTACTACAGCGAGAATGTCTACCGGGACTACCGGGAGATCATGCAGGCGGGGCTAGAGTGCGTGGGAGATCTGACGGACTACGACATTGCCGAGGCGGTGGTGCTGGCGGCGAAGAGCCTTGCCCTGCTGGGGGAAAACTATGTGCTGGATATTTCCCACATGGGACTTGTGGGGGCGGTGCTGAACCGGCTGGGCTTCGACACCGACGAGCAGAAGAAAGTCATGACCTGCCTGCGGCAGAAGAACACCCATGAGTTGAGCTCCCTCTGTCAGGGAAAACCCCAGGCGGAGCGGACGCTGCTGGCCATTGCCGCCTGCCGGGGCGGGGCGGAGGCACTGGAAGCCATCGCCCCCCTGCTGGAGGGGGCGGAGGAGCAGAGGGCACTGAGCCAACTGCGGATGCTGCTGGGGCTTCTGACGACCCAGGGCAGCCGGGTGCGGCTGGATTTTTCCGTGAGCAACGACCTGGGCTATTACAGCGGCGTGGTCTTCCGGGGGTATCTGCCCGGAATCCCCGCCAGCGTCCTGTCCGGAGGCCAGTATGACAAGCTCCCCCGAAAAATGGGTCGGAAGGCTCGGGCCATCGGCTTTGCCATCTATGTGGACTTGCTTCAGGAACTGTCCGGGTCTGACGAAAGCTTTGACGTGGACACCCTGATCCTCCATGACCGGCAGGCAAACCCGGAGGAACTGCTCCGGGCGGCGGAGGAAGGGGCGAAAGAAGGCAGTGTGCTGGTGAGCACGACCTTACCCACCGACCGGCGGTGGAAGAACCTCATCGACCTGCGGAAGGAGGCGGCAAAATGAACTGGCTGAATGTTGCGCTTCCCAAGGGGCGTCTGGGCGAAAAGGCTTATGTGCTGCTGAAAAACGCGGGCTATCCCTGCCCGGCCATCGAAGACCCGGGTCGGAAGCTGATTTTTGAGAACCCGGAAAAGGGTGTGCGCTATTTCTGGGTGAAGCCCTCGGATGTGGCCATTTATGTGGAGCGGGGAGCGGCAGACCTGGGCATTGTGGGCAAGGACATTCTGCTGGAATACCAGCCGGATGTGTATGAGCTTCTCGACCTCCGCATGGGCGTGTGCCGGATGGCGGTGGCGGGGAAAAAGGATTTCCGGGATCCGGTGGGGAAAACCCTGAAGGTTGCCACCAAATTTCCCAACATTGCCCGAAATTACTACGCTTCCAAGTGCCGGGACATCGACATCATCCACCTGAACGGCTCCATTGAGCTGGCTCCCATTCTGGGCCTGAGCCATGTGATTGTGGATATCGTTGAGACGGGCACCACCTTAAAGGAAAATGATCTGGCGATTCACGAGACCATCGTACCCATCAGTGCCCGGCTCATTGCCAACGTGGCAAGCTATCAATTCAAGGACGGCGAAATCAGCGCCATCCGGGACAAACTGGAAGAGCAGGTGAAAAACAAATGATTCCGATTCTGAAGGTAGGGCAGGTGCCCAATTCCGAAATTTTCGCCCGGGTCACCCCGGAGGCGGACGTGGCGGCCATTGTATCTGACATTATCGCGGACGTGAAAGCAAACGGCGATACGGCGGTAAAGGCCTATTGCGCCAAATTCGATAAAGCAGAGCTTACCAGCCTGGAAGTGACCCCGGAAGAAATTCAGGAGGCGGTTTCTCAGGTGGAGCCGGAATTTCTGGACATTCTCCGGGAGGCGGCGGAAAATATCCGCGCTTTCCACAGCCGCCAGGTGCGAAATTCCTTCGTCATCGCCGACAAGCCCGGCATCGTCCTGGGGCAGAAAATCACCCCCATTGAAAAGGTGGGGGTCTATGTTCCCGGCGGCACGGCGGCCTACCCCTCCACGGTGCTCATGGACACCATTCCCGCGAAAATTGCCGGCTGTCCCCAGCTGGTGATGGTTACGCCCCCCGGCCGGGACGGGAAGGTGAACCCCGCCATTCTGGCGGCGGCTTCTATTGCCGGGGTGGATCGGATTTTCAAGGTGGGCGGGGCGCAGGCCATTGCCGCCCTGGCCTACGGTACGCAGAGCATTCCCAAGGTGGATAAGATCGTAGGCCCTGGCAACGCCTTCGTGGCGGAGGCCAAGAAGCAGGTCTTCGGCCGGGTGTCCATCGACATGATCGCGGGGCCCAGTGAAATTCTGGTCATTGCCGACGGCAAAAGTAACCCTGTCCATGTGGCGGCAGACCTTCTCAGCCAGGCAGAGCACGACAAGCTGGCAAGCGCCGTGCTGGTAACGGACAGCGAAGAGCTGGCGCAGGCCGTCCAGGCGGAGCTGGAGCGGCAGCTGCCTCTGCTTCCCCGGCAGGAGATCGCCCGGGCTTCCATCGAGAATAACGGCAAGATCATTGTGGCGGAAACGCTCATGGCTGGCATCGAAATTGCCAACGAGATCGCCCCGGAGCACCTGGAATTGCAGGTGGACGACCCCTTCTCCTACCTGGATGCCATTCAGAACGCCGGTTCCATCTTCCTGGGCCGCTCCTGCCCGGAGGCGCTGGGGGATTATTTCGCCGGGCCCAATCACACCCTGCCAACCTCCGGCACTGCCCGGTTTTCCAATCCTCTGAGCGTGGACGACTTCGTGAAGAAGAGTCAGTTCAGCTACTATACCCCGGAAGCCCTGGCGAAAGCGGCGGATAAAATCGCGGCCTTCGCCGAAAAGGAGGGCCTTCGGGCTCACGGCAGAAGCGTGACCATCCGGAAGGAGGGAAGCCTGTGAGTCGGTTCCTGAACGAGCGGTACCGGGCCATGGAGGCCTATACCCCCGGGGAGCAGCCCCGGGATATGCAGTACATCAAACTGAACACCAACGAGTCCCCCTATCCCCCCGCCCCATCCGTGGTGGCGGCCATGAGCGGCGAGCAGGTGGAGCTGCTGCGGCTCTACTCCGACCCCACCGCCAAGGGGCTGAAAGAAAAGCTGGCGGGGCTTTACGGCGTGAAGCCGGAGAACGTGTTCGTCTCCAACGGCTCTGACGAGGTGCTGAATTTCGCCTTCATGGCCTTCGGAGGCCGGGGCGTGGCCTTCCCGGATATCAGCTACGGCTTTTATTCCGTGTTTGCCGAGCTCCATGGCATTCCGGCGGAAATCATCCCATTGGAGGAAGACTTCACCCTGAATTATCGGAAATACTGCGGCAAAAACAAGCTGGTGGTCATCGCCAATCCCAACGCCCCCACGGGCATGACCATCCCACTGCACCAGATCGAGCAGATCCTGCGCACCAATTCGGATTCCCTGGTGGTCATCGATGAGGCCTATGTGGACTTCGGCGGAAAAAGCGCCCTGCCCCTGATTGGAAAATACGAAAATCTGCTGGTGGTGCGCACCTTCTCCAAATCCCGGTGTCTGGCCGGCGGTCGGCTGGGCTATGCCTTCGCCAGCCCGGAGGTCATCGCCGACCTGGAAAAAATCAAGTATTCCACCAATCCCTACAATATTAACCGGCTGACCCTTCTGCTGGGGGAGGCCACCGTGGAGGCCGAGGACTATTACAAGGCCAGATGCCGGAATATTATGGAAACCCGGGAGTGGACGGCGGCGCAGCTGAAAACGTTGGGCTTTACGGTACTGCCCAGCAAGGCCAACTTCCTTTTCGCCAAAACCGACAAAATGGACGGTCTGGAATTGTACAAAGCACTGAAAGTCAAGGGCATTCTGGTGCGCCACTTTACATCCCCACGGATTTGCCAGTTTAACCGGATCACCATCGGCACTCCCGCCCAGATGGCGGTGCTGGTGGAAACCCTACAGGAGGTGCTCCCATGAGAACGGCGGAAATCACCCGCAATACCGCGGAAACCAACATTTCTTTGAAACTGAACCTGGACGGCACGGGAAAAACCGAAGTGAGCACCGGGGTGGGGTTTTTGAACCATATGCTCACCCTGTTCGCCGCCCACGGAAAATTTGACCTGGAGGTGCGCTGCGTGGGAGATACCGACGTAGACGATCACCACAGCGTGGAGGACGTGGGCATCTGCCTGGGTCAGGCCTTCCGGCAGGCTCTGGGGGACAAACGGGGCATTACCCGCTACGGCAGCTTCCTTCTGCCGATGGACGAGGCGCTGATTCTGGCCGCCGTGGACATTTCCGGCAGAAGCTCCCTGAATGACGCTCTGGAAATCCCCACGGAGAAAATCGGGAGCTTTGATACCGAATTGGTGGAAGAATTCTTCCTGGGCTTCGTCCGCAGCTGCCCTATGAGCCTGCATCTGCGAAAGCTGGCCGGAACCAACTCCCACCACATTGTGGAGGGAGCCTTCAAGGCCTTCGGCCGGGCCATGAAGGCGGCGGTGGCGTTGGACGGTACCGACAAAATCCCTTCCACCAAGGGGGTTCTGGAATGATCGGCATTATCGACTATGGCGTGGGGAACCTTTTTTCCCTGCAAGCCAGCTGCAAGGCCATCGGCCAGGACGTTTTCGTCAGCGGTGACGGGGCGGAGCTGCAAAAGGCCGACCGGCTGATCCTGCCCGGCGTGGGAGCCTTCCCGGACGCGGCAAAAAAATTGAACGACACCGGCATGGCGGATTTCGTCAGGAAGCAAGCCGCCAAGGGAACCCCCCTTCTGGGTATTTGCCTGGGAATGCAGCTGCTGTTTGAGGAAAGTCTGGAATACGGCCGTCATCCGGGGCTGGGTCTGCTGAAAGGGCAGGTGGTTCCTATGGAAGGGCGGCTTCCGGAGGGGCTGAAAATTCCCCACATGGGCTGGAACGCTCTGAATGTCACCGGCGGCAGACTGCTGGAAGGCCTGGGTGGCCAGTATGTCTATTTCGTCCATTCCTTCTTTGGGGAAAACTGCGCCGACAGCCTCAGCGCCTGGACGGACTACGGCATTCCCATCACCGCCGCGGTGGAGCAGGGCAATCTTTTCGGCTGTCAGTTCCACCCGGAGAAAAGCGGCAGCGTGGGACTTTCCATTCTGCGCCGGTTCGCGGAAATCTAGGAGGGCAGGCTATGTACATTTATCCCGCAATCGATCTTTACGGCGGCAAGGCCGTCCGGCTGTTTCAGGGCGACTATGCCCGGATGACCGTCTATCGGGAGGACCCCTGCGATGCCGCCCGGGAATTCGCCGCCGCCGGAGCCTCTCACATCCATCTGGTGGACTTGGAGGGAGCCAAAACCGGAAAGCCGGAGAATCTGGCGGTCATCGAAAAAATCGTGAAATCCACCGGCCTTTTCGCCCAGGTGGGCGGCGGCATCCGGAGCATGGAGACGGTGGAGAGCTACCTTTCCATCGGCGTTGGCCGGGTGATCCTGGGCACGGCGGCGGTGAAGGATCCGGACTTCCTGAAAGCGGCGCTGGAAACATACGGCGAAAAAATTGCCGTGGGCGTTGACTTGAAGGAGGGCCTCGTGGCCATCAAGGGCTGGACGGAAACCGCCGACCTGACGGCCTTTGATTTCTTCCGGCAGATGGAGAGCCTGGGGGTAAAAACCGTCATCTGCACGGACATCTCCCGGGACGGAGCCATGGAGGGCACCAATCGGGGGCTTTACCGGGAGCTGTCGGAAAAATTTTCCATTGACCTGATTGCTTCCGGCGGGGTCTCCAACTTGGAGGACGTGAAAGCCCTGGCGGCTATGGGGCTCCACGGAGCCATCATCGGCAAGGCCTATTACATCGGAGCCATTGACCTCCGGCAGGCAGTGGAGGCGGCAAAATGATTACAAAACGGATTATCCCCTGCCTGGACGTGAAAGACGGCCGGGTGGTGAAGGGCACCAATTTCCAGGGGCTTCAGGACGTGTCCTCGCCGGTGGAGTTGGGGAAATACTACAGCGAGAACGGAGCCGACGAGCTGGTGTTCTATGACATTACCGCTTCCAGCGAGGGGCGGAAGCTGTTCACGGACATCTTAACGGAGGTGGCCTCCACCATTTTTATCCCCCTGACCGTTGGCGGCGGCATCAACACCCTGGAGGATTTTGACCGGGTGCTGAAATGCGGAGCGGACAAGGTCAGCGTGAATTCCGGAGCCATCCGGAACCCGGATTTAATCGGCCAGGCTGCCCGGAAGTACGGCGACCAGTGCGTGGTGCTCTCCGCGGACGTAAAGCGGGTGGAGGGAAGCTTCCGGGTCTTCGCCAAGGGCGGCCGGGAGGATACGGGAATGGAGGCTATTTCCTGGATCACCCGGTGCGTCCGGAACGGCGCGGGGGAAGTGGTGCTCAATTCCATCGACACCGACGGAGTGAAAGGCGGCTTCGACCTTCCCATGTTGGAGGCGGTGTCGGAGGCCGTGGACGTGCCGGTGATTGCCTCCGGCGGCGCCGGGTGCGTGGAGGATTTTGTGACGCTTTTCAAAACCCTTCCCAAGGTGGATGCGGGGCTGGCGGCTTCCATTTTCCACTTCGGTCAGGTAAAAATCCCGGAGCTGAAAGCGGTTCTCCGGGAAAACGACATTTCTGTGAGGTTATGAATATGAATGTGGAGGAACTGAAATTTGACGAAAAGGGTCTGATTCCTGCGGTGGTCATCGACGACGAAACCGGGAAACTCCTGACCCTTGCCTATATGAACCGGGAGAGCCTGAACATCTCCCTGGAGAAGGGGCTTACCTGCTTCTGGAGCCGCTCCCGGCAGGAGCTGTGGCTCAAGGGGGAGACCAGCGGCAACTATCAGCACATTGTGTCCGTCACCGCCGACTGCGACGGGGACGCATTGGAGGTGCGGGTGAAGAAGGACGGCCCCGCCTGCCACACCGGGGCGGATAGCTGCTTCCACAACCCCATTTTCGGAGAAAAGAGCGAAAAGTTCCAGCTGGAGGGACTTTATCAGCTGCTTCAGAGCCGGAAAAAGGAACTGCCGGAGGGCTCCTACACCACTTATCTTTTCCAGAAGGGACTGGACAAAATTCTCAAGAAGGTGGGCGAGGAGAGCACCGAGGTCATCATTGCGGGCAAGGCGCAGGACAAGGCGGAGACCGTTTATGAGATCGCCGACCTTGCCTACCATGTGCTGGTGCTGATGGTGGAGCTGGGCATTTCCGTGGAGGATATCCGCGCCGAGCTTGCCAGCCGGCATATCATTGACCATAAGGTCAAGCAGGAGAAGATGACGAAGTAAACATTGCCCTATTGCAATGAACATCGTATCACGCATGTCATTGCGAACCAGTGGTGCTCCGCGCAGCGAATCAAAATTACCATGACTGCCGGTGGCAGTCATACCACAATGTACTGCTGGCAAAAATCTCTGATTTTTGACTGAGGGATTGTAAAATTGCGTCAATGAGAACACACAAAAAGATGGGAGTTCTGATCCCCTCAGCCCCAGTGTGCGCACTGGGGCAGCTCCCCTTGAGCAGCAAGGGGAGCCTTACGCCTTGCCGCCCGGCTGTTAACAAATTTGTCGAATTTTGTTTTCAATTCTGTTATTTGTTGTTCAAAACCACCAAGTATCCTAAAAGCAAGAAAGGTTGCGGAAGCCGTGAGCCGCCTCCTTTCAAACTCCGTAGAATCCTCTTTTCTACCTCTCTTCTTTCCAAACCCCAAGCGAAAGCCCCCGATGGTTCGCCCATCGGGGGTTTTTCCGCATCTTCTGCCGAATTGTGTGGCGCCGCCTTGACTTTTCGTCCCCCCGTTGTATAATAAAACTAGATTAAGGAAACTCTGAACAAATCGTCTGCGGCTGGATAGCGGATCTTTTGCCCCCAGTCTGCGGTTTGAAAAATGGGAAATATAGCGCAGCCGTTGCCAGCGAAGCTGGCTTACGGATGCGGCATACCCCTTGCGGGTACATACAGTATTCCTCCATTTTCCAAACCTTGCCTGAGAACAAAATCTCTCGCTACCAGCTCTTGCCGATTTATTCAGAGCTTCCATAAACGGAGCCCTGCTCCCAAAAATAAGGAGATGCTTCCCATGTACCATCATATGACCATCGCCGGGCTGGAGCGGGATCTGCCCATCTGCCCCCTGAACGAGAACCTGTCCATCGCGGGCTTCGTCATCTTCGGCGACCCTGAGCTGACCGTGGCCTGTGCCAAGGAGCTGCTGGCCCGGGCTCCCGAGTATGACTATATCATCACCGCCGAGGCCAAGGGCATTCCTCTGGCCCATGAAATGGCACGTCAGGCCGGGAACCAGAAGTACATTCTGGCGCGCAAAGGCCCCAAGCTGTACATGCGGGATATCTTCGGTGTCAGCGTCCACTCCATTACCACCGCCAAGGAGCAGAACCTGTATCTGGACGGCGCGGACGCGGCGCTGATGAAGGGTAAGAAAATTCTGATCGTGGACGACGTGATTTCCACCGGCGAAAGCCTCCACGCCCTGGAAGCCCTGGTGGAAAAGGCCGGAGGCATCATCTGCGGCCGGATGGCCATCCTTGCCGAGGGCGACGCCCAGGAGCGCAAGGATCTGATTTACCTGGAAAAGCTGCCCCTGTTCCACCCCGACGGAACCGTGCTGGGCTAACAAAACGAAACACCGCCTGCGAAAGTGCAGGCGGTGTTTTTTAGGTACAATCTTCTTTCGGATACTTCCTGCAAATCAGGAAATAGGCAATCATCTGGGCGGCCAGGGTGAGAATCCAGGAAATGGGGTAGGAGACAAACAGACACTCCGGGGTGTGGAAGGCTCGGAAGAAGGTGTAGATCCAGAATACCCGGAAGGCGCAGATACCCAGAACGGAGATAATCATGGGCGTCAGGGAGGCTCCCATGCCTCGCAGCGCACCGGTGGACACATTCATCTGGCCGCAGAGGAAATAGGGCAGGGTAATGAAGCCCAGCCGCACCATGCCGTAGGCTGTGGCCGTGGGGGAGTCGGTGATATAAATGGACAGCAGCTGCTCCCCGAAGTACCAGGCGGAGAAGCCGAAGACCAGGCCCACCACTGTCACGCAGCCCATGCAGGTCCACAGAATCCGCCGGGCCCGGCGGAACTTGTGAGCGCCCATATTCTGGCCGGTGAAGTTTACCGCCGTCTGCTGGAAGGAATCCTGAATGGCAAAGACAAAGCCCTCGATATTGGCGGAGGCGGCGCTGCCGGACATGCACACGTCCCCGAAGGAGTTGACGGAGGACTGAATCAGCACATTGGAAATGGAGAACAGGGAGCTCTGAATGCCGGCCGGCAGACCCAGCCGGAGAATCTTCGACAGCTGCGCCCGGTGGAACTTCATTTTCCGAATGTCGAAGCGGCAGGCATCCGTCCGGCGCATCAAGGCCCGAATGACCAGCACCGCGGAAATGCCCTGGGAAATGGTGGTGGCCAGAGCCACACCGGCCACGTTCATATCCAGCTGGGTGACGAAGAAAATATTCAGAATCACGTTCACAATGCCCGCAATGGTCAGATAGGCCAGCGGCCCCTTGGTATCTCCCGCCGCCCGTAAAATGGCGGCGCAGAAGTTATAGACCATGGTGAAGGTGCTGCCGCAGAAATAAATCTGCATGTAAATGGTGGAAAGGGGCAGGACGTTGTCCGGAGTGCCCATCATTTCCAGAAAATTGCGGCAGAAGCATACGCCGACGATGGTCAGAGCCACGCCGCTGACCAGAGCCGTGGGGATGGCGGTGTGGATGGTGTTCTGCACCACCGTATCCTCCCGGCTGCCAAGACCGTGAGCCACGGTAATGCCTGCGCCGATGGACAGACCGATGAAGAAATTCACCATCAGGTTGGTCAGAGAGCTGGTGGAGCCCACAGCGGCTACGCTGACGCTGCCGCAGAACTGCCCCACCACCACCAGGTCGGCGGCGTTGAACAGCAGCTGAAGTAAGCTTGTGAAGATAATGGGAATCGCGTAGGAAACAATGGCGGGAAGCAGCGGGCCTTCCAGCATTCCACGGTTGGGCTTAGCCACAGGTTATACCCTCCTAACAAGAATTTTACAGAAACTTGACATAGTATTGTTATTATAATCGATTTTTAGAAAAGTGCAAGTGGGAATACAGTTGGGACAACTGACAGGCAATGTGTGCCTTGCCTCTCCCTATGGGAGAGGTGCCGAAGGCGGAGAGGGCGATATTTACCCTCTCAGTCACTTCGTGACAGCTCCCCCAGAGTGGGAGCCAAGGGGGGGAAAAACGGATTGCTACGTCGGCCATTGGCCTCCTGGCAATGATATTCTTCTATTGGGGTCATATGTGCCCAGAAAAACTCCCCGGATGCGATTGCATCCGGGGAACTTCACGGAACGGAAGAATCAGGCCTTGGCGGTTTTCTTCTGCTTTGCGATGGTGGTAACGCCTTCAATGGCCAGAACCACAGCCAGGATCACCAGCATCAGACCCAGAACCACCTGAACGTAGGGGCCCCAGTCGGCGCCGCCGGCCAGGATGACGTTGAACTGCTGCCAGGAGTTGATCAGCAGGGAGGCGATGGTGACGCAGAGCATGAAGGCCATGGGGATCAGGAACATCTTGTTGTCCTTGCCCACGTTGCCCAGCCAGGTAGCCACGGCCAGCAGACCCAGAGCGGCCAGCAGCTGGTTGGCGGAGCCGAACAGAGCCCAGATCTTGGCGTAGCCGTTCAGACCCAGCAGGATGCCCAGAACCACGGTGATGCCGGTGGAAATGTAGGGGTTGGCCATGACCTTCTTCAGGCCGGTGACGTTCTCGGGGGTCTCACCCTTGGTGCCGTCGATCCAGAACTCCTGGAACATGAACCGGGCCAGACGGGTGGCGGTGTCCAGAGAGGTCAGGCAGAAGGCGGAGTAGGTCAGAACCAGCAGGGTGTAGAGAATGTTGAACAGGCTCTGGTTGCCGCCGGCGATCTGAGAAGCCATGCCGGCAACGCCGCCGGCGAAGATGTCGGTGGCACCGGCGGTGTGGCCGGTCTGACGGGCGTAAGCGATGGCGACCAGGGTGATGACAGCCAGCACGCACTCCAGCAGCATACCGCCGTAGGCAATGGGCTTGGCGTCGGTCTCCTTATCCAGCTGCTTGGAGGTGGTGCCGGAGGAAACCAAGGAATGGAAGCCGGAAATGGCGCCGCAGGCAATGGTGGTGAACAGCACCGGGAAGATGGGCTGCTTGATACCGGCGGCATTCAGGCCGTCACCGATGGCGACCAGGCCTGCGCCGGTGGAATCTACCATGTTGGGGTGCGCGATCACAACGCCGATGGCGGCAATGGCCAGCATGGCGTACAGCAGGAAGGAGGACAGGTAGTCACGGGGCTGGAGCAGAATCCAGACGGGGGTGACGGAGGCGATGGCGATGTACAGGCCAACAATCCACATCCAGGCGGTGTTGGACAGGTAGATGGGATGCCAGTTCATGCCGATGACCATGCACAGGCAGATGGCGATGACACCGGCGATGGTGGAAACGCCCATGGGGGCATTCCGGCGGTAAACCATGAAGCCGAAGGCAATGGCGATGACGATGAAGAGCAGGGAAACCATGGCCACGGAAGCGGGGGTAGCGGAGGCGGCCAGATCCACCTGACCGTCCACATACTTGGCGGCGAAGGTGCCGGCCACGATGGAAGCGAAGGCGGCCACCACCAGGATCAGGGTCAGGTAGGAGAAGATGATGAACAGACGCTTTGCCCGCAGGCTCATGTTGGCGGAGATGATCTCGCCGATGGACTTGCCCTTATGGCGGACGGAGGCGAACAGGGCGCCGAAGTCATGGACGCCGCCGAAGAAGATGCCGCCCACCAGAATCCACAGCAAACAGGGCAGCCAGCCGAACATGGCGGCGGAGATGGGGCCGGTAATGGGGCCGGCACCGGCGATGGAGGAGAAATGGTGTCCCATCAGCACAGGGGCCTTGGCGGGAACGTAGTCGATGCCATCCTCCATGGTGTGCGCGGGGGTGGGCTCGTTGGTTTCACCGACGCCCCACTTCTTGCACAGGTAGCGGCCGTAGAAGATGTAGCCGCACAGGAGAACGGCGATTCCGATCAGAAGAAGTACGAGACCGTTCATAGGATTGATAACTCCCTTTCTTTCACTTTTTCCGGGGACGGAAATTCCGCTCCAGATTCTTTCTGGCTCCCACACCCGCTGGATTGGAGTAGAAGCTTTTCGTGGATGTTTCCATAGCTGCCAGCTGATACTCCGTCCAGCCCTGGAGTCCCAGCATATAGTACTTGCGGAAGCGGGTGCGCTTCAGCAGCTTTTTCGCCTCCGGCGAAATAGAACCCGCCAGCACCACCAGGCCAACGTTGGAAAACATGTGCTCCTTATGGGGGCGAACCAGGGAAAGCCCTGCCGCCTTGGTGCGGTCGATGTGTTTTTGCAGCTCCTCCGCGTTCAGGTGCTCGGTCTGAAGGAAGTACACATATTCGTACTGCTCCAGAGCCGAAAGAACGTGCTTTCTGGAAATCAGATAATTCTCATCGCGCAGGAAGTAGGTAGCCATGGCGGGATAGACAGTGTCCTCCACGGTCACGTCACGCTCCACATCGTAGGCATGAGAATAGGCATCCAGCAGCCGGTTCAGCTGCTGCTCGGGGGTGAGATCCATAGGCGTTCCTTTCGTTTTCCAGTGCCTTCCGGATGGGATGGCGAGATAACGGGCTCATTATACACCCGACTTGTCCGTTTGTGAAGCACAATTGTCTATGAGCGAGAAGATTCGTTAACAATTACCAAAAATTAAATTCACGAAATATTCATATTGTGCGTTCTGCGCAGGAATTCCTGCATTGCGGAAAAATGGCCTCTAAGCCTGTACTTGTAAGGGCGGATGTGGACGGATTATATTTTTCGTAAGCTATCGTATAACGCATGTCATTGCGAACCAGTCCGCAGACTGGTGTGGCAATCCCCCTGTTCTTTCGGATGCCACCGAAGAACGCACTGGTGCGGGAGCACCACCCTTGGTCAGCAAGGGGAGCCTTTGCGCTTCGCTGGTAGTTCCCGGAACGACCGGGGGATTGCCACGCCAGTGTGAGCACTGGCTCGCAATGACGTGCGATTTTTGTTTGACTCAGCGGAAAAGAAAACAAGCTCCCCTTGAGAATCAAGGGGAGCCGATATGTCGCAGAAACTTGTTTACCGGACGAAAACCATATCCGGAGTGATGTCCTTCAGGCTCTTTGCGCCGCACATGGTCATGGCATCGGACAGTTCCCCGCCGATCTTGTCGATGTAGAGCTTCACGCCTTCCTCGCCGCCGCCATAGACCGCGGAAACGAAGGGACGGGCGATGATCACCGCGTCCGCGCCCATGGCCAGAGCCTTGAACACGTCTACGCCGCTGCGCAGCCCGCCGTCCACCAGAATCTTCACGCCGCTGCCCTTCAGAGCCTCCACAATGGCCGGAAGCACCTCGGCGGTGGCGGGGCACTGGTCCAGAACCCGGCCGCCGTGGTTGCTGACCACGATGGCGGCGGCACCGGCCTGCTTGGCCTTCAGAGCCCCCTTGACGGTCATAATGCCCTTGACGATGAAGGGCTTGCCTGCCATCTTGGCGATCTCCGCCAGCTGCTCCACGGTCTTGCTGCCGGCAGGGGGATTCATACCCTTCAGGAAGGGCAGACCCGCGCCGTCCACGTCCATGGCCACGGCGAAGCAGTGGGAGGCGTGTACCAGCTCCATCTTGGCGCTTACGGTCTCCTGGCTCCAGGGCTTCACCGTGGGCACGCCCATGCCCTGACAGGCGGCGATGGCGCTGCATGCGGACTTCATCACGTCGGCGTTCAGACCGTCGCCGGTGAAGGCGGCAATGCCGTTTTCCGCGCAGGCCTTGACCAGCACGTTGTTGTAGGCCAGGTCGTCGTACTTATCGGAGTAGTGCATGGTCACCGCCCCCACAGGGCCGGCGAAGAAGGGGTAGCGGAAGTGCTTGCCGAACAGCTCCAGGGAGGTGTCCGGATCGCCGCTCTCGTGGATGGTGTCCATGTTCACCCGGATGCGCTGCCAGGCGTCGAAATTCCGGATGGCGTTGTCGCCTACGCCCTTGGCGCCGGGGCCGGGAACGTGGTTGGTGCAGGCACGGCCGTTGCACACGGGACAGGCCTTGCAGTTGGGGCTCATGGCCTGCCGGGCGTTGGCAAGAACTTCGGAATAAGTCATATTTGTTTCCTCCTGAGGAATTTTTCTTTTATCATAGCACGCTTTGTCAGAAAAGTCACGCCCAAATAATGGGCGGTATGGATGATGAATGCAGGTCGTATCACGCATGTCATTGCGAACCAGCCCGCAGGCTGGTGTGGCAATCCCCCGAAACATTCCGAGAACTATCGAAAAACGCACTGGTGCGGAAGCACCACCCTTGGTCAGCAAGGGGAGCCTTAGTGCTTCACCATTAGTTTCTGGAAGAACCGGGGGATTCCCACACCAGTCTGCGGACTGGTTCGGAATGACACCGTATCTTTCGGACTTTTTTGACACGCTGAACCGGCGGGAGCCTGAGGCTCCCGCCGGGGATAAGGTGTGCTTAGCCCTTGACGCCGCCGGCGGTGAGGCCGCTGGTCAGGTTCTTTTCAATGGACATGAACAGGATGACAACGGGGATGATGGCGAAGATGGAAGCGGCAAACAGGTACTGCCACTCGATGATGTTGTAGCCGTTGAAGATGTTGATACCCACGGTCAGAGGCTTGATGGTCTCGGTGGAGATCAGGCACAGAGCCACGGTGTACTCGTTCCAGGCGTTGATGAAAATGAAGATCAGGGTGGTAACGATGCCGGGGGCGGCCACGGGCAGCAGCACTTTGAACATGGCCTGAATCCGGTTGCAGCCGTCGATGGTGGCGGCCTGCTCCATCTCCGCGGAGATGGACAGGAAGGTGCCCCGGAGCAGCCAGATGGTGAAGGCCTGGTTGAAGGCGGCGTTGATGAAGATCAGACCGAGCAAGGAGTTCGTCAGGTTCAGCACCTGCATGACCTTGTAGATACCGATGAGCAGCACCACGGGGGCGAACATCTGGGAGACGATGATGAAGCCCAGGAAAGCTGTCTGGCCTTTGAACCGCATCCGGGCCAGGGCATAGGCCGCGGGAATGCCGCAGACCATGGCAATGGCGGTGGAGCCGGCGGCAATGATGACGGAGTTGACCATGTACTTGGCCATGGGTGCTTTGACCCAGATGTCGGCGAAGTTAGACCACAGGGCTTTGATGGGGAAAAGTCTGCCGTCCATGGCGAAAATCTCATTGCGGCTTTTCAGAGCGGTGGTAAACATCACGAAATAAGGATAGAGAATGAACAGGCTGATGAGCACCACCACGAAGTACAAAAGAATTCGGCTCAGGAGCTTGCCCCAGTTGACGCGGGAGGATTCCAGGGTCATAATCACTCATCTCCTTTCTTCAGGGTGGAAACCATGTAGCAGCTGGCGCACACCAGCAGAATGAGGAAGCCGATGACGGATACCGCGGCGGCTTCGCCTTGCTTACCGTTGTAGAAGGCCAGCTTGTAGAGGTAGGTGACCAGGGTGTCGGTGCGGCTGGCGGGGTCGCCCTTGGTGATGGTCCAGACGATGGGGAAGGAGTTGAACACATAGATGATGTTCAGCACCGTAGCCACGGTCAGGCTGGGCTTGACCAGGGGCAGGGTGATGTGGAACAGCTTCTGCCAGTAGTTGGAACCGTCCACGGTGGCGGCCTCATACAGGGAACTGTCGATGCTTTGCAGACCGGACAGGGCGGTGAAGCAGACAAAGGGAATGGTGACGAAAATGCCGCAGGCGATTTCCCAGGCGAAGTAGGCCTCTGGGGTAGGGGTCCAGTTCACATTCTGCTGAATGATGCCCAGGGTTTTCAGCAGGGTGTTCAGGGCGCCGTAGTCGGTGTTGATGATGAACTTCCAGGCAGAGGCCTGAATGACCAGGGTGGTTGCCCAGGGGAAGACGACGATGGCTCGGGCAATTTTCCGCCCCTTGAATTCATTGTTCAGCAGCAGCGCAAGGATGAAGCCCAGCACCGTGGACAGCACCACCACCAGAATGGTCCAGATGAGGGTGTTTTTCAGAACCATGGCAAATTTGGCGCTTGCCAGCACCTTCTGGAAATTCTTGAAGCCATAGAAGCCCTTGATGAGGCCGGCCTTTGTGATCTGGCTGAAGGCCATGCGGAAGACAAAGCCGATGGGAATGACAATGAAAATTGCCATCAGGATGACGCTGGGCAGAATCCACAGGTAGGGTTCTGCCGTGCTTTGCAGCTTGTACGGTTTTTTCATGTTGGATGGTACCCCCTTTGATATGCAGCCGCTTTCAAAACGCGGCTTCTCGTGCGGCAGCACTTTGAAAAAGGCTGCATGGAAGACAAACCGGAATTCCCCGGGTCACCGGACTTGGCGGAAAATACGCGCGCTTGCCGATTGCGCGGCACTTTTGAGACGGACAGTGGGCCGGGCCAAAGCCCGGCCCACTGGAATGCTAGGTTACAGCGGTGTCGGTTGCGGGAAATTAACCGGCGATCTCAGACTGGAGGTTATCCAGCAGCTCCTGAACGTTGCCGCCCAGCAGAGCCTGCTGCTCCACATCGATGACACCCTGCTTCACGTCAGCCCACTCAGCCTTGGCGGTGGGGTAGAACTTAGCGGAGCCAACGATGTCGATCCAGGCGCCCATGGCGGGGTCGGCAGCGGCGCAGGCCTCACCACCGGCGGTGGTAGCGGGCAGGAAGCCCTCCATCAGAACCCACTCGGAGTAGGGCTCATCGTCGTAGAAAGCGTCAACAACAGTGGTGATGGCAGCCATGGTGGCGTCGTCCTGGCCGTTGTCGAAGCACATGATCCGGTCCATAACACCGGCGGAGACGGAGACGCCGGAGTTGTTGGGGATAGCGGCGAAGCCGTAGTTCACACCGGCCTCACCGGCCTGGGTGGACAGCGCGTTGGGGGCGATCATCATAGCCAGCTTGCCGGCGCAGAACAGATCCTGCAGGGTGTAGCGGGTCTCGTTGGCGGGGTCGGAGTTGGTCAGGCCGTCCTTGACCAGGCCGATCTCGTACTCAACAGCGGCCACGTTCGCGGCAGAGTTCAGAGTCCAGTTGCCCTCGTCGTCCACGAAGCCGCCGCCGTTGTTCCAGGTGTAGTAGGCGAAAGCGGCCTGGCCTTCGTCAGTGGTCATGTCGATGCCCCAGGGGTACACATCGGCGCACTTCTCCTTGATGGTCTTGCAGGCGGCGGTCAGCTCGTCCCAGGTGGTGGGAACTTCCACACCGGCCTGCTCCAGGATGTCCTTATTGTAGTACAGAGCACGGGCGGAAGCCAGATCGGGCACAGCCCACACGGTGCCGTCCACAACGGACTGATCCAGGAAAGCCTGGTAGAACTTGGCGTAGGTCTCGGCAGAGCACCAATCCTCGGCGGGCAGCAGCAGGCCGTCAGCCTGGTAGTCGGCGAACACGTCGATGTTCAGTAGGTCAGGAGCCTGGCCGTTGGCGATCCGGGTGTTGACCACGGTGTAGATGTCGTTCCAGGAAACGCAGTCCACAACCAGGTCGATATTCTCGTTGGCAGCCTCGAACTTCTTCTCGAAGTCAGCCCACCAGTCGGCGGTCTTGGGGCCGTACTGAGCGGCGATCATGGTGACGGTGGTCTTCTCGCCGTCAGCGGCGGGAGCCTGGGTGGCTGCGGGAGCGTCGGCCTTAGGAGCCTCGGTGGCAGCGGGGGCAGCGTTTCCGCCGCAGGCGACCAGGGTCAGAGCCATGGCCAGAACCAGCAGCAGGGAGATAATCTTCTTCATCTTGTTTCCTCCATTGTAATTAAGTATGCAATCAACAGTGCTATGCACTGATAATGCCGAGCCGGATTTGTCTTTTTCTATCCTTACCCCTAGTATACAGGAAAAAAACGAGAAGTCAATGAAAAATCACCGGAAAATGGGGCAGATTTCGACGAAATAGACAAAATTGGATGTTTCAACAATTCTGAATGCTTCAAATTGTATAATTTTACAAAATATAAAAACGCAAAAACAGTCCCGAAAAATGGTTGCCAATCGGTATTTTCTGTGGTATACTGAAGAAAATTGAGCAAAACGAAGACGACATTTGCATAAATCAACTATTTCCGTGCGAAATTCAAAGAATGTGGAAAACATAAGGAGGAAGCAGCAATGGAAAACGTTACCCAAGGTCATCAGGATCCGATTCTTCAGAAGGTTCTGAGCACCTACGATTTCCCGGAAACCCTGCTGGGCGCCGTGCGCTACGGACAGGGACACATCAATGACACCTACTGCGTGGTCTGCCAGCCCCAGGAGGGGGATCCTGTAAGGTTTATTCTCCAGGGTATGAGCCGGGCGGCCTTTCCCCATCCGGAGGAGCTGATGGAGAACTTCATCGGCATTACCTCTTATTTAAGGAAGAAGATCATCGCCGCCGGCGGGGATCCTGCCCGGGAGACCCTGAGCCTGGTGAAAACGAAGGACGGCCGGGACTTCTATACGGACGAGAACGGCAAGGTCTGGCGGCTGACCCCCTTCATTGAAAATACCGACTGCTTCCAGTCCGCGACCCCGGAGCTCTTCGAGGCCTCCGCCCGGGCCTTTGGTCGGTTCCAGTACCTGCTCCAGGACTATCCCGCGGAAACCCTTCACGAGACCATCGTGAACTTCCACAATACCGAGGACAGGTTCGCCAAGTTTGAGGCCGCCCTGGCTGCCGACAAAAGGAACCGTGCCAAGGATGTGGAACAGGAGATTCAGTTCGTCCTCCACCGGAAGGCGGACTGCTCCGTGGCGCTTGCCGCTCTGCGGGAGGGAAAGCTGCCCCTGCGGGTCACCCACAACGACACCAAGCTCAACAATATTCTCATCGACCGGGCTACCCACGAGGGCATCTGCGTCATCGACCTGGACACCACCATGCCGGGTCTGAGCATCAACGACTTCGGCGACTCCATCCGCTTCGGCGCCAACCACAGCAAGGAGGACGAGAAGGATCTCGGCAAGGTCAATTTCGACATCGACCTGTTTGAGGCCTACACCCGGGGCTTCCTGGAAGGAGCCCAGGGCAGCCTGACGGAGGCGGAGCTGGAATACCTTCCCTGGGGCGCGAGACTCATGACCCTGGAGTGCGGCATCCGGTTCCTGACGGACTATCTGGAGGGAGATCACTATTTCCGCATCCACTATCCGGAGCAGAATCTGGACAGAGCCCGCACCCAGTTCAAGCTGGTGACCGACATGGAGGCCCAGTTCGACCGGATGGCCGCGGTGGTTGCCAAGTACGCCTGATTTTGATTGACATCCAACCTTCGGAGAAGTATAATACAGGCAAGCTTACATTTATTTATAATGTAGGGGCGGCCATTGGCCGTCCGAGGCTCCCTTTGGTCAGCGCACCCAAAAAGCCCCCCTTGTGTAAAGGGGGGTGGCACGGCACAGCCGTGACGGGGGGATTGTACGTTTTTCCAAAGTGCTCCTTTTCTGCTTACGATTTGACAATCCCTCAGTCTTGCGCTTGCGTGGGACGCGCAAGACAGCTCCCTTTACACAAGGGAGCCGTGGGTGCTCCCGCACCAGTGCGTTTTTCGGAGGCTCGCGATAACATCTTCTATTTGAGCATATTTCCTTCACATAAAGAAACATCCTGATTTTTCCAAGGAGGTATCCCTATGAACATTCTGGTAACCGGCGGTGCCGGATACATCGGCTCCCACACCTGCGTGGAGCTGCTCAATAGCGGCTACGGCGTGGTCGTGGTGGACAATCTGTGCAATTCCAACCCCAAGAGCCTGGAGCGGGTGGAAAAGCTCACCGGCAAGAAGCCCAAGTTCTACCAGGGCGATGTCCGGGACGAGGCGCTGCTCCGCAAAATCTTTGCCGAGAACGAAATCGCCGCCGTCATTCACTTTGCCGGGCTCAAGGCCGTGGGCGAGTCCGTTGCCCAGCCCTGGCGGTATTATGACAACAACCTGAACACCACCCTGGTGCTGACCAAGGTCATGGGCGAGGCAGGCTGCAAGAAGATCATCTTCTCCTCCTCCGCTACCGTCTATTCCGGAGACAATGAGATGCCCCTGCGGGAGACCTCCCGCACCGGCGGCTGCACCAATCCCTACGGCTGGACGAAATATATGACCGAGCAGATTCTGTCCGGCATGAGCCACGCGGATCCTGAGTGGAACGTGGTGCTCCTGCGCTACTTCAACCCCATCGGCGCCCACGAAAGCGGCCTCATCGGCGAGGATCCCAGAGGCATTCCCAACAATCTGATGCCCTACATCACCCAGGTGGCCATCGGCCGCCGGGAGTGCCTGAGTGTCTACGGCAACGACTATCCCACCCCTGACGGCACCGGTGTCCGGGACTACATCCATGTGGTGGATCTGGCCAAGGGGCATGTGGCGGCGGTGAAGTATGTGGTAGGCCATCCGGGCTGTGAGGTGTTCAACCTGGGCACCGGCATTGGCTACAGCGTGCTGGACATGGTTCATGCCTTCGAGAAGGCCAACAACCTGACCCTGCCCTACAAGATCGTGGATCGCCGTCCCGGCGATCTGCCCACCTGCTATGCCGACCCCACCAAGAGCGCCCAGGTGCTTGGGTGGAAGGCCGAGAAGAATCTGGAGGATATGTGCCGGGACTCCTGGCGCTGGCAGACCCAGAACCCCATGGGCTACGGAGATTGAGATAACGCAAAATAATAGGCACCCCGCCGGGAGGAATTTCCTCCCGGCGGGGTTTTGTTTGTTAAGCCTTCCCTTGGGGGAAGGTGCCCAGAGGGCGGATGAGGTCGCTCTGCTTTTTACCGAACACTGACATATTTCTACCGGGAATTTGCAATATGGGGTACAGTTTAGGCGTTAAAAACGTAGGTATCCAGTCTCCGGAAGACTTCCTCTACCCGGGATCGGGGCAGAGCCAGATTCATGCGGATGTGAGTAGACCCGTGGAAGGGACGGCCGTCCTGCCAGACAACGCCCACGTCCCAGCCCATTTTCAGCAGTTCATCCAAGGTCATGCCATGGGCAGCCAGCCACCCGGCGCAGTCGATAAAGAGCATATAGGTGCCCTCGGGACGGAACAGGGATACGCCGTTGAAGTGATTGCGGATATAGTCCACCGCGAAATCCACATTCCCCCCGATGACCTGCCGAAGCTCGTCTGCCCACTGACTGCCCTCCGCGCTGTAGGCGCCGATGAGGGCATGAACGGACAGCACATTCGGGTTATTGTAGCCGGAAAGCTCGGCGGCCCGGTTACATTTGTCCAGCAGCGTGGGATTGTAAATAATATGGTAGCTGCCGACTAAGCCCGCCAGATTGAAGGTTTTGCTGGGGGCGTACAGGGCTACGGTGCGCATTTTCGCATCCCGGCTTATGGATTGGGTGGGAATGTGCTTCAGACCCGGGCGAAGAATGTCGCTCCAGATTTCGTCGGAGATCACCGTCACGTCATATTTGCGGAACAGCTCCATGGCCTGCGCAATTTCCCAGTGTTCCCAGACCCGACCGCAGGGGTTATGGGGAGAGCAGAAAATGGCGGTGTGAATCTGATTTTTCCGGATTTTTTCCTCCATGTCGGCAAAATCCATCCGCCAGACCCCCTGGATGTCCTGCCGGAGGGGGGAGTGGACGATCCGATAGCCGTTGTCCTCCAGGGTATGGGTGAAGCCGATGTAAGTGGGGCTGTGCAGAAGAATCCGGTCTCCGGGAACGCACAGTGCCCGCAGGGCGGAGGACACGCCGCCCAGGACGCCGTTTTCGTAGCCGATATTCTCAGGCTTCAGGCCTTCTACTCCGTTGCGGGTCTGCTGCCAGCGGATGATGGCGTCGTAGTAGGCTTCCGGCGCCTGGAAATAACCGAAGGTGGGGTGCTCCATCCGATCGAGGATGGCCTGTTTAACCGGCGGAGCCAGGGGAAAATTCATGTCTGCTACCCACATGGGAATCACATCAAACCCCTCCTTGGGGGCGGGATAGGGGGAGCCGGGGGCACCTACCTGGTCAACAGCCAGGGCGTCGTGACCCTTCCGGTCTAAAATGGTGGTAAAATCGTATTTCATGGAGATGCTCCTTTGCGCGTGTTTTTCGGGAGATTTTCGATTTTCTTTGGTGTGGACAGCCTGCGGCCGCCTGGTTTTTGCAACATTTTGGAAGAATTTTAGAGAACGGATTGCCACACCAGTGTGCGCACTGGTTCGCAATGACATGCGTTATCCGGAAGCACCGGTTATTTGGTATCCTTCGGCAGGTATTTCTCCAGCTCATCGTAATTGAAGGCCACACGAACCACGTTTTTATAGTATTCGTTGAAGGTCTTGCCGTTGTCGTCATACCGCCAGCCGTAGCCGTAGGGATTGGAATAGCCGTAGAACACGGTGATGCACACCCCCTTGGGGTGGATGTTCACAAAGGTCTTTTGCTCCTTGGCATTGGCCTTGGGACTCAGGCAGACGAACCGCTTCAGGGGCAGGCCGTCCAGAGGCTGATAGTTGGAAATGCCGGTGAAGCTGAGATTCAGGTAGGTCAGACTCTCGCAGGAAGAAAGGCAGTCGATGTTTTTCAGCTTGTAGCAGTAGGCCAGCTCCAGCCAGGTCAGCTTCTTGCAGTTTTCAAAGCCCACCAGCTCCTTGGCGGCGCAGCCGGAGGCGATCATCACCTCCAGATTGGGCATACCGCTGACGAAGCTCAGGTCAGTCAGATACTCGTTGTGACCGATGTCCATGTATTTGACCCCTTCGCAGTACTTCATGGGGCCGCAGGTGTCATTGGTCACGTTGTACACCGCCCGGAGGGTGTCCGCGTCGGTGAGCAGATTGTACCGGCCGTCCACGCCGAAATACACCCGCCAGACCACGTTGGGGCCGTCCCGGAAATCCTCCCGGATTTTGGCCAGCACCTCGTAGTCCAGCTTGCAGTTGTCCAGGACGAACCGCTTGCAGCCGTCCAGCACCGGCAGAGCCTGACGGATCTGGCTTTCTCCCTCATTGCCGATGGCCTGGTTTTTATAGACGATTTCTTCGTCGGTGGTGGAAACGGTCTTGCCGAAGAGGGAGAAGCTGTAGTGGAATACGGTGTTGGGGGCGGCGTCCTGGAGTTTGGCCACCTGCTCGAGGGATTGGTCATTGCTCAGGGTCACGTCGGTCAATCCGGTGAGAACCCCCAGCTTGCCGCAGGCCTCCGTCACCTGCTCGTCCGTGAGCAGGGGCAGGGTCAGGGCGGCGGTATCCGTGGAAATATCCTGCCCCAGCAGGGAGACGGTGTATTCCAGGGGAATGTCCGGGTATGTGCCGCGCAGGGTTTCCACCTGCTCCGCCGTCAGATTTACCGCGCTGATGGAAACGGAGGTCAGATTGGGCAGATATTTGAGGCCTTCCAGCAGTGCCTCATAGGTGTATTTTCCCGCTTCCAGCCGGACGGAGGCAGCCTGATTGGAAACCGTGGTGCCGCCTAAGTCCACGGTGTAGATCACCTCTACGCCTGGGTGGGCATCCATGTATTCGAGGATGGTGTCGTAGCAGGTGCTGCCGGACAAATCCGCCTTTTTCAGGTCAGGATACTGTTCCAGCGTATAGATTTCTCCCGCGGAGAGCACGGCGGTGAGCTCCTCCACGCCGGCGTTGGGGTTGGTAGGAGCCTGGGTTTCCGTGGGGACAGGCAGGGTGACGATTCCGGTCAGGTCAGGCAGGGTGACGGTTTGCCTTTTCCCGCAGCCGAAGAGCAGTACGCAGGCTGCCCCGGCGCACAGCAGACATTGCATTTTTTTATTCATAGAAAGCCTCCGAAAGCCAGGGAAGCTCTGATTAAATCGGCAAGAGCTGGCAGCGAGAGATTTTGTTCTCAGGCAAGGTTTGAAAAACGGAGGAATACTGCATGTACCCGCAAGGGGTATGCCACATCCGTAAGCCAGCTTCGCTGGCAACGGCTGTGCTATATTTCCCATTTTTCAAACCGCAGACTGGGGGCAAAAGATCCGCTGCCCAGCCGCAGACGATTTATTCAGAGTTTCCCTAGTACGTGTAAAATACCCATAATCAAACAATATATCACAGTTTCCGGTGTAAAGCAAGGACTTCTCTTGGACTTTCCGGGAAAGCACGGGAAAGGTCTTGACGTTTTTGAAAATTGGAAATACAATGGGAAAAAGCGAGGAGTCGGGGCGGTTTGCCCAGTGGTATGCGGAATCCTACCCGCGAAAGGAGAAAGCTTATGAACCTGAACGTCATCCATCATGTAGCGATTATTGTATCCGATTACCAAAAAGCCAAGGAATTCTATGTGGACAGGCTGGGCTTTCCGGTGATCCGGGAGAACTACCGGCCGGAGCGGGGAGACTGGAAGCTGGATCTGCGGCTGAATGAGACTACGGAACTGGAAATTTTTGCCGAGCCGAACCCTCCCAAGCGGGTGAGCCGGCCGGAGGCCTGCGGCCTGCGGCACCTGGCCTTCCGGGTGGACAGCGTGGCGGAAACGGTAAAGGAATTGGAAAACCTGGGCATCCCCTGCGAGCCTGTCCGGGTGGATGCCTTCACCGGCAAGGCCATGACCTTCTTCCACGACCCGGACGGACTGCCCCTGGAGCTCCACGAGTAACCGGTTTCAGAAAGGGAGGAAACCGCCATGCCCTTTTCCATCGTCCACAGCGACATTACCCAAATGCGGGTGGATGCCATCGTAAACCCCACGGACAGCCGGTTCTCCGGCTCCGGCGGGGTAGACCTGGCTGTTCATCAGGCTGCTGGGCCAGACCTGGCTCAGGAGTGCCGACAGCTGAAAGCTCTGCACCCCAGTGAAATCGGGGTGACGGGAGGCTATGACCTGCCCTGCAAATTTGTCATCCACACCGTGGGGCCTGTCTGGAAGGGCGGCTGGGCCAACGAGCCGGCCCTTCTGCGAAGCTGCTATCTCAACGCCCTGCTCCGGGCGGCGGAGCTGGGGGCGGAAAGCGTGGCCTTTCCCCTGATTTCCGCCGGGACCTTCGGCTTTCCCAAGGATCGGGTGCTTTCCGTTGCCGCGGAGGCCATCCGGGATTTCCTGAGCTTGCGGGATGAGGACATGCAGGTGTTCCTGTGCGTCTATGACCGGAATGCCTACCGGGTCAGCCGCCGGGGAGAGCTGGAACGGTTCCTGGATGCTGCCCGGGTGAAGCCTCTGGGCAAGACAATGTCCACGCCGGAGGGCCGGAGCCGACGGTTCGCCATGCCCCAGGCGGTGGAATCGGCTGTCTGCGAAGAAGCGATGTCCTGCGAGGCACCGGCTCCCCAAAGCCTGGAGGACTGGCTGAAGCACCAGGACGACACCTTCGCCGTGACCCTGCTGAAACTCATCGACAAAAAGCACATCACCGAGGTTCAGTGCTACAAGCGGGCCAACGTCAGCAAAAAGACCTTCTGGAAAATCAACAACGACCCCAAATACAAGCCCAGTAAGCCTACTGTGCTGGCCTTTGCCATTGCCCTGGAGCTGAGCCTGCCGGAAACGGAAGACCTTCTGCGCACGGTTGGCTTTTCCCTGTCCCACAGCAGCACCTTCGATATGATCATTGAATTTTACATCCGAAAGGGAATTTACGATATCTACGAGATCAACGCCGCCCTCTATCAGTTTGACCAAGTTTGCCTTGGGTGTTAAAGTCTCCCGCCGAGAGACCACAGCCTGGGAAAAACAAAGTATAATGAGGCCACAAAGGTTACAAAACCTGTGGCCTCATTTCAAATTTACGGAGGAATTTTCTATGAAAAAGAATTTGACGGAAATCGTATTTATCCTCGACCGCAGCGGTTCCATGGCAGGGCTGGAAGCGGACACCATCGGCGGCTTCAACGCCATGATCGAAAAGCAGAAAGGAGAGCCGGGTCAGGCGCTCATTTCCACGGTGCTCTTCGACAACGAAATTCAGGTGATTCACGACCGGGTGCCCCTGGGGAAAATTCCGCCGCTGACGGAAAAGGAATACTTCGTCCGGGGCTGCACCGCGCTGCTGGACGCGGTGGGCGGGGTCATCCATCACATCGGCAACGTCCACAAGTACGCCCGGGAGGAAGACCGGCCGGAGAAAACCCTCTTCGTCATCACTACCGACGGTATGGAAAATGCCAGCCGCCGCTACGGCTATGACCGGGTTCGTGCCATGGTTCAGCGTCAGCAGGAGAAGTACGGCTGGGAATTCCTGTTCCTGGGAGCCAACATCGACGCTGCCGAGGAAGCCGGACGATTCGGCATCCGCCCGGAATGCGCCGCGGACTACCATGCGGACAGCAAGGGCACGGCGGTGGTCTACGAATCCGTCTGCCAGGCGGTGCACCAGGTTCGCACCTGCGCCGCGCCCTTGGCGGCGGACTGGAAGCGGAAAGTCGATGAGGACTTTGCGGAAAGACAGAAGTAAACAGAACGCAGCACAGGCATCATCTTTCGGTGGTGCCTGTGCTGCGTTGTAAATGGATTACACATTGGAAGCGAGAATAGCCTCGATCTGTGCCAATTCTTCCTGGGAAAGGGCAGGAAAGCCCCGGCGCAAGGGGCGTTCTTCCGGAGAAATGCCGGAGAATTACGATGGCGGTTTTCCCGGGAACCATCGAAGAATACACTGGTGCGGGAGCACCCAAAGGCTCCCTTGTGTAAAGGGAGCTGGCATGGCCGTCTCACGCAAGGCCATGACTGAGGGATTGTCAAAATGTGGAAATTCTGATCCCCTCAGTCTCGTGCTTGCGGGGGACGCACGAGACAGCTCCCCTTGGTCAGCAAGGGGAGCCTTTGGGTGCTCCCGCACCAGTGCGTTTGTCGATTGTTCAATACCATATGTTATCCGACATCCACCGGAAAAAGCGTCTTATCGCCCACCGAAATATTTTGCCTGGGGCGAAACCACCAAATTCATCCGCCCAATTCTATGGGAAATGACGTTTTTTGCGTCGGAGCCGTAAAATCGAGGCATACACGCCAAAAAGAAGTTGCTTTTGGTGCGTGAGCCTGCTAAAATGATACCTAGGAAGGTAAAACAGGCAAATGAAGGAGGACGATCTTATGAAAAAACGATTGCTATCCCTGTTCCTGGCGCTGGTCATGCTGGTGTCCCTGATTCCCACCACGGCCTTTGCCTTGAACGACGGCTACTCTGGCTATGTGCGCGTCACGAATGTGAAAGTGAACGAGGATCAGATCACCGTCACAATGAACATGGATACCTCAGTGGAAAGCAGCCTGGTATTCGCCGGCTACAGCGAGAGCGGAAAGCTCCTGGCCAGCCAGGTTCATCGGATGGAGCCCCTCCAGGAGGATGGGGTGGAAGCCGGTTTCTCCTGTGAGGGACTGTCCGACGTGGGCAGCCTGGCCACGGTGAAGGTCTTCGCCCTGGGGCCGGACAACCGGCTGCTGGGTATGCCCTATGAGACCCAGGCCTATTCCGCGAATCCCACCCAGGACGGCGGCTCCTGGGAGTACAGATGGGGAGAGTATCTGGACTGGCAGTATGACAACGGTACTCTGACCATCACCAACCAGCGCAAGGATTACCCGGGCGTTATCCCCGGCAGCGGCGAATTGGGTTATGAGGAGAAACCCCACCCCTGGGAAAAATACAAGGATCGGGTAACTGACCTGAACCTGGTGAATATCAGCGGCGTGGGCGGCTATGTCTTCAGCGAGTATCCCGCGCTGGAAACGCTGAATTCCACTGCCGCCCTGAACGTGGAGATCGAGGGCTTCTCCAAGTGTCCCAATTTGAAAACCGTAAACGCCCAGATCGGTGACCTCGGCCCCTCTGCCTTTATGGAGTGCGAGTCTCTGAAGGAGCTGGATCTTCGCTATGCCCATAGCATTGGACAGTACGCCCTGTCCGGAACCGCCATCGGGCAGATCGTTCTTCAGTACCCCGATGTGTCGCTGGATGGCGGATCCTTCAAAGGGATGAACAACCTGGTTTATGTATCCCTTCCCGCCGGTATGACGGAGATTCCGTATGGGCTTATGTCGGAGCAGAAATCCCTGCAGGTCGTGGCCGGTCTGGAAAACGCAACCGTCATCGGTGAGAAGGCCTTCAAAGAATCTGGCATCAGCACCTATCAGTCCAATGTGTCCGGCGTTCAGATCAAGGAGAGGGCTTTCGCAATGTGCGCCAATCTGCGCACGGTGAACATTCCCAAGCCTGCTACCCTGAGCACGAGGGCCTTTCAACGGGCCAATATCGCAAGCCTGACCCTGAACGCTGCCGAGATTCCCGAAGAAGCCTTTACTCTGGACGGCAATACCGAGGAATTTGTGGAAATGGCCTATGTGGAGCTGATTGGCACCGTGTCCGTCGGCGAGAAGGCCTTCTGGCGGCGCGACATCGGCGATCTGTATCTGCCGGCTACTCTGGAGACCCTGGCCGATGATGCCTTCGGCAATACCGAGATTCGCGTTCTCCACCTGCCAGAGGGCTGGGGCCTGAATACCCTGGAGGCCAAGGCGGGAGAGCAGTTCGGCTGGCAGGATTTCCTGGCCGCTGAGACCATCGTGGACAGCCAGGGCAACATCCTCCAGAGCGGCGAGGATGGTGACGGCGGCGAGGATGGTGACGGCGGCGATATCACGCTGTCCGAGGAGACCACCGAGGCCACTACCCCGGAGACCACCCCGGAAACCACCCCGGCGACCACCGTCCCGGAGACCACTCCTGAGACGACCCCTGTCACGGAGGCTCCCGAAACCACCGAGGCTCCCGTTGTCGAGACCGAGGCTCCCGAAACCGAGGCTCCCCCCGACCCCGAGAATTTTGACACCGTGTACGTTGCCCCTGAGGGCGCGTCCATGGAGGAAGTTTATACCGCCGACGATGTGGCCGTCTTCTCCGGCAAGGACACCGTCAGCGGCGAAAAGCACACCGTGAAGTTCACCGGTCTGGCACCGGGATACGCAAACCCTGATTTTGAGCCTTATGTGCTGATCGTCAGCGCCGCCCCCGGCGATCTGGCGAACCTACAGTATATCGACTACGGCTACGCCGATGCCAAGGGTCAGCTGACCATGACCTACATCCCGAAGGTCTCCGGCAACTATACCGTTCAGCTTTACGGCCCCCAGGGAACCGAGACGCAGCCTGCCCTGAGCCAGGATTATGTCACCCTGGAGCTGGGTCAGAGCTTCACGCTGGAGGTGCTGAATGCCGAGAATTGCTGGGCGTCGTTCGGCCTTGTGAATGAGAATCAGGACATTGTTTCCGTTGGGGAAATTCCTGGTCGGTCAGATGCCGCGCAGATTATAGCCCGGAACGTGGGCGTTACCCAGGTGCTGTGCTTGGTTGCCGACTGGAATACGGGCGTTCAGAAGAGACTGACCTGCACCGTGGAGGTGGTGAACAAGCCCACCGTCCTGGAAGCCCACCTGATGGACACCAAGGCCACCAAGGAGCTGTTCTCCGCCACCGATAACCCCCGGATTTACATTTCCCTGACCAAGGAAAATCAGCCTGTCATTTCCTCGGAGGACGACGGGGATGTTCCGTACAATGAGACCACCGTCATCAAGAGTGCCCGGTTCAAAAACGAGGAACTGAACAACTACTTCGTATTGCGGCCTGTAGACGACCGGACTTTGGAGATTGTCAGCAACCTGCAGGGGGATATTTCCAAGGTGCAGACCTCCTACGTTTCCGCCATCCAGGTGCTGGCCGGGGAGAATACGGAATACCTGACCACCCCGGAGACCCTGAAGCTCACCGTCAAGAAGACCATGCCCGAGGTTCCCGCCAAGGCCGTGACCATCAACGCCTGGAATCCCGGCGTGGATGTGCCGGTGCTGTTCGATCAGGATGCCGATGTGTGGGACCTCTGGGAAGAATCCGAGGAGCTGCTGAATAGCCTGGGCATCACCGCCAGCTACGGCGAGAAGAATGATTACAACCTGGTGCTGCACACCGACGGGCTGTCTCCGGATACCCCCAAGCAGACCCTGAAAATCTACCCCTCCGTTGCCCTGGAGGGCTGGATGTTGGGCTGGGCAACGCCGGTCACCGTCAACATTATCAACAAGCCTGTCACCGCCAAGCTGTCTACCGGCAAGATCACCCTCAGCTCCGACAACTCCAAGGGCGCGGATATGAAGCTGGTTCCGCCCAAGGGTTTCAGCATTCAGGACCTGGGCATCCGGGACGTTTCCCTGGACAGCGAGAACTACAAGCTGGATGACATCGACCTTGCCACCGGCAGCTTCCACCTGACCCCCATCGTTCAGGAGGGCGAGCCCTACGCCAACCCCGTTCCCGGCAAGATCAACATTCTGGTCACCTATTTCAACGGCGTGACGGATGAACTGCCTCTGACCGTCGCCACCAAGGCCCCCACCATCAAGCCGAAGAAAACCAGCTTCTCCCTCCCGAACGGCGTGATGGATGCTCAGGTCGCGGCCTTTACCGTATCTCCCGCGGACTATGACCTGTCGGTCTTTAGTTTGAATAGTCCGGATTGCCCCCTCATAGTCGTAGCTTACGCCCCTGACCCCGATGAACCCGATAATCCTGAGAAGGCACTGGCAATTGCCCAGGCCATGCTCGTCCCCGGCACTGACAGCGAAGCGGAAGACCTATTAGGCCCGGGCATTGACGCCCTCGGTGTGGTTGGCTGCAGCAATGGCTATGTGGGCTCGCTCAAGCTGACCTTCGACCGGCTTCCCGGCGTGAAGCCCATCACCGTCACGGTGAAGTTCACCAAGAATACCCCCACCATGAGCCTGAAGGTCAACGGCACCATCGATGGCAGCAAGACCAATAAGGTCACGCTGACCACCACCGTCAAGAACATGAACGCGAAGATGGCCCTCAACAAGGACGCGGAGATCACGCTGCTGGATCCCAAGGGGAACGTGGTGGATCCCGGTGCGTACGTCGTGGATGTGCCCAGCTACGACAGCCCCGATACCCTCCTGCTCTACCGCCGCCCGGAGATGTCCGGCCGGCTGGAGGACGGCACCTACACCGTCCGGGTCACCCGGAAGGTATACGGCTTTGACGAGAAGAACCCCATTTCCCTGACGGCCTCCGCCAAGCTGAAGGTGAAGAACACCACCGCCTCCATGAAGCTTTCCAAGACCAAGGTGACGCTGAACCCCTACGACGGCAAGGGCGCCGAAATCCGGGTGACCATCCCCAAGAATCAGTACACGGATAGCAGAGGCGGGGTCTGGCTGGATAAGGACGGAGGGGAACTGTTCAACGGCGTGAATGCGCCTCTGGCGCGCTGGGACGATGAGAATACCATTACCATCGATACCTGTGATCCCGTTACCGGAGATCCCATCAAGATTGAGGACGGCGTTTACTATCTGCACGTGACGCCCAATTCTCAGGATCCCGACGCGAAGACCAATATCATTCCCGTCACCGTTCAGCGCAAGGCACTGAAATCCATCAAGACCGAGAGGCTTGGCAAGAACGTCAGTCTGCTTGATTGGAACAGCTACCAGGGTCAGGGATTCCTCCTGCCGATGTCGGAACAGGTCTTCAAACGAATGGATCGCAACAAGGGACGCTATTTCACCGTGACCCTCCAGGGTTCCAATGATAATCGGAATTTTGTGAGTATTCCTACGGTGGGCGTTTCCGGGCAGGATCAGCTTTACTATCCCCTTGGAATCTCCTACCATATGGAATTCTACCCGGCGGGTAAGTATGAGGGATTGGGCACCCTGAAGGAGGACTGCGTCTATTTCAGCGGAACCGCCGGCGCTAACCCCAGATTTCCTGGTGTCCAGTACGCCAATAACACCTATGAGCTCTATCGCTACCATCGGATCCGTCTGGTGGTCAAGGACGGAAACGGCGGGGTAATCTTCGAGCAGTTCATCAAGGTGGACGTGAAGGATCCGACTTTGAAGGTCACCCAAGCCAAGGTACCCTCCGTGGATCGCAGAGACCTGACCAAGCCCTTCACCGCCCAGATGAAGTTCAGTGAGAAGAATGTCACCCTGGCTGCGAAGGTCGCCGAGGATGCTTACTCAAGCGAATCCACACCTTGGAGCAGCCTGGTTCAGGTCACGAACCTGGACGAAAATGGCAATCTGACGCTGGCCTTCCAGAACGCTGTCATTATGAAGGACGTGGGTAAGTCCGTGACCATCCCCGTCACCTTCTATGTGCCCTACGGCAGAGAGGATCAGACGTACACCGTGAACGTGAAGGTGAATTTCAAGTAAGCGTGTTTCTCGGCTTTTCCCCGATGCTTTCTTCTCCCAACCCCATGGGTTGTTCTCCCCACAAGCGCACCCCCTCCGGCTCCCCCCGGAGGGGGCGCGTGAGCACCCAAAGGCTCCCTTGTGTAAAGGGAGCTGGCAGCCGCCAGGCTGACTGAGGGATTGTCAAATTGCGTTCACAGGGAGTGCCCGGAAAGAGGGGAGTTCTGATCCCCTCAGCCCCAGTGTGCGCACTGGGGCAGCACAAATTATGGTATGATTGCCACTGGCAATCATTTCAATTTTGATTCGCTGCGCGGAGCACCATCCTTGATCAGCAAGGGGAGCCTTTGCCCTTGTCCGTCACGCCTGCGCCGTGCGCCCCCTCCGGCTCCCCCCGGAGGGGGCGCGTGTTTTCGCGTGAGCACCCAGAGGCTCCCTTGTGTAAAGGGAGCTGGCTCGCGCGTCTCACGCAAGCGCGAGACTGAGGGATTGTACAGCTACATTTGTTGTAAGTGCTCGGAAACATAGGAGTTCTGATCCCCTCAGTCATGGCCTTGCGGGAGACGGCCATGACAGCACAAATTATGGTATGATTGCCACTGGCAATCATTTCAATTTTGATTCGCTGCGCGGAGCACCACCCTTGATCAGCAAGGGGAGCCTTTGCCCTTGTCCGTCACGCCTGCGCCGTGCCCCCTCCGGCTCCCCCCGGAGGGGGCGCGTGTTTTCGTGGGATCGCCCCGCTGATTTCATCCGAAATACTTCTTAAGATTTCCGTAAGAGGATTGAAATCCCAATAATCTTGTGCTACAATGAAACAAAAAAAGGGACAATTTGTCCCGGCTTCAGAGAGAGCCGCCGTCCGGATGGGCTGGCGGCAAAAACGGCAAATCGGAAAGTGAGGTTTTTTAGAATGAAAAAACGAATTACGGCACTGTTCCTGCTGGCTTGTATGCTCCTGACGCTGCTGCCCGTGGGGGCATTGGCGGAGGAGGCTCTCGCCGGCGAGGATACCGGAGAGGAAACCCATACCCACACCTGGGGTGCCTGGACGGATGCCGGAAACGGCCAGCATACCCGCAAATGCACCGGCTGCGATGAAACCCAGACTGCGGCACACAACTATGTGTATACGTCCGATGGTGCTGGTAAGCACACAGGAAAGTGCCAGGATTGCGATGCAACTCTGCCCCCTGAGGATTGCTCCGGCGGCACGGCCACTTGTAAGGAAGCGGCCAAGTGTGACAAGTGCCATGCAAGCTACGGCGAACTCTCCACGGAGCATAAGCTTGTCTATAAGTCCAACGGCAATGGCACCCACAATATAGTGTGCGAAGTTTGCGACAAGGTGCAGATCGAGAATGAAGCCTGCTCTGGTGGCACGGCTACCTGCAAGGAGCCTGCCAAGTGTGAAAAATGCGGCGAAAGCTATGGTGAGAAGAATCTCAATAACCACAAGGAGGCGGCTGCGCCCCGGCATGTAGCGGGCACCGAAACCCACGAATATTACTGCGAGCTTTGCAATAAGATTCTCGGCACCGAGGCCTGCACCAAGACCGAAACCACCTGCGCCGAGCCGGCCAAGTGCACCAAGTGCGGCGAAACATATGGGGAAGCTTCCGCTGCCCATACCGGCAGCGCAATTTACAAGGATAACGGGAATGGCACCCACATCCAGGTGTGCGATACCTGCGGAAAGCCCTGGCCCAACGCAAAGGCAGAAGCCCACAAGGAAGCGCTCCGTCCGGTGGCGGGCACCAAGACCCATGAGCGTTACTGCGAAACCTGCGGCGCAGTAATCAAGACGGAGAACTGTACTCCCAAATATGTTTCCAATAAGAAAGGCGCCCAGAAAGGTACCCATAACGTTGTCTGCAAGGATTGCGGGCAGACGCTGGAAGAGAATGTAGCCTGTACGCCTAACAAGACGAATGTCAAGTGTGGAACCACCGTGAAATGCACGGTGTGCAGCGGAAGCTATAAGCTGCCTCACGACCGGGATGCCAATGGTGCCTGCAAGCGATTCTCCACGGATTCCAAGAAGAATAAGTGCAGCTGCACCGCGGACAGCCATCAGAAGCAGTGGACGAAAGCCAACGCGAATCAGGACACCCTGACCTGCCGCGAGTGCGGCAACACCATTCAGAAGAAGGAAATTGACGTTTCCATCAACATCAGCGGCTACAAGGAGGGAAATAAGCCCTCCAGCCTGACCGCTACCAGCGGCAATGGCAACGTAAAGCCCGGCAAGCCAAAGGATGTGACTCCCAATGACGCCAAGTTCAAGAAGGGGTCTCAGTACACGGTGACGGTGCCCTTTACTGTGGAGCCTGGCTATAAGGTCAAGTCTCTGAAAATCAGCGGCGTGGCGGATACTGCTTGGACGGTAAAGGACGATGGGATTAACGGCACTGCTACAGCAACGCTTCCGGCAGTGGAGGAAATGCTTACCCTGACCTTCAAGACCAATGGCGGCAAGACCATGAGCCCTCTTAACGTGACCAAGGGCACCAAGATCACCAAGGGCGAGTTGAAGGACAAATATACCCCCACCCGTTCCGGCTATTGGTTCTGCGGCTGGTACAAGGAAAGCACCTTTAAGACCAAGGTGACTCAGCTTACCGTAAATGAGGACACTACCATTTACGCCAAGTGGAAGAAGGAGGACACCACCAACCCCAAGACCGGCGATACCATCGGTCTGGCCGTGGGTGTCCTGACCCTCTCCGCCGTCCTGGGCGCGGCGGTTGTCACCAAGAAGAAGCGCACCCGGTAAAAACAGAATGAGCACCCCCGTTCCGGATTGCCCGGAACGGGGGCGCTTTTTATCATACTGAACTCCAATTAGGGTCTATCTGAAAACCGGAAATATGAGAGGCGGCGAGGGATTTTTCGCCTGATGAAGCCATTTTTTTGCAGGAATACTCTGGGTATTGCAAGAAAAAATGGTGCCCAGCAGGTGGAAAAGAC
>CAKTOH010000007.1 GCA_934589705.1 uncultured Oscillospiraceae bacterium | reverse complement strand
ACCACCATCGCCACCGACACCATTCTGAACCAGAAGGGCAAGAACTGCATCTGCATTTACGTTGCCATCGGTCAGAAGCGTTCCACCGTGGCTCAGGTGGTGGAGAGCCTGACCCTGGGCGGCGCCATGGAATACACCATCGTCGTTTCCGCCACCGCCTCGGAGCTGGCGCCTATGCAGTATATCGCCCCCTACGCCGGCTGCACCATGGGCGAGCACTTCATGTATCAGGGCAAGGATGTGCTGGTCATTTACGATGACCTGAGTAAGCACGCCGTGGCTTACCGTGCCATTTCCTTGCTGATTCGCCGTCCCCCCGGACGGGAAGCTTACCCCGGCGACGTGTTCTACCTCCACTCCCGTCTTCTGGAGCGGGCGGCACAGCTGTCTCCGGAGCTGGGCGGCGGCTCTTTGACCGCTCTGCCCATCATTGAGACCCAGGCAGGCGATGTTTCCGCCTACATTCCCACGAACGTTATTTCCATCACCGATGGTCAGATCTTCCTGGAAACCGAGCTCTTCAACTCCGGCGTTATGCCCGCCGTGAACCCCGGTATCTCCGTGTCCCGTGTAGGCGGCGACGCCCAGATCAAGGCCATGAAGAAGGTGGCAGGCTCTTTGAAGCTGCTCTACTCCCAGTACCGGGAGCTGCAAAGCTTTGCTCAGTTCGGCTCCGATCTGGACGCGGACACCAAGTCCCGTCTGGCTCTTGGCGAGCGGATCGTGGCGGTGCTGAAGCAGAAGAACGGCACCCCCAAGGAGGTTGCCCAGCAGGTGTGCATCATCTACGCCGTGACCCATGGCTATCTTGCTTCCGTTCCCGTGGAGCAGGTGGCCGAATTCGAGAAGCGGCTGGAAGAGCACATGGATAACTACCATGCCGACGTGCTGGAAGCCATCCGCACCACCGGCAAGCTGGAAACCGACACCGAAACCGCGCTGAAGGCCGCTCTGGACGAGCTGGTATCTCAGTTCACGGCATAAGGAAGGAGGATTTCCCATGGCTGGCGTTTCCACCAAGGAAATCAAAAACCGCATCCGCAGCATGGAGAGCACCAAGCAGATCACCAAGGCCATGGAAATGGTCGCGGCCTCCAAGCTTCGGCGCGCCCAGGCTCAGATTGCGGCTTCCCGCCCCTATTTTGAGATCCTGCATAGAACCATCGAGGACATCACCCGAGCCAATCGGGACTTTTCCTCCCCCTATCTCAAGAAACGGGAGGGAAAGAAAATTCTCTATCTCGTCATTGCAGGCGACCGGGGTCTTGCCGGCGGCTATAACAGCAACGTTCTCAAGCTGGTTTATTCCCAGATTCAGGGACAGGATGCCACTGTCCTTCCCATCGGCAAGAAAGCCGTGGACAGCTTTCAGAATAAGGGCGTGCCCATTCTGACCCAGAGCTACGCGGAGGCCGCCTCCGTGGGCATCGGCGACTGCTTCTCCATCGCCAAGCAGGTTTGCCGGGCGTTTCTCGACGGGCAGTACGACGAGGTCTATGTTGCCTACACCGGCTTCGTGTCCATGCTGTCCCAGACCCCGGACTTTATGAAGCTGCTGCCTCTGGAAAAGCCGGAGACCAAGGAGGCGGAGCCGCCCCGACGCTGCGATACCCTCTATGAGCATCCGGCGGAGGAGGTGTTCGCCGCCATCGTGCCCGAATACCTGGGCGGTATGCTTTACGGCGCCCTGTGCGAAAGCCGGGCCTCCGAGCAGGCGGCTCGCCGCTCCGCCATGGACTCCGCTACCCAGAACGCGGACGACATGATCGCGGATCTGAGCCTGAAGTTCAACCGTGCCCGTCAGGCGGCGATTACCCAGGAAATCACCGAAATCGTCGCCGGTTCTTAACATTTCGAGGGGTTTCGGCCGTTCGCCGGAGCCTCCTCCCACAAAGGAGTTGAATCCCCTATGGTCAACAACAAAGGAACTGTGATCCAGGTTCAGGGTCCTGTTCTGGATATTCGCTTTGCGGATGACCAGCTCCCCGGGCTGCTCAACGCAATTGAAATTCCCCTGGGCGACCGCACGATCATTGCCGAGGTGTCTCAGCATGTGGGCGACAACGTGGTGCGCTGCGTTGCCATGTCCTCTACCGACGGCTTACAACGTGGCGTGGAAGCCACCGACACCGGAGCCCCTATTTCCGTGCCTGTGGGCGATGCCTGCCTGGGCCGGGTATTTAATCTGCTGGGTCAGCCCATCGACAATAAGCCCGCCGTTCAGGGCGATGCCCGGTGGCCCATCCACCGCCCCGCTCCCTCCTACGAGGAGCAGCAGCCCGCCACCGAGATTCTGGAAACCGGTATCAAGGTCATTGACCTGATCTGCCCCTACGCCAAGGGCGGCAAGATCGGCCTGTTCGGCGGTGCCGGCGTTGGCAAAACCGTTCTGATTCAGGAGCTGATTTACAACATCGCCACCGCCCACAACGGCTACTCTGTCTTCACCGGCGTCGGCGAGCGTACCCGTGAGGGCAACGATCTGTACAACGAAATGACCGCCTCCGGCGTTATCTCCAAAACCGCCATGGTCTTCGGTCAGATGAACGAGCCCCCAGGAGCCCGTATGCGGGTAGGCCTTTCCGGCCTGACCATGGCCGAGTACTTCCGGGATGTGAAGCATCAGGACGTGCTGCTGTTCATCGACAACATCTTCCGTTTCACCCAGGCCGGTTCTGAGGTTTCCGCTCTGCTGGGTCGTATGCCCTCCGCCGTTGGCTACCAGCCCACCCTGGCTACGGAAATGGGTGCGCTCCAGGAGCGTATCACCTCCACCAAGAACGGCTCCATCACCTCCGTGCAGGCGGTTTACGTCCCTGCGGACGACCTGACTGACCCAGCTCCTGCCACCACCTTTGCCCACCTGGATGCCACCACCGTTCTGGATCGTGGCATTGCCTCCCTGGGCATTTACCCCGCCGTGGATCCTCTGGATTCCACCTCCCGGATTCTGTCCCCGGAGATTGTGGGTAAGGAGCACTACGAGACCGCCCGTGCCGTTCAGGGCATTTTGCAGCGGTACAAGGAGCTTCAGGACATCATCGCCATTATGGGCATGGACGAGCTGAGCGAGGAAGACAAGCTCACCGTCAACCGGGCCCGTAAGGTTCAGCGGTTCCTGTCCCAGCCCTTCCATGTGGCCGAGCAGTTCACCGGCTATCAGGGCAAGTATGTCCCCCTGAAGGAGACCATCCGCTCCTTCCAGGAGATCATCGACGGCAAGCACGACGATATTCCCGAGTCCTACTTCCTGTTCGCCGGCTCCATCGACGAGGTGGTCGCCAAGTACCGGGGCGGTGAGAAGGCATGACACCCTTCCGCCTGAAAATCGTCACCCCCGACGGCCTCATTTACGACGGCCAGGCCGAAGAGCTGCTTGTCCGCACCACCGGCGGCGACGTAGCGATCCTGGCTCGGCACATGAACTATGTGGCTCCCCTGGGCATGGGTCGGGCAGTGGTGGTCTCCGGGGGTACCCGGCGCACCGCCGCCTGCATCGGCGGTATGCTCAGCGTCAGCGACGGCGAGGTCACATTGGTGCCCACCACCTTCGAGTGGGCAGATAAGATCGATCTGGAGCGGGCTGAGGCCGCCTATAACCGGGCGGACAAGATGCTCCACGACGAGAACGCCTCTCAGATGGATCTGAAGCTGGCGGAGGCCAAGCTTCACCGGGCGCTGGTTCGCAAGAGCGTTGCTTCCGAAAAATAACAAAACCGTGCCGTAAGGTTCTCCCCTTGCGGCACGATTTTTTGTGGTTCTATGTCAATAGTTGGGGTAGAGACAAAACACAAATAATTGGGTCGTGGCGGTACGCCAGAAGGGACTCGTTACACTAAGGAGCATCCGGCGGAAACGCCGGATGGCAACAGTCCACTGGACTGTTGCATTTTATTGTTCGAGTCCCTTTTATTCGGAATACAAAAACGGTGTATCCCGGATGGGATACACCGTTTTTGGTACGCCAGAAGGGACTCGAACCCCCGACCTACTGATTCGTAGTCAGTCACTCTATCCAACTGAGCTACTGGCGCATGTCGCAATCGACTGAGATATAATAGCACATGCTTTCACAAAATGCAAGTACTTTTTTCAAAAAACCGGAAATTTTCCTATTCGCCCCTTCTTGACAGAAAAGCCCATGCTATTGTAGAATAGTTTAACATTGAAAGGAGGCATCCGCATGGGGAAAACTGAAAATCTGTCTGCCCTCCCCGGGGTGCTTCTGCCTTGGTACCGGGAAAACCGCCGATGCCTTCCCTGGCGGGAGGATCGGAATCCCTACCACATCTGGCTGTCGGAGATCATGCTCCAGCAGACTCGTGTGGAGGCCGTGAAGGGCTATTACACCCGGTTCCTTGCCGCCCTGCCGGACATCCGGTCTCTGGCTCAGTGCGACGATGAAGTCCTCCACAAGCTTTGGGAGGGTCTGGGCTACTACTCCCGGGTGCGGAACCTAAAAAAATGCGCCCAGGTGATTGAAGCGCAGTACGGCGGGGAATTTCCCACCGACCACGCCCAGGTGCTCTCCCTTCCCGGAATCGGCCCCTACACCGCCGGTGCCATCTGCTCCATTGCCTTCAACCAGCCCACTCCGGCGGTGGACGGCAACGTGCTTCGGGTGGTCTCCCGGCTTCGCAACGACCCCTCCCCCATTGACCTGCCCCAGACCCGACAGGACGTGACCGCCCGGCTGGCTGCCATTTATCCCCAGGACGCCGGAGACTTCACCCAGGCTCTCATGGAATTGGGAGCCACCCTCTGCGGCCCCAACCGGAAGCCGGACTGCGAAAGCTGTCCATGCAAGGGCTTTTGTCTGGCTTTCCTGGAAGGAAACCCCCAAACGCTGCCGGTAAAATCCCCCAAAAAGGGGCGCAGACAGGAAGATTTAACGGTTTTTATCTTAAGCTGTGACGGTCGCTTCGCCCTGGAAAAGCGACCGGAGAAGGGGCTCCTTGCCGGACTCTGGCAGTTTCCGAACCTCCCCGGCGACCTGGACACAGAGCAGGCGCTGGATGCACTGAGAGAGCGGGGGATTCACCCCAGAGAATTGTTCCGGGAGTCCCGGAAAACCCATATTTTTACCCACATTCAATGGAATATGAAGGGCATTTATCTGGAAGTGGAGGCACCCTTCGGCGGCTTCCAGTGGATGACCCCGGAGGAAATCAATACGCAGGCGGCTCTGCCCACCGCATTCCGCCAATTTTGGGAGAGATAGAAAATGTACGACTACCACATGCACTCCCGGGTGTCCTTTGACGCCCACGACCCCGCCGAGAAAATGGTTCAGGCCGCGCTGGATGCCGGACTGAAGGAAATCTGCTTCACCGATCACATCGACTATGACCCCAGAGGAAAAATGGGGAACATGGCCTTCGATACCGCCGAGTACAGTGCGGAATACGACCGGCTGTCCGCCCCCGGGCTGAAAATCCGCCGGGGCATGGAATTCGGCATGACCCGGGACAACGTGGCTCAATTCCGGAAGGATTTGCAGCGGCGGCCCTTTGACTTCGTTCTGGGCTCCATCCACTTCGTGGATGGGCTGGACGTGTACTTTCAGGATTTCTGGGCAGGCAAAACCGTCTGGCAGGCGGAACGGCGGTGCCTGGTGGAAACCCTGGCCTGCGTCCGGCTTCACGACGACTTTGACGTGCTGGCTCATCTGACCTACATCGGAAAAACTGCCGCCCATCCCGCGCCCCGGCCTGTGCCCTACGAGGAGCACCGGGAAATCATCGACGAGATTCTCCGGGTGCTGGCCGTCAAGGGCAAGGGATTGGAGCTGAACACCAGCGGCCTGGATCGCTGCGGCGGGTTTCTGCCCACCGAGGACTATTTCCGCCGGTTCAAGGAGCTGGGCGGCGAAATCGTCACCGTAGGCTCCGACGCTCACACCGCCAGCCGGGTGGGACAGTATTCCAAGGAGGCCTGCGAACTTCTGAAGGGCATTTTCGGCTATGTGTGTACCTTCGAAGGAAGAAAACCCATTTTCCATCGTTAAATCTTCGGGGCAGAGCCATAGGCTCTGCCCCACAGGCTGTCGAAAAACCATGTCATTGCGAGGCAGTGCGCACACTGCCGTGGCAATCCCCCTAATTTTCAAACATTTTAGATCCTAAACCAGTGGCTTTTACTTCTATCTGGAGGATTCCCACACCACTTAAGCGGACTGGTTCGGAATGACAACGTATATTGGGGGCTTTTTTGACACGCTGCGGGGCAGAGCCATAGGCTCTGCCCTTTTTGCCGGCTCAGGAAAATTCCGGCTCCGGCTTGCTTTTTCCTGATTTTTGTGGTAAAATCTAGAGGATTATGGATTTTTTGCCCATTGGGGGCAGCCGAAAAAAAGGATGTGCAGACAGACAATGAGAAAATTAAGCCGCGGCGCTTATGAGGATATGAAGGGCTTCGTCCGGGTAGCGGAGACGCTGCTGGAAGTGATTCTGCTGACCCTGGCCTATTACTTTGCCTGGAAAATCGGCTACGACCTGGAATACTTCGTCTACAAAGGAAAATATGTGCTGATGGGCATCTACGGCGTTTTGCTCTACGCCCTGTTCCTGAACTCGGAATGCACCATGTTCGGTCAGCTCCACCGGCTGGATCTGATGATCGGGCAGATTGTTTCCCTGGCTCTGGTGAATTTCATCACCTACTGGCAGCTGTGCCTCATCGGCAATGCCCTGCTGCCCCCCTCCCCTATGCTGGCTCTGACGGCGGCCCAGATTGTCATTGCGGTGGCTCTGATTTTCGCCTACACCAGCCTGTATCACCGGCTGTACGCGCCCCACGACATGCTTCTCATTTACGGTCATCGCCGGGGTGTGGAGCTGAAGGTCAAAATGGATACCCGGAAGGACAAGTACAACATCAGCGCCCTGATTTCCTCCGACGAGGGGTTCGACGCCATCATCAAGGAAATTCCCAAGTACGACGCGGTGATTCTCAACGATGTGCCCGCTCAGCTGCGAAACGATCTGCTCAAATACTGCTATCGCTACCGCATCCGCACCTATGTCTCTCCCAAGCTCACGGACATCATGCTCAGAGGCGCCCGGAACATTACCCTCTTCGATACCCCTCTGGTTCTGGTCAAGGGCACAGGGCTGACCCCTGCCGAGCGGGTGACCAAGCGGATTATGGACGTGGTCATCAGTGCCATCGTGCTGCTGATTCTCGCCCCGCTGATGCTGCTCATCGCCGCCGCCATCAAGCTGGAGGACGGCGGGCCGGTGTTCTTCCGTCAGAAGCGGCTGACCCGGAACGGGGTGGAGTTTGACATTCTGAAGTTCCGCAGCATGGTGGTGGACGCGGAAAAATACGCCGGTGCGGTGCTGGCTACGGACAACGACCCCCGGATTACCAAGGTCGGACGAATCATCCGTCCCTTCCGGCTGGACGAGCTGCCCCAGCTTATCAATATTCTCAAGGGCGACATGAGCGTCGTAGGCCCCCGGCCCGAGCGGAAGGTCATCGCCGACGAATACTGCAAGGATATCCCGGAATTTGCCTACCGGCTGAAGGTTCGGGGCGGCCTGACGGGCTACGCCCAGATCTACGGCAAGTACAACACCAGTCCCTACGACAAGCTTCGCCTTGACCTCATGTATATTGAAAACTACTCCCTGCTTCTGGATGTCAAGCTGATGATTCTGACCATCCGGATTCTATTCAGCAAGGAGAGCACCGAGGGCATCGACAAGGCCAAGGAGAATCAGGAAAAGGCAGACGAAATTCTCAAAGAAATGGATCAGAACGATTAAACCTTACCCGGCGGCACCGGTTCTCGGTGCCGCCGAAGCTTTTAACAGGAGGAACCCACATGATAGACTACATCTCCTTTGAGGAAGGAAAGCACATTCTGGACACCTGCCCGGGCAGCGTTCTTCTGGATGTGCGCACCGAGGAGGAATACGGCATTGAGCACGCGGCCGGGGCAGTTCTGCTCCCCCAGGAAGACTTGGAAACCATGGACGAAGGGGAAATTCTGGATATTTTGCCAGACTTAGACGCGCCCGTCCTTCTCTACTGCCGCACCGGCCGCCGGGCGGCTCTGGCCGCCGTCAAGCTGGACGAATTGGGCTATACCCGGCTCTACAATCTGGGCGGGCTCAACGGCTGGCCCTACGGCATGGAATACGGTCTGCTGTAAAAAATACTTGCCAATTTGTTCCTTTCGGTTTAGAATAAGGATGTGCCTCCGGCACAATCCAAGAAGCAAGGAGATACGCTATGAAATCTACGGTTTATTTTTCCCGTACCATCACCCCGGATGCCGTTTTGCGGCTGTACAAGCTGGTTGGCAAGGAACTGCCCGGCAAGGTGGCCGTGAAGGTTCACTCCGGCGAAAAGGGAAATCAGAATTTCCTCCATCCGGACTTCTGGAAGGAGATCATCGATTATGTCGGCGGCACGGTGGTCGAGTGCAACACCGCCTATGAAGGTGCCCGAAACACCACCCCCAAGCACCTGGCTCTGCTGGAAGGCCACGGCTGGAACCGGTACTTTACCGTTGACCTGCTGGACGCTCAAGGCCCTGACCTGGAGCTGCCTATCCCGGGCGGCAAAGTGATTCACAAAAACTTTGTGGGCAAGGATATTGCCAATTACGATTCCATGCTGGTGCTGTCCCACTTCAAGGGACATCCCATGGGCGGCTACGGCGGAGCCCTGAAGCAGCTGTCCATTGGCGTAGCCTCCTCCTATGGCAAGGCCTACATCCACGGCGCAGGCGATCCCAAGCAGATTTGGACGGCAGACCACGATTCCTTCCTGGAGTCCATGGCGGACGCCGCCAGCTCCGTGGTGGAGTATTTCAAGGGCAACGCGGTTTACATTAACGTCATGAAGAACATGAGCGTGGACTGCGACTGCTGTGCGGTGGCCGAGGATCCCTGCATTGCCGATATGGGCGTGCTGGCCTCCACCGACCCCATTGCCATCGATCAGGCCTGCATCGATCTGGTCTACGGCTGTGACGACCCGGGCAAGGCTCACTTCCTGGAGCGGGTAGAAAGCCGGAACGGCGTGCACACCATCGAGTCCGCCGCGGCCCTTGGCTTCGGCAGCAGAGAATACGAGCTGGTGGAAGTGAAATGATTTCAAAAAAGGAGCTGCTTGCCGCAGCTCCTTTTGTTATTTACTCAAAAACGCCTTGATTTTTTCGCCGTCGGCGAAGCCTGCCCGGTAGAGCCTGTCCAGGGCATCCTTGTCCCGGGTCAGGGTGTCCACGCCGAAGGTATCCTCCGGAGCCACCACCAGCACCTTGCCCTGACGAGCCTGGAGCCGGGCAAGGGCTACGCTCTCGTTGTACCGCTGAGCCCGCTGACACAGGCTCCGAGCCGCCGCCGGGTAGGTATGCCGGATACAGGCAGCCAGCCGCTCGTCCTTGTTTGGGGTGCGCAGGAACCGCTCAGGCTTGGTCAGCAGCAGCACCACCCGGTCACAGCCTAAGGCGAAGGCCTTCTCCACCGGCACCGGGTCGGACAGAGCACCGTCATAGTAGGGCACACCGTCAATCTCATAGGGCTTGCACACCACGGGAATGGACGAGGAGGCTTTCATAATGTCATAATTGTCCTGATGAATATCCGCCTTGGTAAAGTACTTTGGGCGGCCGGTTCTGGCCTCAGTGGCCACCACATAGAACTCCATGGGATTGTCCCGAATGGCGGGATAGTCCACAGGGTATTCCCCATTTGCGCTGCTCAGGGTACCGTAGACATAATCCAAATCCACATAGGAACGCTGGGACAGGAAGTTCTCAACGCCCATATACTCCTTGCGGAAGGAGTAGTCCGTATAGAAAATGTAATTGCGCCCCTTCTGCCCGGCGCAGTAGGAGGTCAGGTTGGCAGAGCCTGCCGAGACCCCGATCCCCAGGTCAAAGCGGATATTCTCCGCCATGCAGTAGTCCAGGACGCCTGCGGCGTAAATACCACGAAGGCCGCCGCCTACGTCCACAATTCCGGTTTTCATATGCTCAAGTCCTCCAAAAGCCCAGTTAACTCTGGAAATACTATAGCATAACTTTCGTTTTCCCGCAAGGGGATTGTTTTTACCACTGACCCTTCACTTCCTAAAATCCCGAATACGCAAATAAGTCAAAGTGAAAAATCCCGAACGCTGTCGCATTCGGGATTTTTGGAGGTATCGGCCAGATTTGCCGCATTTGCTGTCCTTCGGAAAGCAAATCAAGGTGTGGAACCCGTCGAGCCGGGTTCCAGCAGGTGTCCACCGGACACCTGCATTCCGATTTTCAAATCTGTCCGTTCCCTGATTTTTCCAAAGAAAAAGGACATCCGGATGGATGTCCTTTTTCTTTGTGTCTTGCCAACACTTTAGATGCACATTATCTCAAGTTGTTTTTCGCCGTGTTAATGGAAGAAATCAAAAGCTTTTTGATCTCAACACACTGTTCAAGAATTCTTTTATCCTCGTAATATCCACTCTCAATCAGTAATTCCAGCCAATACTCGCTTTCGGAGCACTCTTTTAATGCGATCTGAAGCTTCGCTATAAAATCAGCCCTACCATGGGCATAAAACGCTTCTCGGATATTTGCTCCAACGCTGGTTCCAGAGCGAACGAGTTGATTCGTCAAAACCGATTCTCGTTTTTCCCGCTTTACTTCATTGCATACCTTGATAATCTGCAACGCAAAAGCCTTCGATTTCTCTTGCAAAGGGCTGCCCATATTAACCTTCCCCTTCGTATCCTACTTCTTCACTATTCACTGTTACCTATTACTTCCCAAAAATCGGCCACCAAATTATAGTGAAGAGTGAATAGTGAGTAAGTAACAAGTAAAAATCGGCAATCTTCTGTCGAAGATTGCCGATTTTTGGAGGTACCGGCCAGATTTGAACTGGCGCATGAGAGTTTTGCAGACTCTTGCCTTACCACTTGGCCACGGTACCATATGAAATTAGGAACGCGGGTGCGTTCCTAATTCGTTTGGAGCGGGCGACGAGGCTCGAACTCGCTACCTCCACCTTGGCAAGGTGGCGCTCTACCAGATGAGCTACGCCCGCATGAATGGTGCCTCCGGTCGGAATCGAACCAACGACACGCGGATTTTCAGTCCGCTGCTCTACCTACTGAGCTACAGAGGCATGTGAGGAAGAAAAACTTCCTCAAATGCAAAAGCATTATAAATGGCGACCCGGAACGGACTCGAACCGTCGACCTCCAGCGTGACAGGCTGGCGTGCTAACCGACTGCACCACCGGGCCAAATAAGGTGGTGGGAACAACAGGGCTCGAACCTGTGACCTCCTGCTTGTAAGGCAGATGCTCTCCCAGCTGAGCTATGCTCCCAAGTTGCTTCGGTGCGCTCACCTCAGCGACGTGGTTTATTATACATAAAACAGGCCGTTTTGTCAAGCACTTTTTTCACATTTTTTCCCTATATTTTCCGAAGCGTTTTTTCGGGTTTTCCACCACCTTTTTGGGAAAAATCAAATCTTTTTCAGAAGATTCGCCACGTCCTCCGGAGAAAACTCGTAGACCGTGTCGCAGAACTGGCACTCCACCGGGAAGGGCTTTCCCTCGTCCCGGATCTGGGTCAGTTCCTCCCGGCCCAGGCTGATGAGGGCACGCTCCACCCGCTCCCGGGAGCAGTAGCACTTGTAGCTGACCTCCTGGGTCTCCAGAAACACCATGCCCAGACTGCCGCAGACCTGACCCAGAATGTCCTCCGGAGTCATGCCCGCCTCCAGCATAGGAGTCACCGCCCCGGCCTGCTGGATACCCTTCTCCAGGGCACTGATGGTCTCCTCCGGGGCGCCGGGCAGCAGCTGAAGCAGATATCCGCCGGCGGTCTTCACGGTGTGATCCCGGTCAACCAGCACCCCCAGGGCGCAGGCCGTAGGCACCTGCTCGCTTTGGACAAAATAGGCGGTCACATCATCGCCGATCTCCCCGGATACCAGCTCCGTAGAGCCCACATAAGGCTCCTTCAGCTGCAAATCCCGGATTACGGTGATGGTGCCGTCCTTGCCGACAGTTGCCCCCACGTCCAGCTTCCCCGGGTATTTTTCCACCAGGGGCACGTTGGGCTCCGTTACGCAGCCCCGGACGTTGCCCACCGCATCGGACACCACGGTAATGGTGCCAATGGGGCCGCCGCCCCGGATTTGCAGGGTCATGGAGCCGTCCTCCACCTTCTGCATGTTGCCCATCATGGAGGCCGCCGTCAGAGCCCGTCCAAAGGCCGCTGTGGCGTTCGGAGTGGTTTTCTGAATCTGGGCACCCCGGCTCACCAATTCCGTGGAGCGGATGGCCACGGCCTTTACAAAGCCGTCCATGCTCATGCCTCGAACCAGATAGTCTTTCATTTGATTCTTCCCTTTCTCGCTTTGAAATAGATCCGCTGCTCCCCCGGCTGAGGCGCGCGGAACTGCCGGTCTCCGTAGACCTGAATATTTGTAAAGCCCGCCGCTTTCAGGTAGCCTCTGAGCTGAGGCTCGGAATAGGCGTACTCCCGGTGTTCCTCAAAGGAACGCCGCCAGAGCTTCCCCTGCCGCTGGAACAGATCCATGCCATAGGAGCAGATATTGGTTTGTTCGTCAAATTCTCCCCGCCAGACGCAGTACACGTTGTCGTCCTCGTCCAGGAACACCTGTCCGTCCATGGCTCTGAGCTTTTCCGGCGTGTTCACGTCGAAAATGAAAATGCCGCCGGGATTCAGCGCCCGGTAAATCCGGCGAATGGCTTCGGCGCAGTTTTCCGGGTTTGTGATGTAATCCAGGCTGTCCAGGGCGCAGACCGCCAGATCGACGGCTCGTGGCAGGCGCAGTTTTTCCAGTCTCTGGCAGACGAACCGAGGGGGATTTTTCATGTCCTGAGCCTTCTGCTGGGCCATGGTGAGCATTTCTTCGGACATGTCCACCCCGGTGACATCCAGCCCCGCCTGTGCCAGGAGCACGCTCACAGAGCCCGTTCCGCAGGCCAAGTCCACCGCCGTTCTGGGGCGGACGCCCTCACGCTTCAGAATCTCCCGGTAGAAATCCACCGTAGCCCGATAGTCTACGTCATTTGTCAGGCGGTCGTAGCTTGCCGCCAAATTTTCGTATGCTGCCATAGTTTCCTCTTAAAAAAGCATCCCGACCCCGGAGGGTCGGGATGCGAAACAACGTTCTTACCGCTTGAAAATGCTGAAAATCTCGTCGATGTCGCCCATGTCCGCAGGCTTGGTGGGCTGACGGGAGGCGGCTACGGGGGTGTCGATATCCTCAGGCACGAAGCTGGGGGTGCTGGGTCTGGCACCGGCCGCGGCCTTGGGCGCGAAGGCATTGGTCTCGGGCTTCATCTCAAAGCCCGTGGCAATGACGGTGACCCGCATCTCATCCTGGAAGTCCTCGGCGATGGTGGCGCCGAAGATGATGTTTGCCTCGGGGTTGGCGGCCTCCTGCACAATGCCGGCAGCGGTCTCCACGTCGTCCAGGGTCATCTCGGAAGAGCCGGTGACGTTCACCAGCACGCCGGTAGCGCCGTTGATGGAGGTCTCGAGCAAGGGGCTTGACACGGCGGCGGTAGCGGCCTGCTCGGCCTTTTCCCTGCCGGAAGCGGTGCCCACACCCATATGGGCCCGACCCGCGTTCTTCATGACCGCGGAAACGTCGGCAAAGTCCAGGTTGATGATGACGTTCTTGCAGAAGCCAACCAGTTCGGAAATGGAGGTGACGGCCTGCTTGAGCACGTCGTCGGCAATGCCGAAGGCGTTGGCGAAGGTGATCTTCTGATCGGTGACGTACTTCAGCCGGTCGTTGGGGATGATAATGAGAGAATCCACCTTGCCGTTCAGGTCGGCAATGCCCTGCTCAGCCTGACGCATCCGGTTGGCGCCCTCAAACTTGAAGGGCTTGGTCACAACGCCCACGGTGAGAATACCCGCCTCGTGGGCAAGGTCGGCAACAATGGGAGCCGCGCCGGTGCCGGTGCCGCCGCCCATACCGGCGGTGATAAAGACCATATCCGTGCCCTCCAGAGCCTTGGAAATGGCCGCACGGGATTCCTCGGCAGACTTCTTGCCGATCTCCGGCTTGGAGCCTGCGCCCATGCCGCCGGTGAGCTTCTCGCCGATCTGGAGCTTGTTCTCGCAGACGGACTTGTTCAGATCCTGCTTATCGGTATTGACAACCACGAAATCCACGCCGCCCACACCGGCCTCGATCATGCGGTTAATAACATTATTGCCGGCGCCGCCTACGCCGATAACCTTAATTTTGACTACGCGATCGGTTATATTCTCGGACATATTACTCTTCCTCCTATGTATCTGTTCGCTGTCGCGGCTAACCCGCTTACGACTATTTTTACTCATGCTCCCTCTATTCTATCCTGAATTACGGATTTGGTCAATAGAAAATCCTTTGGATTGGCAAATAATTTACAAAAAAATGACAGTTCGGGATGGCCTGACGGCTCCGTCAGGCCAATAAGCGGGTACTTTCCGGGCATTTCCTTTAGGAGAAGGGGGTATAGCCCACCTGCTTTTCCCAAATGGTGAAGCTGCAGTCCAGAACGCCGGACTGATACTCACTCATCTGAGCGATAACGGAGTTCATGCAGGCGATCTTGTATTCCAGACGTGTGCTGTCCCCCAGATTCACCTGATAGCGGGTGCCGTACCACAGCACGATGTCGTCGATCCGGCTCACGTCCACACTGGCCGCGCTGCCCACGATATCGTTGGCTTCCAGCGCCTTGAGAATTTCCAGCGCCGCGTCCAGACGCTGGGCACCGGTGGTGGTCACCGGCGTGATCTGGGTCACCGTCTCCCCGGTGGGGTCGGTGGTGTCCGTCACCGCCGGGGCGCTTTCCATGGCCACCGCATGTTCGTTGGGCACGGGGTTATCCAGGTTGACGCCCAGAATCTGGGTCTTGTTGGCAACCGTCGCGCTGGTTCCCTGGGTCACCACCCGGCCGCTGGAGTTCATCAGCCACCACTGGCCGGTGTCGTCCTTGACGGCATAGACGACCTCGTCTTCCTCAATGATAATATTGACAGTATCCGGCAGCTTTATACCGAACCGAACCTCCCGGACATAGGGCCGGTTGGCCTGAATCAGTGCCGCCGCCCGGGCGTGGCTGAAGGTCAGCAGATTGTCGCCCTTATTGATGCCGCAGACCTCGGTGATGGCGCTTTCGCTGTAGACCTTGGCGCCGGAAACGTAGATGTGCTGAACCTTAAAGAATACGGACAGTCCCACGGTCAGGGCCAGCACCACCGCAATCACCGTCACCAGCTGCACCACCAGCCGGTTCCGGCTGAAGGCCGCGGGCTCGGTGTAAATCACCGCGGGGGTAGGCTGTCCCTGATGGCCGGATTTCCGCTTCCGCTTCTCCGTCAGCTTTTTGACGGCGGTACTGACGCTCTTGGCCAGGCGGGAAATGGCCGGCTCCTTCTTGGGCTTGCTGCTGCCGTAGGTGCGGCGCTTGTTGGGAATGGGGTCTAAGTCCTCAGGCCGCTTTCTGGCGGGCTTTCTGGCAGGCTTGGCCTCGGCGGCGCGCCGCTGTCTTTTGTCCGGCTCCCGGCGCTCCCGCTCCTTGGCGGGGGCTCTGCGGGGCTCCCGGGCTTCTTCCGTCCGGGCTGCCGGGCGGGATAGCCGGGTCTCATCTGCCGGGGCTTCCCGGCGGGCTGCCGGGCGGGATTCCCGGCGTTCTTCCGTCCGTGGGGCACGCTGCCGGGCTTCCCGGGTTGTTCGCTCCGGGTTTTCCGGACGGGCAGTCTCCGGAGTCTGAGGCCACTCCTGACGGGGCTGCCGAGACGCTTGCCGGCTCTGGCGCTCCTGGGTCTGGGGCTTTCGCTCCCGGGGCGTCTCGTCAGAGGGCTTCTGACGGCGGGGCTTCTCTCGCTGACGGGTTTCCCGCTGTGCCGGGGGCGCGGTACGGGAGCCTTCCCGCCGGGTCTCCGGCTGCCGGGGCGTTCTGTTCTCCGGCTGCTTTGTACCGGCATCCGCAGGCCGGGAAGGCCGCTCCTGCCGGGGCTTTTGTGTAGTTTCCATGGTTATCCTCCAGGGACGGCTAGCGTCCGGTTATCGTCCGATGATCTCCTCCACGATGGCGCAGATGCGGTCTGTGGAGTCCGGCCTCAGCTGAGCGTGAAGCTTCCGGGACATCTGAGCCCGGCGCGTTTCGTCGGCAAGAAGCTGGCGGATCAGGCCGTAGAGTGTTTCGGCGGTGCAGTCCTTTTCCAGCAACACCACCGCCCCGCCGCCGGATTCCAGCACCCGGGCATTCTTCTCCTGGTGATTGTTGGTCACATTGGGCGAGGGTACCAGAATACAGGGGGTTCCGGAGGCGGCGATTTCATTGCAGGTGGCGGAGCCCGCCCGGCCGATGACCACATCCGCCGCGGTGAGCACCGTAGGCATATCGTAAATGTACTCCCGGATGTCGATGGCCGGGCAGTTCTCAAAATCCACGCCGTTGTCCTTCACCCGCTTGGGCATCCATTCCTTGCCGAAGCTGCCGGTGGCGTGGATATGGCGGAAGGGGAAGCCGTCGGCCTGCTCCAATACCATCATGTCGGCAACGGTCTCGTTCATCACCTTGGCTCCCTGGCTGCCGAAAGCGGAGACTACCAGAGGCTCGGTAACGCCCAGAGCCTTCCGGGCCTGCTCCTTGGTGGTAAAGAGGAACTCCTTGCGCACGGGCATTCCCACCACCTCCACCTTCTCCGGGTGCTTGTAGTGCTTCACGCTTTCCTCGAAGGCCACCAGCACCCGGGTTGCCCGGCTGGCGGCCATTTTGGTGGTCACACCGGGAACGGCGTTGCTCTCGTGGACACAGGTGGGAATCTTCAGGCTCTGGGCGGCATACAGGGCCGGGAAGCTGGCATAGCCGCCGGTGCCGATCACCGCGTCGGGCTGAAAGTCCCGGAAAATCCGTTTGCATTCGCCAACGGCACCCAGCACGCACTTTACGGCATGAAGGTTCTGCTTCAGTCCCGCAGCGTTCAGCTTCCGGCTCAGGCCGGAGCCGGGCAGACACCGAACCTCGTACCCCGCCTGGGGCACTAACTTTTCCTCCATATGGCCTTCCGCGCCGATGAAGAGGATCTTGCAGTCCGGGTATTTTTCCCGCATGGCGTTGGCCACGGCAATGGCCGGGTTGATGTGACCCGCAGTACCGCCGCAGGTAAAAATCAGGTTCATAGGGGTTCCTCCTGGATTTTTCTGTGATTTCTGTATCGGGATATCTGTAAAACGATGCCCATCTCCCCCAGGTTCACCGCCAGTGCCGTGCCGCCGTAGGAAAAAAACGGCAGGGCAATGCCGGTGGATGGGAGCAGGTTCGTGACTACGCAAAGGTTCAAAAGGGTCTGGACGGCAATCAGCGTCACAAGACCCGAAGCCAGCACCGTGGAAAACCGGTCGGCTCCATGCAGGGCAATCCAATAGCCCCGAAAAATCATAGCGGCGAAGAGCGCGATGATGGCAAGGGCTCCCAAAAGCCCCAGCTCCTCGCAGCAGATGGCGAAAATATAGTCGTTATACTGAAAGGGCAGATAGAGATATTTCTGCCGGGATTTGCCGAAGCCCCGGCCGAAGACGCCGCCGGAGCCGATGGCGTACAGGGACTGCAAAATCTGATAGCCCGTGTCCCCCGGATCGGCCTCCGGATGGAGCCAGGCGGTGACACGGTCACCGGCGTAGCCCATGAAGCTGATGTAAACCACCACGAATACCGCCGCGGCTCCGGCTCCCGCCAGCAGCCATTTCGGATTCGTCCCGGCAACGTACATCATCACCACCGCCACCATGCCCATGAGCAGGATTGCGGAAAGGTGCTTTTCCAGTGCCAGGGGCACTAAGATGCCCAGCAGTGCCGCGCCAAAGCCCAGCACCCCAAAACGGAATTTTTTGGCATCCTGACCGAACCGGCGGGTCAGCCGGGCGAAGAGGACAATCATGGTGAACTTGGCCACCTCCGAGGGCTGGAACTGGATTCCCGCGATGGTAATCCACCGCCGGGCGCCGTTCACCTGCTGACCGGCGGCCAGCACCAGAAGCAGCAGCACGATGCTGACGCCGTACATTTCCCAGGCCAGCCGATACCAGAGCCTCACCGGGATCCGGCTGAAGGCGTACATGGCGCACAGCCCCACGGCGGCGCAGACCCCCTGCTTTTGCAGGTAGCGGGTGGAAATGGCGTAGCCGGTGTCGTACTGGCTCTGAGCGGAGCTGGCGGAATAGAGCATCACAAGCCCCACTGCCAGCAGCAGGAGCACCAGAATCAGGAAGGGATAATCAACCGTGTCCCCCGCCGGGTGTCGGCGGCGGTTCTCTTTGGCATGGAGCCGCTTCTCCATTGCCAGACCTCCGTTATTGGAATCAGCCGATCAGGCCGGAAATGCCGAACCAGGCGAGAATGCACATAAACGCCGCAACTCCGGCGAAGACGAAGACCACCTTCTCTTCCTTCCAGCCGCACTTTTCGAAGTGGTGGTGAATGGGAGCCATTTTGAATAGCCGCTTGCCGTGAGTCAGCTTGAAATAGGAAACCTGCAAAATATCCGACATGGCTTCGCAGACATAGATAAAGCCCACCAGAATCAGAATCAGGGGCATTTCCAGGGCAAAGGCCATACCGCAGACCACGCCTCCAAGGAACAGGGAGCCGGTGTCTCCCATGAATACTCTTGCCGGGTGCCAGTTGTAGGTCAGGTAAGCAACCAGGCCGCCAACCAGAGAGGCGGGCAGCAGCGCCAGATCAAATCTTCCCAGGGCAACGCTTGCCGCGGTGAAGAACACCATGACCGGCAGGGTATCTCCCGCGCACAGGCCGTCAATGCCGTCATTCAGATTCACGGAATTGACGCAGCCCACCATGACGAACATGGCAAAGAAAATATACACGAGGGGGTGCAGGTCAAAGCTTACGTTCCAGAAAGGAATGTACAGGTGGGTGTTCATAGCCCCGACCTTGTACATGGCATACAGGAACAGGGCGGAAACCGCCATCTGAAGCATGGCCTTCTGGACAGAGGTCAGCCCCAGATTCTGATGATGACGCACCTTGGTGAAGTCATCCAGAAAGCCGATGAGGCCGAAGCACAGAGCCAGCGCCAGCACAAAGAACACGGAATAATCCGTCATGGCAGGCAAATTGCCCAGAAGGCACACGGTAGAGGCCAGGATGAACATGAGCCCGCCCATGATCGGTGTGCCGTTCTTGCTCTTGTGCCAGGAAGGGCCGATTTCCAGAATGGAAGCCCCGGCTTTCAGCGCATGGAGCACCGGCAGCAGCAGCTGTCCGAATGCCCAGGACAGCGCTCCGCCCACCAGCGCGGTTATCAGGATTCGTGTCATGAATTGTTTTCCTCCGTTGTTATTTCTCTTCTTCCAGGAACGCCTTGAGCACTTTTTCTAAGTGCATACCCCGGCTGGCCTTGAACAAAATCACGTCCCCGGGCTTGGCAGATCGCTTCAGAGCCGCCGCCATTTCCATGGGATCGTCAAAGGCCCGTCCCATGGGCTCCGGCATACCGCCGGTGATGGTACCGTCCAGCACCCGCCCGGCGTGGGGGCCGTAGGCAAAGACCATGTCCGCCTTTTCCGCCGCGATCCGGCCGATTTTATAGTGCTCGGCCTGGGCGCAGTCCCCCAGCTCCAGCATTTCACCCAGCACTGCCAGATGCCGTCCGGGCCGGTTGCCCAGCACATTCAGCGCCGCCGCCATGGACTCCGGGCCGGCATTGTAGCAGTCGTTGATGATGGTACAGCCCTTGGCCTCAAAAATCTCCTGACGGCCGGACATATTCTGGAACTCATCCAGCGCCTTGCGAATGTGCTCCGGGGTGACCCCCAGCTTCAGTCCCACGGTCACTGCCGCCAGCGCGTCGGCAACGTAGTGCTCTCCTTCCAGCTTCATTTCCACCGGGAAGGTCAGCCGTCCCGCCTCCACCCGGAAGCGCAGAACGCTGTCCGCCTGACTGACATCCAGCGCCCGGACAGCGCAGCCCTCGCTGCACCCGAAATAGGTGATGCGCTGCTTGGGTGTCATATCCAGACAGCGCAGCAGGGTGTCGTCGCCGTTGAGCAGCAGCATGCCCTGGGGCGTCATGCCCTCTAACACCTCCAGCTTGGCCTGGCGGATGCCCTGCTGGGTGCCCAGGTACTCAATGTGCATGGTGCCGATATTGATAATCACCGCCACGTCCGGGTGGGCAATGCAGGACAGGTAGGCAATTTCCCGGAAATGGTTCATACCCATTTCCAGCACCGCCACCTCCGTATCCTCAGGCATATCCAGGATTGCCATGGGCATTCCGATGTCGTTGTTGTGGTTGGCGGGGGTCTTGCTCACCCGGAAGGTACCGGAAAGCACCGCCGCGATCATTTCCTTGGTGGTACTCTTGCCCACGGAGCCGGTGATGGCTACCACCTTGGCTCCGATTCGCTTCAGAGCCTCCCGGGCAATGTCACCCAGCGCCGTCCTGGGATCGGAGACGATGATGGCGGGAAAATCCCCCACCCGGCGGCTGCACAGCACCGCCGCCGCTCCCTTTTCCAGAGCCGCGGGAATGAACTCATGGCCGTCCCTGGCTCCCTGCAGGGTGACGAACAGCTGACCGGGCTGAAGGTTCCGGGTATCGTTTCCCGCACCCAGAAAGCTAACCTCCGCGTATTTTTCTTCTACCGTTCCGCCGCACCACTTGGCGGCATCCCGAAGGGTAATTCTTGGCATATCAGTCCCTCAATTCCTTTAAGTGGGCAGCAACCTCTTCCCGCTCATCTAAGTGACGTTTGTGTCCGCCGATGTCCTGATAGGTCTCGTGACCTTTTCCGGCAAGGACAATTATATCATTTTTTTCCGCAATGTCCATAGCGTATCTGATGGCCGCGGGCCGGTCTTCGATAACAATATATTCCCCGTCTTCCTGTTTTACCCCTTTTACGATGTCCCGAATGATGGCCATGGGCTCCTCCGTCCGGGGATTATCCGAAGTGATGACGGCAAGGTCGGAAAGCTGGGCTCCAATGTGTCCCATAATGGGCCGCTTCATGGGATCCCGGTCGCCGCCGCAGCCGAAGACGGAAATAAGTCTGCCCTTGCAGAAGTCCCGCACCGAGCGCAGCACGTTTTCCAGGGCGTCCGGGGTGTGGGCATAGTCGATGAGGACGGTGTAGTCCTTTCCAGGAGTGGGAACCACCTCCACCCGACCCTTGACCCCCTGGGCAATCCGCAAAGCCGCCGCGCAGTCATGAAGGGAAATGCCCAGCTCATAGGCGCAGCCCAGCACCGTCAGGGCGTTGTACACCGTAAAGCCGCCGGGAATGGGCAGAGACACAGGCTCCCGCGCTTCCCCCAGCACGGCGGTGAAGCGGATACCCTCGGCATGGAGCTCCACATTCTCCGCGTGAAGGCCTTCCGCCTGTTTCACGGAGGTGGTCAGCACCGGGCAGGCCGCCGCGGCCAGAATGCGGCCAGAATAATCGTCGTCCATATTGATGACCGCCTTGCCACACCGGCGGAACAGCTCCGCCTTGGCATCGCAGTAGGCATCCATGGTCTTGTGGAAGTCCAGATGATCCTCGGTCAGGTTCGTGAAAGCCGCCACGTCATAGTGGACGCCCCCCACCCGTTCCAGGGTCAGGGCGTGGCTGGAAACCTCCATGACCACATGGGTGCAGCCCGCGTCCCGCATCCGGGCAAAGAGAGCCTGCAAATCCAGGCTTTCCGGGGTGGTGCGCTCGGTAGGAATAATCTCCTGCCCGATCATATTGGCCATAGTGCCAACCAGGCCGACCTTGGCTCCCTGAACCTGCTCCAGCACCTGCTTGAGAAGCAGCGTGGAAGAAGTCTTGCCGTTGGTGCCCGTAATGCCCACCATGGTCATCTGCCGGGCAGGATTGCCGTAAAAGTTGCAGCCCAGCAGTGCCAGAGCCAGCCGGTCGGACTCCACCAGAATATAGGGAACCTCCCCCTCCGGCTTTTTGGCGGTGACCACGGCGGCAGCGCCCTTCTCCATTGCCATGGGGATGAACCGGTTGCCGTCGGCGGCAAAGCCGGATATCGCCACAAACAGGCATCCGGGCTCCGCCTTCCGGGAATCGTAGCACACGGCGGTGATTTCCTGGGTCAGGTCGGCGGTGCATTCCAGAATGGGAATGTCCTTCAATAATTCTTTCAGCAGCATAAGCATTCCTCCCGGGCTCGGTCAGTCCCGAAGCCCTGTGTCGGTAAAGGTAAGTGTAACAGTGGTTCCGGTAGGAACCAGCGTGTCTTTCGGCAGACTTTGCGCCGCGACGGTAACAGTGGGGGAAATCCCGTCGTTTCCCGTTACCAGAATGTACAGCCCCAGCTTTCCGGCAGCGTCACTGGCCTGCTGGCGGTTCATGCCGGTAAAGTCCGGCACCGCAACGCTTTCCGGCTCCGGGGCATCCCCCAGATATAACAGCACCTGACTGCCCCCAGGGACAGTCTGCCCGGCCTGGGGCAGCTGAGCGGTGACCCGGTCTCCGGTTCCCGTAAATTTCGCCGAAAGACCTATTCGTTTTAGTTTACTGCTTGCATCCTTTTCTGTCAAGTCGATATATTTCTCCAAAACAATTTCTTTTCCCTGGATTTCCGACTGGGAAAAGTGCCGTTCCACCCCAAGATAGGGAAGAATGTCCCCCAGGACGGCTCCCACTGTGGGGGCGGCCATGACACCGCCGGAAATATAGATTCCCGTCTGCCGGGAGGGAGTGTCCAGGGCCACCAGCACAATGTACTCCGGGTCTTCCATGGGAGCGATGCCCACGAAGGAGACGATTTTGTCCTGAACCCGCTGGCCGTTTTCGTCGAAAACGTCGATTTTCTCGCTGGTTCCGGTTTTGCCGCCGATGGAGAAGCCCGCCACCTTGGCGTTTTTCGCCGTACCCTCGGAAACCACCGAAGCGATCAGCTGGCGCATAGTATCCGAGGTTTCTTTCGAAATGGTGCGCCGCACTGCTGTCGGCTCCGCCTGCATCACCGTATTTCCCTCCGGGTCTACGATCTCCGAGACAATGTACGGCTCCAACAGCGTGCCCCCGTTGACTACGGAGGCGATGGCACGCACCAGCTGCAAGGGGGTGATTTTGAAGGTCTGGCCGAAGGAACCGGAGGTCAGGGATGCGGTTCCCCACTTGTCGGTGTCCGTCACCAGGGCTTTGTCAAAAAACACGCCCTTGCTCTCCCCGGCCAGGTCGATGCCGGTTTTCTCCAGAATTCCGAACTTTTCGATGTATTCATAGAACCGCTCCCCGCCCAGCTTCAGGGCGATATGAGCAAAGGCGATGTTGCAGGAGTTCTGTAGTGCCTGGGGGGTCTTCTCCGCTCCGTGTCCCGCGGAGCGCCAGCAGTGAAGACGCTGGGCACGGCCGGGAATCTGCTCGGAACCGGAGCAGTGGAAGGAGGTATTCAGGTCGATGGCTCCGCAGTCCAGAGCCGCCGCCATGGTCAGCACCTTGAAGGTGGAGCCGGGCTCATAGCCGTCGGAGAGCACCCGGTTGCGCCACTGCTTCAGCCGGGCGGCGGACAGAGCCTGCTGATAGTCCTCCGTCCCCCGCAGGCTCTCTACCTGCGCCGCGGTCTTGGGGTCTGCCAGCTCCAGATACCGGTTGGGGTCGTAGCTTCCCAGGGTGGCCATGGCAAGAATTTCCCCGGTTTTGCAGTTCATCACCAGACCAAAGGCTCCGTTTTGCACATCGTACCGAGCGATCGCCGCCTGCATCTGCTTTTCCAGGCACTTCTGTACCGTAGCGTCCAGGGTCAGTATTACGGAATTTCCCTGCCGGGCGGAAAGATAATTTTCATAGGAATAGGGCATATCCATTTCGTTGTTGCCCTTGGTGGTGACCACCCGGCCGGTTTTTCCGGACAGGAAGCCGTCATAGGCCGCCTCCACTCCCTCGCAGCCGTCGTTGGAGGCGTTGGTGAAGCCGATGACCTGGGCAGCCAGGCTTTCGTAGGGGTACACCCGCTGAGAGGCAGGCTCCAGGTGGATGCCCGCAACGTCCTTCCGGTTGATGTAATTCCGGATTTTCCCGGCGGCGGTTTCGTCGATTCTGGCTCCCACCTGCTTGTAGCGCTTGCGGGTGTCGGCGGCCTGCTCGGCAATCCAGGCCGGGTCTTTGCCCAGAATTTCTCCCAAAACCCTTGAAAGATCAGAAGCGTCCGCCTTGGACTGCTTCAGTTCATGGGGGTCAAGATATACATTCTCCACGGTGACGGAGGTGGCCAGCAGGTTCATGTTCCGGTCGAGGATGTCCCCCCGGTGAGCGGTCACCGCCGTGCCCCGGGTCTGATTATTCAGCGCCTTGGCGGAATAATAATCAAAATCATGTACCATCAGCTGATACAGCCGGAGCCCGATGGGCACAAAGGCGGCGATTCCCAGCACCAGTGCCGCCGCCAGCACCCGCCGGTGCTGACCGGTGCTGATGCGCAGACGGTCAAATTGCTTTCCTTCCATGGCAATCCCCCATATCCAGGCAGCACCGTATAGTAAGGTGCTGCTTCAAAAATGGGCGGCAAGGGGATAACCCTCGCCGCCCATTGCAGCTGCTATTACAGAATATGGCAGATGAGACGGATTTATGCGAACAAGCCTTCCAGAAACCATTGCAGATTTTCCCACCAGGTGGGTTCCGGTTCGGGCTGGGGCACGGTTACATAGACGCTGCGGGTCTCCAAGTCCTCCCGGGGTACCATCCCCAGAGCCTCCGCCTTGCTGCGGATGTCTTCCAAATCATACTGAGAGCGGTACTCCTCCGTCAGCTTGGCGTTCTGGCTGCTCAGTCGGGAAACATAGCTGTCCATGATCCGATAGTTCGCCCAGTCGGTTTTCAGCTGCAAAGCGCCGACGATCATCACCGCCAGCAGCACCAAGGACACAAAAATGCCGCCGATGGCCACAGGGTCCAGGCTGATCTCCCGGACACTGCGCAGACGCTCCAAGGGAAGCTTGCTTCTCGCCTGCTTCCGCTTGGCCTCCTGCTCCAGCTGCCGGGCCTCGCTGCCATGAATATAGAACTGACCAACATATTGAATTTTGGGTTTCTGACTCATGGCAATGCTTCCTTCCTGACGTTAGGTGTCAGAGTTTTTCGCAAACCCGAAGCTTTGCGCTTCTGGCTCTGGGATTGACCGCCAGTTCCGCCTCCGTGGAGGTGATGGGCTTGCGGGTAATGATCTTCACCTGGGGCTTTCTGCCGCAGACGCAGACCGGGAACTCTCTGGGGCAGATGCAGCCCTTGGCCGCCTCCGCCATAGCGTTCTTCACAATTCGGTCTTCCAAAGAATGGAAGGTAATCACCGCCAGCCGCCCGCCGGGATTCAGGCAGGGCACTGCCCGCTTCATCACCCGCTCCACACTGCCCAGCTCGTCGTTGACGGCAATGCGGATGGCCTGAAAGCTTCGCTTGGCCGGGTGCTGCTTCTCCCGCAGGGCCGCCGCCGGCATGGCTCCCCGGATAATATCCACCAATTCCAAGGTGGTTTCGATGGGGGCTTCCTCTCTGCGCTTGCAGATGGCCGCCGCGATCCGGGGGGCGTAACGTTCCTCGCCGTAATCGTATAAAATCCGCTTTAATTCTTCATAAGACCAGCCGTTCACGATCTGCCGGGCATCCAGGGTATCCTCACTGTTCATGCGCATATCCAGGGGGGCGTCCGCCATGTAGGAAAAGCCCCGTTTCCCGTCGTCCAGCTGGGGAGAGGACACGCCCAAGTCCATGAGAATTCCGTCCACGCCGGAAATGCCCAGGTCTTTCAGAACGGTGTCCATTTCGTCAAAATTGCTGTGCACCAGGGTCACCCGGTCAGCAAAGGGCTTCAGCCGCTCCCCTGCCGCTTCCAGGGCTACCGGATCCCGGTCGATGCCGATGAGCCGACCGGTGGTGAGCTTCGCGGCAATCCGGCTGGAATGACCTGCGCCGCCCAAAGTACCGTCTACATAAATGCCGTCGGGCTTAATATTCAGTGCCTCGATGCACTCTTCCAGCAGCACGGAAACATGATGAAATTCACTCATAGTCCGATCGCCTCCAGAGATGCCAGCAGCTTTTCCGGGGCCAGGTTTTCGGATTCAAAGGCCGCGAACTCCTTGGCATCCCAGATTTCCGCCTGGCCCGCCCGGCCTACGATCATGACCTCCCGGTCGATGCCCGCATAGTCCAGCAAAAACGGGGTCAGGCCGAACCGGAACTGCTTATCCGGGGTGCACTCTGCCGCGTTCATAAAAATCAGGCTGGTGGCTCCGGCTCGCTGGGAAATGCTCAGGGCATTGAAGTTGTCGGAAAGCCGCTGCCACTCCTGGGCGGTGTAGACGGTCAGGCAGCGGTGACCGCAGTTGACGCCCAGGGTCACAAAAAAGGTGTCCCCCAGCTCGCTTCTCAGCTTTGCCGGCACAAACAGCCGGCTCTTTTCGTCCAGCTTGGCGCTGTACTTGCCGATCATCCGCTTCCCTCCTTCCCTTTTACTCCACTTTACTACCCTTTTGCTCCATTTGCAGACAGTATACTACCCCCGCAGAGAAAAATCAATCTTTTTCTCCGGTTTTTTCCTTTTTTGGTTACAATTTTTCCATAATTCAAACAATCGTTCGTATAAATCAGGTGCAAAAGGAAATTTTCTCTCCTTCCAATTGGAGTTTTACCCTGCTGGGCTTCCGGGCGCAGCCCAGCAGAAAGCCGGCCAGAGGCCCCTCCACCTCCGTCTGCACCAGCCGCCGGAGCTGCCGGGCTCCGTCTTTTCCCGGGCACTTCCCCAATAAGAACCGGGCAAGCCCCTCCGGCAGCAGAAGCTGGGTGCCCGCGGCGGCGGTGCGCTCCTGAAGTTGGCGCAGATATTTTCCGGCGATGGCTTCCATGGCCTCCTTTCCCAGGGGCGAAAAGCAAACGGTGCGGTCGATTCTTCCCAGAAACTCCGGCGAGAAGCTCCGGCGCAGTGCCTCCCCCATCTCCGCCTTCCGTCCGGCGGCGCAGAAGCCCAGGCCCTCACCCCGAAGCTCACCGCCCGCATTGGAGGTCATGACCACAATGGTGTTGCGGAAGCTGACCCGCCGTCCGGTAGAATCCGTCAGTTCCCCTTCCTCCATGATTTGCAGCAGGATGCCCAGCACCTCCGGGTGCGCCTTTTCCAGTTCATCGAACAGCACCAGGCTGTAGGGACGGCGGCGGACGGCCTCGGTCAGCTTGCCCCCCTCCTCATAGCCCACATAGCCGGGAGGAGCGCCGATGAGCCGGGACACGGACTGCTTTTCCATATATTCCGTCATGTCCAGCCGGAGCATGGCCTGCCGGGAACCGTAAATCTCCTGGGCCAGCACCCGGCACAGCTCGGTTTTTCCCACGCCGGTGGGGCCGGTGAAGAGCAGACTGGCAATGGGTCTTCCCCCGTCCCGGATGCCGGAATAGCCCCGGCGGACGGCTTCCGCCACGGCGGAAACCGCCTCCGTCTGCCCCACAACCTCTGCCGACAGCAGACCCTCCAACTCCAACAGCCGCTCCCGCTCTCCGGCGGTGAGCCGCCCTACGGGGATTCCCGTGCGCTGGGATACCACCCAGGCAATGTCCGAAGCGTTTACGTTCCGGCTGCGCACGCTGGGCTTTGCCAGATGCTGCATTTTGTCCCGAAGCTCTGCCGCCCGCTCGAACTGCCGCTCCCGGACGGCTCCTTGCAGGGCTTCTTCCAGCTCCTTCCGGGCGGTGCCACCCCGGCCGCTGTGCAGTTCCTCCAGCCGAGCCCGGGAGGCTCCCTCGTCCAGCAAATCGATGGCCTTATCCGGCAGGTAAAGGTCAGGCAGATACCGGGCGGACAACCTCACCGCCTCCCGGATGGCATCGTCGGTGATGCGCAGATGGTGATGCCGCTCCAGCCCAGGCCGCAGAGCCTTGAGAATGGCCAGAGTGGCCTCCTGGCTGGGCTCCTCCACCGCAACCGGTCGGAAGCGCCGTTCCAGCGCCGCGTCCTTTTCGATATACTTCCGATATTCCTCCCGGGTGGTGGCTCCCAGCATTTGCAGCTCTCCCCGACCCAGGGCGGGCTTGAAAATGTTCGCCGCGTCAATGGCACCCTCGGCGGCTCCCGCTCCCACAATGGTGTGCATTTCATCCACAAAGAGAATCACGTCTCCACAGCGGCGGATTTCCGCCAGCACATCCCGAAGCCGTTCCTCAAATTCTCCCCGGTATTTCGTGCCCGCCACCAGGGAGGCCATGTTCAGGCTCACCAGCCGCTTTTCCTTCAGTTGGGGCGGCACGCTCCCGGTTGCCATCCGCTGCGCCAGCCCCTCGGCAATGGCAGTTTTGCCCACCCCCGGCTCCCCCACCAGAGCCGGGTTATTCTTGCTTTTCCGGCACAGAATGCCGATGACCGTGTCAATTTCCCGTTCCCTGCCGATCACCGGATCCATCGTCGCGGCTTTCGCCACCAGATCCTCACTGAATTGTTCCAACAGTCTCAAACGCGTTTCCTCCTTCTTCGCCCTCGTCATCACGCTCTGCTCCCAGCGCAGATACTCCACCGTCTGGGTAAACAGCTCCTCTGACCCAATGCCGGAAAGCCGCAGCAGCTCCCCGGCCGCCCCCCGCTCCTGCCGGGCCATGGCCAAAAGCAGATGCTGAGGCTGAATCTGCCGAACACGCTGGCTTCTGGCCTCCCCGGCGGCTCCCCGCAGAAGGCGCTTGGCCTCCGGGGTCAGTCCCTGGGGCAGGGGCAGTTCCGGGGTTCCCAGGCCGTAGAGCAGCTGGATCAGGGCCTCCATCAGCTCCGGATTCACCCCCATCTGCCGCAGCACCAGTCCGGTGCTCCCGCCTTCCCGGCTCAGCGCCAGGAGGAAATGGGCCGAACCCACATAGCTGTGGCCCAGCTCCCGGGCCTTCCGGGCCGCCTGGGAAAGAAGCTCCACCGTGGCCGGGTGATAGTTCATATACCGTCCTTCCCTTCCGACTGCCTGGGCAGTCTTCCTTTTCGGGAAAGCATCGCCAGCTCCGGAAAAAATTATTCCCGAAAAAACGCAAAAAGGAATTGCATTTTCGAAAATCCATGCTACAATGAGGATACGTTACTACATACGCTGTAGAACAGAAAAACATTAGGGAGGTTTTACCATGGCTTATGTAATTACTGACGCTTGCGTTTCCTGCGGTTCCTGCGCCGAGCAGTGCCCCGTTGAGGCTATTTCCGAGGGCGACGGCAAGTACGTCATCGACGCCGATGTCTGCGTTTCCTGCGGCTCCTGCGCCGAGCAGTGCCCCAACGACGCTATCGAGGAAGGCTGATCTTTCTTCATAGGCTTGTAATTGGCCTGCGCCCACGCGCAGGTCAATTTTCTTTTTTTCTTATAATCGTTTGGTTGTTATTGTCTTATGGAAACACTGCCTAATCATTATCAATTAGACATTCCCGACGGGTGCTTTCCCCTGAGCACCGATTCCATGGCGCTTTCCCACTTTGTCCGGCTTCCAAAAAACGCTCGGGTGCTGGACTTGGGCTCCGGCTGCGGCACCCTGGGGCTGCTGCTGTGCAGTCGGGATGCCGGGTGCTCTGTCACGGGCATCGAGCGGGAGGAAAGGGCTCACACGGCGGCTCTGACCAACATCCGAAGGAACCGCCTGGAAAACCGGCTGGAAAGTCTTTTGGCTGACATACAAGACGCGCCCCAAAGGCTGACTCCGGGTAGCTTCGATGTGTGCCTGTCCAATCCTCCCTATTTTTCCGGAGGCCCGGCAGCCAAACTGACTGCCGCCCGGCGGGAGGATTTCTGCCCGGTAAGCGCCCTTATGAAAGCCGCCGGCTGGGCACTGAAATACGGCGGGGATTTTTATCTGGTGCACCGGCCGGAACGGCTGGGGGAGCTGATCGCCGCCGGGGCGGCGGTGGGGCTGGAAGCCAAACGCTTAGGCCTGGTTCGGCATCGCCCCGGCGACCCGGTAAGCCTGATTCTTTTGGGGTTCCGGAAGGGCGCCAAGCCGGGGCTAATCTGGGAAGAATGGATTCTTCGTGATTCCGACGGCTCCCCCACCCCCCTTTACCGGGAAATCTATCATCTAGGAGGCTAATATGTCCGCAATGCTGTATCTGGTTCCCACCCCCATCGGCAATCTGGGGGATATTTCCCAGCGGTGCCGGGAAACCCTGGAGGCCGCGGATTTCATCGCCGCGGAGGACACCCGGGTGACGTTGAAACTTCTGAACCACCTGGGCATCAAGAAAAGTCTCGTCAGCTACTACGAGCACAACAAGGCCGCCCAAGGCAGTCGAATCGTGGAGCGGATTCTGGGCGGCGAAACCTGCGCCCTGGTTTCCGACGCGGGAAGCCCCGCCATCTCCGACCCCGGTGAGGATCTGGTGAAGCAGTGCGCCGGGGCGGGAATTCCGGTCTGCGCCATTCCCGGCCCCTGCGCCGCCATCACCGCCCTGAGCATCTCCGGTCAGGCCACCGGCCGGTTCTGTTTCGAAGGCTTTCTGTCCACGGCGAAAAAAAGCCGCCGGGAGCACCTGGAAAGCCTGAAAAGCGAGCAGCGAACCATGATTTTCTACGAAGCTCCGCACAAGCTTCTCACCACTCTTTCCGACATGGCGGAGGTTTTCGGCGGCGAGAGGCCTCTGAGCCTGTGCCGGGAGCTGACCAAGCTTCACGAGGAGGTTGTCCGCACCACGCTGGCGGAGGCACTGGAACGCTACACCCAGACTCCCCCCAAGGGAGAATTCGTGCTGATTGTTGCCGGCGCCAAACCGGAAGAAAAGGAGATTCCCTCGGAAACCGATGCCGCCGCCCGACTGGCGGAATTGACTGCCCAGGGGCTTTCCCGGAAGGACGCGGTGAAGCAGACCGCCAAGGAACTGGGGCTTTCCAAAAACGCGGTTTATGAAATTGCCCTGAAGGATTCGGAAAAAGAATAGGCCTGTTCGACAGCTTTCAATTGCTTTCGCCCTTCCCCTGAAGTATGCTGTCAGGGACAGCGTTATCCCCAGGCTCAATGCGACCAGGCTGTCAAACGCCGCACCGGTTCTCCCCCGGTGCGGCGTTTCTCTTTTGGTTGGGGGAAACTCTAAATCAATCGTCGGCGGCTTTCGCAGCGGATCTTTTGCCCACACGCTGCTCTTCGAAAAGTGGGAAATATAGCGCAGCCGTTGCCAGCGTAAGCTGGCTTACGGATGCGGCATACCCCTTGCGGGTACACAAAGTATTCCTCCACTTTTCGAAGCTTGCCTGTGGACAAAATCTCGCGCTGCCAGCTCTTGCCGATTGATTCAGAGCTTCCCCTGTTACAAAATTGGAATCAATAACATCTGGTCCGGGGCCGGCTCCCCCTGCAAATCGTTTGCCTCCCGGATGGATGCCACCGTGGAGCCTGCCGCCTTTGCCATGTCCCAGAGGCTTCGTTCTCCGGCCCGGCAGAGAATCAGAGAAGGCCTGCCGCCCTCCCCCTTCCGGGGCTCCCCCAGGGTCAGCCCCGTCACTACGCTCAGCCGCTCCACCGTGGTCGCCGTCAGCTCCACAGGCAGCTCCGCTTTCAGGGTCATCTCGCTGCCGCCGATTGCCGCCTGGCAGGTTCCGATTCCCGGCACTGCCCAGATATCCACCGCTTCATCCGCGGTCACCGGAAGGGTTCCTTCCCAGCGGGCAGAGCCTGCGTGCAGAGCGCCGTCCTCCCCGTAATACAGGAGCTGGAAGGTGCCGCATTGCTCCAGAACCGGGCACGTCCCTTCCCGCCGCTGTCTGGGATATTCCGGCAGGAACCGGCTGTCCACCACCAGACTGCCCTGACCGGGCAGAGTCTGCTCGGCATACAGGTTCTCCCGCCGTCCGTCCAGGGTCACCGGCAGTTCCAGTGTGCTCATCTGGATTTGCAGCTCCCTTCCCGGACTGTAGGCATCCTGGGTCAGCTCCAGCTGCTCCCGGTCGGACAGGGCGTACTGGGCGGCAATGCCGCATTTCAGATTCATCCGGCCTTCTTCGTCCAGCTCCAGTTCCAGCCCGGTGAGGCACAGCGAAAATTCCGTCTGGGCATCCGCGCCGTACTCCCCGGCCAGCTCCGCATACTGGGAAAAGGGCAGGTCAAAGTCCCAGCAGTGGAGCTGACCCTCCCGGCAGCGATAGCACAGGTGCACCGCCGTGCTTCCCCGGAACACCAGCTTCTGGGACAGCACCTTCCGATCGGTCACCCGGGCATCTGCCCAGTAACAGATCAGTTCCTCCGGCACCGGCGCGGAATCCGGCAGGGTCAGAGTTTCCTCCTGGGAGAAGGTCTTCTCCCCCGCCTCCTTCCAGAGCCGGAGGGGATAGGTATTTTCCAGCAGCTCCACACCCTCCGGCAAATGCTGCGGTCGGGCCACCGGGATTTCCATAGGCACAAAGGCCTGGCACAGAAGGCTCAGTCCCGCCCGAACCTGAATTTTCCGGGGAGATACGGTTCTGGCCTCCACCGCTCTGGGGAGCATCCCCAGGCAGATTTTCCCCTCGGGCAGCTCCTCCGGCAGCTCGAAGCGCAGCTGAAAGGGAATCCAGCCGTCCAGACACCGCTCAGCGCTCCCATCCTCCGGGGTGTACAGCACCCAGACCATCATTCCACCGGTGACGGACAGTCCATCCGAGCCCCACTCCTTGCCGCGCAGGATGGGCTGGCCCCAGGCCGTCAGGATTCGACCCACGTCCGGCATTCCCTCGGCAAGCTTGATCTCCTGGGACTGCTCCGCGTTTCGTGCCTGGCGCAAAACCGGCTTCAAGCAGGGGCAGCCCTGATTCTGAAATGTCACTTCCACTTCGGTTCACTCCTCATCCCAAATAGACTTGCATGATACTTGCACTATAGTCTATTCCCGCCGGGACAAGATTATGACGATTCTATCAGCGTCTGCGGGTGACACAGCAGCCCAGCGCCATCAGGCACAGGCCGCCGCAGCAGCACAGCAGCCAGCTTTCCAGGCAGTGCCCCAGGATCAGCCCCAGGCCGAAGCAGATCAGGCAGCAGCCCCGCAGATGATTTTTCCGGCACATAAAAAGACACCCCCTGCATTTACCCTATGCAGGGGGTGTAAAAATGTTGTCTGGGAAGTGCTCAGGCCTCAGCCACCGAGATAAGCTTTCTTCACGGCATCCGAGCTTGCCAACTCCGCGCCGGTGCCGCTGAGGGTGATGGTGCCGGTTTCCAGAACGTAGGCACGGTCGGCGATCTGCAAAGCCTTCCGGGCGTTCTGCTCCACGAGAAGGATGGTAGTGCCCGCCTTGTGAAGCTCCTTGATGATATCGAAAATCTGGTCAACCAGAATGGGAGCCAGACCCATGGAAGGCTCATCCAGCATCATCAGCTTGGGGTGGGACATCAGTGCCCGGGACATGGCCAGCATCTGCTGCTCGCCGCCGGAGAGAGTGCCCGCAATCTGCTTGCGCCGCTCCTTCAGCCGGGGGAAATAGTTGAATACCATCTCCAAGTCCTGAGCGGAAACCTCTTTATTGATGTAAGCGCCCATTTCCAGGTTCTCCTGGACGGTCATCTGCTGGAAAATCCGCCGTCCCTCGGGGACGTGTGCCAGACCGGTACGCAGCAGCTTAAAGGCCTCGGCGTGGGTGATGTCCTGGTCACAGAAATGGATGGAGCCGCTGCGGGGGTGCATCAGACCGGAAACGGTTTTCAGAATGGTGGATTTTCCCGCGCCGTTGGCGCCGATCAGAGCCACGATCTCGCCCTCGCCCACCTCAAAGGACACGCCCTTTACCGCGTGGATGGCGCCGTAATAGACGTGCATGTCTTCAATTTTCAGCATCTGCATGGTTCTCCTCCTTACCAAGGTAGGCTTCAATGACCGCGGGGTTGGCCTGAATCTCCTCAGGGGTGCCCTTAGCGATAATCCGACCGTAATTCACCACGGCGATGGCCTCGCAGACATTCATCACCAGATTCATATCGTGCTCGATGAGGAAAATCGCCACATGGAAGGTGTCCCGAATCCGGCGGATCTGGTGCATCAGCTCGGCAGTCTCGCTGGGGTTCATGCCCGCGGCAGGCTCATCCAGCAGAATCACCGAGGGATTGGTAGCCAGTGCCCGGACGATTTCCAGCCGACGCTGAACGCCGTAGGGCAGGCTTCCCGCCTTCTCGTTGGCGTGCTCCGCAAGACCCATGAAGTCCAGCAGCTCCATGGCCTTCTCGTTTGCCAGCTTCTCGGCCTTGAAATAGCCGGGCAGATGGAGGACGCTGGAAATAAAGGGGCACTTCATAGAGTTGTGCAGACCCACCTTCACGTTGTCGAGAACGGTCATATCCGTAAACAACCGGATATTCTGGAAGGTACGGGCGATGCCCAGCTTATTGACCTTGTGCACCGGCATTCCCTTGATGTCGATGCCGTTGACAAGGACAGAGCCACGGGTGGGCTGGTAAACGCCGGTGAGCAGGTTGAAAATGGTGGTCTTGCCCGCGCCGTTGGGGCCGATCAGACCGGAAATCTCGGTAGGGCCGATGGTAATGTTGAAGCTGTCCACGGCAGTCAGGCCGCCGAAGTCAATGCCCAGGTTCCGCACATCCAGAACGGGCTGCTTGCCCTGATCCTGCTCCCGGACGAAGGTCACGGTGGGCACTTTCAGAATCTTCTTGGAATACTCATTCATGGCTTCCCGCCTCCTTCTTCTTGAACATACCGGAAATCTTGTCGGAAACCACGGACATGGTGTCCTTCACCTTGGGAGACCAGGTGAAGAGCATGACCAGAATCAGAACGACGGCGTAGATAATCATCCGGTAATCCTGCAAACCGCGCATGGCCTCCGGCAGGATGTACAGCACCGTAGCGGAAATGATGGAGCCCAGGATGTTGCCCATGCCGCCCAGCACCACAAAGACCAGAATGTTGATGGAGGTATTGAAGTTGAACTTGCTGGCCGTGATGGAGCCGTAATTCATGGCGTACAGGGCACCGGCCATGCCCGCCAGGAACGCGGAGACCACGAAGGCCTTCATCCGGAAGGCGGTGACGTTGATGCCCACGGACTCGGCGGCAATCCGGTTGTCCCGGACGGCCTTGATGGCCCGGCCTTCCCGGGAATTGATCAGATTCTGCACCACAAACAGGGTGAAGAGAATCAGCACAAAGCCCATGGCAAAGGTGGATAGCTTGGTAATGCCCGTGGCACCTCTGGGGCCGGAAACAATCATAGTGCCGCCCGCGCCCAGGGTCAGACCGGCGGAACTCATGGTGGTGTGAAGTCCCTCTTCGTCAACGCCCAGGTAGAGGTTTCCGAAGATGTTCTTCATGATTTCGCCGAAGGCCAGGGTGACGATCGCCAGATAGTCGCCCCGAAGGCGAAGGACGGGAATGCCGATGAGGAAGCCGATGGCTCCCGCCAGCACACCGCCCACCAGCATGGCAATCACCAGCCGGAGGACACCGTTGGGTACCGCCTGGGCAAGCAACGCGGTGACAATCACGCCGGAGAAGGCGCCGATACCCATGAAGCCCGCATGACCAAGGCTCAGCTCACCGCAGATACCCACCAGCAGGTTCAGGGAAACCGCCAGCACAATATAGGCACAAGCGGGAACCAGGAAGCCCTTCATGGTGCTGCTCAGCTTGCCCTGGTTCATGAGAAGCTGAAGAATCAGGAAGGCCACCGTAACCAGAATATAGGTGGAGGCTCCCAGGATTTTGTCTTTTGTCAGTCTCTTTTTCATCATAACCACCTCACACCTTCTCCTGAACCTGCTTGCCCAGCAAACCTGCGGGCTTCACCAGCAGAATTACAATCAGCACGGCGAACACGATGGCATCGCTGAACTGAGGGCTTAAATAGGCCTTGCTGAAGGTCTCGATAATGCCCAGCAAAATGCCGCCCAGCATAGCTCCGGGAATGGAGCCGATGCCGCCGAAGACGGCAGCGGTGAAGGCGCGGATGCCGGGCATGGAGCCGGTGGTAGGCTGCAAGGTCGGCACCGTGGAGCACAGCAGCACACCGGCGATGGCCGCCAGGGCGGAACCGATGGCAAAGGTCATGGAAATGGTCTTGTTCACGTTGATACCCATGAGCTGGGCAGCGTCCCGATCCTCGGAAACCGCCCGCATGGCCTTACCGGTCCGGGTCTTGGTGGTAAACCAGGTCAGACCCACCATAATGAGGATGGAGGCAACAATGGTGTAAATCACCTCGCCGGTGACCACCAGCTGATCCCCGGCCAGCCGCAGGGGCTGGAAGGTGACGATGGAGGTAAAGTTCTTGGGGCTGGAAGACCAGATCAGCTGCGCCGCGTTCTGGAGGAAGTAGCTGACGCCGATGGCGGTAATCAGCACCGCCAGGCTGGGAGTGCCCCGCAGGGGCTTATAGGCAAGACCCTCAATGAGAACGCCAAGCACCGTGCACACCGCCATGGCCGCCAGGATGGAGACCGCCACCGGAAGCCCCAGGTAATTGGTCACACAGAAGGAAATGTACGCGCCCACCATGATGACATCGCCGTGGGCGAAGTTCAGCATCTTGGCAATTCCGTAAACCATGGTGTAGCCCAGGGCAATGATGGCATACACGGAGCCGATGCTGATGCCGTTGATCAGATACTGAATGATTTTCATGAATAGCCCTCTCTTTCTTGGAAAGCCCCCGGAGCCCTCCCGGCAGCCGAAGCCTCCCTATTTTCTCAACAGCCTGTGAAAGCGTCAGACTTTCCCGGCGTTTTCACAGACTGCCGATAAATCTCTTAGAAACCCCTTTAGGGGATGAGAGACCGGAGGTCTCCCATCCCCTTTGATGGGATTCAAAATCAAGCCGGGGAAACTCAACCCAGGGAAACGTAAACGCCGTTCTCGATGACCACAGCGGCGGGAGCCTTGGAGATCATGCCGTTGGCATCCCAGTGCATACCGGTACCGGTCAGGCCGTCCACGGTCATGGTGGCGAACTGCTCCTTGAGCATGGTGCACAGCTCCTCGGCGGACTCGCTGCCGGTGGCACCGGCGTTGGTCAGGCCGTTGTAGATGGCGTAGATGACATCGTAGCCGTCAGCGGCGAACTGGTTGGGCACCAGGCCATCCATCTTCTCCTTGAACTTGGCGACGAAGGACTGGGTCGCCTCATCGGAAGCGTTGGCATCGAAGGGGGTCATCAGAACCAGGCCCTCGGCCAGAGCGGTGTCGAAGCCTTCCACGGTCAGGATGCCGTCCATGCCGTCGCAGCCGAAGAACTTGGGAGCGTAGCCGATCTTGTTGGCGTAGGACAGAATCTGAGAAGCCTCGGTGTAGTAGATGGGCAGGAACACCAGATCAGCGCCGGCGTCCTTGCACTGGGTCACCTGGGTGGACAGGTCGGCCTTGTTGTCGGCGGTGAAGGAAGTGGTGGCCACAACCTCAACGCCCAACTCAGCGGCCTTCTCGCTGAAGCCCTTGTACAGGCCGGAGGAGTAGTCGTCGGAAGAGTCGTAGATGATGCCGACCTTGGAACCGGCGAACTTGGTGGATACCAGCTCAGCGGCGGAAGCGCCCTGGTTGGGGTCGGTGAAGCACATCTGGAAGATGTTGTCACCGGTCAGAGCCAGAGACTCGGCGGAGGCGGAGGGAGTCAGGTTGAACATGTTGTCGGCGGTGGACTCGGGAGCCACAGCCAGAGCGGAACCGGTGGTAACCTGACCGGCCATGACCTGCATACCCCAGTCCTTCAGAACATTGTAAGCGGAAACGGCCTTCTCGCCGTCAGCCTCATCGTCCTGAGCGTTGAACTCGATCTGCAGACCGCCCTTGGCGTTGATTTCCTCAACGGCCACTTCCATGCCGGCCTTCACGGCCAGGCCATAGGCAGAGGCGCCGCCGGTCAGAGGGCCGGACATGCCGATCTTCACGGTGCCGGTACCGGCAGGAGCCGCGTCACCGGCGGGGGCAGCGGGAGCCGTGGTCGCAGTTCCCGCCGAGGAGTTGCCGCAGCCGGCAAAGACGGCTGCCACCAGGACAAAAGCCATGGCAAGAGCAAGATACTTTTTCATTTTCGTTTTCTCCTTTTCTAAATAGATAAGATAAAACTATAAAAAAGCGGATACGCTTCTGCGCAGCCGCTTCTCCATACATACGGAAAATCCGGTTACGCCCGTGACATGCTAATTCGTACAGGCAGCAGGCATACAGACCCTGCCACAGGGGCAGCGTCCAGCAGGTCGCTAATTCGGGCGGCAAGGCACGCCGTGTGCAGATTCAGTTCGTTCCGGGTCTTCATACGCCGTACCTCCTTCGGATTTCTTGGGTGTATTGTATCTCAGGCAAAGACATTTGTCAACGAGGAAAACACCACAGATTCCAACAATCCGGTTTCGCCTTTTTTGTGTAGAATATACAAGGGCAGTGCCGCACAATTGTGCGGCATGCAGTATCCCTTGCCTTCCCCTGGTGGAAGGTGGCTCGTGCGACCCCCGCAAGCACGAGACGGATGAGGGCCAATCCTTTCTCATACTTCGCAGAAAACTTTCGGCTCTGGTCCCTCCGGGGGCAATTTTCTTGTCCCGGCAAGAAAATTGATAAGAAGCCGGCTCAAGGGGCGCTGCCGAAAAGCCGCCCCCTTGAGAATCCCCCGGCCGCATCGCCGGAAGCCAGTCGAAATGTTTCGGGCTGCTATCGGTGGTTTTATCGAAAGCACCCAGATAAAATAAGCCTCTTAGGCAGAAATAGTGCCGCACAATTGTGCGGCACCCAGCGTATCAAAAAAGCCCTCAACATACGTTGTCATTCCGAACCAGTCCGCAGACTGGTGTGGGAATCCCCCGGATAGAAGTAAAAGCCATTGGTTTATGATCTAAAATGTTTGAAAATTAGGGGGATTGCCACGGCAGTGTGCGCACTGCCTCGCAATGACATGGTTTTTCGACAGTCTGAGTGCCGCACAATTGTGCAGCACTGCCAAAGGATTTTTAATTATCCATAACAGACTTACAGGCGGCAAGGACTTTACTGATGACGGGCACGCAGGTATGGCTGCCGTAGCCGCCGTTTTCCACCACCACCATAAAGGCCAGGGGGTACTGGTCGCTGTCCACAAATCCGGCAAACATGGCGTTGGACTTCTGGTCGCCCCCCAGCTGACTGGTGCCGGACTTGGCGCAGACGGGAAGGCCGCCAAAGTTTCCGTCGCCGTAGACCGTCTTCACGTTGTTGCGCATGTAAGCCTTGACGGTTTCTGCCACGGACTCCGGCATCAGCCGGTCGGTGGATACGGGCTTAGCCTGATAGGTGGTCTTCCCGCCGTTTTCCACCTGCGCCATCAGGTAGGGCTCCACCCCTACTCCGCCGTTTGCGATGGCCCCCATAAAGGTCATGTACCGGGCAGGGTTCACCAGGTCGGAATGCTGGCCGATGCAGCTCCAGGCGAAGGACACCGCGCCGGTGTTGGAAATGTCGTAGTTTCCGGCGGCGGTGGTAATGCCGTCAAAGGAAAGCCGTTGTGTCACCTGGAACTGGCGGACATACTTCACCATATTGTCCTTGCCCACCAGCTCCGCAATCTGGGCGAAGGCGCAGTTGCAGGAGTTGGCAAAGGCCTGCTTGATGCTCTGATTTCCGTGAGCCTTCTCGCAGGTCACCGCCTCGGTGTTGCTGCCGGAGCCGTAGGTCAGCTTACCCTTGCAGGTGAAGGTCTTTTCCTCGATGTCCGGCACGCAGTCCAGGGCAGCGGACAGGGTGACGATCTTGAAAATGGAGCCGGGCACATAGGAGGACTGGACGAACCGGTTCAGATAAACGCCGTCGTAGGCGCCCGTCGTGTCCGAGGCAATGTCCGGCACATTCTCCGGGTCGTAGGTTGGAGTAGTCAGGGCGCAGAGAATCTCACCGGTTTTGTAGTTATACACCGCCACGGTTCCCTTTCGGCTGCCCATGGCCTCCAGGGCGGCGTTCTGCACCTTGGCTGAAAGCGTCAGCCGGGCAGTGCCTCCCTCGCCGGAGGCATCGTATACGCCGTTGATCCGGTCGTAGCCTGCCATGGCACCGGCATAAGTGGAAACCGCCGCGGCGTTGATAAAGCCGTTCCGGTCGCCCAGCCAGTGGAGGGTGGATTTTCGGGTCTGGGCATTGTCGGAGTAGGTTCTGCCCTGGGCGATGCTTAAAAGGGTCTGGCCGCTCCGGTCGGTGATGGTGCCGCAGCCGATGTTGCTGCTATTATATAGATGCGGGGAGCCGGAGAAGGAAACCCACTTTTCCGCATCCGTCACATATTCCCCCACAAACAGCAGCAATCCGCACAGGAGCACGCCCAGGAACAGTCCCACAATCCAGGTTCGTTTGGTAATTCGGTTCATGGGCTAGTCCTCCTTTTCCTTTTTCTGCAAGCGGATGGCAAAGCTGGCATTCTGCCGGGTATCCGCCGCCTTGACAAAGGCCAGCAGCCCCCAGGCGCCGATCATGCTGGTGCCACCGTTGCTGAGGAAGGGGAAGGTCACGCCGGTAAAGGGCAGAATGTCCACGGTGCCCAGGCAGTTCAAAATCGTCTGAATGACCAGCAGTCCCGCGGCGGTGCAGCCGCCGATGGAATAGAAGCTGCTGCGAGCCACCCGGGTGGTGCGGATGGCAAACGCACCCAGCACCGCAATGCTCAGCACCATCATCAGCGCAGCCAGAAGTCCCCATTCCTCGCTGATGGTGGCAAAAACGATATCGGAATCCGCCGCAAATACATATTGGAGCAGGCCTCCCTCCGGCCCCAGGCCAAACAGGCCGCCGGAGGCGATGCACATGAGGGCTCTGGTCTGCTGATAACCGCCGCTTAAGGGATCCTGCCACACATGCCGCCAGGTGGTGAACCGGTTCAGGGCATGGGGGGCGATCCGCAGGGCCAGCACGCCCGCAAAGCCCAGGGCGGTAATGGCCAGAGCCACCGTGCCCATGGAGCCGGAGCGCAGGTAAGCAATGAGCAAAAAGGCGCAGAAGAACACCAGAGCCGTGCCGAAGTCGTTCATCAGCGCCAGCAGGCCGCAGATCACCACGGAATAGGCAATGAACAGAATCAGATTTCGCTTGCTCATAATCCGATCCATGGTGGAAGTGCCGGCAAAGACGAAGCAGACCTTACTCAGCTCCGAGGGCTGCAAGGACATACCCCCCAGAATCAGCCAGTTTTTCGCGCCGTAGTATTCCGTGCCGAAAAGCAAAGTGACCACCAGAAAGCCAATTCCTGCCGCCACCGCCAGATAGCGCACCACCTTGGCTCGCTCCAGATCCCGCAGGGACCAGCCCAGAATCAGGAAGGTGACGATGCCCAGTCCCATGGCCCCCAGCTGTTTCACCGCCTCTCCGGGCTTGACGGTGGCAATGGCCGCCATACCCATGGTGCACAGGAAAAAGGCGATGGTCTCCACCTCAAAAGACTTCCGATGGATGAGGCAATAGAAAAGGTACAGCACCCACTGGCTGAGGACGATGCCGCCGAAGCCAATGAGAATATTGGGAAAATCCACCTTTTCCCCCCGGAGAAGGTATCCCAGAAGAATGGCGCATTGCAAAATGGTCAGAAGCATCAGGTTCGTCACACTGTCCCAGCCGCTGGCGGCCTTGGTGCGCAGCTGGGCCTGACGGACTTCCTGCCGCTGGGTAATGGGCTGAAGCTGCATTTCCACACCGCCGATGGAAATCCGGTCTTTGGGCTTCAGGGCGCAGATCTGAATGGGCCGGTCATTGACGAAGGTGCCGGTTTTGGAGCCGATGTCCAGAAGCGTCCAGCTGCCGTCGTCATACCGGGTCAGCACCGCGTGATTCCGGGAAATGGTGGAAAAATCGATGGTCACATCACAGCTTTTGCTTCTGCCGATGACATTCTCCCAGTGGGTAATGGGAATCTGGGTACCGTCGGTGAGATTCAGCCAGGCCCAGATCTCCGGCTCCCGGCGGAAGGTCAGCAGCGGAAAGGCGCACCGCAGCAGTAAAAGGAAGGTCATCACCGGCACGGCATAGCGCAGAAAGCCGATGTACTGCCCGGTAAGCTCGCTGGGCGCCGTGGCAAGGGTCTGCAAAATTTCTTCCATTCCCGTTTCTCCTCTCTCTGGATTCTTCTATAAAAATGACACATTCTCGGCCGGATGTCAAATGAACAAATTTTTAAGACTCCAGGCTTCTGAGTAGGGCGATTTCTTCCCGGTAGCCGGGCAACTCGTTGGGCGTCTCCAGAATCATGGGCTTGTCCCGGAGCGCCGGATGGTTCACAATGGCACGGAAGGTTTCCAGCCCCAGGCTGCCCTTGCCGATACATTCGTGCCGGTCTTTATGGCTGGCAAAGGGGTTCTTGGAATCGTTCAGGTGCAGAGCCTTCAGCCGGTTCAGACCGATGACCCGGTCAAATTCCCGGAGAACTCCGTCCAGGTCGCTGACAATATCATAGCCCCCGTCGTAGACATGGCAGGTGTCCAGGCACACGCCGACGGTATCGTCTCCCGTGGCATCCAGGATGGCTTTCAGCTCCTCGAACCGACCGCCTACCTCGCTGCCCTTGCCCGCCATGGTTTCCAGCAGCACCGTCACCGGATACCCGGGCTCCAGAGCCTTCCGCAAGGCGGCGGAAATATCCTCCACTGCCGCCTCCAGACCCCGCCCCACATGGCTGCCGGGATGGAAATTATAAAAGTTCCCAGGCAGAGCCGCCATGCGCCGCAGATCGTCCGCCAGCAGGGAGGCGGCAAAGTCTCTTGCCTCCGGGTCGGCGGTGCACAGGTTCATGGTATAGGCTCCATGGGCAACCAGGGGGCCAAAGCTCTCTTGCTTCAGCAGTTCCACCGCCCTTGCCCCGTCCTCCGGGTCTTCCTTCTTGGCCTTGCTCCCCCTGGGATTGCGAGTAAAGAAGGCAAAGGTATTGGCCCCGATGGACAGGGCAGTTTTCACCATGGCGGCGTTCCCGCCGCTGGCCGACAGATGACATCCAAAGTAACCCACGGTTCTCACTCCTTTGGGTGGGATTATAGCACATCCCTTCGGAAAATGCAAATTTGCCCTTGCTCCCGCTGATTGATGTGCTATAATGAACCTCTAGGGAGGGATTTCCATGCCCAAGTCTGACAATCAAAAGCTGAAAATCTTCTACATTCTGGATTATCTGCAAAGAAACTCCCACCAGGCACACCCGGTGAGAGCTTCGGAGCTGCAAACCATGCTTCTGCGGCAGCACAATATTGAATGTGACCGGAAAACCATCTATTCCGACGTGGCGGCCTTGCAGGATTACGGCGTGGATATCGTATCCCTGCCCGGCAAGGGCGGGGGCTACTATATTGCCTCCCGGAATTTTGAGCTGCCGGAATTGAAGCTGCTCATCGATGCCGTCCAGTCCAGTAAATTTCTCACGGAGAAAAAATCCCGGGAGCTCATTGAGAAGCTTTGCAGCCAGTGCAGCGTCTACGACGCCCGGCTCATGCGCCGGGACGTGCTGGTTTCCGGCCGGGTCAAAAGCATGAACGAAACCATCTACTATAATGTAGACGCCATTCAGGACGCCATCGCCGAAAACCGGCAGATCTCCTTCCGGTACTTCGACTACGGCCTGGACGGCACCCGCCAGTACCGGGAGCGGGAGTACCGTGCCAGCCCCTACGGCCTGTGCCAGGATAACGAAAACTGCTACCTGCTGGCTCACTCCCCCCGGCACGGAGCCACCTCCTACCGGGTAGACCGGATGAGCGACATCCTTTCTCTGGAAGAGCCCCGGCTCCCCTGCCCAGAGCTGACGGGCAAGGCTCTGACGGAGTATGCCAACCGGCTCTTTCAGATGTATTCCGGTCAGACTGCCGATGTGAAGCTTCGCTTCCACAGAAGTCTTGTGAATGTGGTCATTGACCGGTTCGGCCGGGACATTCTGCTGATTCCCGACGGGGACGACCACTTCGTCTTCACCGTCAACGTGGCCGTGTCGCCCATGTTCCTCAGCTGGGTCATCGGCTTCGGCAGCAAGGCCAAGGTTCTGTACCCCCAGAGCGTCGTGGAGGCCTGCCAGGCCATGTGCCGGGAGGCTCTTTCCCAGTACGATTAAACGAGGCCGAAGGAAGAGAACACCTCGCTCCACACAACCTGCGACTTTTCGCCCTGGGCATCCCGGAGGACGGACAGGCAGTAGTGATAGCTGCCGTCATCCAGGATGGCGGCTCTTCCCAGCCGTTCCCCGTCCTCCCCGGCCGCGGCCCAGACGAAGTCATAGCGTTTTGCCCCGTCCTGTTCCGTTTCCATCACCGTCAGCTGCTCCTTGTCAAAGCCCGTGAGCTTCCGGATGGTGTCGTTCAGATTTCCGGCGGGGCAGGTCTGCACCAGAATCTCATAGTCCTCACTGAGATACAGCTGTTCGGCTTCGCTTTTCAGCACCGGGGACACCGCGCCGTCCGGCAGCCGGACGCTGATTTCCCGCATCTGCCCCAGTACCGGCTCCGCCGGAATGTCGTCGGCAATGGTTTCCAGGGTTTCCTTGGCTCCACAGCCGCAAAGAACCAGGGCAAGAGCCAGACCGATCAAAAAGAGTTTCCGCAACCCAATCCCTCCCGAAAGGAATGTATCATGAACAAGCTGCTGATTGCCTACCTGCTTCTAATCAATGCGCTTGGCTTCGGGCTTATGCTCCTGGACAAGTGGAAGGCGAAGAAAAATCGCTGGCGCATCCGGGAATCCACCCTGATGCTGGTGGCCGCCCTGGGCGGCAGCGTGGGGAGCCTGCTCGGCATGTACACTGTCCGGCATAAAACCAAGCACCTGAAATTCACCCTGGGCATTCCGCTGATTCTGGTCGCCCAGTGCCTTCTGGCCGTGCTTCTGCTGGCCTACGGTGGAAAATAAAAATCTCAAGATAACGGATGTCATTGCGAACCAGTGCGCACACTGGTGTGGCCCCCTCCGGGGATTCCCTCCGGTCACAATCCGCTTCCCCATTCTTACGGATATTGGGCCTTGTTTTTTAACCGATTATACCCGTTTTATTGGACACTTCTTCCTGTATGATAGGGGCGCAGGGAGGTGAACGGGACAGTGTATTTTTTCATCTGTGCGTTTATCAGCTTTTGGTATCATCTCTTATTCAAGAATAACCATTATTAAAAGGAGAAAACACCATGGAAGTTCGATTTGACAGGATTACACCTGGTATTCAGAAATACACCAAACTCATGCAGTGGGTGTTGGAAACCGATGTTTCAAGGGACATGGATTTTCAGCGATTCTACAATGGCTTCTACCGGATGCGGCAGCGGAATTCCGCATTTTACACTAGCTACTATCAGTTCTTTGAAGAGAACAAGCATAATCAGCAATTGACCTTTGAAGATATTCTCCATTATCTTTACGACCAAACCGGGCAAATTCATGCTTCTTTCAGCAGTAAAATGTTGGCTACAATCCGTCCGGAAATGCCTTTGTGGGATAAGTTTGTACTGCAAAATCTCAGTCTGCGGGCACCTTATCCTTACGAAAAGAATCGTTTTGAAAAGGTTGTTCAGTTGTACAATTACATCATTCATTGGTATTCTACGGAAGAAGCCCAGAATTATCTTGCAATTTTCAACCAACACTACCCCGATGCAGTTATGACGGACACCAAGAAAATTGATTGGATTCTCTGGGGAGTCCAAGAAAAATAGGAAACATCTGCATTTCTGATTTTTAGAACGGATTGCCACACCAGTCTGCGGACTGGTTCGCAATGACATGCGTAACACGGTGGCCGCCAGAATCATTTGAAAAAGTGCATAAAAAAAGAAAAGATGGGCAGCATCCGTAAGTGATTACAGATGCTGCCCGTTGAAATTATGCTTTTATCCCCTTTCTGACAGAATGAAGGAATCAAATTTCCTGATCCTGTTTGTGGGATGTGCGCTGCTGCGCCTGTTCAAAATTCTTGCGGGCAGAGTCCACATAGAATTTAATTTTCCAAAGCTGCTGAGAATCCTCCCGGATGAATTTGAACTGGGCATAGGTTTCGGCATGCTCCTGTTCCAATCTGGCATCCGTAATTTTCGGAATGAAAAATCATGGATACCCGTCGCTTTGTGATCTTCATATTAAAATTTCCATCCTCACGAATGAAAGTCAGTATGAAAATGCGGATATTTTTCCCATTTTTTAAGCTGCACAGCTGGGACTAAAGACTCGCTGTCCAGACGAAACAGAACTGTTCAGAGGTTCCCCGATACACGGTATCAATCTGATAAAAGTGTTATAGCAACTGCGCCAGAAGCGCGTCCGGCATTACGCCGGAGAAGCCTGGGATGGTCAGCTCTGCCGACGGGAGCAGCCGGGCCGTTCCGATGCCGATGGCTTTCATTCCGCCCCGGTGGGCGGCCTCGATACCTGCGGCTGAGTCCTCGAAAACCAGGCACTGCTCAGGTGGGAGTCCCAGAGCCTCCGCTCCTTTGAGGAACACCTCCGGGTTGGGCTTGCCGTTTACAATTTTCCTGCCGTCGATGACGGCGTCAAAAAACGCCGTAATTTCCAGCTTTTTCAGGACAAACTCCGCATTTTTGCTGACACTGCCAAGAGCTGTCCGGTATCCCTCAGCCCGGGCAACGCGTAAGAATTCCGACACGCCCGGCAGCAGCGCCGCCGGGGTCAAAGTGCCGATCATCTCCCGGTAGCGGTCATTTTTCCAGGTGCACAGCCTCTCTTTTTCGGATTCCGGAAGGGAGAGGTTTCCCTTTTTCAGCAGAATTTCCAGGCACTGTGCCCGGCTGATGCCCAGAAAGGCCTCCTGGTCTGTCGGAGTGAAAGGAATTCCCAATTCTTCGGCAAGCTCCTGCCACGCCCGGGCGTGGAGGGGGTTCGTGTTCACCAGAACTCCGTCCAGATCGAATAGCAGCCCCCGGATCATAGCAGCTTCAGGGTGCCGGAGGTGATGCGCCGACCGCTTGACCGGTCAAAGAGCATCACGCTGCTGCCGGTGATATCCAGCAGGTGTTTGCTTCCGATGGTAAACAGGGTACTGCCGAAGACCACGCCGGTGAGCAGATACTCTCCGATGCGCACCTTGACGGTGGATTCCATGCCAGTGGGCATGGCACCGTAAATCTCGCACTCCACATTTCCACCGCCGGTGATGGACAGGAACTCCGGGCGGATGCCCAGCACCAGATCCTCGTTGGTGAGCACCGGCTCCTCGTGGATGCCGTCGTCCTCGTCGTTGACTCTGGCGATGTGGTAGCGGAAGGTCTCGTCCTTGTTGCTCTTTTCCACGTAGCCGCTCTCTCCCGCACGGGCCTTCAGAGCCTGCGCCTGGGCTTCCAGCTCCTCGTCCCGCCGTTGGAACCACTGGGGCAGCTGCAATGGCTGCTCGGGGGTGAAAACTGCCTTGTGTCCGTCCAGCAGTGTCAGCTCAATGCTGCCCTCAGGCCCCTGCCAGCCCTTGGCCTCCACAAAGTTGATGGAGGGGTTGCCCACGAAGTCTGCCGCAAAAAGATTGGCAGGGTGATTGTAAACTTCCAGTGGCGCGGCATACTGCTGAAGGACACCGTTGGTCATCAGGCAGATCTGCGTTGCCAGCGTCATGGCTTCCATTTGGTCGTGGGTGACGTATACGAAGGTGGAGCCGGTCTCCACATGGAGCCGCTGCAATTCATAGCGCATTTCCAGACGCAGTTTGGCATCCAGATTGGAAAGCGGCTCGTCCATGAACAGCACGCTGGGCTCGGGAGCCAGCGTCCGGGCGATGGCCACACGCTGCTGCTGACCGCCGGACAGCTCCGCGGGATAGCGGTCCATGAACATACTGATTTTGACGATGCGGGACACCCGGCGCACGGACAGGTCGACCTCTTCTTTGGTCAGCTTGCGCACAGCAGTTTCCACCTTGCCGTCCTTGAGAAGCTCAAAGTTCTCGTTGAAGGGCTGAGCCTTTCGAGCGGCCTCCACCTTTTCTTCCAGAGCCTTTACCTCGGCGGACACGTCCTTACCCTGCTCCAAATGATAGCCGAACAGCTTTTTGGCAGTGTACTGGGAGATGGTGTAGGTATCGATCAGCTTGATGATGGCCTTCTTTTCGTCCAGCTTGCCGTTTTTATCCCGGCATTCCTCAAGCGTCTTTACCACATCCTGAGGATTTTTGAGGATCTGTGCCAGACGGGCGGCGTTTTTCGCCTCAAAGCTGATCTTCGGCATTTCCTCCTTGATGTTTGACAGGCCGAAGGAAATATTCTGGTAGACGGTCATGTTGGGCCACAGGGCATAGTTCTGGAAGAGGAAGCCCACCTTCCGCTTGTTGGCGGGGATGTTGATGCCCAGCTCACTGTCGAATACCACCGTGTCGCCGATGGTGATGCGTCCGCTAGTGGGGGTCTCCAGTCCCGCGATCATCCGCAGGGTGGTGGTCTTGCCGCAGCCGGAGGGGCCCAGCAGGGTGACAAACGCGTTATTTTCAATGACCAGATTCAGGTCGTCCACACCATAGAACCTGCCCCAGCGCTTGGTGATATGCTCTAATCTGATTTCAGGCATGATTTAACCTCCGATTCCTTTATCCAGGCTTGCGCCGGTGACTTTGTTGACAAGGGTGTTGCACACCAGAATGGTGATGATGAGGATCAGGTTGATGCCGCTGGAGAAGGCATACAGGCCCATTTCATCGAAGTAATCCAGCGTGGTGGACAGGATGAAGCCCTGTACGCACAGCAGCATGAACAGGCTCAGCTCCCGCAGGCAGGTCATGAAGGGCAGCAGGTAGCCGCTGATGATGGAGGATTTCTGGATGGGGATGATGATGCGGGTCATGCGCTTGATCCATGGGATGTCCTGAATGATGGCGGCTTCCTCGATCTCGCCGGACAGCTGCAGCATGGAGTTCAGGGAACTGCGGCTGGCGAAGGGGATGTACTTGATGGTGCCCACGATGATCAGCAGGGTGTAGGTGTTAAACAGGTTCAGCTTCTCCGTGGAGAACAGAATGAAGAAGGCCGCGCCGACTGCCAGAGAGGGCATCAGGTATGGCAGGAAGGCCATTGAGTTGACATAATTCGCCCATTTGCTTCGCCGGTTCTTGGACACCGCGTAGCCAACCAGCGTGCCGATGGTGCCCGCCAGCAGTGCGCAGCACACGCTGACAAAGATGGTACCCCGGAAGGCGTGCCAGATGGTCTCGTTGTGGAGGATGCCCTTCTGGCCGTACATACCGTTCTCGGTGACGTTTTCGCTGGTGACCCACCACTTGGTGGTCAGGTTGCTGGTATCGCCGGTGTACAGGAAGGAGTAGTCGCCGGGGTTGGGCAGAAACGTCTCGAAGGCGAAGGAGACGATGGGAAAAATGCTGGTGAAGAAGGTCAGGATCACCAGAATCAGGGCGATGATGTACTTGCCAGATTTACCCAGATTGATCTTGGAGATCTGACCGGATTTGCCGGTGACGGTGGTGTAGTTCTTCCGGCTGGTGAGAGACAGCTGATTCAGCATCATGATGGCCACGCCGAAGATCATCATGATGATGGCAAGGATGCTGGCTTCGCCGGTATACTTGGAGTTCATGGAGACGTACTTGGTGGACAGGGTGCTGAGGCCCAGATAATGGGGCACGGGGTAGGAACCCATGGCGCTGCCGAAGACCAGCAGAATGGTGGACAGAATGGCGGGCTTGACCATGGGCAGGGTGATGCGGGTCATGATCTTCCACTTGGGGGTGTCCAGAATGGTGGCGGCTTCCTCAAGGTTCGCGTCCATGTTGCGGAAAATGCCGCCGATAAGAATGTAGGCAAAGGGGGCGTAGTGCAGGCCCAGCACCACCATACTGGGGAACAGACCCTTGCACCACCACATGGGCATCTCGATGCCGAACAGGGCCGCGAGAAGACCGTTGGAGGTGCCGGTGACGGCGTTGGAGTTAAAAAGGTTCTGCCACACCACGGCCAGCGTCCACTGTGGCATGATATAGGGGAAAATAAAGATGGAACTGATGTACTTGCGCCATGCCATGTTGGTGCGGGTGACGAGGAAGGCCACAATGCCGCCGAACAGAATGGACACGATGCAGGTGCCCACTGCCAGCAGGAGGGTGTTCAGCAGGGGCGTCCACAGGTTGGTTTTTGCCATCCGGCTGGTAAAGAGGTCGATGTAGTTGACGAGGGTATAGCCGGACACCTGCCCGGTCAGGTGGGCATCGATGGTGCCGGGGTGAATTTTCAGGGTGTCCTGAATGATGGCCAAAATGGGGGCGACGGTGGTAACGGTAAAGACAATGCCCATCAGCAGCAGGATCACGTTATAGGGCTTGGAAAAGAAGGTTTTCGTCTTGTTCAGCCCGATGGTGAGGCGGCTGGCGGGGGGATTGGCGATTGTTTTCATGGAACCTCCTTCCGGAAAGGGAAGCGCCTCCGGATCGATCGTTGGGCAGATCCAGAGGCGCCGTCTTTGTTACTTGACTGAAATTTCTCTGGAATTTAGCCTGCGCTGTACTTGGTCAGCATTTCGATCCAGCTGCCTACAGTGAAGGCAACGGAAGCGCAGTACTCGGGATCTTCCAGAACCAGCTTGCCGTCGGTGGTCCACCAGTCGTAGCCCCGGTCGTTCTTGGCCTCGTAGACGCTGACGCCGTCCACGTAACCGCCGGTCTGATGGTGACGGGTGTTTTCGGTAGCCTCAGCAACCTTGGGGTTGGAGGAGTAGCCGCCCATGTCCTTGCCCCAGGCGGAGAAGCCGTCCTCGGTGCAGGTCATGTAGGCGATGAAGGCACAGGCAGTCCAGGGCAGGGGGCTGTTGTCGGTGACGAACAGGTAGTGGCAGTAGCCGTAGCCGCCGATGCCCTGATAGCCGTCGGTGTAAGCGGCAACGTTGACGTTGTTCACGGAGACGGAGTTGGATTCCTCAACGGAGCGGAGCTTGGAGTAAACCAGCAGGCCAAACTGATCGGTAGCACTCTTATCGACCAGAGTGTTGCAGATGGGGCCGTCATCGGTCTGGGCGTTGTAGCTCTCTACCCACAGCTTGATCCAAGCCAGCGCGTAGGCACCGTCGGGGCCAAGGCCCAGATCAGCGGCCTCGGACTCCATGGCCTTGATAGTGGGCTGGAAGTAGGCCTGCTCCTCGGCGGGCAGGGCGTTGTAGGCTTCTTTCAGCCAGCCGGCGTAGGTGTCCTCGGTGAGCATATACAGGAAGTTCTTGCCGACGATCTCGGAATCGATGTCCATGTACAGACCATGCTCGCCCTCGGCGACGAAGTCCCAGCAGTTGTCATAAGTCTTGCTGCCGGTGTTGTTGTACATGAAGACCTTGTTCAGGGTCTGCAGAGCCAGGAAACCCTTGTACTCTTCGGCAGTGGTGCCGTTGGCATCGGCCCAGTCCTTGGGGATGAAGGTGTCCAGAATACCGGTCTGAACCATCTTGCTCTCGATCTGGTTGCCGTCCTGAATCAGGGTCATGGCGAAGGTGCCGGTGTCCTTCAGGGAGTCAGCGGTGAGCTGATCGAAGATCTTGTTGTTCTTGGGCTGCTGCCACTCGAAGTCCATGTTGTAGCTGGGGTCGATGGTCTGTAAGTAGGCGATGAACAGAGGCAGGGCGCTCTTGCCGCGGCTGGAGTTGCCCACGCCGTAGAACATCTTGCCGTTGGACTCCTCGATGGCCTTTTTGGCCAACTCCTCGAGGGTCATGGTCTGAGCTTCCTTGATGATTTTCTGGGTTTCCGTCAGATTTTCCTCGACGGGGGCTTCCGTAGCGGCGGGAGCGGCCTCGGCGGAAGCAGCGGGGGCTTCCGTGGGAGCGGGGGCCTTCTGTCCGCAGGCGGCCAGGCCCAGCGCCATGCACAGAACCAGAAGCATTGCGACGATACGTTTCATTTCAGTTCCTCCTCAAAAGATTTATTCGGCGGCAGGTCTTGTTCCCTGCTGTGCTTATAGTCTAATGGCAAAACAAACAAAAATAAACCGGTCAAAACTGATATTTTTTGCATATTTCTGATTTCTGTGTAAAATATGATGAAATCGCGAGACCTATGTGCTATAATTTAGTCACTTCATTCAAAGCCTAGCGGAGATATGCCTATGAAAAAACAAATTCTGATTCTGGCCCTGCTCCTTCCCCTGCTGGCAGGCTGCACCGCAAAGCAGCCGGAGCCGCTTCCCTGTACCCCCGGAGAGGCTCAGCGGCTGGTGGTCTACACCTCCCATAAAGAGGAGGTCTACACTCCCATTATCCGGGAGTTTGAGGAGCGCACAGGCATCTGGGTGGACGTGGTCAGCGGCGGCACCAATGAGCTGCTCCAGCGCATCCAGCAGGAAGCGGACGCGCCAAAGGCGGACGTGATGTTCGGCGGCGGTGTGGAGAGCCTCGAGTCCTATCAGGACTGCTTCAGCCCCTATATCTGTCGGGAGGCCGCCGGTATCTCCGAGCAGTTTCAGGCGGAGTCCGGCTGCTGGACGCCTTTTTCCGCCCTGCCCGTGGTGCTGGTGTACAATACCAAACTGGTGGCCCCGGAGTCCTTAACGAGCTGGAAGGATCTGGAATCCCCGGCTTTTCGGGGAAAAATCGCCTTTGCCGACCCCCAGATATCCGGTTCCTCCTATACGGCGCTGGTGACCCGGCTTCAGACGGGCGGTGAGATGGAGGATAGCCTGACTCGGCTGTGCGCTGCGCTGGATGGAAAGCAGCTGGACAGCTCCGGCGCGGTGCTGACCGCAGTCGCGGACGGAAGCGCCTTGGTGGGCATCACGCTGGAGGAGACTGCCCTCCAACATATCGCCGCCGGGGAGGACATCGCTTTGGTCTACCCGTCCGACGGCACTTCCTGTGTCCCCGACGGCAGTGCGCTGGTGAAGGGCGCGCCCCACGGGGACAACGCCAGACTGTTTCTGGATTTCACCGTCAGCACCGATGTACAGTCCATGGTGGGTCAGCGGTTCTGCCGCCGGACGGTCCGGGCGGACATTCCCGCGGACCCCTCCCTGCCGCCGCTGTCCACCCTGAACATGGTGTCCTACGATGTGGAATGGGCCAGCCAGAACCGGGACCGGCTGCTGTCGGAATGGTCCTTCCTGCTTGGGGAGGTGCCGTCATGACCCGACCTCAGAGCCGTTCCTTCCGAAACCGGCTGCTGCTATCCTTCCTGATCGCCTCTCTGGTACCCATGATCATCTGCTCCACCATGCTGTCCCAAATTTCCCGGATTCAGATGACGAAGCAGCTGGACACCGACGCCCAGACCCAGACCGCCCACCTGATGACCGCCCTGGATCGGATCAGCGACGCCCTGCCGGGGGCAGCCCGAGCGTTGGAAGAAAGCCGCCTGCTGCCCCGGGCTTTTACCAGCCGGGAGGACACCCAAATCAATACCGCCCTGTTCCTGGCCACTGAGGGCAGCCGGGATCTGGCGGATTACTCTTTGTATGATCTGCGGGGCAGTCTGCGCTATTCCACCGGCAGCGTTACAGCAGGCACCACCCTTTCCACCCGGTGGGGCGTCCTGTTCGCAGCGAAAAATGCCGGCAGGCAGGCGGTGTATCAGGCACCCATGGACGGCGGCAAAACCCTGCTGCAGGGCGCGGCGCTTCTGAAAAATCCTCAGGGAGAACCGCTGGGCTATCTGGTGATGGAACTGTCCGAGGAGAATTTTCAAAAGCTCTTCGCCGGCAAATACGGCAGTTCCAATGAGGTTCTGATTCTAAATCGGTACTGGCACCCGGTCTACGCCAGCCAGAGCGGCATGAAGGAGGAGCTGGCGGATTCCCTGCGTGGCCAACTGCTGCGCAACGGCAATCCCGGCGCGGAGACGGAGGAATACCGCCTGCTAATTCAGGAGCATCCGCCCACCGGCCTGTATCTGGTACTGCGTCAGCCCCAGATGTTTACTCAGCGCACCATGAGGCTGCTCCACGCCGCCAGCTTTTTCTGTGTTCTGATGGGCATTGTGATTTCCGCGGTGCTCTGCCTGCCTCTGAGCCGCCGGATCTCCCAGCCCATCGGGCGGCTGCTGAAAGCCTTCTCCCGGCTGGAGCAGGACGATCTGGACGTCCACGTCTCCCGGGACGGAGAGGATGAGCTGGGTCAGCTGGCATCCGGCTTTAATCACATGGTTCTGGCCCTGAAGGCCAACCGGCAGGAGCTGGTGGAAAATCAACGGGAGCTGAATCAGGCCCAGGTACGGATGCTGCAGGCTCAGCTGAATCCCCATTTCCTGTGCAACACGCTGGACACCATGAAGTGGATCAGCAAAATCAACCATGTGCCGCAGGTGGCGCTGATGTCCACGAATCTGGCGGATATCCTGCGGTTTTGTATCTCTGCCGAGGAATTTGTGCCTCTGCGCCGGGAGGTGGAGGTGCTGAACCGGTATGTGGAAATACAAAAAATCCGGCTGTCCGACCAGTTCAGCTTTCTGGTCAGCCTGCCGGAGAAGCTGGAAACTTGCATGGTTCCCAAAATGATTTTGCAGCCCATTGTGGAGAACGCCATTCTCCACGGCCTGGAAGGGATTTCCGACAGCGTCATCCGGGTGGAGGCGGCTCAGGAGGGGGAAGACCTGCTCATTACCGTCACGGACAACGGTCACGGCCTGCCGCCGGATATGATCGGCCATCCTTACCGCCGGGAGTCCGCGCCCAGCGGACACCATCTGGGACTATTCAACGTGGACACCATTCTGAAAAAGCACTACGGGGAGCGCTACGGCCTGTATCTAGACAACAACCCCGCCGGCAGCGGCGCGAGAGTCCGGGCGCGGCTGCCCCTGCGCCGAAGGGAGGAAGAAGAATGCTGAAAGTACTCATCGTGGAGGACGAAGAACTCATCCGCAAGGGCATTGCGCTGACCGTGGACTGGGCGACGCTGGACTGCGTGGTGGTGGGCGAAGCCGCCAACGGCGCGGAGGGGTTGGAGAAGGCAGAAAAATGCGACCCAGACCTCATCATCACCGACCTGAAAATGCCCCAGATGGACGGCATCGAAATGCTGGAACGGCTCCGACAGGCAGGAAAAACCACTCATGTCATCATCTTGACCGCCTACGACAGCTTTTCCTACGTTCAGACCGCCCTGCGTCTGGAAGCGGTGGACTATCTGCTCAAGCCCTTCCATGACGGTGATCTGGAAAAGGCGGTGCAGCGGGTGCAGGCAAAGCTGGCACCGAAGCAGACAGTGCTGCCGGAGCCGAAAACCGGCAGCGGCAACCGCTATGTCTCCGAAGCAATCCAGTACATCAAGAACCACTATCAGGAGCCGGATATCAGCGTCAGCTCCGTGGCCCAGAGCCTGAACATCAGCGAGGGGCACCTGAGCCACACCTTCAGGAAGGAAACCGGCAGCACGCTTCTGGGATATCTGACCCGCTACCGCATCCACAAGGCGGCGGAGCTGCTGAAGGACTGCCGGGTGAAGGTCTACGAGGTGGCGGAACAGGTGGGCTACCGGGACATTGGCTATTTTTCCAACACCTTCAAGAAAATCACCGGGAAAACACCCTCGGAGTATCAGGACAGTCTTTCATTTCGTTTTTAGGAGGAAACGCCATGTACTGCATTCTGGTTGCCGGTATGCCCGCCAGCGGCAAGAGCACCATCGCCGTCAGGATTTCGGAGTCTCTGGGAATTCCAATGCTGTCCAAGGACTCCATCAAGGAGGTGCTGTTTGACGATCTGGGCTTTCACAGCCGGGCAGAAAAGGTTCAGCTGGGCACAGCGGCCATGCACATTCTGTACTACGCCGCGGCCCAGCTGATGAAAGTGGGAAAACCGTTTGTTCTGGAAAATAATTTTGAGGACGCTTCCATTCCCGGGATTATGGCACTGCTGGAAACCCATCACTATACCGCCGTGACGGTTCGCCTCACCGGTGACCCGGAGGTCATCTACCGGCGGTTTGCCGCCCGGGATCTGTCCAACACCCGGCACCGGGGCCATGTGGTCAACGACTGCTACCCGGAGCCGCCGGGAGCCCCCCTGGAAAACCCCACAAGAAAAAGCTATGAGCAGTTTCTGGACGATATCGCGGCCCGGGGATATACCCGTTTTCAGGCCAACGGCCCGGTGCTGGAGGTGGATGTGACGGATCTGAGCGAACTGGACTTCCCACGGCTGATGGGTTCTCTCACCGGTTTTGTACAGAGGGCAGTCCCTGGATATCCTCTGCGACTGCCCACACGAAATGCACAATCTCACCGGAAATGATTTCCTGTCCGGGATTATCAGGGATTTGAAGATGGAGCACAAAGAGCTCCTGTACTTCCTGTCTCTCCAGATAAAGCTGTACCAGCATTTGATTCAAAAGCGGGATGCGCAAGCACCTCTGATACTATTTCCTGATTAAAATCTTAATTTTAATCAGGAAGGCATCGCCTGACGGCGCTGCCTGTTTTGTGATTTATAAGGAAAGAAATCACAAAACAAGTCTCATATGAACTCCATGCCCTTCAGGCAATTAAAATCTTTTTTAAAGATTTTAGGGTCTATCTGAAAACCGTCAACACGCCCAAACAGCGGGTCTTTTCCACCTGCTGGGCACCATTTTTTCTTGCAATACGCAGAGTATTCCTGCTAAAAAATGGCTTCATCAGGCGGAAAATCCCTCGCCGTTGGTCATATTGACGGTTTTCAGATAGACCCTAATTGGAGTTCAGTATGACACTCCGGGAAAAGGAATTTATTGAGCTGTATGAGGATTCCATGAATCGCCAAAGCAAAACCGGCACCAGAGTGAAACGGCAAAACAAATTCCCGAAACGCAAAAAAGCCACCATCGACAATGTCAGTGATGGCTGATGGTACGCAATGACACGCATAACATGGTAGCCGCCAAAATCATTGGACACCTTTGATACATACAAAAACCGGGCATGCTTGCGCACACCCGGTTTTTTTCATATACCACTCAACAACCCAGAATGGCCTCGGCGGTGAGAATCCCGTCGATGGCGGCGGACATGATGCCCCCGGCGTAGCCTGCGCCCTCGCCGGTGGGGTACAGCCCCCGCAAAGCGGACTGGCGGCTGTCATCCCGGACAATCCGCACGGGAGAAGAGCTCCTGGTCTCCGGGGCGGTGAGCACCGCGTCCGGGGCGGCAAAGCCGGTAAGCTTCCGGTCGAGCCTGGGCAGTGCCTGCTCCATGGCATCGGTCAGCTTCTCCGGAAGCACCTCATGGAGATCACACCAGGTGACCCCCGGCCGATAGGTAGGCTCCACGCTTCCCTGCCCCTGACTTTCCCGGTGAGCCAGGAAATCTCCCACCTGCTGAGCCGGGGCACGGTAGCTTCCGCTGACCCGGTAGGCTCTTTCCTCGATTTCCCGCTGCCAGCGCATACCGCCCAAGGCTCCCGCATAGGGAAAATCCGCCGGGTTCACCGTCACGAGCAGCGCCGCGTTGGCGTTCTCTCCCTCCCGGTCGGCGTTGCTCATGCCGTTGGTGACGATCCGCCCTTCCTCACTGGCCGCCGCCACCACATGGCCTCCGGGGCACATGCAGAAGGTGTACACCGTGGCGTTCTCCAAATGCTCCACCAGCTTGTAATCCGCCGGGGGCAAAGCCGGATTCTCCATGCCGTATTGGGCTCGGTTGATGACGGCCTGCTTCTGCTCGATCCGGGCTCCCATGGCAAAGGGCTTTGGCTCCATGGGAATTCCCGTCTTTTCCAGCATCTCGAAGGTATCCCGGGCACTGTGGCCGATGGCCAGCACCGCCGCCCGGCAGGGAATCACTTCCCCGGAATCGGTCTGTACGCCGGTGAGCTGGCCGTTTTCGGTTTCCAGGCCTGTGACCTGGGCGGAAAAGCGCACCTCGCCCCCCAGCTCCACAATCCGCTTTCGCAGATTCTGCACCACGGTCAGCAGCACGTCCGTGCCCACATGGGGCTTGGCGTCGTAGAGAATGTCCTCCCGGGCTCCGGCCTTCACCATCTGCTCCAGCACCCAGCCGATTCTGGGGTTATTCACCCCGGTGTTCAGCTTGCCGTCGGAGAAGGTGCCCGCGCCCCCCTCGCCGAACTGGACATTGCTGCGCGTATCCAGCCTTCCTCCCGCAAAGAAGGCCTCCACCTTGGCGTGACGGCTCTGGGCGTCCTCTCCCCGCTCCAGAACCAGGGGTTTCCAGCCCGCCTGAGCCAGAATCAGGGCAGCGAACATCCCCGCCGGGCCGAAGCCGATGACCACCGGCCGGAATTCCGGGGCGGGAACTGCCTTCGGCGGCCGATAATGGGAAGTCGGGGCAATGGCGGCCTTCTTGCAGCCGCTCATCCGGAGAATTTTATTCTCGTTGCCCTCCACCGCCACATCCACGGTATAGATGATTTTCACATCCGGTTTTTTCCGGGCGTCCACGCTCCGGCGGACGATGGTGAGCTTCCGGATTTTGGAATTGGATACCCGGAGCAGCCGAGCCGCCTCAAATTGGAGCTGATGGGCATTGTGCTCCGGGGGCATGGGAATATCCCGCAGTCGAATCATAAGCTTCCTCCCGCGCAAAGCCCGGCAAGCCGGCCGGAGCTCCACGCCCATTGCAGATTATAGCCGCCGCAGTCGCCGTCGATGTCCAGCACCTCGCCGCAGGCGTACAGGCCGGGAACCAGCCGGCTTTCCATGGTTTTGCCCTCAAATTCCGAGGTTAAAATGCCCCCGGCGGTGACCTGGGCACTGTCCATGCCCATAGGCTCCGTCAGGCTTACCTCCAAACGCTTCACCGCCTGAGCCGCCTGGGATAATTCCCTTTCGGAAAGGCTGTTCACGGGAGCATTGGAAGTCAGACCAGCGGCCTGCGTCAGCACCCGACCCAGCCGGTTGTGGAGAATACCCGTGAGCAGCTCGGATACCGGAAGGGCAGTATTTCTTCGCTTTTTCAGCTCGGAAACCAGGGCTTCTTCGTCCATTTCCGGCAGAAAATCCAACCGGCACAGCCAATCTCCCCCGCCCTGACACACGTCCCGGGAAATCTCGAAAATCACCGGGCCGGACAGGCCGTACTCCGTAAACTGAAGCTGGCCTTCGCTTTCGGCGGTGATTTCTCCGTTGTGAACGATAGCCGCCCGGCAGTTGGCGCGGACGCCCTTCAGTGCCGCCGCGCCCTTCCAATCGGATTTCAGCTGCACCAGGGTAGGCCGCAGCCGGGTGCAGCTGTGGCCCAGGGAACGCAGCAGCTTGTAGCCGGACATGGAGCCGCCCAATTTGGTGCCCGCCAGACCTCCGCAGGCAACGATCAGCCGGTCGCATTCCACCGTCTCTTCCCGGCTCTCTACCCGGAAGCCATCGGCAGTTTTCTTCACTTTTTCCACTTCAAATCCAAGTTTTACCCAAATATTCGGCTTTTCCAGAGCAAAACGCAGCACATCCACCACGGAATTAGCCTGATCGGAATAGGGGTACACCCGCCCGGAATCCTCCGCCACGGTCAGAAGCCCCAGGGAGCGGAACCATTCCAGGGTCTTCTCCGGCGGGAACGCGTCAATTGCGTACCGGGCAAATTCCGAGGCGTTTCCGTGATAGCCGCCCTCCCCGGCGGAAAGGTTCGTCAGATTGCACCGGCCATTGCCGGTGGCAAGAAGTTTCCGCCCAACCCGGGCCTGCCGCTCCAAAAGCACCACCTGGACGTTCTCGTTTTCCGCTGCGGCCAAGGCCGCCGCCATGCCCGAGGCACCGCCGCCGATAATCCCGATCACCATATTTCCAGTTCCTTCCCTCATTTTTTACTATTATACTCGACAATCGGCCTTTGCACAAGAAAAACCTTTTCACCCGGTCGAAAATGTGTTATACTTGTCTGTGGTGATAACATGGATCGAAGCAAAATCGAAAAAATCGCCCAAAGTACCGAGGACAGGCTGCTCCTTGCCAAGCTCTGGGACAAAATAAACGCCGGAATCAACCGGAACATCCCGGCCAGCACCTGCTTCCTTTCCCAGCGGGAGCAAGCCCTTGCCGGATACCTCTTCGGCAGGCCGGAGGGGCTTCATGCCTTCGGCGGCTACGAGGATGCCGAGCGGAAAATGCTGATTTATCTGCCGGAATATCTGGACTGGGAAGCCCTGTACGCCGGGGATTCTCCCTGCGTGTGCCTGAGAGCCCACTTTTTTCAGGGGGACAGCCCCAATCACCGGGACTTTCTGGGAGCCCTGATGGGTGCGGGCATTGCCCGGGAAACGGTCGGGGACATCTGCGTGGGCAGCGGCAGCTGCGATTTTTTCGTCACGGCGGAAATTGCCCCCTATTTATTGCAGAATTTCACCTCCGCCGGGCGGACGAAGCTCCGCCTGGAGCAGGTGCCCCTGGGGGAAGCCCAAATCCCGGAGCCGGAAGTGAAGGAAATCCGGGACACGGTGGCATCTTTGCGCCTGGACAGCGTCATCGCCTCCGGCTTTCGCATTGGCAGGAGTCTGGCCGCCCAGTACATCACCACAGGAAAAGCCGCGGTGGACGGCCTGCCCGCGGAAAAGCCCGATCGGCCTGTTCCCCAGGGGGCAAAAATCTCCGTCCGGGGTCTGGGCAAAATCCGCCTGACGCAAATAAACGGAAAAACCAAAAAAGATCGAATTTCGGTGGTGATCCACCGGTATGTGTGAGGAAATTCCTATGAATATGAGCGAAGTCATTACCAGAATCAACATTCTGGCGAAAAAAGCAAAAACCGAGGGTCTGACCGCCGAGGAAACCGCCGAGCGGGACAAGCTGCGAAGAATTTACATCGATTCTGTCAAGGCCAATCTGGTGGGGCAGCTGGATAACACCTATATTCTCCAGCCCGACGGCACGAAAAAGAAGCTGGAACGGAAATAAGGAGGGATTTCATGGCATTTCTGCCCATTACCCGGGAGGAAATGGAAGAGCGGGGCTGGGAAAGCTGCGACTTTGTCTACGTCATCGGCGATGCCTATGTGGATCACCCCTCCTTCGGCCACGCCATCATCAGCAGGATTCTGGAGGCCAACGGCTACAATGTAGGCATCATCTCCCAGCCGGACTGGAAGAATCCCAAGTCCATCGACCTGTTTGGACGGCCCCGGCTGGGCTTTCTGGTCTCCGGGGGCAACATGGACTCCATGGTCAACCACTACTCCGTTGCCAAACGCCGCCGGAAAACCGACGCCTTTACCCCCGGCGGGGTTATGGGGAAACGGCCGGACTACGCCACCATCGTCTACTGCAATCTCATCCGCCAGACCTACAAGGATGTGCCCATTCTCATTGGCGGCATTGAGGCAAGCCTTCGTCGGCTTGCCCACTACGACTACTGGTCGGAGAGCCTGAAGCGTTCCATCCTCTTAGACAGCCAGGCCGATCTTCTCATGTACGGCATGGGAGAAAAAAGCATTGTGGAAATTGCGGACGCCCTGAATTCCGGTATGGATGTCCGGGATATCACCTACATTGACGGCACCGTGTTCCGCACAACTCAGCCCGATGAGAGCCTGCCTACGATTTTCCTGCCCGGCTATGAGGAGCTGAAGGCCGACCGGAGAAAGTACGCCGAGTCCTTCAAAATCCAGTACGGCAACTGCGACCCCTTCACCGCCAAGCGGCTGGCCGAGCCCTACGGCCGGGAATTCGTGGTGCAGAATCCCCCTCAGAAGCCCCTGACCATGGCGGAAATGGACGCGGTTTACGACCTGCCCTTTGAGCGAGCCTGGCATCCCAGCTACACAAAGCTCGGCGGCGTGCCCGCCATTGAAGAGGTCAAGTTCAGCCTGGTTTCCAACCGGGGCTGCTTCGGAGCCTGCTCCTTCTGCGCCCTGACCTTCCACCAGGGACGGATTGTCCAGGTGCGAAGCCACGACTCCATTATCCGGGAAGCGGAGAAAATGGTGAAAGATCCGGATTTCAAGGGCTACATCCACGACGTAGGCGGCCCCACCGCCAACTTCCGTCACCCGGCCTGCCAAAAGCAGATGACGAAGGGCTGCTGCGGCGGGCGGCAGTGTCTCTACCCCACCCCCTGCAAAAATGTGAACGCCGACCATTCGGACTATGTGGCGCTGCTTCGCAAGCTCCGGAAGATTCCCGGGGTGAAGAAGGTGTTTGTCCGCAGCGGCATTCGCTTTGACTATCTGCTGGCAGACAAAAAGGACACCTTCCTCCGGGAGCTGGTGCAATATCACATTTCCGGTCAGCTGAAGGTCGCCCCGGAGCATGTGGCCGATGCGGTGCTGTGCCGGATGGGAAAGCCGAAAAACGCGGTATACAACCGATTTGTGGAAAAGTATTTTGCCCTGAACCGGCAGTACGGCATGAATCAGTTCCTGGTGCCCTACCTCATGTCCAGCCACCCGGGCTCCACCATGAAAGAAGCGGTGGAGCTGGCGGAATACATCCGGGACATGGGCTACAATCCGGAGCAGGTGCAGGACTTCTACCCCACCCCATCCACCTTGTCCACGGTGATGTACTACACGGGGCTTGACCCCCGAACCATGGAGCGGGTCTATGTGCCCACCGACCCCCACGAGAAGGCCATGCAGCGGGCGCTGATCCAGTACCGTGACCCGAAGAACTACTACCTGGTGCGGGAAGCGCTGCTGAAGGCTCACCGGGAGGATCTGATCGGTTCCGGCGCCAAGTGTCTGATCCGGGCAGTGCCACCCAAGTCCGGCGGCTCCGCCCCGCCGCCCAGGAAACCCGGCGTCAGAAAGTCCGGGGGCAAGCCGGTAAGCAAACCTGTGGGAAAGCCTGCGGGAAAACCGACAGCGAAAAGGCCGCCTGCGAAGGCAGCCTCAGGCCGGAAGCGGAAATAGCACAATTCGTAGCTGTCTCAAAATAGCAAAGTGCCCAAATAGAACAATGTCATTGCGAGCCAGTGCTCACACTGGCGTGGCAATCCCCCCGATTTTCAAACATCTACGTTAGGAAATCTTGGATTTTACGCCTATCCGGGGGATTGCCACACCAGTGACATCGGTCACTGGTTCGCAATGACATGGTATATTTTGGCTATTTTGACCCATAGGGGCACTTAACGAGACAACCCCTTCAACGTATCAAAAAAGTCCTCAAAAGCATTTATTTGCTGCCAAAATTTGACAATCCCTCAGTCAAAAATCAGAGGTTTTTGCCAGCAGTACATTGTGGTATGACTGCCACCGGCAGTCATGGTAATTTTGATTCGCTGCGCGGAGCACCACCCTTTACACAAGGGAGCCGCTCTTCACCATTCTATTCACTATGCAAAAACCCCCTTGCGTTTCCGCAAGGGGGTTCTGAGCGTTAATCAAGAGGGATATTAATAGAACTTTCTCTTGTTCTTACGAGCGGCCTCGGACTTCTGCTTACGCTTCAGGCTGGGGCTGACGTAATGCTCGCGCTTCTTCACTTCGGCGATAACGCCCTCCTTGGCGCAGCTCCGCTTAAAACGGCGCAGGGCGCTCTCCAGAGACTCGTTCTCCTTAACGCGAATTTCAGACATTGTTTTCCCTCCCTCCGATGGCATCCGGCTAAGTCCAGGATGCGTTCAGGGCCTCAATACTAGGCTAGAATATTATATACGCTGTTTCCCCAATTGTCAATAAAGATTTTTGTTTTTTTACAAATTATTTGACAATCAGGTTGACCAGCTTGTTTTTAACCACGATGGTCTTGACGATGCCGCCGCCCTGCTTGGCCAGGAACTTGGCAATTTTCTCATCGGCGGTAGCGTTGGCGATGACCTGCTCGTCGGGAAGATCCGCATCCATGAGCACGGTTCCGCGCATCTTGCCGTTGACCTGCACCGCGATGTTCACCTCGGCGTCCTTGCACTTGGCTTCGTCATAGGAAGGCCAGGGCTCATAGGCGATGGTCTTGTCATGACCCAGAATCTGCCACATTTCCTCGCCCACATGGGGAGTGATGCAGGAGAGCATCTTGACGAAGCCCTCGGCGTACTCTCTGGGGCAGGAGCCGTTCTTGTAGACCTCGTTGACGAAGACCATCATCTGGGCAATGGCGGTGTTGAAGCCCAGGGACTCGAAGTCGCTTGTGACCTTCTTCACGGTCTGGTGATAGATCTTGGTCAGCTTGCCGTCGTTGTCCTCGGTGATATTGGCAGGCTCGGTGAAGAAGTTCCACACCCGGTTGATGAACTTCTTGGCACCCACCACGCCGGTGGTGCTCCAGGGCTTGGAGACCTCCAGGGGGCCCATGAACATCTCATACAGCCGCAGGGTATCCGCGCCGTAGTCCCGAACCACATCGCTGGGGTTCACCACAAACTCCGGGAACCGCTTTCCCATCTTGATGCCGTTCTCGCCCAGGATCATACCCTGGTGCACCAGCTTCTGGAAGGGCTCCTTCACGGGAGAAATGCCCTCATCGTACAGGAACCGGTTCCAGATCCGGGAGTACATCAGATGACCCACCGCGTGCTCCGGACCGCCTACATACAGATCCACAGGAAGCCAGTGCTTCAGCAGCGCCGGGTCGCACAGCTGCTTGTTGTTTCTGGGGTCGATATAGCGCATATAGTACCAGGAGGAACCGGCGGAGCCGGGCATGGTGGAAGTCTCCCGGGTGCCGTGGATGCCGTTGCGGTCATACTTTTTCCACTCGGTGGCGTTCTCCAGGGGCGCCTGACCGTTCTTGCCCTTATAATCGGCCAGCTCCGGCAGAATCACGGGCAGCTCCTCATCGGGAACGAAGTAAATCTTGCCGTCGTCGGTGTACACGCAGGGAACAGGCTCGCCCCAGTACCGCTGGCGGGCGAAAATCCACTCCCGGAAGTGATAGTTGACCTTCCGGCGGGCAACGCCCATGGCCTCCAGCTTCCGGGTAATGGCCTCTTTGGCCTGCTCCACGGTCAGGCCGTTGAACTCCTCGGAGTTCATAAGGCGGCAGCCCTTGCCCAGGTAGTCCTGCTTCTCAAAGGCCCGCTCACTGACATCTCTGCCCTCGATGACCTGAATCATGGGAATGCTGTGGGCAACGGCGTACTCGAAGTCACGCTGGTCGTGGCTGGGCACGGCCATCACCGCACCGGTGCCGTAATTTGCCAGGACGAAGTCGCCGATGAACACGGGAACCTGCTTGCCGTTGACGGGATTGATGGCGTATACGCCCTCCAGCCGGCAGCCGGTCTTGCCCTTGTTCAGCTCGGTTCTGTCCATGTCGCTCTTCTTGACGGTCTCGTCAATGTAGGCCTGAACCTCCTGCTTGTTCTGCACACGATCCATGAGGCTCTCCACGATCTTGCCGTCGGGAGCCAGCACCATGAAGGTGATACCGTAAATGGTTTCGATACAGGTGGTGTAAATGGAGAAATCCCCGCCGCCCACCAGCTGGAAGTCCACCTCCACGCCGGTGGATTTGCCGATCCAGTTGCGCTGAATTTCCTTGGTGGATTCGGGCCAGTCGATCTCGTTCAGGCCGTCCAGCAGCTTCTCGGCGAAGGCGGGCTGGTCGATGACCCACTGCATCATGTTCTTCTTCACAACGGGGTAGCCGCCGCGCTCGGACTTGCCGTCGATGACCTCATCGTTAGAAAGCACCGTGCCCAGCTCCTCGCACCAGTTGACGGGCATCTCAATGCGCTTGGCGTAGCCGGCCTCATAGAGCTTCTTGAAAATCCACTGCGTCCACTTGTAGAAGCTGGGGTCGGAGGTGGCGATCATTTTCGACCAGTCGTAGTCGAAGCCCAGCTCCCGCAGCTGCTTGGAGAAGGTCTTGATGTTCTCCTGGGTGAAGCCGTCGGGATGATGGCCGGTGGTAACGGCGTACTGCTCGGCGGGCAGACCGAAGGAGTCATAGCCCATGGGGTGCAGCACGTTGTAGCCCTGCATCCGCTTCATCCGGGACATGATATCCGTGGCCGTATAGCCCTCGGGATGGCCTGCGTGCAGACCCACGCCGGAAGGGTAAGGGAACATATCCAGCACATAATACTTGGGCTTGGAGAAATCCCAGACATCCGTGTGGAAGGTGTCGTTTTCCTCCCAGTACTTGTGCCATTTTCCTTCAATAGCAGCAAAATCGTAGTTCATTGTGAACATTCCTTCCTAAAATACCGCTTTATTCCGCGATAATAATATCTTTCAGGTCAACCGTTTCCGCGTCCGCCCACAGCCGCTCCAGAGCATAGAACTTCCGGGCTTCCTCGGTAAATACATGCACCACGATGGTGCCATAGTCCAATAGCTCCCAGGCGCTGCCCCGATGACCCTCCCGACCCAGCATAGGCTCTCCCAGCTGCTCCAGGGTGTACTCGGCGTAGTCGCACAGGGTTTTGACGTGGGTATTGGAAGTGCCGGTGCAGATCAGGAAATAATCTGCCAGAGAGCTGACGGAATCAATTTTCAGAAGCTTGATATCCATGCCCTTCTTGGCATCCAGGGCCTTGGTCACTTCCAGGGCGATCTCTTTAGGTGTTAACATAACATCTATCCTTTCTGGGATTCTTGGGATGCAAAATCTTCAGCGTTTCTCCTGATTCAGCCAATCCAATGCGCTTCGGGAAGCGGGAGAAACCTCGGCCCCCTGGGCTTTCAGGTGTTCCAGGGTCATTTCCAGCCCCAGCTTCAGTGCCCCGTCCAAATCGGAAAAGGCCAGCTCCCGAAGCATCTGCACCCCGGGAAAATCCCGGTTGGGTTCCATATAGTCGGCAACGTAAATGATTTTTTCCAGCAGGGTCATGTTTGCCTTGCCGGTGGTGTGGGATTCGATAGCGGACACCACCGCCGGATTTTCTCCGAAAATCCGCTGGGCGACCATGGCGCCAGTGAGGGCATGGAGGGTTCTGGGGTAACGCTTGGAAAAATCGTCTAATAGTTTACCATAGGCATCGCACAATGTCAATTGCAGGGGGCCGTCGATGGCCTTGGTAATGTCGTGGAGGATTCCCGCCCGGGCGGCATCGGTAACATCCGCCCCCCAACGCTCCGCCAGTGCCACCGCCGTATCCCGGCAGCCCAGCACATGGCGCACCCGATTGGGGTTCAGCAGGCTCACCACCACCTGTTCCAGCCTGTCCATGGGCAGGTTTTTCCAGTTGGTGCGGGTATCATAGAGGTTGTACTCCCGGATGTAATCCAGCACCCCCGCAGGCAGGAACTCCCCGGCGCAGCGGAAGGCCAGAAGCCGGCGCATCTGGGTAGAGGAAATGACGATCACGTCATTATGCACCAGGACGACCTTGGCTCCCCGGGCTTCCAGCGCCTCCTTCTGCTTCAGCGCCGCGGCCTTCTCCCCCTTGTCTCCCCGGTAGAAAACCCCCAGGGTCACTTCCCCCAGAATCTTCTCCGGATTCTTCCAGGTGTCGAAGGTCAGGAACATGTCCGTGCCCATGAGCAGCACCAGCTCCGCCCCGGGATACAGCTTTTTCACCGTTTCCAGGGTCTGCCAGGTGTAGCTGATGCCCTCCCGCTTTAATTCCAGATCGGAAACCTCAATCTGGGGGCAGTCCGCCGCGGCAATGCGCAGCATTTCCAAGCGCTGCTGCGCCCTGGGAGAATTGGAGGGCAGCACCGCCTTGTGGGGCGGCGCGTAGGCCGGGATCATCAGGAGCTTCGTAAGCCCCAGGGTGCTCACCGCCTGCTTTGCCGCCTGAATGTGCCCAACGTGGGGTGGGTTGAAAGTTCCGCCATAAATGCCGATTCGTTCCATAATACCCCTTCCTCTGTTTATCGGAATGGTGGATATGCTATTGGATCAGACTGTCGAAAAACCATGTCATTGCGAGCCAGTGCTCACACTGGCGTGGCAATCTCCCTAATATTCAAACATCTTAATTCCCAAACCGGAAGCTTTTGCATCTAACCGGGGGATTCCCACACCAGTCTGCGGACTGGTTCGGAATGACAACGTATTTTTCAGGCTTTTTGATACGCTGGGATTACTCCTCGTTCTTCAGCTGCTTTTCCCGGCTGCGCTCGATGGCCTTCTCAATGGCCTGCTCCCGGAAATACTGGTTGCGCTGCTCCCGAACCTTCCGGGCGGCAGCCCGCCGGGCTCGAACGCCCTTGCCCACCGGGTCAGCCTTGGACTTGGGGGTCTCCTTGCGCTTGGCTCTTCCCGTCTGGTTCCGGGCCTGCTGGCACTTTTCGGAGAACCGCCAGATCACGAATTTATTGCCCACGCAGGCGATTCCCTCGGCTCCCGTGGCCTCACACAGGGCGTCGGACACCTCCCGGGCACTCATCAGGGCGGTTTCCAGCACCTTGCCCTTCACCAGCTCATGGGCGGTGAGCAGCCGATCGGCCTCCGCCGCCACGGCCTCCGTGACCCCGTCCTTTCCCACCATCAACGTGGTTTCCAGGGGATTTGCCTGAGCTCGAAGCTGAGCCCGTTCCTTACTTGTCAGCATAGCCTGCCTCCTTCAGTTTCTCGTAAAAGCCCTTCAGAGCGTTGGCCCGATGGGACACCCGGTTCTTTTCCTCCGGGGACATTTCCGCCGTGGACTTGCCCAGAGGCGGGTAGTAAAAAATCGGGTCATAGCCGAAGCCGTTCTCCCCCACGGGAGCCCGGAGCAGCTCTCCGTGAATCTCCCCCCGGGACTGGATGACCTGTCCTTCCGGGGTCACAAAGGTGATGACGCAGACGAATTTCGCCTGGCGCTGACCGTCCGGCACATTTTCCGTATTCTTCAGCAGCAGCTGAAGCCGACCCCAGTCGTCCAGAGATTCATCGAAGCCGTACCGGGCGGAATAAATGCCCGGTTCCCCGTTCAGGGCATCCACCGCAATCCCGGAATCGTCGGCCAGTGCCGGAAGGCCCGTGGCCTTCATCACCGCGTCGGCCTTGAGGAAGGAATTTTCCTCGAAGGTGGAGCCGGTTTCCTCTACGTCGATATCCACGCCCACATCGGATTCCAGCACCAGCTCGAAGCCGAATTTTTCCGTAATTTTGCTGATTTCCACCAGCTTGTGGGGATTTTTGCTTGCCAATACTACTTTCATATCAAATCAATGCCTCCACGAAAGCCTCGGCCTCAAAGGGCATCAGATCCTCCGCCTGCTCGCCTACTCCCACAAATTTCACGGGAATCTGCAAAGCGTCCGCCACGGCGATGACGATGCCGCCCTTGGCGGTGCCGTCCAGCTTGGTCAGGGCGATGGAGGTAACGCCGGCGATTTCCTTGAACTGCTTGGCCTGAATCAGGCCGTTCTGGCCGGTGGTGCCGTCCAGCACCAGCAGGGTCTCCCGGGCGGCCTCCGGCAGCTCCCGGTCGATGATCCGGCTGATCTTGTTCAGCTCGTTCATCAGGTTTGCTTTGTTGTGAAGTCTTCCGGCGGTGTCGATGATGATCACGTCCACCTCCCGTGCACGGGCAGCCTGGATGCCGTCGTAGACCACGGAGGCCGGGTCGGCTCCCTCGTGCTGGCGGACAATGGCCGCGCCGCTGCGGCCTGCCCAGATTTCCAGCTGGTCGGCTGCCGCCGCCCGGAAGGTATCCGCCGCCACCAGCAGCACCCGCTTGCCTTCTTTGGTCAGCTGGGTGGCGATCTTGCCGATGGTGGTGGTTTTGCCCACGCCGTTGACCCCGATGACCAGCACCACACTGGGGGTGGTACTCAGATCAAGGGCCGTGTCTCCCACGTTCAGCATGTCCACCAGGATTTCCTTCAGGGCTGTCTTGGCCTCCTCGGTCTCCTTCAGATGCCGCTCCCGAACCGTCTTGCGCAGCCGCTCCACCGCTTTCGTCGCCGTGTCCACGCCCAGGTCGGCCAGGATCAGGCTCTCCTCCAATTCGTCGTAAAAGTCCTCGTCCAGCTCGGAATTGCCGGAAAAGACACTTCCCAGGGAGTCGCTGAGAGCGTCCCGGGTTTTGGCAAGTCCTGCCTTGATTTTATCAAAAAATCCCATACTTTTTCTCCTTTCGGAAACTCTGAAGAAATCCGCTTCGGCTGAACAGCGGATCTTTTTCTCTATTCGTGCAGCTTTGAAAGTGGGAAATACATACAGTATTCCTCCACTTTCAAAGCCTTCGCCTAGAGGAAAAATCTCTCGCTGTCAGCTCTCGTGGATTTCATCAGAGCTTCCGTTATTCCACGATTCCCAGATACTGCTCCATCTGATTCAGGTCCAGCCGCAGCAGCTTCGACACGCCCTGCTCCTGCATGGTCACGCCGTAGAGCACATCGGAGGCCTCCATAGTGCCCCGGCGGTGGGTGATGACGATGAACTGGGTCTTCTTGGACAGATTGTGCAGATAACCCGCGAACCGCTCCACGTTTCGGTCGTCCAAAGCGGCGTCGATTTCGTCCAGCAGACAGAAGGGGGTGGGCCGCACCTTCAAAATGGCAAAGTACAGCGCCGTGGCCACAAAGGCCTTCTCGCCGCCGGAGAGCAGCGTGATGGTCTTCACCTGCTTTCCGGGGGGCTGCACCCGAATCTCAATGCCGCAGGTCAGAGGGTTCTGAGGATCTTCCAGAATCAGCTGACCCTTTCCGCCGCCGAACATTTCCTCGAAGGTCTGACCGAAATAATGGTCGATTTTCCCGAATTCCTCCACAAAAATTGTGGTCATTTCCGCGGTGATATCCCGGATGATGGATTCCAGCTCCCGCTTGGAGTTCAGCACGTCGTCCCGCTGGGAGGCAAGATAGCTGTAGCGCTCGTTCACCCGGGCGTATTCCTCGATGGCGCCCAGATTGGGGGTGCCCAGGGCGGAAATCTTCCGCTTCAGCTCGGCAGAGCGGCGGTTGCCTGCCGCCACATTCTCGATGTCTCCCCGGAACTCGGCGGCAGTGCCCGGAGTCAGGCCGTAGGAATCCCAGAGCTTGTCCGTAATCTGCCGCTCCTCCATGGCGGAGGTGACTTTCTTCTGCTCCAGCAGGGCGCAGGAACGCTCCATGGTCAGGATGTCCTTGCTCTTGTCCTGGGCATCCCGCTCCGCCCGGGTTTTGGCGGCCTCCGCCTGGGCACGGCTGTCCAGAACCTGCTGCAGCTGCCCGTTCAGCTGGGCACTTTCCGCGTCGTTGTCCGCCTGACGCTGGCGCAGGCTCTCAATTTCCCCGGCCAGCCGGGTGTTTTCTTCCTCGATGGCGGCCATCAGCGCCACTTTCTTCTCCCGGTCGCCCTCCATGTCGCCCTGAAGCTGCCGCAAATCGGCAATGTGAGACAGAGCTGTCGTCCGCTCGGCCTCCATGGCCGCCTCCTCGGTTTTCAGGGCGGTCATTTTGTCCGTAATGGCGGTGTTGGCCTGGGCGGCCTCGGACTGATTGTCCTCCAAGAGAGCCAGCTTGCTTCTGGTTTCGGACAGTTCTTTTTCGTAAAGCTGAATTTTCGTCTGCTGGGCGGCGTACCGCTCCCGGTCGCTGCTGTCCCGGGCAGCCAGGGTCTCCCGCTCCCGGCGGGCAGAGCCTTCCGCCTCCTCAATGGCGCTGAGCAGAATTTCATGCTGCTTCTCCTGGCCTTCCAGCCGAAGCACCTGATCCTCTGCCTCCCGGAGCTGATCCCGGGCGGCGGAAAGCTGGAATTCCACCTGGTCGCACTGCCGCCGGGCCTCCTGCAAATCGGCCTCCAACACCTGTCGGTCTTCCTGAAGCTTCTTTTCCTGCAAAGTCAGCTTTTCCAATTCGTTGGCCCGGGAGAGAATGCCCGCGTCCTTATTGACGGAGCCGCCGGTCATGGAGCCGCCGGGGTTCATGACCTGGCCGTCCAGGGTGACGATTTTGAACCGGTTGTGGTACTTCTTCGCCATGGCGATGGCGGCGTCCATGTCCTGGACGATCACCGTCCGACCCAGAAGGTTCTCCACAATGCCCCGGTAGGTGTCCTGGGTTTTCACCAGCTGGGAGGCGATGCCCACAAAGCCCCGGCAATCCTCCAAACCTGTCTCCTGTAGGGTTCTGCCCTGGATATTGCTCATGGGCAGGAAGGTGGCCCGACCGCCGCCGGTGCGTTTTAAGTAGGAAATGGCCGCCTTGCCGTCGGCTTCATTCCCCACCACAATCTGCTGCATGGCCGCGCCCAGGGCGATCTCCACTGCCAGGGTGCAGCTGTCCTCCGCGCGAATCAGCCGGGAGACCGGCCCGTGGATGTTCCGCAATGCCCCACGCTGAGCCTCCTGCATCACCATCCGGACGGCCTTGTTATAGCTTTCAAAATCCCGCTCCATAGCCCGGAACACCCGGGTTTTTGCGGAAACGGAGTCCAAAGTACGGACAATTTCCCGCATTTTCTCTTCCAGTTCCTCCCGGCGTTTTGTCCGGGTGGTCTGGCGGAGGGTATAGCCGGAAATGGTATTGTTCGCCGCGGTCACATTCTCCCGGGCGGTGCGAAGCTGGGTTCGGCACTCGTCCAGTTTTGCCCTCGCCTCTTCCCGCCGGGAGGCTCCGGAACTCAGATCCCCTTCCAGCTCCTCCAGCCGCTGCCGGGACTGCTGACGGCTTTCTTCCAGACCCCGGATATCCGCCTGAGCCCCCGCAATGTCCGCGGAGAGGGTAGATTCCTTTCCCCGCAGCTCCAGATACTGCCGGGTAATGCCCTGGGCATTGGCAGTCAGGGCTGTCAGCTCCTGCTGGCAGCTTGCCAGCTGCTGCCGCTTCTCTTCCAGCAGCTTCTCGATTTCTCCAATCCGGTCGTCGGCCTGCTGAATCTGGGCGGAAATGCCGCCGCTGCGATCCTCCTGCCCCTTCAGTTCTTCCTCGATCCGGGCGATATTGCTCCGGTTGTTATCCACATTGCCCCGCAAAACCGCCATCTGGCCGTCCAGCTGCTGGTGGGTGGCGCTGAGCATATTCACCTTCACCCGGACGGTTTCCAGCTCCTCATCCCGGGTGTGCAAAGTCTTTGCCAGTTCCTCGGCCTGACGGTAGAGGCCGTCCAGGTCGTCATGGGCCTGCTGCAGGACAAAGGAGGCGGAGGCGTAGTCCTCTTCCGCCTTTTTCGCCTGGGCGGAAAGCTTTTCCAGGGTGTCCAGCCACACGGCTACCTCCACACCCTTCAGTTCTTCCTTCAGTTCCAGGTACTTTTTTGCCTTCTCCGACTGAGCCTTCAGCGGCTCCAGCTGCAATTCCAGCTCGGAGACCTTGTCGCCGATGCGAAGCAGGTTGTCCTCGGTGTGCTCCAGCTTCTTCTCCGTCTCCTCTTTCCGGTGGCGATACTTGGAAATGCCCGCGGCCTCCTCGAAAATCTCCCGGCGGTCGCCGCTTTTCAGGGAAAGTATCTCATCGATACGCCCCTGACCGATGTTGGAGTAGCCCTCCTTGCCCAGGCCGGTGTCCATGAACAGCTCATTGATGTCCCGGAGCCGGGCAGACTGCTTATTGATGTAGTATTCCCCGTCGCCGCTGCGGTAATACCTCCGGGTGACCATCACCTCGTCGGCATCATAGGCCAGCGCCCGGTCGGTGTTGTCCAGGGTCAGGGTGGCCTCGGCAAAGCCCACGGCTCCCCGCTTCTGAGTACCGCCGAAGATCACGTCCTCCATTTTCGCGCCTCGCAAAGATTTGGAGCTCTGCTCGCCCAGCACCCACAAAATGGCATCGGAGATATTCGACTTGCCTGAGCCGTTGGGGCCGACAATGGCGGTGATGTCGTCGCCGAAGCGAATCAGGGTCTTATCCGGGAAGGACTTGAAGCCCTGCAATTCCAGTGATTTTAAGTACACAGCGTAACCTCTTGCAGATAATAATTCAGTTTATTATAGTCGAATTCCCAGGCAATTGCAAGTCCTTCTTTCCTCCAAGGCAGAAAAAAGGGACACCGGTTTCCCGGTGTCCCTCAGGCTGTTTATTCTCGTTTGCAGCCGCCGCAGTGGCTGCAATCGCCGCAGCAGCCGCCCTGCTTTTTCTGCCGGCGCAGGAAGCGAACGGCCAGTCCCACCACGCAGAGCAGGACTCCGATGACAATCACATTGCCCATTTTTCTTCCTCACACGCCCACGCGTACCTGGGCATCGGCATATTTGTTCTTACGCGCCACCAGATACACAAGCACCGCCAGCACTGCCAGTGCCGCAAAGGTCAGGATTCCAAAATGGGCTTCCCCCGTGAACAGCCCCGCGAACTGGAAGACGATCAGGGACACGGCATAGGCAAAGGCGCACATATAGCCGATGGTAATCCAGGTCCATTTCCGGCTGCCCATCTCCCGGCGGATGGCGCCGATGGCGGCGAAGCAGGGCGCGCACAGCAGATTGAAAATCATGAAGCTGTAAGCCCGGGCAGGGCCAAAGTCCGCGGCGATCAGCTTCCAAATCTCGCTGCCGCTTTCGCTCAGCTCACCGGCAAAGTGATAAAGACTGCCGAAGGTCATGACCACCTGCTCCTTGGCGACCAGGCCGGTGATGGAGGCTACGGTTGCCTTCCAGGCCATGTCCCCCTTCCAGCCCAGGGGATAGAAAATCCAGGCAAAGAGCCGGCCGAAATCCGCAAGCAGAGACAGATTGCTGTCCTCCACCGGGCCGAAGCTGCCGCCGGCAAAGCCGTAGCCCTTCAGGAACCACAGCACAATGGAGCTGAGCAGGACAATGGTGGTCGCCCGCTTTACAAAGTCCATGCCCCGCTCCCCGGTAGCCCTGAGCACATTTCTGGCAGAGGGCAGATGGTAGGCAGGAAGCTCCATCACAAAGGGTGCGGGCTTTCCCGCAAAGGTCTTGAATTTCTTCAGAATCACGCCGGAGGTCACCACCGCCCCAACGCCGATGAAGAAGGCGGATACCGCAACCAGGGGGGAATTGCCGAACACCGCGCCGGCGAACAGGCCGATGATGGGCATTTTCGCGCCGCAGGGAATGAAGCCCGTGGTCATGACGGTGATCTTCCGGTCGTTCTCCTGCTCGATGGTTCGGGAGGCCAGAATGCCGGGCACGCCGCAGCCGGTGGCAACCAGCATGGGAATGATGGATTTGCCGGACAGGCCGAATTTGCGCAGGAGCCTGTCCATAATGAAGGCCACCCGGGACATATAGCCCACGTCCTCCAGCACGGACAGCAGGAAGGACAGCACCAGAATCTGGGGCACAAAGCCCAGCACCGCGCCCACACCTGCCAGAATGCCGTCCATCACCAGGCCGTAAAGCCAATCGCTCACATGCAGTGCCCGAAGAACCGTGCCCAGAGCATCCGGAATCCACTGTCCGAAGAGCACGTCGTTTGCCCAGTCGGAGCCAATGGTGCCGATGGAGAAGGGGAAGCTGCCCATGGCGATGGCATACATCCCGAACATGATCAGGGCAAAGATGGGCAGAGCCAGCACCCGATCCGTCACCACCCGGTCGATCTTGTCGGACAGCGACAGGGAGTGCTTGGGAGCCTTCTTCTGCACGGCCTTGCGGATCACGGACTCAATGTAGGTGTACCGCTGGTCGGCAATGATGGACTCCGCGTCGTCGTCCATCTCCCGCTCGCAGTCCTGGATATGCATTTCCAGGTGATCCAGAAGTGCCTTGGGGAAGTTCAGCTCCTTGCGCACCATCTCGTCCCGCTCAAAGAGCTTGATGGCGTACCAGCGCAGATAGTTGGGCTGCACCTTGCCTTCAATAGATTCTTCGATATGAGCCAGGGCGTGCTCCACGCTGCCGCCGAACACATGGGGCCGGTCGCTGTGGGTATGATTCTTGCCCAGAGCCAGCGCCGCCTCGGCGGCCTCCACGCAGCCCTCGCCCTTCAGCGCGCTGATTTCCATGCAGGGGCAGCCCAGCGCCTTGCCCAGCTTTTCCAGATCGATGGCATCGCCGTTTTTGCGCACCAGATCGATCATGTTCACCGCCAGCACCACCGGATGGCCCAGATCCATCAGCTGGGTGGTCAGGTAGAGATTGCGCTCAATATTCGTTCCGTCCACGATGTTCAGAATCACATCCGGGTGATCCTCCACCAGATACCGCCGGGTCACCAGTTCCTCCGGCGAATAAGGGGACAGGGAATAAATGCCGGGCAGATCCTGAATGACCGCCTCCGGGTGTCCCTTCAGGGTGCCCTCCTTCTTCTCCACCGTCACGCCGGGCCAGTTGCCCACATACTGATTGGAGCCGGTCAGAATGTTGAACAGGGTAGTTTTTCCGCAATTGGGATTGCCGGCCAGGGCAATTTTAATCTTCCTTGACGATTCCATACCGTTCCCCCGCTCTCAGTAAACTTCAATCATTTCCGCGTCAGCCTTCCGCAGGCTCAGCTCATAGCCCCGGACGTTGACCTCCATAGGATCGCCCAGCGGGGCTACCTTCCGGATAAAAATTTCCACATTCTTGGTAATTCCCATGTCCATGATCCGGCGGCGCACCGCCCCTTCTCCGTGGAGCTTCCGCACCACCAGGGTCTGCCCGATTTTTCCGTCCTTCAATGTGCGCATATTCCCACTCCTTCCGCACCGATGCCGCTTTCCGGCGGCTTTGCCTGCAAAAGCGTATCCTGTCCGGATTTCTTTTGTTAGTTCAGGCTAACTTTTCGGATACAAGATACCGCATCTGCCGAAATTTGTCAATAGGATTTCCGGAAAAAAATCATTTCTGACCGGGGACGCACTGAATGAGCGTCTCCTTTTCCGCTCTGGTCAGGGCCTTCACCGCCAGCTCCCGCTTCAGAGCCTCGGAGTGGGTGCCGCATTCCTCCTGATAGCACAGGGTCAGCGGAGCACGACCCCGGGTATACTTGGCTCCCTTGCCCTGCCGGTGGGCCTCCAGCCGCCGGGGAACGTCCATGGTAATGCCGGTGTACAGGCTACCGTCTCCGCAGCGCAGGATATATAGATACCACATAGATGTCCTCCCCGAAATGCGCAAAGGCTCACCTTGCTGACCAAGGGGAGCCTTTGTCTCTATTTTCTCCGGAATTTTCTGTCCAGCACCCGATCCAGCAGGAAAAAAATCACATTTCCCAGAATCAGCTGCACAATCAGCATGATCCTGCCTGTCTGCCGGTATTCCTCTGCCAGAGCCTCAAGACCCAGCAGGGAAATCAGCAGCCAGTACATGACCAGGATGGCGGCGTTGAAATACACCGCCTTGGCAAGCTTCGGAAACTTCCGTTTTTCCAGCCGGGGCTTGACGATGGGATAGCACCCCAGGAATACGAACACCGCCGCCGCTTCCTTGTCCGGCGCCATCAGACAGGACAGAACCGCCACCGCCCCGTACCAGGCCCAGGCGATCCGCCGGCCGCAGATTTTCAGCACCACCTGGGTCAGAAGAATGCAGGCCATGGGGCAGACGTAGGTGGCAATGGGGATGAGTGTCCCCAATCCCATAATGACCACCGCCAGTGCCCCCAGCAGCCCACCCAGGGCAACGCTGTAAGCAGGGCGTTTACTGCCGGCCATTGCGCTTGAGCAGACCGTACTTCACGTCCCACAGCTTCTGGGAAAGATCCACATAGTAGGTCTGGGGATTGTCGAACCGCTTGATTTCGTCCCACAGGGTGTCCACCTGCTGGGCGCAGTATGCGCGGATTTCCTCCAGGGTGGGCAGCTTGTATACCAGCTCGCCGCCGCGGAACACGGGAACCTGCAATTCCTTGGCGGTGAAGTTATAGACCCGCTTGGTCTTCCAGGTGGCCTCCGGGTCGAAAATCTCCATATCCCGGTTGTCGTCCACCACCTCATCGTGGATGGTGATGTAGTCGGCGATGGCCTTGCCGGTGTCCTTGGCAAAGAACCGGTAGAGCTTCTTATAGTGGGGGTTGGTGATCTTCACCACGTTCTCGGAAATCTTGATCTTGGGCACGATGGTGCCGTCAGGCTCCTCCACGGCGGCCAGCTTGTACACGCCGCCGAAGACCGGTTCGCTCCGGGCGGTGATCAGCCGCTCGCCTACGCCGAACATGTCGATTTTCGCTCCCTGACGGAGGATGTCCCGGATGATGTACTCATCCAGGGAGTTGGACACGGAAATGGCGCACTCGGTCCACCCGGCCTCGTCCAGCATTTTTCTGGCCTGCTGGGTCAGATAGGCCATGTCGCCGGAATCCAGGCGGATGCCGCACTTGGTAATGCCCAGGGGCTTGAGAACCTCGTTGAACACCCGGATAGCGTTGGGCACGCCGGACTTGAGGGTATTGTAGGTGTCCACCAGCAGCACGGCGTTGTTGGGGTACATCTGGGCGTAGGCCTTGAAGGCCTCGTATTCGCTGTCGAACATCTGCACCCAGGCGTGAGCCATGGTGCCGCCGGCGTGAACGCCGAAGAGCTGGTCGGAAATGGTGCAGGCGGTGCCGTGGCAGCCGCCGATGTAGGCAGCCCGGGCGCCCAGAATGGCCGCGTCCGCGCCCTGGGCACGGCGGGAGCCGAATTCCAGCACCGTCCGGCCTTCCGCGGCCCGGACGATCCGGTTGGCCTTGGTGGCAATCAGGCTCTGGTGGTTGATGCACAGCAGCATGTAGGTCTCCACCAGCTGGGCCTGAATGGCGGGAGCCCGGACGGTGATGATGGGCTCATTGGGGAAAATGGGCGTGCCCTCGGGAACGGCCCAGATGTCGCCGGTGAACTTGAAGTCCGCCAGATACCGCAAAAAGTCCTCGCTGAACATCTTCCGCCCCCGGAGATATTCGATGTCCTCCGGGCCGAAATGCAGATCCTGAACGTACTGGACGATCTGCTCCAGGCCTGCCGCGATGGCGAAGCCGCCGCCGTCCGGGCACTGCCGGAAGAACAGGTCGAAGTACGCGATCCGGTCGGCAAAACCGGTGGAGAAATAGCCCTGGCTCATGGTCAGCTCATAGTAGTCGCAAAGCATGGTAAGATTCAGCTTGTCATTGATAACCATAAAGCGGTCACCTCTTTCTGATGAATGGGTTCATTATAGCATTTTCCTCGGAAAAGGCAAGTCTTTTCATTGACAGTCTTGGAATTTTAGGCTATAGTTGAATTAAAGAATAAGGGAAGCTCTGAATAAATCGGCAAGAGCTGGGAGCAAAAGATCCGCTATCCAGCCGCAGACGATTTGTTCAGAGTTTCCCTAAGATAAGAAAGGACGTGATACCCATGGAGATAACCGTCGGAATGAAGGGGGAGGCTTCTACCCTGGTAGAGCGGGAGGACACCGCCCAGCTTGTTGGCTCCGGTGAGCTGCTGGTCTACGCCACTCCCTGCATGGCCGCCCTGATGGAAGGCGCCGCCTGCGACGCCATCGCAAGTGTCCTGCCCGAGGGGCAGACCACTGTCGGCACGATGCTGAACCTGGAGCATCTGTCCGCCACCCCGGTGGGGCTGGAGGTTCGGGCGGAGGCTGAGGTCACGGAGGTTGACGGCAAGGTCATTTCCTTCCGCCTTCATGCCTTTGACGAGGCAGGCGAAATCGGCAGGGGCACCCACAAGCGGGTGATTGTAAACAGTCAGAAATTTCTGGACAAGGCATATCAAAAGCTCTAAGGAGGTAACGTTATGCAAGACTATGGTGCCATGATCCGCAGCACCTTTGAAATGGGCAGCGTCCGGGACGCGGAAGTGCTCTTCGAGACCTGCATCAAAAACGCCTTTCCCACCTTCAATTTCCGGAAGCTGGAGCTGATCCGCTTCACCCGGGAAGAGCCCTACATGGAAGGGCGCAGCTGGAACCATGTGTTTGAAATCCGCAAGACCGTGCTCCACAATCAGCCGGTGTGGCAGGTGACCTGTCACCGGGTGACTATGGGCAAGACCCCGGACAAGCAGGTTCTGCTGGATTTCATGACCCTGGACTTTGTGGAATATCTGGAAGCATAAGGAAATATGGAGAACAGCACAGGCGCGGGGAACTCCCCGCGCCTGTTTGCGTATTCTTGGCGTATTTTCCGATATCCCAGGTCATTGCGAACCCAAAGCCTTCCCTTGGGGGAAGGTGGCTCGCGCGTCTCCCGCAAGCGCGAGACGGATGAGGGCGAAGGCTCCCCTTGCTGATCAAGGGGAGCCTTTTGAGAACGGATTGCCACGTCGGCCGCTGGCCTCCTCGCAATGACATGCGCTTTCCAATCGTTCTCGGAAGAACCGGGGGATTGCCACACCATCCTGCGGGATGGTTCGCAATGACATTGTAATCGTAACTTGTGCGTTTTAAGAGGCTGTGCCATCCATGCGGCAGCTTTTTTACTTCTTCAAATCCGCGGCGATGACGCGCTTCATGGCCTCGATGCCCACCTTCACGGCTCCGGAGGTATCCTCGGTCATGGGCATTGCCAGTCCCGCCTTCTCCCGCTCCTGATTCCAGATCACATGGAAGCAGCTGCCGCAGCGGACACCCAGCGCCGCCGCCACCACAAACAGCGCCGCCGACTCCATTTCGCTGGCCTTGACCCCCAGCCGTTTCCAGCTGTCCCACTTTTGCAGCAGGTCATAGGAAACCGGGGATTTTTCCGGGCTGTGCTGACCGTAGAAGGAATCCTTGCACTGAACAACGCCCGTATGGGTTCGGTAGCCCAGATCCTCGCTGGCAGCCTTCAGGGCGGCTGTCAGGTCAAAATCCGGCACTGCCGGGAACTCGATGGGCGCGTATTCCAGGGAGGTGTGCTCATAGCGGATGGCGCCGGTGGCCACGATCACGTCCCCGGGCAGCACGTCCAGGGCAATGCCGCCGCAGGTGCCCACCCGGATGAAGGTGTCCGCGCCGATGTTGTGCAGCTCCTCCATGGCGATGGAGGCCGAGGGGCCGCCGATGCCCGTGGAGCACACGGAGACCTTCTGTCCCAGCAGGGTGCCGGTGTAGATGTTGTACTCCCGGTTCATGCCGATATGGACCGGGTTGTCAAAGAAGCTTGCGATGGACTCGCACCGCCCCGGGTCGCCGGGGAGGAACACATACCGTCCTACGTCCCCTTCCTTACAGTGAATGTGAAACTGCATTCCGATATCCTGCATAATGATTCTCCCTTCTCATCGTTAAATCGGCGTATCCGTTCTGGATTCGTGGCGAATAAGCCGGAACACCAGCAGATACATGACCAATACAAAAATGACAAATACCAGAGTTGACCGGTTGGTGCCCGTCATGCAGCAGCTGTCATAGACCCCGTGGAGCGCCACCGGGAACAGGTAGCTGAGGAGCAGATTGACCTTGTAGCCGAACCGGTTTCCCCAGTCGGCGCAGCGCTTGGCCCGACCGTAGAAAATGCCCATGAACACCGCAAAGCCCATATGACCCGGCACTGCCAGAATGGCCCGGGGCAGCGCCACGGACAGGCCATAGCTGAACACATATTTCACGTTTTCAAAGGCGGCAAAGCCCAGGGACACGAACACCGCGTAGACGATGGCGTCAAAGCGGTAGTTGAAGTCCGGCTCCTTCCAGGTGCGCCGGTACAGGAAGAACAGCTTCGTCCCCTCCTCCACCGCTGCCACCACCAGGAAGGCCAGATAGTAGACATAGTTGGGATTGTCCTGGCTGACCTGCCCGTCCAGCACCATCTGCCCCAGAGATTCCAGCACGATGGCCGCGAGAGCCGCCAGAACCCCCTTCCACACAAGGCTTGCCAGCAGTCCCACCGGCTCCGGCTCGATCTGATCCTGCCGGTAGACATAACGCATGAGGAAAATGGCCGGCAGCACCGCCGCCAGGACATAAATTGCCAGCACCGAGAAAATCAGATCCGGCATCATGGGTGCGAAAAAGAACATAGACCCACTTCCTTTACTTCACGTTGATCTGACAGCAGGCCATGGTCGTCAGCGCCGCCGCATGGGTTTCCGGGGTCACTCCGGCGCAGCAGCGGCTGTCCACGGTGATTTCCATTTCCGGGAAATTGGCCTTGAGCATCAGGGCGTTGGACACCACGCAGATATCCGTGCACAGGCCTACCAGCTCCAGGGTAAAAGGCTCACCGCCTGCCGCCTGATAGATGAGCCTTGGCAGCAGCACGGAGCCGAAGGTCACCTTTTCCACGGGCGTATAGCCCTTTTGCTCCAGGCAGGCAGCCACGCCGTCATCCAGCGTCCACCCTGCCGTTCCCTTGATACAGTGCGCCACGGGCAGCTTTTTCCCTTCCGCCGATTGCAGGTAGTTTTCCGTGTGGGTATCCAGAGTGGCGAAAATCTGGCCGTCAAAGTTCAGGATCTTGTCCATCACGTTTCCCACAATGGCCTGCGCCTCCGCCGTTCCCAGCGCTCCGTCCACAAAATCCTTCTGCATGTCCACAACGATCAAAAAATGCTTCATCACGCTTCATCCTTTCGGTTTTCTCATACCTATATCATGGCACAGGAATGCCAATTGGTCAAGGGGAAAGCCCCAAAAAACCGAAGAAAGGATTTTCTTTGCGGATGCCGGATAAACATCAGGGAAGCTCTGATTCAATCAGAGCTTCCCTGATCCCGAGTGCGGTCTGTCAAAACGTCAGCCGCATTTGATACCATACGACATCTCCGTGTGTAGACTGGGAAATGCCTTCATTCACAAAGCCGAACTTTCCGTAATAATGGAGCAGGGCTTCCTTGCAAGTCAGCACCAGCCCCTTTCGCCCCTGTTCCCTGGCCTTCCGGATCACATGGCGCAGCAAGCTTTCCGCGCAGCCCCGGCAGCGGTAGGATGGAATGGTATCCACACCGAAAATCATCTGCCACGCTCCGCTTTCATAATGCAGGGCGGCATTCTCGTACATTTCATCCCGCAGATCCTTTTCATCCGTGACCATGCCGTTGACAAAGCCAACCATGGTATTCCCATCCGTCAATACCCAAAAATGATTCGGATAAACTTGCAGCCGCCGGGCAAAGCTCGTTTCCGTTGCCGCCTCGGAGGCAGGAAAGCAGGCTGCTTCAATTTTGGTGATTTCCGCCAGGTCCGCGGCGGTGGCTGTACGAATTCTCATAACGGTGATTCCTTTCTGTGGCTTATCTGTGCAGCATGATCTTAACGATTTCCTTATCCGTTTCCCGCATACCGTCCCGACCCAGACGGCCCACATTGCGGATGGTGGCTTCCACGCCCTTGGTGACGATGCCGTCGCCGGAGCGGAACTGCTGGCCGTTCAGGTACATATGGTATCCCAGAATGCCTGCCTGCACGCTGGACGCGATCTTTGCCGCGCAGCTGGGCTTGGCACCGTCACAGATAATGCCGGAAACGATGGCCAGGGAGTTGACCAGGGTATGGGAAATGGCCTTGCAGTCAGCACCCTGCAAATAAGCGATGCCGCAGCCCGCCGCGCAGCCTGCGCTGACCGCTCCGCAGTAGGCGGACAGCCGCCCGATGCCGGTCTTTTCGTGGATGGCAATGAGGTTCGACAGCACCAGCGCCCGGAAGAGCATTTCCTCGGAAGCCCCCAGCTCCCGGGCATACTCGATGACGGGGACGGAGACTGTGATACCCTGATTGCCGCTGCCGGAATTGATGACCACAGGCAGCTCACAGCCGCTCATGCGGGCATCGGAACCGGCTGCCGCCTTGGCAATGGCCCGGTTGCGCACCTCGCTGCCGTAGAATTTCAGCATGGTGGAACCGACGTTGGCACCGTAATCCCCGCGCAGGCCCTCCTCAGAGATCGCCGTGTTGTACCGGATCTGCGTATCCAGCACCGGGCGGACATCCGCCAGGTCACAAGTATTGGCAAAGTCGAAAATGTCGGCAACGGTCAGAAGGCTTCTGTCCGTCAGACCGGTCTCGGCAGGATTCTCCCCGCCGCAGGCTCCGCCCTCTTCCTCGGTACGGTCGAGGATCACTTCGCCGTTTTTCTTGATGGAAACGATGTTGGTGTGGTAGTGGGTGATGCGCACCATGGCGGACTGGGTGCCGCGGTAGAGAGCCACGATGAGGTCAAAAACGATACCGTTGTCAATGGCCTCCACGGCAACGGGAACGGTGTTCAGAAACGCCCGCATTGCCTGCTTCTGCTCCGCGCTGACCTGGGAGATGACCTCCAGAGCCTTGTCCGCCTGCCCCGCCACGATGCCCGCCACGGCAGCGGCTTCAATGCCCTTCATGCCGCCGGTATTGGGGACAATGACGCTTTTCACGTTCTTGATAATGTTGTTGCTGACGCCGATCTTCACCATATCCGGGACGCAGCCCAGTACCTCCCGGGCCTTGGCGGCGGCGTAGGCGATGGCGATGGGTTCCGTGCAGCCCATGGCGGGGATCAGCTCTTCCTTCAGGGTCTGTACATAGACCCGATAAATCTCACTGTTTGGATTCATATTCACACTTCCTTTTTTTCTTCCAGAATGTCCAGAATTGTCTTTTCCGTGCCCACCATGCCGGGGGAGGCGATCCTGCCCATATTGCGCATGGTTTCCTCCGGGGTTGCTCCGCAGATGCCGTGGATGTTGGAAATGGAGACACCCCACATAGCCATATCAACGGCCTGCCACGCGGCATCCACCGCCACAACGCCCTTCATGGTGCAGCCCTGGTTGCCGCCGTCGCAGATCATACCGGTGATGCTTCCGGCGAGGTTATCGATAACGTGAGCCATGGTTTCCGCCGTGCCGCCCCGCAGCAGGGTCAGGCCGCAGGCCATGCCGGTTCCGGCGGCAATGGCGCAGCCGCAGAAGGCGGACAGCTTTCCCGAATACTCCTTGATGTACATACACACCAGGCAGCTCAGCGCCGTGGCCCGGAGTAAATCTTCTTCCCGGTAGCCGCTGACCCGGTAGGCCGCGTACAGGGGCATGGTGGCGATGATGCCGTGGGCGCCGGAACCGGTGACGCTCATGGCAGGCTCCGGCAGACCCAGCACCCGGGCTTCAATGGCGGCATTGCACAGCAGGGATGCCGTCTTCCGTTCATCCCCGGAAATGACGCTGCCGCCGTTGGCAGCCAGCAGATACCGGGCGAAGCCGGTCTTCGGACTGTTCAGCCCCGCTTCAAACAGGGTGAGGTTGGTGGCGAAGGCCTTTCGGATAAAGTACAATTCCGTAATGGGAACGGTCTGAACGTAGTCATAAAGCTGTGCCAGCGTATAGCGGTGGATCAGCGGCACTTCTTCCTCGCGCTTTTCCGCTTCCACGGCCTTTTCCCACACAACCCCATCATTTTCCGTGATTTTCACAATGTTGGTATGGCTGTCCCGGATGGTCACGCAGGCGGTCCCTGAATCCGTTTCCACAGTGGCTTCAATGAAAATGCGGCTGGTGATCTCCCGCATCTCCACCTTGACGCAGCCCTTTTCCACCAGCTCCCGAGCCCTTTGGGCCTGCTCCGGGGTGATGCCGTCCAGGCATTCCAGCCCCTTCTCCGGGTCAGCGCCCACAGCCCCCAGGGCGGCGGCGTGGGCATTGCCCACCTTGTCGCTGCCGGGAATGCCGCAGGTAAAGGCGTTTTTGAACATACCGCTGTTCAGTCCCAGGACGATCCGGCGAATGTTCCCGGTGGTATGCTTTCTGGCAGTGGCGACCGCAAAGGCAATGGCACCCGGCTCCGTCACGCCCAGAGCCGGGCGCATATCCTGCCGGATCAGTTCTGTCAATTCGTGCATAGCAGGTACCCTTACAGACTGTCAACCGCTTCTTTCAGCTGCGCCATTGCTTTTTCCAGAGTGGAACGGGGGCAGGCAACGTTCAGCCGCATGAAGCCCGTGAGGCTCCGTCCGAAGGTGTAGCCCTCGTTCAGACCCAGCTTTGCCTTGTGGATGAAGAAGTCCCGAAGCTTCTCGTTGCTCATGCCCAGTTCCCGGCAGTCCAGCCACATCAGGTAGGTAGCGTCGGGACAGTTGGGCTTGATCTGGGGAATGTTCTTGGCGCAGAAGTCCCGGACATAGTCGAAATTGGCGGAAATGTAAGGAAGCAGCTGCTCCAGCCATTCCTCGCCCTCCCGGTAGGCCGCTTCCATGGCAACGGAGCTGAAGGCGTTGTTGCGGTGGATGTCCATGCCGCCCCAGAAGCTGTCGAAGGTCTTCTTCATTTCCGCGTTGGGGAAGATGGTGGTGCTGGCCTGAAGTCCCGCCAGATTGAAGGTCTTGGTAGCGGAAACACAGGTAATAATGTGCTCGGCGATCTCCGGGGAGAGGGTGGCCGTGGGAGTGTGGTGCTTGCCGTGGAAAATCAGGTCGGAGTGAATTTCGTCGGAAACCAGCAGGGTGTTATTCTCGATGCACAGCTCCGCCATTTTCTTCAGGTCGGCGGGGTTCCAGACGATGCCCAGGGGGTTATGGGGATTGCACAGCAGGAAAATGCTGCACTCCTTCACCTTGGCGGCAAAGTCCTCAAAATCAATGTGCCAATGGCCGTTTTCTTCCACCAGCTGGTTTTCCACCACGGTTCTGCCCCAGGCTTCCACCACGTCGTAGAACTCGGAGTAGACCGGGGTCTGGATGAGCACCTTGTCACCGTCCTTGCTGAACAGCTTGACAATGGCGGACAGGGCGGGCACAACGCCAAGGCTCCAGCTCATGAGGGAAGTGTCCGGCTTCCAGTTGTTGCGCTTGACTTCCCATTCCTGAACGGCTTCAAAGTAGCTGGCGGGGCGGGAGGTGTAGCCCCAGATGCCCTCCTCGGCTTTGGCCTTGCAGGCATCTATGATAGGCTGGGCCGTGCGGAAATCCATATCCGCCACCCACAGGGGGATCACATCGGCTGTGCCGAACTTCTTGGTACGCTCATCGTATTTGGAGGAACGATTGGCGCTGCGGTCAATCACCTCATCGAAATTGTATTTCATACGCGGCTCCTTCTTTTTGTCAGTGCTTTCGGAACGTCCCGTCGGCCGCCGGAACTGTCCTTTCGCTGAACTCAATATACCCGAATTCTGGAAATTGTCCAATGGCCCGAGTTTCTTGTAGTGAAACAATTTCCCGGTTATGTTTCCTGTGAATGCGAATATTGCTTGATTTTCCCGCTTTTTTGAGATATAATAAAAATACGCAGGAAAAATCTTCTTTTTTTCCATTGTGAGAAACTATACAATCTGCTAAAAATGGAGGGGTATTGGTTGTGGATATTGCCCAAGAAATCGGAGTGAAAATCCGCCATTACCGAAAAAAGAAGGGTATGACGGTGGAGCAGCTGGCGGACGCGGTGTGCAAGAGCAAGTCCAGCATCTCCAAATATGAATCCGGGCAGATCGTCATGGACATTCTGTCCCTGTACGACATTGCCTGTGCCCTGGACGTGAAGGTGACGCAGCTTATGTACCTTCCGCCCACCGGGTATATCGGGGCATCCTCCGACTCGGTTCCCGCCTTCTTCACAAATTTAAGCCACTTTTATATGTACTACTTTGACGGGCGAAGCAATCAGGTTAACCGCTGCGTCATCGATGTGGCATCCAAAATCGGCACTGGGGTATACCATGTGCATATGTACATGAATGTGGAGGACTTTCAGCACTATACCCTGTGCGAAAACCTCTACGAGGGCACCATGACCCACTACGACGCTCTGAGCCTGCTGGTGCTCCAGAATCAGGACATGGAGATGGATCACTACCAGATCGGCGTCCCCAGCCCCTACATGAACGCCCCGGTGAAATGGGCCTTGTCCTTTGGCATTTCCAGCCGTCCCCTGATGCCCACCTCCACCAAAGTGCTGCTGTCCAAGACCATTCAGGAGGAAACGCCGGAATTTGAAAAAAGTCTGCGCCTGTCCCGGGAGGACATCCGCCTCATGAAGCTTTACAATATGCTGACGATCATGTAATGGTTCATAGAGAAACAGGGATGGTTATTTTGATGACGGGCGCTTCCCACACAGGCAAAAACTAGGGAAGCTCTGATGAAATCGGCAAGAGCTGGATAGGGAAAAAGATCCGCTATCCAGCTCTTGCCGATTTATCCTAATTTCCATAAAACTCCAGAAACTTCCGGGTTTCCGCCAGTGCAGGGTGATACAGCACATGCTCCGCCGGCCCATTCTCCAGAAGCCTTCCCTTATGAAAATAGATTGCTTCATCCGCCACGCGGCGTGCCTGCTGGAGAGAATGGGTCACCAGAATCAGAACACAGTCTGTTTCCCTGACGTATTTCAGAATCAATTCTTCCGCGGCAGATGTAGACTCCATGTCCATAGCGGCAGTGGGCTCATCGAGGATCACCATATCGTATCGATTCATCATCAGCCGGGCCAGGGCCATACGGGCGGTCTCGCCGCCGGAAAGTCTGTCGGCCCGTTTCTCTTTCAGCTCCGTCAGAGAAAGCGTCCTCATCAGCTCATCGGCCTGCTCGGGTCTTCCGGCGGTGAGAAGGATGTTTTTCCTGAGCGTCATCCGAAAGGCATAAGGCTTTTGCGGAAGGTAGCCCACGCTGCCGGGAATGCGGCATTTCTGATCCGCAGGAAGGATTCCGGCGGCGATTTTCGCAAAGGTGGACTTGCCGCTGCCGTTAGCACCGAGGATCGTGTAAATCTTCCCCGGCTGCAGTTCCAGTCCCGGAAAGTCCAGAACCTTCACACCGTGATAGGTCTTGGAAAAGGCAGGAAGGATCATCGGCTCAGCCTCCTTTGAAGCAAGGAAATCACAATGTTTACCAGCAGGGACACTGCCAGCAGAATCATACCCAGCGCGATGCCGAGAGAAAAATTACCGCGGTTGGTGTACTGCATGATGGCGGTGGTCATGACGTTGGTCTTCCAGGAGATAGCGCCGCCCACCATGGACACTGCGCCCACCTCCGCTATGGAGCGGGCAAACGCCAGAAGATACGCGGAAATGATGGAATACAGGCACTCATTGCAAAGCAGCAGGAAGGTTTTGAACCGTCCCAGGCCCAGTCCCTTTGCCGTCTCCCGGATGGCAGGCGCAATCCCGGCAACGTATGTCTCCATATTTCCGATCACGATGGGCGTGATCAGCGCCACCTGCGCAAGCACCATGATCTTCACCGTGAACAGCAGCTTCATGTGCCGCAGAGGGCCGACGCCGGAAAACAGCATATAGAAGAGCAATCCGCAGACCACCGGCGGCATACCCATAAGGGTTCGGTTGAGCACCAGCAGCACGCCTCTGCCGGGAAACCGGCAGTCGCCCAGCCAGATGCCCAGCGGCACACCCAGCGCAAGGGCGATCAGAGAGCTTTGCAGGCTCATCCGGGCCGTCACGCTGAGAATGTTCAAAAGCTCAGCATCCGCCGACAGGATCAGCGCAATGGCCTTTTGCAGCGCGGTACCCATTTTCATTGCTCCCTTCTTTGGAAAATCCCGTGGGGATAGCTCCCCACGGGATACAGTTTAAGCGAATCAGTCCCAAAAAGCAAGGATCATTCCATGATGCCGTCGTTGGCAACGAAGGTCAGGAAGGTTGCCTTGTCGGTCAGGATGTAAGCGCCCATTTCCTCAGCCATCACAAGGCAGGCACCCATGCCAGCGTTGGCGGAAGTGTACCAGTCGGTGTAGCTTACAAAGGACTCCGGCTCCTTCGTGATACCCAGAGTCTCAGGCCACAGGGACAGCTCCTTGGTGTGGGTGCCGGAACCGTCGCCGCGGGAGATGAAAGTGTACTTGCCGTCAGCGATGGCGGCGAAGGCATCCAGAACGCTGGCGCAGTCCTTGACCCCGGCAGGGTCGGCAGAGGGGCCGCACAGAACGAAGTAGTTGTACAGGAAGGAGATCCGTTCCGTCTCGAAGCCGTCCACGATCCTGGCGAAGCCTTCTTCAACAAAGGCTTCTTCCTGGCTCTTGGCGTGGACCAGAATCAGGTCGGCATTGCCGAACTTGGCAGCGTTGATAGCCTTGCCGGTACCGGCGGACTGAACCTCCACGGTGTAGCCATAGGCATCCTCAAAGATGGGAAGCAGATAGCCAAGCAGTCCGGAATCGTTCACGGAAGTGGTAGTGGACAGGCGGATGATCTTGGTCTCCTCGGTCGCGGGGGCGATTTCGCCGGTGTAGACAGGAGCGCCGTCCTTCACATAGAACAGGTACTCGCCGTACTCCGCAAAGCCGTAGTTTGCTGCCAGATCCAGCGTCTTTTGGGTCAGGAACCACTTGATCAGGGCATCGGCACCGGCGGTGTTCACAGCGACATCGGAGACGGCGTTGCCGTCGGCATCGGTGAAGGGGGCCTCGGGATTCACGGCGATGACGGTGTAGGTGTTGAGCATCTTGTCATCGGCTTCCTTCAGAATGCAGGTGTCAACCACCAGACCGGCCTCAGTGGAGGCTTCGGCAGGAGCCTGGGTAGCAGCAGCGGTGGGAGCGGGAGCTTCCGTGGGAGCCTGGGTCTCGGCGGGCTTTGCGGCGCCGCAGGCGGCCAGGCCGAACAGCATGACGCAAACCAGCAGCGCGGACAGAATCTTTTTCATTGTCTTACCTCCTAAAAATAAAAAAAGAACCAGCCAATTTCCGCACCAACAGAGGCACAGCTGCCTGCACCTGATTTTTGGTGTTTGGAAAGAGGCTCGTCCACCGCTTTGCAAACCATGGAAATCAGTCACTTTCACGAAAACTGACCGATCATTTGACAATATGATAGCACATTTGACGGAAGAACACAATAGAGCAGGCACCAAACTGTGCGAAATGATATGAAACCATACGAAATTGAACAAAGCTGGGATTTACACAAACGCATGGATTATGATATGATAACAGCGGAGGGATGCTATGCGAAAAGAGGGAGTGTGGGCACTTGCGCCAGACCGTATTATCGGCTTTTTCCGCAGTCAAGCAGAAATTGCGCCAGTCGAAAACGGTTTTCAGTTCAGAAACTGCCGTATTTCTGTGACCTCATTGGCGCCCCGTTTGGTTGCCGGCATGGAGCTGCCCCAGACGCAGGTTACCTTCGAGGGCTCGGAGGAATCCGTCAGCCTGATCTACAAGCAGTTTATTATGCGGTTTCTGTCCGCAGGCGGATAAGAATTGGAGGTTGTGATATGCAAAAAAAGGAAAGCCCTTCCATAGACACATGGCTGAAAGAGGCCAAGGCACACGAAAGCGCCCCCAGAATCGGAATGTATCTGACCCACAACGGCGTGGTTCGTCAGAGTGCCAAGGCGCAGGTGCGTTTGGGGGAAGCAGACGCCAAACCGGTTATCGGGATGTGCTTTTCCTACGATCAGGCGGCGGTGGATGCCATCATTGCGGAAACCTACAAAATGGATGGCATCTACTATATCAAAGTCTGGCTGAACGAAGGAGAACTGGGTGTCGGCGATGATATCATGTATGTGCTGATCGGCGGTGATATCCGTCCCCATGTGGTGGATGCCCTGCAGTATCTGGTCGGCAGGATCAAAAGTGAGTGCGTAGCAGAAACAGAGCTGTACGGAAATGAATGACCGGGGAACCTCTGATAACCGGAGTCAACCGGATTCGGCCGGTAAACGGGAAGAAATTGTGTCCAGACTGCATCGAGCAGTCCAATCGATTCGAAGTATCAACGAGCGCCCCATCTTCTGATGCTGAAGATGGGGCGCTGATTATTTGGCGCAGTCGGCGCTGCCCTCGCTGTAGAGCATATCCAGGCCGTGGGCCACCGGGTCGATGACCGCCAGGATATTCTCGGCGGAGGCCTTTTTGCTGCCGGGGAGGTTGATGATCAGGCTGCGCTTTCGGATGCCCGCCGCGCTGCGGGAAAGGCACCCTTTCGGGGTGATCCTCATGGACTCCGCCCGCATGGCTTCGGGAATGCCGGGGGTCAGCCGCTCCACCACCTCCAAGGTGGCTTCCGGGGTGATGTCCCGGGGAGAAAAGCCCGTGCCGCCGGTGGTCAGCACCAGGGCGATTTTCTTTTCATCGGCGCATTTGATCAGTTCCGCTTTGATCATGCCCGGCTCGTCGGGGACGATGGCAGTGTAGGTGACTTCAAATCCCTTTTCCGTCAAAATTTTCACCAGATTGGGGCCGCTGGTGTCCTCCCGCTCCCCACGGTAGCCCTTGTCGCTGACGGTAATGACAGCTGCTGTGTAGCTCATGTTTCTTCCTCCCGTTTATAATCTCCATGGACGCCGCCGGTTTTGGAAACCAGACGGATGTCCGTAATGACCATGTCCTTCTGCACCGCCTTGCACATATCGTACACCGTCAGGGCGGCAGTGGAGACCGCGGTGAGAGCCTCCATTTCCACGCCGGTGCGGCCGTCACAGGAAACCGCAGCCCGAATTTCCACGCTTTTTCTGGCTTCGTCCAAAGACAATTCCAGATTGATGCCGTCCATCAGAATGGGATGGCACATGGGGATGATGTCCGGGGTGCGCTTAGCCCCCATGACCCCCGCAATCTGGGCAACGGTGAGCACATCACCCTTTTTCATGCCGCCGCTTTGAATTAAGGAAAAGGTGTTCTCATTCACCAGCACCCGCCCGGCGGCAACGGCGGTGCGCTGGGAGATGGGCTTTTCCCCCACATCCACCATTTTTGCCCGACCCTGATCGTTAAAATGGGTAAAATCCGACATTTTGTCAGCCTCCGATCTGATTCATGTTCCGACCCGCGCCGGAGTGGTGGGCGGCGTCCAGATCGCCGTGCCACTTGGGCTTCCCCCAAATCGCTTTTTCCAGCTGGACACGCATTCCTTCAGAATCCAAACCCTTCAAGGGATATTCCGCGTTCGAATGCAGGCAGGGCTTCACCTTGCCGTCCGCTGTCAGGCGGATGCGGTTGCAATCCCCGCAGAAATGGGCGCTGACGGGGCTGATCAGGCCGATGTTGCCTTTGGCCCCCGGCAGGCGGTACAGTTTCGCCACGCCGCCGTCCTTGGGCACCGGCTGTGCTTCCGGCAGAGCTTCCAGCACCCGGGTGAAGGGGATGTAAGCATCCGGGCCAAACCGGGCACTGTCGCACATGGGCATCATTTCGATGAAGCGCATATCCACGGGGTACTGCTTCGTCAGCTCCGCCAGCGGCACGATCTCGTCGTCGTTGAAGCCGCCGACCAAAACGGCATTGAGCTTGATTTTATCAAAGCCCGCATCCAGTGCGGCGTGAAATCCCCTCCAAAAATCCTCTATCCTGCCGATCCTTGTGATATAGGCATACTTATCCGGTTCCAGCGTATCGAGGCTCAGATTCAGGCGGCGCACCCCCGCTTCCCGGAGAGACTTCGCAAGCTGGGGCAGAAGAATGCCGTTGGTGGTCAGGCACACCTCCTGAATCCCCGGCACCGCCGCGGCCCGGCGGCAGATAGAAAGGATGTTCTTTTTCACCAGCGGCTCTCCGCCGGTGATGCGCAGCTTGGTGATGCCCAGAGAGGCGGCGGCCTCGACGGCCAGGATCATCTCGTCCTCGGTGAGCATATCGGCGTGGCTTTTTTTGCACACGCCCTCCGCCGGCATACAGTACCGGCAGCGCAGATTGCACAGCTCCGTGACGGAAAGGCGAAGATAGGTAATGCTTCGTCCGAATTGGTCAATCATAAGTCACCTCATAGTTCTTCCACGGCAGTGCTCCCAGCTCTGGTTCCCTCTGCCGTTACGCTCTCCACCATAGGATGTATGGTATTGCAGTTCCCGCACAGATGAAGCCAGAGCGGTGTCCCCAGACCGGAGATCAGGGCACGATCCGGGCGCAGTCCAACTGCGATCAGCAGGGTTTTGCAGGGGAGGTTCTCTCCTCCCGACAGGCAGCAGCCGGTCAATGTCGGATAACCCTTGACTTCCGCAATGGTCTGTCCGCAAATGAGCCGGATGGGATATTCCTTCAGGCATCGGCGGTTCCGAGTCAGACCTCCACAGGTATCCCGCTGTTCCACCAGCGTAACAGAGATTCCCAGCGCCGCAATTTGTGCAGCCATAATCAGACCGATATCACCGCTGCCCAGAATGACCACCGGCCCCTCAGGGACAAATCCATGCAGATTCATCATCTCCTGCATCTGTCCCGCCGTATAGATTCCTTTTGGTCTGGTGCCCACGATGGGCAGGGCACCCATGGGAATCTCCCGGCACCCCGCAGCATAGATGAGCTGGGAAAATGATATCTCTCGTCTGCCGGACAGGCGGGCGATTTTGTTTTCCTCGACCAAAAGCACTGTGGTGTTCAAAAACAGCGTCACCTCCGGAGGAAAGTCCCCCACAAGCGCGGCGGCGTATTCCCCTCCGGTAAGTCCGGCGCCAAAACCAGGATGGCTGCATTGCAGGAGAATGCCGCCCAGCTTTTGTTTTCTCTCCACCAGCGCAATGCTTTTGCATCCGGCATC
>CAKTOH010000006.1 GCA_934589705.1 uncultured Oscillospiraceae bacterium | reverse complement strand
ACGCTTAAACAATCCATTAATTGTCCAAGGTGTTAAAAATCGTCTTTACGTTATTCAATTTACAAGGTACAGACGTGCTCCCGTTCGATGGAAGCTTTTGCATTTTATCACATCATTTTCGGTTTGTCAAGAACTTTTTTCAAGTTTTTTCGAACCTTTTTGAAGTGATTTTTGCCTTGCCGCTCTCGTGAGCAACTCGGTTATCTTAGCACAGAACCTTCCGTTTGTCAAGAACTTTTTTCAAATTCTTTACACATTCTTCCTTTTCTGAGCTCCTGCGACCCGCTCTCGCGGACAGCTTGCATATATTAGCACGCCCCTTCCCTTTTGTCAAGAGCTTTTTTCCATTTTTCGGCAAATTTTTCAAAAAGAAAAGGAGCCCCTCACGAGGCTCCTTTGAAAACATATTTTACTCTGCGTCATCCAGCAGACCGTAGCCGCCGTCGTTGCGCTTATAGACAACCGCGAAGGAACCGCCGTTGTCCTCATCCCGGAAGGCGAAGAAGCTGTGCTCCAGCAGATTCATCTGCATGACCGCTTCCTCCCGGGTCATGGGCTTGAAATAGAAGGCCTTATGCCGGGTAATGCTCAGGTCATCCTCCACAGGCTCCGGAGCAAAGGAGGTTTCCTCCTCCTGGACGCTGCGGACGAAGGCATCCTGCTTCAGACGGCGGGCCAGCCGGGTCTTATTCTTGCGAATCTGACCTTCAATGGTGGCAACGGCCGCGTCAATGGAGGCGAACATATCCGAAGTGCTCTCGCTTGCCCGGAACCAGGTGCCCGCCCCATGGACGGTCAGCTCCACATTGTTCCGGTTCTTTTCTACAGAAAAGACGATCAGTGCCTCCGCATCCTCGTCAAAAAAGCGCTCCAGCTTCATAACCTTCTTCTCGGCATAGGCATGGACATTGCCCGGAAGTTTGACTTTCTTTTCTCGATACTGGAATTTCATATGCGGCAGCTCCTTTCGTTTCACCGGTTTTCCGGTGTACTTTCACTATACCACCGCTTCCCGGAATCGACAAGGTCTGTCGGTATAAAATTCTATTCGTCCGCTTCCTCCTCGTCGTCCAGAAGCTCGGTCATGGTCAGATTATAGACCATTTCCGCCTTCTTTTCCATGAGACGGCTGAGCCGGACGGCCTGCCGCTGATTGGGCGCGGCCAGTTCCAATGTCATCAGATTCCCGGTCTCGTCGTCCAGCGTCATAACCACGGAGAATTCCCCGTCGGCCCGCTGGGTGATCTTGGTCTTCACGAAGCTGCTCCGGCGCACCTGACGGTTGAACCGGTCAACAGCATTCTCCGCCCGCTGGCGGACGGTAAAGGCGATGGAATCCTCCACAAGCTCGGCGGTTTCCTTGCCCTTGTCCGTAATTTCGTAGCACTCCTGCTCCGTCTGCCGCAAATGGTTGGAGGCAACCATCTCCGGAATGGCGGTACACACATCGAAATAGCTCAGGCAGTCATCCTGAAAGCACAGCTCATAGATCTGCTGCGTGTTCACCGGGTAGCCCACCCTGGCCATGACGAACAGGATCAGCACCTTTACGTCCATCATATCGTGAATAAAGCCAAGTCTCTGCATTCTGATCACCTCTTGTCTTTCATTATACAGACTGTTGTCAAAAAATCAAGCACAACCAGAAAACCAGTTTCATATTCTATTAGGAAAGGAGGAATGCCTGTGACTTCCCTTCTCATCTATCACAAAGGCACCACCGCCGCCTGCGCCCAGGCGGCAGCGGTTCTTTCCGACCAAGGAATTCCGCTGGTGGATCACCCCACGCCAGAGGTCACTCACCTGCTGCTGGATGTGCCCAGCTTCGCCTCCGACGGCGCTCTGCGGGGCGGCGGAACCATCCGGGAGGTTCTGGAACGGCTGCCCCCCAGGGTCACGGTGATCGGCGGGAAGCTGAGCCATCCGGACTTACAGGGGCACCCGGTCATTGACCTTCTGGAAGACGAAAAATACCTAGCCAAAAATGCCGCCGTCACCGCCCACTGCGCCCTGACAATTGCCGCCTCCGCTTTGGAGACTACCTTCCGGGATACGCCCGCGCTGATTCTCGGCTGGGGTCGAATCGGAAAATGCCTGGCAGAACAGCTGAAGTGCCTGGGCTGTCCCCCAACCGTCGCCGCCAGAAATCCCAAAGATCGAGCCATGCTGGAAGCGCTGGGACTGACCGCTGTGGATTTCTCGGAAATTCACGGAATTCTCCCAGGCATCCGACTGCTGATCAACACCGTGCCCCAGCCGGTTCTGGGCGGAACCATTCTGGACAGATACCCCAAATGCGTGAAGCTGGATCTGGCATCCAGCCCCGGACTTCAGGGAACCGGCATCATCTACGCCCGGGGACTGCCCGGTCGGTATGTCCCGGAGTCCTCCGGCCGTCTGATTGCCGAAACCATTCTGAAAACGCTGAAGGAGGCGGCTGTATGACCATCGGCTTCGCCCTGTGCGGCTCCTATTGCACCTATGACCGGGTGTTTCCCGTCATTGAGACTCTGAGCAAAGAAAACAAAGTCATCCCCATTCTCTCCGAGGCCGCTTACGCAACCGACAGCCGGTTCGGCACTGCCGAGCACTGGAAGACACGACTGGAGGAAATCTGCGGCTGCCCTCCCCTGCACCTGATTTCCCAGGTGGAGCCCATCGGCCCCAAGGGACTGCTGGACATTCTGGTCATTGCCCCCTGCACCGGCAATACCCTGGCGAAGCTCGCTCACTCCATTGCCGACGGGCCGGTGACCATGGCGGCGAAAAGCCATCTGCGCAACGGGCGGCCGGTGCTGGTGGCCGTTTCCACCAATGACGGACTGGCCGGTGCCGGGGAGAACATCGGGCGGCTGCTGGCCCGGAAGCACTACTATTTCGTGCCCTTCGGGCAGGATGACGCCGTCAAAAAGCCCACGTCCCTGGTGGCCGATTTCAGCAAAATCCCGCCAGCCATGGAAGCGGCCATGGAAGGGAAACAAATTCAGCCGCTGCTGCTGTAGATAAGAAAACGGGACTGCCACAAAATTTGCAGCAGTCCCAAAATCATTTGCAATTCTTCATCCGCAAGGGAAGCTCTGAATAAATCGTCTGCGGCTGGATAGCGGATCTTTTGCCCCCAGTCTGCGGTTTGAAAAAATGGGAAATACATACAGTATTCCTCCATTTTCCAAACCTTGCCTGAGAACAAAATCTCTCGCTACCAGCTCTTGCCGATTTATTCAGAGCTTCCCAAGATATAGGGGCAGCCAATCGTCTCCCTCCAAATTTGATTGATGATTTTGCCGTTGTTACGTCTTGATTCGGCGTTTTATAAACTTTCCGCCTCGTCCAGCCAGATACGGACGCTGGCGTCGCTGGGCATCCGCCAGTCGCCCCGGGGGCTGAGGGTCACGGAGCCGACCTTGACCCCGTCCGGCAGGCAGCTGCGCTTGAACTGCTGGGTGAAGAACCGGCGATAGAAGGTCTTCAGCCACTTTTTGATGACCGCTTCCTCAAAATCTCCGCTGAAGGCCCGGCAGGCCAGCGCGTAAATCTTGCGGGGTGTGAAGCCGTAGCGAAGGGTGTAGTACAGGAAGAAATCATGGAGGGCATAGGGGCCAACCAGGTCTTCGGTATGCTGGGCGATCTTCCCTTCCGCGTCCGGAGGCAGCAGCTCCGGGCTGATGGGGGTGTCCAGAATATCCTGGAGCACCGGCCGGGCGGCGGTAAAGGCGGGCATCTCCGAAATGGCGTCGATCATCCAGCGGATCAGGGTCTTAGGGATGGAGGCGTTGACCCCATACATGCTCATGTGATCGCCGTTGTAGGTGCACCAGCCCAGAGCCAGCTCGGACAGGTCGCCGGTGCCCACCACGATGCCCTTGACCACGCTGGCGTAGTCCATGAGAATCTGGGTGCGCTCCCGGGCCTGGGAATTTTCGTAGGTTCCGTCGTGGACGGACGAATCGTGACCGATGTCTTTGAAATGCACATTCACCGCATTGCGGATGTTGATTTCCTTGCAGGAAATGCCCAGAGTGCGCATCAGCTCCCAGGAATTGCGGTAGGTGCGGTCGGAGGTGCCGAAGCAGGGCATGGTCACGCCGTACACGTCCGAGGCAGGCCGCCCCAGCTGGCGCATGGCCTCCACCGCAACCAGCAGCGCCAGGGTGGAATCCAGGCCGCCGGAAATGCCGATGACCGCGTTGGGATTGCCGATGGCCTGAAGCCGCTGGCGAAGACCCGCCACCTGCATGTTGAAAATCTCCATGCACCGCTCCACCCGGTGCTTCCGCTGGGCGGGCACGAAGGGCAGCTTCTCCAGACGGCAGGCCGTGCCGTCCCCCCGGAGATGGCCGTCGGAAACCGGCAGGATTTCCGCCTGGGCACCGAACCGCTGGGCGGTATCGCCGAAGCTCTTGTTTTTCCGCCGGTCGGCACGGATTTTACCCAGGTCGCAGTCGGAAATGAGCAGATAGTCCGAGGCGATAGCCTCCCGGGTCTCGGCAAGCAGGGTGCCGTTTTCGCCGATCAGGCTCTGGCCGGAGAAAATCAAGTCCTGAGTAGACTCGGTGGAACCGGCAGAGCAATAGGCATAGGCGCAGTTCAGAGCCGCGGACTGGTGCTTCACCAGCTCCCGGCGGTAGGAACGCTTGCCGATGGTCTCATTGGAGGCGGACAGGTTCACGATGACCTCCGCCCCGGCCAGCGCCAGCATGGTAGATGGTGGCAGCGGCGTCCACAAGTCCTCGCAGATTTCCACGCCCACCAGGGCTCCGTCCGCCAGCCGGAACAGGAGGTTCTGTCCCAGGGGCACGCATTCCGGTGCTCCCCCCAGCAGCGTGCCCACGTCCAGGCTGTCAACATCCAGAGCATCGCCGGAGGCAAACCACCGCTTTTCGTAGAACTCATTATAATTAGGAATGGCGGTTTTGGGGACAATCCCCTGGATTCTGCCCCGTGCCACAACCGCCGCGCAGTTGAACATCCGGGCGCCCAGCCGCAGCGGCAGCCCCACCACCGCAGTCACCCTGGGGCAGGCGGCGGAAGTCTCCAGGATTTCCCGAAGGCCCGCCCAAACCCCTTCGTTCAGGGTATCCTGAAAGAACAAATCCTGACAGGTATAGCCCGTCAGCGACATTTCCGGAAACACCAGCAAATCCACGTTCTGAGCGTCCGCTTTTTGGAGATACGCGCAGATATCCTCCGCGTTTTTCCTGGTATCTCCCACCCGCACCGCCGGAACGGCGCAGCCAATACGAATATAATCCAGCATGGGAACCCCTCCCTTTTTTCGGCTATCATAGCACAGTTTTTCCCGTTTGCCAAGAAAAATGTCATTGCAAACCGGCATCGCTTGACAGTGGGGCAGTCCGCTTCTTTCGGGAATACGGATTGCCACACCAGCGTTGCGACGCTGGTTCGCAATGACATGCGAAATCAGAGATTTGCCAATTCTCTCAGCTTGGGAGCCAGGTCGGTCTGCTCCCAGGGGCGGCCTTCCAGGCCGAAATGGCCGATGGCGGCGGTAGAGGCGTAAATGGGACGGCGCAGATCCAGCTTGCGGATAATGCCGGCCGGGGTCAGATCACAGGTTTCCCGGAGAAGCTCCGTCATTTTCTCATCGGAAATCCGGCCTGTGCCATAGCTATCCACCCGCACAGACACCGGATGCGCCACGCCGATGGCATAGGCCAGCTGCACCTGCACCTGTGTCGCCAGACCGGCTGCCACCAGATTCTTCGCCAGATACCGGGCCATGTAAGCACCGCTCCGGTCAACCTTCGTGGGGTCTTTGCCGGAGAAAGCTCCGCCGCCGTGGGAGAAATAGCCGCCGTAGGTATCCACGATGATCTTCCGGCCGGTAAGCCCGGTGTCTCCGTTGGGACCACCGATGACGAAATTACCGGTGGGATTGATGAAGATATTGGGAACATTCCCGATGTCAAAGCCGTAATCCCGGAGAACCGGAGCGATGACCTCCGCCCGGATGTACCGGCGCAGCTGGGAAATCTCAAAATCCGCGCTGTGCATCACGGACACCACCACGGTGTCGATGCCCACAACGTTCCCCGTTTCGTCAAATTCCACGGTGACCTGGGTCTTGCCGTCGGGGCGAAGCAGGTCGTTGGCGTGAACGCACTGGGTCAGTCGGCTGCAAAGCGCCCGGCTCAGGGCGGCGGGCAGGGGCATGAGCTCCGGAGTCTGGGTGCAGGCACCGCCGAACATCATGCCCTGATCTCCCGCGCCGCCCACCTCGTCATTGGTACCCAGGGCGATGTCCGCGGACTGGGTGTGAATCCGGCACTCCACCTGAACGCTGTCCGCGTCAAAGCCGTCCCCGGGATAGACATAGCCGATTTTCCGGATGGTATCCCGGGCCACCTGGGCATAGTCCACCTTGGCCTTGGTGGTGATCTCGCCGCAGATAATGCAGAAGTTCGTGGTGACCATGGTTTCGCAGGCCACCCGGGAGCCGGGATCCTGCGCCAGACAGGCATCCAGGATGGCATCGGAGATGGAGTCGGCAACCTTGTCCGGGTGGCCGTTGGTTACACATTCCGAGGTAAAGAGTCTTTTTTCCATAATATTTTCCTTTCTTTCGCGCGCAAAATGCAAAAGAAAACCGCACACCGAAGATTCGATGTGCGCACTGTGATCGAATCCTCATCTTTCGTTTGCCGACGGATTTGGCACCTTTTCCTTTCGGACAGGTTGCCGGGTTTCACAGGGCCGTTCCCTCCACCACTCTCGATAAGGCTTGTATGCAATTTTCACAGGCAATTATACACGATCTTTTTCAAAAGTCAATCCCTTTTTTGCGTCCCAACGTATTGCTTTTTCCGGGGAAATCAGGTATACTATGGGCACAATCATTTGAATACAGGAGGGATTTCCATGGAACAGGAAACCAATCTGCCCGAAGAAGAGGAAACCGGCATTCTGACCCTGACCGACGAAAACGGCCAGGACGCGAACTTTGAATACTTAGACTGCATCGAATATCAGGACACCGAATATCTGGTGCTGATGCCCGAGGGTGAAGACGAGATCGTCATCCTGGAGGTGGAGCCGGTGGACGAGGACAACGAAAACTATCTGGCTGTGGAGGATGAGGAAACCCTGAACGCGGTTTACGAAATCTTCAAGGAAAAATTCAAGGACGTTCTGACCTTCGAAGAGTAATATCCTGCGGCTCCGGGAAATCCCGGAGCCGCACGAGACTGTCAAGAAACCATGTCATTGCGCAAAAGAGGAATGTGGTACAATTCTCAGGTTCTTCTGAGAAACATCGATAAACGCACTGGTGCGGGAGCACCCAAGGCTCCCTTGTGCAAAGGGAGCTGGCAAAAATCTTTGATTTTTGACTGAGGGATTGTCAAATCGTGCTTTATTGGAAGTGCTCAGAAAGGCGGGGTTCTGATTCCCTCAGTCATGGCCTTGCGGGAGACGGCCATGACAGCATGAATTATGGTATGATTGCCACCGGCAATCATCAATATTCTAATTCGCTGCGCGGAGCACCACCCTTGATCAGCAAGGGGAGCCTTTGCCCTCATCCGTCACGGCTGCGCCGTGCCACCTATACATTATTATGCAATTGCCACTGGCAATTGTTAGATTTTGATTCGCTGCGCGGAGCACCACCCTTTACACAAGGTGGGCTTTTCGGACTTTTTTGACAAGCTGATGCGGCTCCGGGAAATCCCGGAGCCGTACTTTTTTATTGACAGTCTATGGCCTCCGTGCTAGACTGATTGCAAAACGAAAAGGAGGGACTGCGCTTGTCATCCATCGAACCCCAAGTGGAAGCCATCGTTGATACCATACTGGAAGACTACCGCAATGGCCGGGCCATTGATAAAATCGACCATTTCCGTCACCCGGACAAGGAAATCGTCACCGACATGATCGGAAAGCTCATGCGCATCGTCTACCCCGGCGCTACCCGGGAAAAGGCCTACCGCATTTACAACGCCCGTCACAATCTTTCCATGCTCATTGAGGATGTGATGTACAATCTGAATAAGCAGCTGACCCTGCTGTACACCTCCGAGCTGGGAGAGCAGGCCGCGGCGGAAAAGGCTCAGGAGCTGAGTGTGGCCTTCTTCCGGGCCATTCCGGAGGTTCGCGCCGTAGCCCAGACGGATGTGGAAGCTTTCTTTGACGGAGACCCTGCTGCTTTCAGCGTGGACGAGATCATTTTCTGCTATCCCGGCCTCTTTGCGGTCACGGTGTACCGGCTGGCTCATGTGCTGTACGCTCTGGGCGTTCCCCTGCTGCCCCGGATCATGACCGAGCACGCCCACAGCATCACCGGCATTGACATCAACCCCGGCGCTACCATCGGCAAATACTTCTTCATTGACCACGGCACCGGCATCGTGGTGGGCGAAACCACGGTCATCGGCGACCATGTGAAGGTCTACCAGGGCGTGACCCTGGGTGCCCTCACCACCCGTGGCGGCCAGAGCCTCCGGGGCAAGAAGCGGCACCCCACCATTGAGGACAACGTGACCATCTACGCCGGTGCTTCCATTCTGGGCGGCGGCACGGTCATCGGCCGGGACAGCGTCATCGGCTCCAACGTATTCATCACCCACTCCATTCCCGCCTGCACCACCGTCAGCGTAAAGAGCCAGGAGCTTCAGTATAAGCCCCAGCATTGCAAAGGCGACTGCGAGAATTGCAGAAAGCCCGAGCCCTTCTGGGAAGGGCAGAAATAAACAAACGCCGGATTCGGGAAAACGAATCCGGCATGTCTTTTACTCTTTCAGCTTTTCCGCCAGTCTGCGGGTGACCTCGGCGCATCGGTGGGCGGCCAGCCGCTCAAAGGTGGGATAGTCCATCTGGGCGCTGTCATCGGCCTTGTCGGAAATCGCCCGGAGGATCACGAAGGGAACTCCGTTCCGATAAGCGGTCTGGGCAATGGCCGCCCCCTCCATCTCCGTGCACAGGCCGCCGGTGGCGGCAATGATCCCCTCTTTGACGCTTTTTTCCGCTACAAACTTATCACCGCTGGCAATTCTGCCCCGGCGGGTATGGCCTGGGTTCCCCTGCTCCGCTGCGGCGAAGGCCAAGTCCGAAAGAATCTTGTCTGCCGGGAAGGCGGTCACATCCATGCCGGGCACCCGGCCGTAGGGATAGCCAAAGTGAGTGCAGTCAAAGTCATGGTACATGGCATCGGTGCTTACCACCAGATCGCCGATATCCAGCTCCGCGTTCAGGGAACCGGCAATTCCCGTGTTCACCAGGTGGGTCACCCCGAAGCAGTCGCACAGAATCTGGGCGCACAGTGCCGCGTTGACCTTGCCCACGCCGCACTGGACTACCACCACATCCAGCCCTTCCAGCTTGCCCGCATGGAAGGTGCTGCCCCCGATGACCCGCTCCTGACGGTTCTCCATTTCACCGAGCAATATTTCCACTTCCACCTGCATGGCACCAATAATTCCGAGTTTTTTCATAAAATTCTCCTTATTCCGGATAATTCAGCCGGGTTTCGTCGGCGTTTTCCAGGACACCGACATACTTTGCGCCCCAGTAATTTGCCATGGGCAGATTCATGTCCAGGTAATTGCCGCAGTCCTTAGGGCTGGCACCGGGCACCGCGTCCCGGTAGTCCCGGATGAACCGGAAGCATCCCGTCACCAGAGGCAGCACATCCCGGGAGCTGTAGTCCCCGGCCAGCAGCAGATAGAACCCCGTCCGGCAGCCCATGGGGCCAAAGTAGAGGACTTTATCCTTCCATGTCGGCTCGTTTCTCAAATAGGTTGCTCCCAGATGCTCGATGGTGTGCACCTCGGCAGTATTCAGCACCGGCTCCTCGTTGGGCTTGGTCAGCCGCAGGTCAAAGGTGGTGACGGTCTCGGCACCGGCCTTGTCCTTCCGGGAAACATACAGTCCCGGCAGAAGCTTTATGTGGTCAACGGTAAAGCTCGCGATTTTTTCCACTTGCATTTCCTCTCATTTCCGGCAAAGCCGTTTCTTTTTCGGAAATCATAGCATATTCTCCCCGGCTTTGCAAGTCCGTCCCGGTTGGTTCCCGACCGGAGTGCCGTGAATTTTTTGCAAACTCGCCAATTGTTCTTGCTTTTTTCAATAGACAATGGTACAATATCGATGACTATACCACAAAGGTAGGGATGACCAATGTCCAACAAGGATTTCGATATTGATTTTGACTTTGACGAGGCTTACGGCTTTGACGACGATGCCGACGGCAAGCAGGACGCCTATGACGATAACACCAATCCGGAAATTCTCTCCCGCCGCAGCTCCGGCGGCAGCTTTGACGCGGACGGAGATCTGGATGACTTTCTGAATATGGGCTCTGCCCCTCAGGTTTCTCAGGAGTCCCAGGCTCCTGTCGAGCCGGAGGAAGACGAGTGGGCGCAGGACGGGGATTTCGGCGACGCGCCCGCCCAGGACGGGAGCTACGATCAGACCGAGGAAGCGAACTACGGCGACCCCGGCGAATACGACGAGGGCGTTGCCGAGGATACGGTCTACGATGAGGATGCTCAGGGCGAGTACCCGGAGGACGGCGAGGAAGAGGATGCCCCCAAGAAGCCAAAAAAGCAGATCAAGCTGCCCAAGCTGAAGATGCCCAATTTCTTCGGGAAATTCTATGACCTGTACTTTGCGCCGGTGCTTCACAAGGAGCTGGTGGAAGAACCGATGGAGCCGGACAATCCCCGGCGCCGCAGGAGAAAAACCAAGGGTCAGATCTTCAAGGAAGTTTATCTGCCTCCCATTCTGGTCTGCGTGTCCCTCATTCTGGTTCTGACCTTTGTCATCGGATCGCTGTCCAATGTAATCGACCGTCGGCGGATTGAAAAGCAGAATCAGCAGAGCCAGCTGGACGCTTCCCTGTCCCAGGCGGAGCAGCTGGAAGCGCAAAGCCAGGAGATCGTGGCCGAAGCCGAGCGTCTGGCCGCGGGCTATGACTACGACAAGGCCATTGAAAAGCTGGAATCCGTAGGCGACCTGACCCAGCATCCGGACATTGCCAGCAAGCGTGCGGAATACGAAACCGCCAAGAGCGCCCTGGTGGAATACAAGGATCCCACCCTGATCCCCAACCTGAGCTTCCATGTGCTCATTGAGGACATGACCCGAGCCAAGGCGGATACCGAGTTCGGCGGCAGCTACAACAAGAATTTCGTCACCACCGGAGAATTCTCCAAGATTCTGACCCAGCTGTACAACAACGGCTATGTGCTGGTGGACTTCAACAGCTTCGTCTCCGCCCAGACCGATCTGGAGGGCAACGAAAAGTTCATGGTCAAATCCATCATGCTGCCTGAGGGCAAGAAGCCCGTCATGCTGACGGAGACCATGGTCAACTACTTCGCCTACATGGTGGACGGCGACGGCGACGGCAAGGCGGATGCCAAGGGCGACGGCTTTGCCAACAAGCTGGTGGTAGACAGCAACGGCGATATCAAGGCCGAGTACATCGATGCCGCAGGCCAGACCCTTGTGGGCAACTACGACTTTGTTCCCATTCTGGAGGATTTCATCAGCCAGCATCCGGACTTCTGCTATCAGGGTGCCCGTGCCATCCTGGCCGTCACCGGTCACGAGGGCGTGTTCGGCTACCGCTGCAACACCGCCTACATCAGCTCCGTCAGCCAGCAGTACTACGATGAGCAGGTTGCCGGTGCCAAGACCATCACCAACGCTCTGCGGGATAAGGGCTACACCATCGCCTGCTATACCTACAAGAACGATGCCTACGGCAAGCTCAGTGCCGCCCAGATTCAGGCGGATCTGCAAAGCTGGGCCTCTCAGGTGGTAAATGTCATCGGCCAGGTGGACACCTTCGTCTTCGCCAAGCAGAGCCGTCTGACAGATTACGGTGACGGCAACGCCGCCTTCCGGGCCATGTACACCAGCGGCTTCCGGTACTTCATCTCCAACGACCAGTCTCCTTTGACGGAGATCAACGACACCTACGTCCGTCAGAACCGGCTGATGGTCACCGGCGAGAACATGCAGCACAAGTCCAGCCAGTTCTCCGGTCTGTTCGATACCAACGCCGTTCTGGAGCTTTCCACGCGGGGCAGCGTGCCTACCGGCTGATCTGAAACATAGCAAAAGCTCCGGAGATTTTCTCCGGAGCTTTCTTTTAGGAGGAATTATGGAAATCAAACCAGGAAAATACCGGCATTTCAAGGGAAATCTCTACGAGGTCATTGGGGTGGCCCGGCATTCGGAGACCCAGGAGGAAATGGTGGTCTACCGTGCCTTGTACGGAGAGTACGGATTGTGGGTGCGCCCGGCTGCCATGTGGACGGAAACCGTTGACCGGGACGGCTACCATGGGCCGAGATTTCAGTATATCGGAAAATGAGCAAAAGCCCTCGCCGCAAAACGCGGCGAGGGCTTATTTGTATAGAGTGAGATTTCTAAAAAAGCACTGGTGCGGGAGCACCCAAGGCTCCCTTGTGCAAAGGGAGCTGGCATGGCCGTCTCACGCAAGGCCATGACTGAGGGATTGTCCAGCTGTGGAAGTAAATACGCACTTTTGAAAAACCGTACAATCCCCCCGTCACGGCGAAGCCGTGCCACCCCCCTTTGCACAAGGGGGGCTTTGCGCTTCGCCGGAAGCATCCTGACACTTGGATGGGATTTCCATATCACTTAACCACATTCCCCTGGTTCGCAATGACAAATGCAATACGAACATTACACGCCGTTTCCCCGGAGTTCGATGATCTGATCCCGTAAGACGGCGGCGTACTCGTATTCCATCATCTTGGCCGCCTCCTTCATCTGCTTCTCCAGGCGGGCGATTTCCTTTTCCTTTTCAACCTTCGTCATCTTCACGCCGGTTCTGCCCTTGCGCTCGGCGGTGGGAGAGGAAATCTCGATCAGATCCCGGACGGACTTGATCACCGTCTTGGGCACGATGCCGTGAGCCTTGTTGTAGGCGTCCTGAATCTCCCGGCGGCGGGCAGTCTCGTCCATAGCAACCCGCATGGAGGGGGTCACCGTGTCGGCATAGAGGATGACCTTGCCCTCGGCATTCCGAGCCGCCCGGCCGATGGTCTGAATCAGACTGGTCTCACTGCGCAGGAAGCCCTCCTTATCCGCGTCCAGGATGGCAACCAGGCTCACCTCCGGCAAGTCCAGGCCCTCACGCAGGAGGTTAATGCCCACCAGCACATCGAATTTCGCCATCCGCAGATCCCGGATGATCTCCATCCGCTCCATGGCACCGATGTCCGAGTGCATGTAGCGCACCTTGATTCCCGCCTTTTGCAGGTAAACCGTCAAATCCTCCGCCATTTTCTTGGTCAGGGTGGTCACCAGCACCCGTTCGTTCCGGGCGGAGCGGGCGTTGATTTCTCCGATCAGATCATCGATCTGCCCCTCGATGGGACGAACCTCCACCTGTGGATCCAGAAGGCCGGTAGGCCGAATCACCTGCTCCACGATCTGACCGGAGCGGGTGCGCTCATAGTCGGCGGGGGTCGCGGATACATAAATCACCTGGTTGATCTTCTGCTCAAACTCCGGGAAGTTCAGAGGCCGGTTATCGTAGGCCGAGGGCAGCCGGAAGCCGTAATTCACCAAGGCGTCCTTCCGGCTCCGGTCACCGGCGTACATAGCCCGGCACTGGGGCAGGGTCACATGGCTTTCATCGATGAACATGAGGAAATCCTTGGGAAAATAGTCCAAAAGCGTGGTAGGCGGCGTACCCGGTGCCCGACCCTGAATCACCCGGGAATAGTTCTCGATTCCGCTGCAAAAGCCGATTTCCGTCAGCATTTCCAGATCGTAGGCCGTGCGCTGAGCAATTCGTTGGGCCTCAATGAGCTTGTCGTGGGCTCGGAAGAAGGCCACCTGGTCGTCGCACTCCCGCTGAATTTCCAGCATCGCCCGGTGAAGCTTTTCCTTGGAGGCCACATAGTGGCTGGCGGGATAGATGGCCACATGCTCCACGAACCGCTCGGCAATACCGGAAACCGCGTTGATTTCGCTGATCCGGTCGATTTCATCCCCAAAAAACTCCACCCGGATGGCACGTCCCGACCAGTAGGCCGGATAAATCTCCAGAGTGTCCCCCCGGAGACGGAACTTGTTCCGGGAGAAATCCAGGTCGTTTCGCTCGTAGCGGATTTCCGTCAGCTTCTTGAGCACCTCGTCCAAGGGATACTCCTGGCCTACCCGGAGGGAGATCACCATGCTTTTATAGTCGATGGGATCGCCCAGGCCGTACAGACAGCTGACGGAGCTGACCACGATCACGTCCCGCCGCTCAAAGAGGGCGGAAGTGGCGCTGTGGCGCAGCCGGTCGATCTCCTCGTTCACCGAGGAATCCTTCTCGATGTAGGTGTCCGTATGGGCAATATAGGCCTCAGGCTGATAGTAATCGTAATAGGAAATGAAATATTCCACCGCGTTTTCCGGGAAAAACTCCCGGAATTCGCTGCAAAGCTGGGCTGCCAGGGTTTTGTTGTGCGCCAGCACCAGAGTGGGACGGTTCACCTTCTCAATGACGGAGGCCATGGTGAAGGTCTTGCCGGAGCCGGTAACGCCCAGCAAAGTCTGCTCATGCAGTCCCCAGTTGACGCCGTTCACCAGCTTTTCAATGGCCTCCGGCTGGTCGCCGGAGGGCTTGTATTCGGATACCAGTTTGAAATGATCCATATTGTACCTCCTCAGGGCAGCAGACCCGGCTCAAAGGAATAGCCGGACTGCACCATGGAAATGTAGTCTCCCTCGGCAACCACAATGTGATCGATCAGCACAATGTCCACCGCGTGAAGCGCCTGGGCAATCCGCTGAGTGGTCTGGACATCGTCCGCCGAGGGCAGAGCCACACCGCTGGGGTGATTGTGGGCCAGCACCACCGAGGTGGCGTTGGCATTCAGGGCCGTTTCCACCACCTTGCGCACGGAAATGCTGGCGGCATTCACGCTCCCCTCCCCGATCTGGCGGCAGCAGAGCACCTTGCACTTGGCATCCAGGCAAAGGAGGAACACCGTCTCCACCTTCCGGCCGAAGAACCGAGGCACCAAATAAGCGCCGCAGGCATCTAATGAAGTAAGCACCTCCACCCGCTGGGCGCTGTCCACCTGATAGAACCTGGCCAGCTCCGTGGTCAAATGCAGAAGCACTGCCGCGTGGTCACTGATTCCCGGCACCTTCTTCAGCTCCTCCACCGGCGCGTCCAGCACCTGGGAAAGGCTGCCGAACCGGTTCAGAAGAGCGTGGGCAATGGGATTGGTGTCCTTCATGGGGATGGCGTAGAACAGCAGCAGCTCCAAGGCCTGCACGTCCGTAAAGCTGTCCAGACCTGTACCGAGAAACCGATTTTTCAGTCGTTCCCGGTGACCCTTATGGGTTGACGGATTTGCCATAAAAAATCCCCCTTGCTATTTTGGTCATTTCCCGCTATGATAAGGATACTGTCGAATTGCGCCGGGTAAGTTTTCGAAAATACTGCGCAAACTGGAAGTGGATTGGGAGGGCATTATGGAGAAGAACAAAGAACTGCGGGATTGGCTGAATCTGCTGATCCGCCCGGGCTTCTATGTGGAAGAGGGTCGGATTACCCAGGTCAATGCCGCTGCCCAGGGTTTGCTGCTGGAGCCGGGCATGGACATCGGGCCGCTCATCACCTCCGGGCTGGAAAGCTACCGGAACTTTCAGACCGGATGTCTGTATGTACAGCTGACCCTATCCGGCATGGCCTTTCACGGCTGCGTGACGAAGGACGGCGATGCGGACGTGTTCATCCTGGATGCGGACGCCGGAGATACCGCCTTACAGGCGCTGTCCCTGGCCGCCCGGGAGCTTCGCGCTCCCCTGTCAGCGGTCATGCACGGGGTTCAGACAATGCGCGAGGAAAACAATCCCCAGGCAGCCGCCCTGAATCGGGGGCTGTACCAGCTGCTTCGTCTGGTGGGAAATATGTCCGACGCAGGCCGCACCCCGGGAAATGCCCGGATGGAAACGGCGGATTTAACCGCGTTTTTTGATGAATTATTCGAGAAAACCGCTGTTTTTGCCCAGGCCGCCGGAATCCGCCTGGAATATCAGGGACTGTCCAAGCCCCTTCTGTGTCTTGCCGACCGGGAACTTCTGGAGCGGGCAGTGCTGAATCTGCTGTCCAACGCTTTCAAGTTCACTCCCCAGGGCGGCACCGTCCGAGTCACGCTCTTCACAGGAGGAACGTCTCTGCGGCTGAGCGTATGGGACAGCGGCCCCGGCATCGCCCAGGAGATTCAGGGGAATCTTTTCAGCCGGTATCTGCGCCAGCCGGGCATTGAGGACAGTCGGTTCGGGCTAGGGCTGGGCATGGTGCTGGTGCGCTCGGCGGCGGCCGCTCACGGCGGCGCGGTGCTCATCGACCAGCCGGAAGGCTGGGGTACCCGGGTGACCATAACCGTCGCCCTGCGCCGGGAAAAAGCCGAGGTGCTTCGTTCCCCCACCATGCGCATCGACTACGCCGGAGAGCGGGATCATGCCCTGACGGAGCTTTCTGACTGCCTGCCGGTTTCGCTTTATAAAAAGGAAATCTGAGGTTGCACGGCATCATACACGGTCAGATAGACCCTGGTAGGGGTCGATGCCCTCATCGACCCGCTGTGCCTGTCGATAACATTTATCTACTCAGAAAAATGTGAGTTCTGATCCCCTCAGTCAAAAATCAAAGATTTTTGCCAGCTCCCCTTGATCAGCAAGGGGAGCCTTTTTCGCTTCTACAAACATTTTACAGGTACTTTTTCAGATACTGGCCGGTGTAGCTTTCGGGAATCTGGGCGACCTCCTCCGGAGTGCCGGTGGCCACGATGTAGCCGCCGCCGTCGCCGCCCTCCGGGCCCAGGTCGATGATATGGTCGGCGGTTTTGATCACGTCCAGATTGTGCTCGATGACCAGCACCGTGTTCCCCGCGTCCACAAGCCGCTGCAAAACCTCGATGAGCTTGTGCACGTCCGCCGCGTGAAGGCCTGTGGTAGGCTCGTCCAGAATATAGATGGTTCGGCCTGTAGACACCCGTGCCAGCTCCGTTGCCAGCTTCACCCGCTGCGCCTCGCCGCCGGACAGGGTGGTGCTGGACTGGCCCAGCTTCACATAGCCCAGACCAACCTCCACCAAAGTCTGTGCCTTTCTGCGGATTTTCGGCAGATTCTCGAAGAAATCCACCGCTTCCTCAGCGGTCATGTCCAGCACTTGGGCAATATTTTTCCCCTTATACTGGACTTCCAGGGTCTCCCGGTTATAACGGGCGCCGTGGCAGACCTCGCAGGGAACGTACACATCCGCCAGGAAGTGCATTTCAATTTTCACCAGGCCGTCGCCGGAGCAGGCCTCGCACCGTCCGCCCTTGACGTTGAAGCTGAACCGCCCCGGGCCGTAGCCCCGGATTTTCGCATCGTTGGTGGAGGCGAACAAGTCCCGGATATCGTTGAAGAGGCCTGTATAGGTGGCCGGATTGGAACGGGGAGTTCTGCCGATGGGGCTTTGATCGATGTCGATGACCTTGTCCAACTGGTCCATGCCCTCCACGCACCGGCAGGCACCGGGGCGGGTACGGGCGTGGTTCAGCTTGGCAAGCAGGGTCTTATTCAGCACCTCGTTGACCAGACTGGACTTGCCGGAGCCGGACACGCCGGTGACGCAGGTGAAGGTACCCAGGGGAATCTCCACATCCACGTTCTTCAGGTTGTTCTCCGAGGCTCCCCGGACGGTCAGGTGTTGCCCGTTTCCGACCCGTCGGGTGGTGGGCACAGGAATCTTCTTCACCCCGGACAAATACTGGCCGGTAATGGAACGGGGGCAGGCGATGATCTCATCCACCGTGCCCGCGGCCACGATCTCGCCGCCGTGGCTTCCCGCCCCGGGGCCTACGTCTACGATAAAGTCCGCCGCACGCATGGTGTCCTCATCGTGTTCCACCACGATCAGGGTGTTGCCGATGTCCCGCAGATGCTTCAGGGTTTCCAGCAGCTTGTCGTTGTCCCGCTGATGCAGACCGATGGAGGGCTCGTCCAGAATATACAGCACCCCCATCAGGGAGGAACCGATCTGGGTGGCCAGCCGGATTCGCTGGCTTTCGCCGCCGGACAGGGTGCCGGAGGAACGGGCCAGGGTCAGATAGCCCAGGCCTACGTCCGACAGAAATTGCAGCCGGGAGCGGATTTCCTTCACGATCTGCTGGGCAATCACCGCCATATTTCCCTCCAAACGGAGGTCCTTCATGAATTTCAGCTCTTTTTCGATGCTCAGGGCGCAGAAGTCCATGATGCCCAGACCCCCCACCGTCACCGCCCGGGCAATGTCCGACAGCCGGTTGCCGCCGCACTGGGGACATGGCGCGCTGGACATGCACTCCTCCAGCTCCTTCCGGGCGGCATCGGACTGGGTCTCCCGGAACCGCCGGGAGATGTTGTTCAGAATGCCCTCAAAGGGCTGCTCCAGCACCCCCATGCCGTTGCCCCGGTTGTAAGTCATCCGCAGCTTTTCCCCGCCGGTGCCGTAGAGAATCACCTGCATGGCCTCGTCGGGCAGCTCCTTCACGGGAACGGACAGGGAGAAGTGGTACTTCTGAGCCAGCGCCTCAAAATACATCCGGAACACGGAATCCGTCCGGGCACTGGACCAGCCGGAGGCCTGAATGGCTCCGTCCAGAATGGACTTGTCCCGGTCGGGAATCACCAGATCCTCATCCGCCACCAGCCGGAAGCCCAGACCCATGCAGCTGGGGCAGGCGCCGCTGGGATTGTTGAAGGAGAACATCCTCGGCTCCAGCTCCGTCAGGCTGATGCCGCAGTCCTCGCAGGCGTAGTTCTGAGAAAAGCTCAGCTCCTCCCCGGTTTTGGGCAGCTCGATGGTGACAAGGCCCCCGGAATGATTGCAGGCGGTCTCGATGGAGTCCGTCAGCCGGCGGCGCAGGCCTTCTTTCAGCACCAGCCGGTCAACCACCAGCTCGATGGTGTGCTTTTTGTTCTTCTCGCAGGGGATTTCCTCGGTCAGGTCGTACTGGATGCCGTCCACCCGTACCCGGGCGAAGCCGGACTTCTTGGCGTCCTCGAAGACCTTCTTATGCTCGCCCTTTTTCCCCCGGATGATGGGGGACAGCACCAGGAAACGGGTTCCCTCCCCCAGAGCCTCCACCCGGTCTACGATCTGGTCGATGGTCTGACGGCGGATTTCCTTGCCGCACTTAGGGCAGTGGGGCACGCCAACCCGCGCCCACAGAAGGCGCAGATAATCGTAGATTTCCGTCACCGTGCCCACGGTGGAGCGGGGATTCTTGGAGGTGGTCTTCTGGTCAATGGAAATGGCCGGAGACAGACCGTCAATGGAATCCACATCCGGCTTATCCATCTGACCCAGGAACTGCCGGGCGTAGGAGCTCAGGCTCTCCACATACCGGCGCTGGCCTTCGGCATAGATGGTATCAAAGGCAAGGCTGGATTTTCCGGAGCCGGAAAGGCCGGTAAACACCACCAGCTTGTCTCTGGGAATGGTCAAATTCACGTTTTTCAGGTTGTTCTCCCGAGCGCCCTGAATGCGGATCGTGTCGTTCATAGCTTACTCCTATTCTTGTCAGGATTCGTGCCTTTCAGTATATCACAGATAGTGAAAAGTCTCAAGATGTTTTTCAAACAAAATTTCGTTTACCATACAGAAAGGAATGGGATTCCCATGGTTTTTTTGTTTGAAACAGATATTGCCTTTCTTCCGTTTTCCGTGGTATAATAACCGGAAATCATAAAGATTATAGGAGCATAAACTATGTTCAAAAGCACACCCCAGGATGCCTGGCTCATCGTTGGCCTGGGCAATCCCGGTAAGGAATATGAACGTTCCCGGCACAACTGCGGCTTCCGGGCCCTGGATCGTCTGGCGCAAGCCCTGAATGTGAAGGTGGATAAGCTGAAATTCCAGGGACTTTACACCCAGACAACCTACAACGGCATCAAGCTGTACCTTCTCAAGCCCCAGACCTATATGAATCTGTCCGGCAAGTCCGTGGTGCAGCTGTCCGCCTTCTTCAAAATTCCGCCCCAGCGGATCATCGTCCTGTTTGACGATATCTCCCTGGCTCCCGGACGGCTGCGGGTTCGGGCAGAGGGTTCTGCCGGAGGCCACAACGGCATCAAATCCATCATCCAGGAGCTGGGCAGCCAGGACTTCCCCCGGGTGAAAATCGGCGTTGGCGCCAAGCCAAACCCGGATTACGACCTGGCGGATTGGGTGCTGGGTTCCTTTTCGGCTCTGGACGAAAAGGCCATGACCGTGTCCCTGGAAAACGCCGGTCAGGCTGCGCTTGCTATCATCGACAAGGGAGTATCCGAGGCCGCCAACCGCTTCAACGGCTCCCATCCCTGACCCCATAAATGAATTCATTTCCCCGAAATGGAATGTAGGGGCGGCCATTGGCCGCCCGCGAATTTCGCAATTTATTGTCTGCAAAACCGCTCCTTTTCGGGCGGCCAATGGCCGCCCCTACACTTTTATCGTGAAAATTTTACCATTCAACCAGGGGATTGTGACCAGAGGGAATCCTTGGAAAGGGCCACACCAGTGTGAGCACTGGTTCGCAATGACACCTTTCAACATATGTTTTGCGTTACTGACGGAAAGAGAAGAAACTTCTCTTTCCGCGTTGCCGCGTTCCGAAAAATGAGGTGAAGAAATGATTGAACAGCTGTTTTCCCTGCTGAAAAAAATGCCCGAGTACACCGGGGCTCTGGAAAGTCTCCGGCAGGGAGAAAACGTTGCCATCACCGGCATCGGCCAAATAAACCGCAGCCATATCTTAGCCGGGCTCTGTCGGGAGCTGGGTAGGCCTATGGTGCTCCTGTGTCAGGACGACATTGCCGCCCGGCGGCTTCAGGAAGAGCTGAAGAGCTTTCTGGAAGCGGATGTACCGATTCTGCCCGGCCGGGAGCTGACGCTCTACGATGCCGCCGTGGTGTCCCGCTCCTGGGAGCAAAAGCGGCTTCGTCAGCTCTATGATCTGTGTCAGGGGCGCACCCCCATGCAGATTATGAGCTGGGAGTCTATGAGCCTTCGCACCATGCCCCCGGCAATCCTGAAGGAAGCTTCCTTCCGGCTGGAGATTGGCAAGGAATATTCCATGGACGATCTGACCGCCCGGCTGGTGTCCGCGGGCTACAGCCGCTGCGGCATGGTGGAAGGGCCGGGACAGTTTGCCCTCCGAGGCGGCATCCTGGACATTTTCTCCCCGGCAAACGACCAGCCCATCCGGGCGGAGTTCTTCGGCGATGAGCTGGATACCATGGGCTATTTTGACCCCCAGACCCAGCGGCGGAACGAAAACACGGAATGCGTCACCGTCCTGCCCGTAGGCGAGACCCAGCCTGGGCTCCACCCCAGAGGGCTGAGCGGCCTGTGCCGCGACCTGACAAATCTGATTGCCCGGCAGAAGCGGCGGAAAAACGTCAACGAGCTTCTCGTCACCACTCTCAGCCGGGACTTAGAGAAATACGAAAATAATCTGCACAATCCGGCTTCCGACCGGTATATGGCTCTGATTTATCCGGAAATGGCCACCGCTGCCGACTACATCCCGGAAAACGCCCTGGTGGTGCTCTGCGACCAATCGAGCCTGCACCGTGCCGCCCGGAGCCGCAGTGACGAGATGGGGATGCAGCTGGACAGTCTCCTGCAGGCCGGTCTGGTGGCCGGAGAGCTTTGCGACTATGTGTGCCAGTGGGAGGATTTCTGCGCCGGACTGAAAAACAAGACGGTGCTGTTCTTCGATACCTTCGGCGGAGCCTCCTATCCTGAGGATTGCCCGCCCAAACAGCTGTATCCCATGACCGCCAAGCAGCTGCCGGGCTACGGCGGCAATCTGGACACCGCCGCTTCCGATTTGCAGCACTATCAGAAGCAGGAATTTGGCTCTCTGGTGCTCTGCGGCACCCGGCGGCGGGCGGAGCTTTTGCAGGAAATGCTCCGGGGCAAAAATCTGTCCTCTTTCATCTGTATTCCCTTGACCACCCTGCCGAGTCCCGGACAGATTCTGCTCACCGAGGGCAGCCTGCCCTACGGCATGGAGTATCCCCTGAGCCATCTGGCCATTCTCACCGAAGGCCAGCTTCTCAGCCGTGGGGAAGTCAAGAAAAAGGCCGCTCCCAGGAAGAAGACCGGCTCCACCAACCGGCAGAAGCTCAGCGCCTTCACCGATCTGACCCCCGGCGATCTGGTGGTTCACGAAAACTACGGCATCGGCCGGTTCGTGGCCATGGAGCAGATCAAAGTGGACAACGCGGTGAAGGACTATATCAAAATCGCCTACCAGGGCAGCGACACCCTGTTCGTCCCCGCCACCCAGCTGGATCTGGTGAGCAAATACATCGGCGGCGGCAGCGAGGACAGCAATGTCCGGCTGAATAAAATCGGCTCCGATGCCTGGCAGAAGACCAAGGCCAAGGCAAGAAAAGCCGCCAAGGACATGGCCGGGGAGCTGATTCAGCTCTACGCCGCCCGGAAGCGGCAGCCGGGCTTCGCCTTCGCCGCCGACTCCCCCTGGCAGAAGGAATTCGAGGACAACTTCCCCTACCCGGAAACCGACGATCAGCTGCGCTGTATCGCCGACATCAAGCGGGATATGGAGTCCCCCACCCCCATGGATCGGCTGCTCTGCGGCGACGTAGGCTTCGGCAAAACGGAGGTGGCTCTGCGGGCGGTGATGAAAGCCGTCATGGACGGCAAGCAGGTGGCCATTCTCGTGCCTACCACGGTGCTTGCCCAGCAGCACTACACCACCGCCGTAGCCCGGTTCCGGGGCTTTCCGGTGAATATTGACGTGCTCAGCCGGTTCCGCACCCCCAAACAGCAGCAGCAAACCCTGCGTAATCTGGCGGCGGGCTCTGTGGATCTGATCATCGGCACCCACAAGCTGCTGCAAAAAAGCGTTCAGTTCAAGGACTTGGGGCTGCTGGTCATCGATGAGGAGCAGCGCTTCGGCGTGACCCACAAGGAGCGTCTGAAAGAAATGTCCAAGGGCGTGGACGTGCTGACCCTGTCTGCCACCCCCATTCCCAGAACCCTGAATATGGCTCTGTCCGGTATCCGGGATATGTCCACCATTGAGGAGCCCCCCGCAGACCGGTACCCGGTGCAGACCTTCGTCCTGGAACACAACAACGCCGTCATTGACGACGCCATCCGCCGGGAGGTGGAGCGGGGCGGTCAGGTCTATTACCTCCATAACCGGACGGAAACCATCGACCAGTGCGCAAGCAGCTTACAGCGGCGGATTCCAGGTCTTCGTATCGGCGTGGCTCACGGTCAAATGGGTGAGGACGCTTTGGGAGACGTGATGCAGGCCATGACCGACGGGGACATTCAGGTGCTGGTGTGCACCACCATCATTGAGACCGGCCTGGACATTCCCAACGCCAACACCCTGATTATCGAAAACGCCGACCGGTTCGGCCTGAGCCAGCTTCATCAGCTGCGGGGCCGGGTTGGCCGCTCCACCCGCCACGCCTACGCCTACTTCACCTACCGTCCGGACAAGAATCTGACGGAAATCGCGGAAAAGCGGCTGAGTGCCATCCGGGATTTCGCCGAATTCGGCTCCGGCTTCAAGATCGCCATGCGGGATCTTGAAATCCGGGGCGCCGGCAATCTGCTGGGCTCCGAGCAGTCCGGCCACATGATGAGCGTGGGCTATGACATGTATCTGAAGCTGCTGGATGAGGCGGTTCTCGAAGAGCAGGGGGCCGCTCCCAAGGCGCCGGAGTGCACCGCCGATCTGAACGTCACCGCCAACGTGGACAAGAATTATGTGTCCCGGGGGGAGGAACGGATGGATCTGTACCGGCGGATGGCCGCCATCCGCAACCAGGAGGACGCGGACGATCTGCTGGACGAAATTGTGGATCGGTACGGCGAGCCGCCGAGAGGGGTTCTCAACCTCATCGACATTGCCCTGCTCCGGGCCAAGGCCAAGGAGGTCAGCATCAAGGACATCAAGCAGAAGGCCGGCGACGTGCTCTTCACCCTGACCAGCCTGAACTTCGAGGCGGTCAGCGCCCTGTGCGCCGACCCGGATTACAGCAGCCGGGTGACCTTCCTGGCCGCCGCCAAGGAGCCTACCCTGCGGCTGAAGCTGGCTGCCGGGGTGGACAGCCTGAAGCAGAGCAAGGTCTTCATCGACCGCTACCGGGGCTTCTGCAATTCTTAAGAAACGCCGAATCAAATGTTAAATAATTATGATGAGCGTTGCATTTCTCCGGAAATATGCTATAATATTGCAAATTATCCCTCAAAGAGGAGGAATCTATCATGTCACAAGGAAAATTTTCCAGCCCCCGACCCCATCGGGAGGAAGAACGGGAGATTGAAAAGGCCTACCGGGATCTGACCCGGAAGTCCGGCAAGAAGCCCCGGGCCGAACGTACCGCCCGGGAGCTGCCTCTGGATGGGGATGCCCTCCCTGCCGAGGACGCTTTCCCCGCCGGTGAGGCTTTCCCCGCCGGTGAGGCTTTCCCCGCCGAGGAGATCGCCCAGGAGGCCTTCCCGGCGGAAGAGGAGCTGAATCTGAATTTCGACAATCTGACCGAGGAAGCACCCAAGGCCGACCCGGTGCCCAACCAGGTGCCGAAAAAGCCTGCCGCCCCGGCTCAGCCGGAGCCGCCCGCCGACCCTGCCGCCGAGGATTGGCAGATTGAGGACGCCTTCCGGAAAATCACCGGCAAGCCGGTTTCTCACCGGCATCACATTCTGGAGCCGGAGCAGGACGAGGTACTGCCGGATACCCCGGAGAAAGACCCCAAGGCCTCCGGCGACCGTCCCCAGTGGATGGCCGAGGCGCTGGAATTCTACGAGCAGAACAAGAAGCTGGTGCTGGCCGCCCTGTGTGCCCTGGCCGTCATGCTCATCGTGTTTGTGATTCTGCTGTTCGTCCGCAGCGCGGGGGATCCCTATCATGGCAAAATTCTGAATAACGTCTACATCGGCGATGTGAACGTTGGCGGCATGACCCAGAAGGAAGCCATAGAAGCCCTGACCGAGGCCGTAGGCGACAGCTATGAAACCCAGAACATGGTCATCGACCTGGCGGGTACCGAGCTTCTGCTGTCCCCCAAGGACTCCGGCGCTTCCCTGAACGTGGCCACCGCCGTGGAAGAGGCCTATCAGTATGGACGGGCAGGCACGCAGGCCGAGCGGGACGCCATCTACAAGGCCTCCAAAACCGAGCCTCACTACATCAGCCTGCTCCCCCACCTGAACCTGAAAACCGAGAATATCAAGAAATTCCTGTCCGAAAAATCCGGCAACGCTGGGAGCACCCTGGCGCAGACCACCTACGGTCTGGAGGGCACCCAGCCGGAGCTGTCCGCGGACAAATTCGACAAGAACGCCCCCTGCCAGACCCTGGTCATCCAGCTGGGCAAGCCCGGTGTGGGCTTTGACCCGGACGAGGTCTACAACCTGGTGCTGGATGCCTACAGCCAGCGGCAGTTCCAGGTCACCGTGGAGAATGTGGAGATTCTCCGGGAGCCGGATCCCATCGATCTGGAGAAGATTTATAAAGAGTTCTACATCGCTCCGGTGAACGCTTCCGTGAATGCCTCCGGAGCCGCCGTTGCCGGTTCCTACGGCTATGGCTTTGACCTGGAGGCGGCGAAAAAGCTGCTGGCCGATGCCAAGGACGGAGACGAGATCCGGATTCCCATGGAATACATCGAGCCGGATCTGCTGGGGGCGGATTCCTTCTTCAAGGACACCCTGGGAGAATACCAGACCCGGGGAGACGGCAATGACAACCGCACCTACAACCTGCGCCAGGCCTGTCAGGCTCTGGACGGCCGGGTGCTGAATCCGGGTGAGAGCCTGTCCTTCTCCGCCGTGGTCGGCTCCGGCTACAAGTCCGCGCCCGAGGACACGGGTCTGGACAGCACCCAGGGCGGCGGTCTGGCTCAGGTCAGCTCCACCCTGTACTGCGCGGCTCTTCTGTCCGATCTGACCGTCACCTCCCGTTCCGGCCTTGCCCAGATGCCCAGCTACATCGGCAGCGGCCTGGACGCGGACACTGGTCTGAGATTGCAGAATAACCTCAAGTACCCCATTCGCGTCAACGCCCAGTATTCCGGCGGCTATGTGCGCATCAGCATTTCCGGCACCGAGGATCGGGACTACTACCGGAACCTGGGCTCCGAGATCACCCAGACCATCAAGGCGGAAAACGAGTTTGTGAAGTTCACCTACGGTCACGAGGAAGGCCACGAGCAGGGCGATGTGATCCGGGAGGGACGGGACGGCTACCAGACCAAGAGCTACACCGTCCGCTACAACCGCACCACCAACGCCCGCATCGGCTCGGACTATGTGGCTACCACCACCTATGCGGCTCTAAGCCGGCAGATTGCCCAGATCGTGGATATTCCGCCGGAGGAGACCACCGAGGAAACCACGGAAGCCACCACGGAAACCACGGAAGCTCCTACCGAGGCTCCCACCGAGTCCACCTCCCCCGACTGGGAGAACGGCTGGGAGGCCGCCTGATAAAAACCAAACCCCCCTTTCGGCAAATGCCGAAAGGGGGTTTTTCTGCACACCACTGTATAACGCATGTCATTGCAAACCTGTGGTTAAGTAGTGTGAAAATCCCCTCCAAGTGTCAGGATGCTTCCGGTGAGGCGCAAAGCCCCCCCACGGGGGTAAAAGGCTCCCCTTGCTGATCAAGGGGAGCTGCCCCAGTGCGCACACTGGGGCTGAGGGGATCAGAACTCCCATCTTTTGTGTGCTCTCATTGCCGCAATTTGACAATCCCTCAGTCAAAAATCAGAGATTTTTGCCAGCTCCCTTTACACAAGGGAGCCTTTGGGTGCTCCCGCACCAGTGCATTTATCGATGCTTCTCAGAAAGATCAGAGAATTGTGCCACATTCATATCACATTCGGCTTTTTGCAGTGACATGGTTTTTTGACCGTCTCCCAAGCCCCCTTTCGGCATTTGCCGAAAGGGGGTTTGTCCTATTTTCACAAGAATCTTCTGTCTTTCCGGCCAGAATTCAGTGGGATAAAGCCTTGACGGCGGCAGGTTCTTTCCGTATAATATGCGTTGCAAAGTATGAAAAGTATGATTTATGGAAGTGATGCTATGCCGTCGGGCAAACATGTTCTCGGAAAAAACCGGCAGCAGCGGGTCTTCGGCACCGCCAAGGTGGGAGACCGGGGTCAGATCGTCATCCCCAAGGAGGCGCGGGAACTGTTCGGGATTCAGCCCGGAGATACGCTGCTCCTTCTGGGAGACAAGGAGACGGGTCTGGTAATTTCCCGACCGGAGGTGCTCCACGATTTAGCGGATGAAATACTCCATCATGTCAAAAACGAGGGTTGAAAGAAATATGGAAAAATTGCTGGAATTGTATGAAACCATGGGAATTTCCCCGGCAGTCTACGCCTACGGCGAGAAGCGGCTGGCCAGCCTCACCGACCGGTTCGCCGCCATCGACCAGGTAGCCGAATACAACCAGGCCAAGGTGGTCTGGGCCATGCAGAAAAACCGGGTCTCTGCCGGGTGCTTCACCGCCACCACCGGCTACGGCTACGACGACTTCGGCCGGGACACCCTGGAAAAGGTCTATGCCGACGTGTTCCACACCGAGGCCGCCCTGGTGCGTCCCCAGATCACCTGCGGAACCCACGCCCTGACCGTCGCCCTCAGTGCCAATCTTCTGCCCGGCGATGAGCTGCTGTCCCCGGTGGGTCTGCCCTACGACACCTTGCAGGAGGTCATCGGTATCCGGAAAAGCCCCTGTTCCCTGGCGGAATACGGAGTCACCTATCGGCAGGTGGATTTGAAGGAAGACGGCACCTTTGACTATGAGGGCATCCGCAAGGCCATCAACGAAAAAACCAAGCTCATCACCATCCAGCGTTCCAAGGGCTACGCCACCCGCCCCACCTTCTCCGTGTCCCAGATCGGGGAGCTGATCGCCTTCTGCAAGCAGGTAAAGCCCGGCGTTACCGTGATGGTGGACAACTGCTACGGTGAATTCGTGGAGCCCATTGAGCCCTCGGACGTGGGCGCGGATATGACCGTGGGTTCTCTCATCAAGAACCCCGGCGGCGGTCTGGCTCCCATCGGCGGCTATATCTGCGGCAATCAGGAATGTGTGGATCGGTGCGCCTACCGGCTGTCCGCCCCGGGTCTGGGTAAGGAGGTCGGTGCCAACCTGGGTCTGATGACCAGCCTGTTCCAGGGCTTCTTCCTGGCTCCCACCGTCACCGCAGGCGCCCAGAAGGGCGCGATCTTCGCCGCCAATCTCTATGAGCCCCTGGGCTTCCGGTGCGTGCCCAATGCGGTGGAGAGCCGCCACGACATCATCCAGGCCGTGGAGCTGGGCAGCGAGGCGGGCATGGTGGCCTTCTGCAAGGGCATTCAGGCCGCGGCTCCCGTGGATTCCTTCGCCACCCCCTACCCCAGCGACATGCCCGGCTACAATGACAAAGTCATTATGGCAGCCGGCGCCTTCGTCCAGGGCAGCTCCATTGAGCTGTCTGCCGACGGCCCTATCCGTCCGCCCTATGCGGTGTACTTCCAGGGTGGACTGACCTGGAATCACGCCAAGCTGGGCATTCTCATGAGCCTGCAAAAAATGGTAGATGCCGGTCTCGTGAATCTGTAACCTAAGGAAACTCTGAACAAATCGTCTGCGGCTGGATAGCGGATCTTTTGCTCCCAGTCTTCGGTTTGAAAAACGGGAAATATAGCGCAGCCGTTGCCAGCGAAAGCTGGCTTACGGATGCGGCATACCCCTTGCGGGTACATACAGTATTCCGACCTTTTTCGAACCTTGTCTGGAAACAAAATCTCTCGCTCCCAGCTCTTGCCGATTTATTCAGAGCTTCCCTAAAAAAAGAGAGGTATTTGTAAATGAGTTGGTTTTGGTTTTCTATTATCGCGCTGCTGTGCTGGTCCGGTTCGGACTTCTTCTCCAAGATTGGCTGTCGGGATGCCAAGGATCCCTATAGCCAGAACAAGATGGTCATGGCCGTGGGCGTGGTCATGGGTCTGCACGCGCTGTACAAGATTTTCCTGTGCGGCGTGGAAATCTCCTGGGCGGTGATCTGGACCTATCTGCCCATTTCCCTGCTGTACATCAGTTCCATGACCCTGGGTTATGTGGGTCTGCGCTACATTGAGCTGTCCATTTCGTCTCCCATCTGCAACGCCAGCGGCGCGCTGGTGGCCGTCATTGCCATTGTCAGCGGCACCGCGGAAGCCATGGCTCCTGCCCAGTATCTGGCCATCGTGCTGTGCTGCGCCGGTGTGATCGGTCTGGGCTTTGTGGAAGCCAATGAGGACGATGCCCTCCGGGCTGCCCGGCAGGAGGCCTCCAACTACAAGTACGCCAAAAGCTGGCTGGCTCTGGCTCTGCCCATTGCCTACTGCGTGCTGGACGCCGCGGGCACCTTTGCCGACGATCTGGTTCTGGAGACCCTGAATGAGGAATCCGCCAACGTGGCCTATGAGCTGACTTTCCTGGCAGCAGGCACCGTCATGTTCGTCTACACCTGCCTGATCAAGAAGCAGCCTCTGGTTCCGAAAATGGAAGCTCCCAAGTATCTGGGTGCCGTCTGCGAAACCATCGGTCAGCTGTTCTACATCTACGCCCTGGCCAGCGGCGAGTCCGCCCTGGCCGCGCCCATCATCGCCTCCTACTGCATGGCAAGCGTTCTGTGGAGCCGGCTGTTCCTGAAGGAAAAGCTCAGCTGGAAGCATTATCTGTGCATCCTCGTCACCTTCGCCGGCATTGTCATCATGGGCGTGTACGACATGTGACCCTCTATCAATTACAAAATGCGTGACCGAATCGGTCACGCATTTTTTCATACTGCTCAAATATGGGCCTTTCCCCTCTCAATTTTCGTCTCCTAGAAACTTTTGGCGCTGGTCCCTCCGGGGGCAATGTTCTTGTTTCGGCAAGAACATTGAGAAGTAAGCGGACTCAAGGGGCGCTGCCGAAAAGCCGCCCCCTTGAGAATCCCCCGGCCGCACCGCCGGAAGTGCGTCAGAATCTTTCAGATTGTTATGGAGCGTTTTATTGTGTCCAGGTTGTGCACGAGCTCTTGTCTTTTCTGAGGCTCTTTCGGGATTACAATGTGCGATTTTGCGGTTATTCCGCGCCACCCAGAACGGCGGCTTTGGCCTCGGCCTGGATATCCGGGAAGGAGGAGAGTATCGGCTCCTCGGATTTGCCCAGAATCTTCCGGGCGACGTAGTTCTTCGTGATCCGGTAGACCACTGGGGAGAGCACCATCACGCCGATCAGGTTGGGGATCATCATCATGCCGTTGAGGGTATCGGCAATGTCCCAGGCCAGATTTTCGCCCATCACCGCCCCGCCGAAGGTGGCCAGAACGAAGACGATCCGATAGACCTTGGTAGCCTTGGCACCGAACAGGTACTCGCAGGCCTTGGAACCGTAGTGGCTCCATCCCAGGACGGTGGAATAGGCGAAGAGCACGATCGAAAAGGCCACGAAGGCCCCGCCCAACCAGCCGAAATTCATGGTAAACACGGTGCTCACCAGGTTTGCCTTGGTCAGCTCCACGCCCGCGTATTCCGTGACGGCTATGCCGGTGTCCAGGTCGATGAGGCCTGAGGACAGAACCGTGAAGGCGGTGAGGGTGCACACCACCATGGTATCGGCAAAAACCTCAAAAATGCCCCACATGCCCTGTCTGACAGGCTCCCGGACGTTGGAGTTAGAGTGCACCATCACCGATGAGCCCAGGCCTGCCTCGTTGGAAAATACGCCCCGCTTCATGCCCTGCTCAATGGCCAGCTTGATGCCGTAGCCTACAATGCCGCCGCCTGCGGCCTTTAACGCAAAGGCCCCCTCGAAGATAGCCGCGAATACTGCGGGAATCATGGCAAAGTTCTTCACCAGAATGGCGATCGTGCCCACCATGTAGATAAGAACCATGAAGGGAACGATTTTCTCCGTGACAGTAGCGATGCGTTTCAGCCCGCCCACGATGACCAGGCCGCACAAAATCAGGATGACAATGCCCGTGGCCCAGGTGGGAACACCGAAAACGGAATGCACATTGCCGGAAATGGAATTGACCTGGGTCATGTTGCCGATGCCGAAGGAGGCCAGGAAGCAGAACACGGAGAAAGCCGCGGCCAGCACCTTGCCGACAGTCTTGCAACCCTTCTTCGCCCCCAGACCGTCCCGGAGGTAGTACATGGCGCCGCCGCTCCACTCGCCCAGCCCATTTTTCCGGCGGTAGAAGATGCCCAGCACATTTTCCGAGTAGTTCGTCATCATGCCAAAGAAGGCAATGAGCCACATCCAGAACACGGCCCCGGGGCCGCCAACCAGGATAGCCCCGGCCACGCCCACGATATTGCCTGTGCCCACAGTGGCGGCCAAGGCGGTGCACAGACTCTGGAACTGGGAAATGGAGCGATCGGCCGTGTGGGAGGTGACCTCGCTGTCGTGGAAGATGGCACCGATGGTGTGCTTCATCCAGTGGCCCAGATGGCTGATCTGGAAAAATTTCGTGATGCAGCTGGTGAGCACGCCCACAAAGGCCAGCAGAATCAGGGCCGGCCAGCCCCAGACAATGCCGTTGAGGGTACTATTTACCTGCGTGATCCATTCTACCATAAGAAAACCTTCTTTCTGCGAAAAAAGACGCCGTATACCGAAGTATACGACGTCTTTGCCGTTAGGATGGGGAAATTATACCCGGGTTCGCCGATGCTGTCAAGTAGGGTAAACATTTTTCGGCGAAAGGCCGAAAAACGGGGAGATTCCCGGAAACGTTTTTGTACAGAAGACAGATATTTTTATTGCAGGAACACTCCTCCAGGTTACTTCTGCGCGGCAGCCGGAACAGGTGTCCGGGCTTCCTCGGACTCCGCCTTCTTCCAGGGGCCTTTCTCGTAGAAGGATACGGACATGACCGTGGAGATGCTCCAGCCGATGGGCCAGGCGCACCAGATGCCCAGAGGGCCGAAGGGAATGGACAGCACTTTGGCCAGCACCACCCGGAGAATCAGATCGGTGAAGGTGCCGATCATAAAGGGCTTCATCTGCCCCGCGCCCCGGAGAATGCCGTCGGAAACCAGCTTGGCGGAGACGACAAAGTAGAACGGCGACAGAATCCGAAGGAACTGAATGCCCACCTGCATGGCGGTGCCTGTGGGATTATCCAGGAAGAGGTACAGCAGGTACTGACCTGCCAGGAAGTAAAGCAGGGTCAGGGGCAAACACAGCATCCACACCAGCTTCAGCCCGGCTCGGAAGCCCTGGCAGACCCGCAGAGGCTTGTCCGCCCCCACATTCTGAGCGGTGTAGTTGGAAATGCCGTTGCCCAGGGTGGTAAAGGAGGTGATGACCAGGTTATTGAGCTTCACGGAAGCGGAGTAGCCCGCGATGACGCTGGCGCCGAAGGTGTTGATAACACTCTGAATGATGATATTGCCCACAGAGATGAAGCTCTGCTGCAAAATGCTGGGTACCGCCACAATGGCGATTTTTTTCAGCAGGGGCAGGGAGAAAAGCTTGGGCTTTTCCCTGGTCTCAATGGTGCGGAACCGGCGGAATACCACAATCACTGCCAGCACGCAGCTGACACCCTGACACAGGAAGGTGGCCCAGGCCACACCGGCTACGCCCATTTTGAAAGCGGTGACGAAGAGAATGTCCACCGCAATGTTGGATAGGGACGAGGCGGCCAGGAAATAGAAGGGGGTTTTGGAGTCGCCCAGGGCGGAGAAAATGCCCGTGGCTACATTGTAATAGAACACGAAGGGCAGTCCCCAGATGTAGATATCCAGGTACAGCTTGGAGTCTGCCAGAATGTCCTGGGGCGTGTGGATCAGTTCCAGAAGGTCGGTGCAGAACACGGTGCCGAAGACCATCAGCACCAGACATACTACGCCGCTGGAAATCAGGGTGGTGTACACGGCGGTTTTCAGCTCCGAAAGCTTCTTCGCGCCGAAGAGCTGGGACACGACCACCGAGCAGCCGATGTTGCAGCCGAAGGCAAAGGCAATGAAAATCAGGGTGATCTCATAGCTGTTGCCCACGGCGGCCAGGGCGTTCTCGCCTACGAATTTGCCGGCGACAAAGCTGTCGGCCAGATTGTACAGCTGCTGGAAGATGATGCTGCCGAAAAGGGGCAGACAAAATTTCCAAAGAACCGTTTCCGGGCGGCCTACGGTCAAGTCCTTATTCATGGCATTTCACCCCCAGCTTCTGCTCCAGCAGGCGAACGATGATGTCCGCGCAGCCCTGGGTTCCCAGGGAGCTGGTGGAGAGCATGGCATCGTAGCTTTCCGGCTTGCCCCACTCGGTCATGGCGTAGAAATTGAAGTACCGGCGGCGCATCCGGTTGATCTTCTCCATCCGCTCCCGGGCTTCCTTCTTGCTCAGGCCGTTCCGGGCGGCAATCCGGTCAATACAGTCGCCCTCGTTGCCATACAGGAATACGGAAAGCACATTTCCCTGGCTTGCCAGAATGGAGGAAGCGCATCTGCCGATCATCACCGAGGATTCCCGCTGAGCAATTTCCGTGATGGCCTGCTTTTCCGCGTTGTAGGCGTGGTCACCGGCAAAGTAGAAGATGCCGGACATGTCCGCCGTATCGGCAAAGGGGTTGCCGCTGATGGGCAGCAGCATGTCCTTCATGGTCTCCTCATGGGTGGCAAGGAACTGACTGTCCATGCCGCTTTTCTTGGCGGCCTCCTGAATGAGCAGCTTGTCATAGCAGGTAACGCCCAGCTTTCTGGCAACCAGCTCGCCGACTTCCCGGCCGCCGCTTCCGTATTGCCGACCGATACAAATGGTATATTTCTTTTCCATTTTCTCTGTCCTCCTTGGATTTGGGTCATTGACACCTGAAAACGGCTATAGTATAATTCCCAAAGAACAATATGTAAAATAGATATTTGATATGCTGGACATCAATTGGATTTATGGAGGATGACATATGGCAGTTTCCATGGAGCATTATCGGGTATTCTATCAGGTGGCCCGGTGCGGAAATATCACCCAGGCGGCAGCGGCTCTTTACAGCAGCCAGCCCAATGTGACCCATGCGGTGAAGCTGCTGGAGGGGGAACTGGACTGCAAGCTGTTTCTGCGAACCAACAAGGGCGTTCAGCTGACCCCGGAGGGCGAGCTGCTCTATTCCCATGTGGCGCCTGCCATGGAGCACCTGCGCCGGGCGGAGGATGAGCTGAAGCTGACCACCCGGCTGCGGATGGGAAGCATTTCCATCGGAGCCAGCGAGGTGGCGCTGCACTGCTTCCTGCTTCCCATTCTCCGCCGGTTCCGCTCTGCCTATCCGGGCATTCAGATTCGGGTGAACAACTATTCCACCCCCCAGGCAGTCCGGGCTCTGGATGAGGAAATGGTAGATCTGGCAGTGGTCACCACCCCGGTGGAGCCCAGAAAAAACCTGAGCCAGTTTCCGCTGCGGAAGGTGCAGGAGGTGGCGGTGTGCAGCCCGGGGCTGGGTCTGTTTCCCGCCCGACCCATTACCCCCAAGGAACTGTCGGAGTATCCTCTGATCAGCCTGAGCCGGGACACCATGACCTACGGCCTCTATGAGGAATGGTTTCGGGTGGATGGCCTGCCCTTTCACCCGGACATTGAGGCGGCTACGGCGGATCAGATTCTGCCTCTGGTGAAAAACGATCTGGGCATCGGCTTTGTGCCGGAGGATTTCGTGGCACGGGAGACAGGCTCGGTGCGGCAGCTGGAGCTGACCCGGGCGCTGCCTGCCAGAACCATCTGCCTGCTGGAGCAGCAGACCCGGCCTCTTAGTCCGGCGGCTCGGAAATTCCGGGAGCTGGTGACGACAGAGGGGGAATCCAAGGAAAAACCCATTTGACATTTCCGGACGTTCTATGTAGAATGAGCAAAACAGAAAGGGGCGTTTTGTATGGAAAAAAAGTGGTGGCACGATAAAGTCGCCTATCAGATTTATCCCAAGAGCTTTCTCGACACCAACGGGGACGGTATCGGCGATCTGGCGGGGATTCTGTCCAAGCTGGATTATCTGAAAGGTCTGGGCATTGACATTCTCTGGCTGTCTCCCATCTATCCCTCGCCCTTTGCCGACCAGGGCTACGACATCTCCGACTACTACGGCATTGCCCGGCAGTTCGGCACCATGGAGCAGTTTGACGAGCTGCTGGCTCAGGCGAAAAAGCGGGATATGCACATCATCATGGATCTGGTCATCAACCACTGCTCCAACGAGCACGAATGGTTCCGAAAGGCTCTGGCCGACCCGGAGGGGGAGTACGCGGACTACTTCTATTTCCGCCGGGGCAAAAACGGCAATCCCCCCAGCAATCTGCGCTCCTATTTCGGCGGAAGCTGCTGGGAGCCGGTGCCCGGCACGGACAAATACTATTTCCATATGTTTGCCAAGGAGCAGCCGGATCTGAACTGGGAAAATCCGGTGGTGCGGCAAAAGCTCTACCACATGGTGAACTGGTGGCTGGACAAGGGACTTGCGGGCTTCCGGATTGACGCCATTATCAATATCAAAAAGGATCTGTCCTTCCCGGACTATCCGGCGGACGGCCCGGACGGTCTTGCCATGTGCACCAAAATGGTGGACAGCGTGGAGGGCGTGGGAGATTTCCTGGCAGATCTGAAAGCTCATACCTTTGCCAAGCACGATGCCTTCACCGTGGCGGAGGTGTTCAACATGAAGCCGGAGGAGCTGAGATGCTTCATCGGGGAGGACGGGTATTTTTCCACCATGTTCGACTTCAGCGCCCACATTCTCAGCACCGGGGCTCACGGCTGGTACGATGCTCCGGATATCGATTTTGCCCGGTGGCGGGACGTGATTTTTCAGTCTCAGTTGGAGACCCAGGGAATCGGCTTCAAGGCGAACATCATCGAAAACCACGACGAGCCGCGGGGAGTCTCCCGGTTCCTGCCTCCCTACGCCCGGAATCCCATGGGCAAGAAAATGCTGGGCACGGTGAGCTTGCTCCTGCGGGGCATTCCCTTTCTCTACCAGGGTCAGGAAATCGGCATGACCAATGCCCACTGGGGCAGCATCGAGGAATTCAACGATATCAATACCAAGGATCAGTATCAGGTAGCCCTGAATGCCGGGCTCACCGAAGAACAGGCCCTGGCCGCCTGCGAGAAGATGAGCCGGGACAACGCCAGAACCCCCATGCAGTGGGATTCTTCCCCAAACGCCGGCTTCACCACCGGCACCCCCTGGCTCAAAGTCAACGACAATTACCCGGAAATCAACGTGGCCGCTCAGGAGAACGACCCGGATTCCGTGCTGAACTACTACCGCCGCTTGACTGCTTTGCGCAAATCCCCGGAATACGGGCAGCTGTTTGCCTACGGCGAATTCCGTCCGGCTTTTGAAAATTCCCACCGGATTCTGGTCTATTACCGGGAAAACGGTCACCAGCGAGTGCTGGTGGCGGCGAATTTCGGCCGGGAGACCCAGTGCCTGCATTTGCCCGCGACTGTGAAGAAGACCCTTCTGACCAATTCCGGCCGGGAGATCGCCGGCACTTCCATGACCCTCTCCCCCCGTGAGGCTGTCGTGCTGGAATTGTAATCCCAACTTACCAACCCGCCGCGCTGCAAACCAGTGCGGCGGATTTTCTGTCTATTGACGCTGCTCCAAAATCCGGTTATAATGGTGAAAATGAAAGGATGTGTCCCATTATGACGGAAAACAACCCACTGCTGTTTCAGCGGGTGCTGTCCTGGCTGGGCAGAAAGGCCAAAGGAAACCGGGTACCTCTGAGCGCAGCCCTGATTTTCGGCTTTCTCGCCCACGGCTTTGCCTTTGCCAATAAGCTTGTGAACCACGACGAGGTCAACGCCCTGTTCGCCAAGGGCGGCAGTGTGGTGCTGGGCCGCTGGGGTCTTTGTTTTATGGACATTCTCTTTCCAAATGTGTCCATGCCCTGGATTTACGGCATTCTCACCGTTTTCTTTCTGGCGGTGGCCGTGTGCGTTCTGGTGCACGCCCTGCCCCTTCGGAGCCGCTGGGCCCAGGTGCTGGCGGCGGGACTGGTAATCACCTTTCCGTCTCTCACGGGCATCTTCGGCTATATGTTCACGAGTACCAGCTACGGCTTGGCCATTCTGCTGACGGCACTGGCCCTGTGGCTGGTGCAGCAGCCGAATAAATGGTACCGACTGGCGGCTCTTGGCTGCCTGGTGTTCGCCCTGGGCATTTATCAGGCCTTTGTAGGGCTGTGCGCCGGGCTCCTGGTGACCGTTGTTATCCGCCGCCTGCTGGACAGGGAGGACGGAAAAGCGGTGCTCCGGGACGGCTTGGGCTACATTTTCTTCCTGGCCCTGGCGCTGGGGCTCTACTACGGCCTTGCCCAGCTGGCTCTGGCCCTGACCCATCAGAAAATGGCGGGCTATGCCACGGGTGGCCTGGCCTTCTCTCCCCTGTCCCTGCCCGCCAATGCCCTGCAGGCCTACCGTGCCTTCCTCTCCGTCTTTACAGACGGCACCTTCTCCCTGGTTCCCACGAAGCTTTCCCGGGTGCTGCACGGACTTCTGTGGCTTGCCGCGGCCATTCTGCTGATTATCCGGGTAAAGGCTCAGAAACGCGACACGCTGAATCTGGTGCTGCTGGTTACGGCGCTGGTGCTGTTCCCCCTGGCGGTGTGCTGCATTTACCTGTTCATCACCCCGGCTTCCATTCACACCATCGTGCTCTACAGCGTGGTGGACGTCTACCTGCTGATGCTGATGCTGGCAGACTCCTGCCCGCCAATTTCCCGGCTTCGCCGGGCGGTACTGAACGTGCTGCCGGTGCTGTGCGCCCTGGTGGTCTCCGTCAATATTTATATCGCCAACGAATCCTATCTGACGCTGCACCTGCGCTATGAAAATGCCTACGCCTTCTACACCTCCCTGATTGCCGACATCAAAACCTCTCCGGAGTTCACCCAGGGAAGCAAGCTGGCGATTATCGGCACCTGGAAGGATCCCAGCTTCTATGAAGAGCACCTGGGCTTCACCGACACTCTCACCGGTGTCACCGGCTTCAAGCCGGACAGCTACTCCAAGGAGCGGTTTCTGGAGCAGTATGTGGGCTTTGCCATTCCCTTCGCTTCCCAGGCGGAGGAGGCGGAAATTGCCGCCTCTCCGGAATTCGCCGAAATGAGCGTATATCCCTACTACGGTTCTATGAAGAAAATCGGGGATACCTTCGTGGTGAAGCTGTCGGATTGACACCCGGCTTTCAGATAGGCCCTAAGAAATAGTATAAAAACGACAACCCCGGGGTGCAAACACTGCACCCCGGGGGTTCTTTATGGAATTTCCCGGTAGGTATCACCGCTGAGTTCATAGCCATGGCCGCTGGCAGGCTGCCACTGATAGCGGTGCTTCCCCTCTGCCGGAAAGCAGGCCGCCATGATTGCCGCTATGACGCCGCCGTGGCAGATGAGGGCTGTGCCGTCGGGAAGCTCGGAAAAGGCCGCCAGCACCCGCCGGGTCATCTGTACGCCGCTTTCCCCCTTTGGGGGGACATTGGCCTCGTTGTCCCCGGTGATCCAGGCCTGATAGGCCGGGTCGTCCTTGAGCATGTCGTAGCTTTTCATCTCGAAATCCCCGAAGTCTACCTCCCGGAACCGAGCATCCACAGCAAAGGGCACGTCTCCGAAAAGGGTTCGGAGGGTTTCGTTGGTGCGCCGCATTCCGCTGGTGACAAACCGGGTGGGGTGAATGTCATAGCGCAGCTCCCCCAATTCCGCCAGTCCCGCCGGGGACAGGGGCAGATCGGTGCTACCGCAGTAGAGATGATCTTCATTTGCCCGGGTTTTTCCGTGGCGAATCAGATAAATGCTCATTTTAGCCTCTGTTCCAGCCCGCAGAAAATCCGGCTGACCTGAGCCGCTTCTCCTGCCAGATACTGGCAGCACAGACCCGTGGTATGCCGCCACTTCCGGATGACCGGATCCACGGGCACAACCCCACAGAAAATATCCCGGCAGATCAGAATGCTGTCGCCCCAGAGCGCTTCCTGTTCCCGCAGATAGCCTTCCGGGTCGATTCCCTCCCGGACGCAGGCCAGCACAAATTCCTCCAGCCGGTCGATACATTTCTTAGAAAAGTCGATTTTCGTGCCATTACAGGTAAAAATGTCATTCTCCGTCAGGTGGTAGGCTTGTTTTGCGTAATCACGCTTACCCTGATAGGCACCGCCGATAATCAAAACCATAGTTTCCTCCTAAATCAGCGCATACACGGCCACGGCCCACAGCTCCCCCAGGGTCAGGGCGTAGCCCGCAATGTCTCCGTTCATGCCTTCCAGGCTGGAATAGCCCCGATAAAGGGCAAAGCCATAGCCCACAAGGCATCCCACCGTCACAAAGCCCAGCCTTCCGCAGGTCAGAAAGCTCAGACCTACCAAAAGGCAGATCAGCCCGCCCAGCCACCAGAGCCGGGAGGTGGGCTTTTTCTGAGAAGCGTACTGACTGGTGGACATGGCGGGAAGCCCCGTCACCGCCAGCGCCGAGCCGCACCGGCTCACCGCCGGAATAAACAGCAAAATCAGACTGCTCTGTCCGGCGGGAACGGAGGCAAACAGCGCCACCTGGGCAATCACCAGCAGGCACAGGCCGATGACCGCGAAGGAGCCCACATGGGAATCCTTCAGGATTTCCCGCCGCTTAGGCAAATCCCGGCAGGACTTCACCGCGTCCGTCACGTCCATGAAGCCGTCCAAATGCAGAAAACCGGTGGCGAGATAGGGGTATACCCCCAGAATCAGCCCCCGAACCAGGGCAGGCAGTCCCAGCTGCCCTGTGATCCATCCAAGGAGCGCCCACAAGGCTCCGATTTCCAGACCCACAACGGGAAGCATGGGAAGCATCCGGTCTCTGGCGTTCTCGTCCCAGAGCTGCACCGGACAGGGAATGGCGCAGAACATACTCTGACACATGATAAAGCCGTGCAAATATTCCTTCATTCCGGAATTTCCCCCTTGTGGATGATTTTCTGTCCGGCGGAAAACTCGATCACCGTGTCGCACCGGGCTGCCAGCATCCGATCAATTCGGGCAAGGCAGGCTCGGTAGGCTTCCGTGTCCGGGTCATAGACTTCCGCATCGGAATAGAGATAGTCGCTGACAATCACCGCGTTGGCAACCCGCCCGGCAAATTCCGCCACATCGGCGGCGCATCGGTTCGCTGCTTCCAGATCAAGGGCATAGCCCTTCTCCTTGGGGAACATGGCGTTTTGCAGCAAAGCGGTGACACTGTCCAGGAGAAATGTGCCCTCCGGCTCTGCCCGGTTCAGGCAGGACAGAATGTCCGTGCCGCACTCGATGGTCTCAAAGTCCATCCCTGCCCGGTCGGCAATATGATGCCGGATTCGCTCCCGGTCTTCCTCGTCCACGGGGATCATGGTTGCCACATAATAATGCTTCCCGCCCCGGGCCAGCTGCACCGCAAGGTGCTGGGCATAGCCGGATTTTCCGTTTTTGGCACCGCCGGAAAGGAACACTCTCATCCGTCTGCCTCCACGGAGAACTTATCTCCTTGGCGAATCTCTTCCAGATAGCCGTCGTCGATGCCCGCCTGGTCGAAGGTTGCCATGTCATTGATGACTGCGCAGGCGGCGGAGAGCACCTGGAACGCCAGAGGACAGCCGCTGCCCTCCCCCAGCCGCATTCCCAGCTGGAAAATGGGCGTCAGACCCATTTCCTCCATGGCAAGGCAGTAGCCGATTTCAAAGGAGGCGTGGCTGGGAATCAGGAAGCCCCGGACATCGGGACACAGCCGGACGGCGCACAGAGCCGCTACCGCGGAAATAAAGCCATCGATGACCACCGGCCGCCGGGTCAGGGCGCAGCCCAGGAAAGCCCCGCACATGGCGGCAATGTCAAAGCCCCCCACCTTGGCAAGCACATCCACCACATCCTCCGGATTCGGCTGATTCACGGCAATGGCCTTCTGAATGGCCGCCTTTTTCTTCCGGAAGCCCTCGTCGGTCACGCCGCCGCCCCGACCCGTGACCTTCTCCGGTTCCACTTCCAGGAGCACGGACAGAACCGCCGAAGAAGTGGTGGTGTTTCCGATGCCCATTTCGCCGATGCCCAGCACATCCGCCGGGGTTTCCTTCGCCAGCTCTACGCCGGTGAGGATGGCCTGCAACGCCTGCTGCCGGGTCATGGCCGGGCCCTTTGTCATATTCTGGGTGCCGAAGGCAATTTTCCGGTTCAGAACCGCCGGTTCTTTGATCACCGCGTTCACGCCCACGTCGCAGACGGTAATGCCGCAGCCGAAGTGCTTTGCCAGCACCGAGGCTCCGGTTTTTGCTCTCGTCAGGTTGACGGTCTGCATCAGGGTAACTGACTGGGGAGCGCTGGAAACGCCTTCCTCCACCACGCCGTTATCCGCGGCAAAGACCAGAAGGTGCTGCCGTGACACCGTATTGTGCACCTGACCGGTGATGCCCGCCAGCTGGACGGACAAATCTTCCAGCCGCCCCAGGCTCCCCGGGGGCTTTGCCAGAGCCATCTGCCGCTTTCTGGCTGCCTCCATGGCGGCCTCGTCCAGGGGCTTCACCGCCTCCAGAATTGCGTTCAGTTTTTCTTCCATGTTCATTCCTCCAGAAGCCATTTTACCGATGGCAAACAATCAGGCAGTTCCAGGGTGGCGGTGACCCCCTCCTGCCCCATGGCAATCTCCAACAGCTCCCGGATTGGGAGCGTTCCTTCATACAGGGCACTGTGGGTGTCCCAGGTGCCGTCATTATTGTGAATATGCAGGTGGGACAGATACGCCCCGCATTCCGTCAGCCAGGTCTTCGCCGGGATTTTGGAATAGGCGTTCACATGGCCCACGTCCAGACACAGCCGAAGCCTGGGATTCCCCACCCCCCGGAGGATGTCCAGAAGCATGTCCGGTGCAGGCTCCAAAACATTTTCCACGCAGACCGTAAGTCCCTCCGGCAATTTTGTCAGAAACTCCCGCCAGAAAAGGATGGACTGCTCCACATACCACTGAGGGTAGTACATCTGGGGATTGAAGCCTCCGTGGAGTACCAGCTTCCCGGCACCATAGACCTGTGCCAGAGCTGCCGCCTGAGAAAACCGAAAAGTGGCAAGCTGTCTTGCCTTCGGGTCAATGGCACAGGGAAAGAGCTCATTGAAGGGGCCATGAAACACCCGCCGGGAAATACCGGTCAGGGTTTCTTCCAGGGTCTTTTCCACGGCAGGAAGCTCCCTGTCCATATTCCAGGCGGTGCAGAATTCCGCGATTTCAACGCCCAGGCCGTATTGTCTGGCCACATTTCCCGCCTCCGGGTCGATGGTGGAAAGATAGATTCTGTCAGTCATTCCAAATTCCTTTCTAATACTATTTCCTGATTAAAATCTTTTTTAAAGATTTTAATTGGAGTTCAGTATAAACTGGGTAGAATGTCCCTAAATGCTAAGAAAGCTCCTGCATAGCATATCATGCAGAAGCTGAAAAGTCTATAATTTCGCTTGGACGTAAGCCGGGTGTCGGCTGGGCAAGGCCGACACCCGGAGGGTTGTGTTCCGGCGGTTCTTGGGCAATCAACCGCTTGAAGCCGGGACTGCCGCCAAAGGGGAGGAACGGCGCTCTTCCGGCCCAGCATCAAAAAAGCCGCGGCGAACCCAACATGGATTCGCCGCGGCCGTTTTTCCGCTGACTCACAACATCCGCCTGCCCCTAATCACGGAGGCAAACGTATGATTCACGCACAGAGCAGGTCTCCTGACTTACGCATCTCCAACCCGTCCCGGCCTTCTCAGGAATGCTCCCAATGACCGGCTTTCGCCATGTGACGGGTCTCCGCGCATACAGTGGCGGTACCGTTCCGGATTTTCACCGGATTCACTATTCTCCGAGGCTCCCGGAAGGGATAACCCCGGCACTCCAGCGTATTCTCATGGCGTTAGCATACTCCATTTTGGCCGGTTTGTCAATAGCCGGCCACAGGATTCGGTGCTTCCTTGCCCAAATTTTCCCGGGCGGTGGACAGCATCAGCTTAATCCGGTTCAGCTGATTGACTTCGCTGGCACCCGGGTCGTAGTCCACGGCGGCAATGTTGGCCTGGGGATAGGCCTTCTTCAACGCCTTGATGACTCCCTTGCCCACCACATGGTTGGGAAGACAGGCAAAGGGCTGGATGCACACGATGTTGGGCACCCCGGTTTTGATCAGCTCGATCATCTCGCCGGTGAGGAACCAGCCTTCGCCGTACTGGTTGCCGATGGACAGGAAGGGCTTGGTCTGCTCGGCGATGGCCTCGATGGGCATGGGCGCTTCAAAGCGCTTGCTGGCCTCCAACGCCTCCAGAGCGGGCTTTCGGATCTGACGAATGAACTTCACCGCCGTATCCGCAATCAGATCGCCGGATTTCTTGGCCCCCAGGAACTCGGACTTGTACTTGCCGTTATAGAAGCTGTAGTTCATAAAGTCCATCAGATCGGGCACCACCGCCTCGGCTCCCTCCCGCTCCAGCAGCTTCACCAGATGGTTGTTTGCCAGGGGCATGTACTTGACGAGAATTTCGCCGACCACGCCCACACGGGGCTTTTTCAGGGTCTCGTCAATGGGGAAATTGTCAAAATCCGCCACGATCTGGGCGCAAAGGGTCTTATAATTCCAGGTGCTGTCGGCACCGGTGAGCTCGGCAATGCAGATATCCCGCCACTTGGCGTGGAGCGCGTTGGCGGAGCCGGGGGTTTTCTCGTAAGGCCGCACCCGGTACAGGCAGCGCATGAGCAGGTCGCCGTAGACGCAGCCCTTTACCAGATCCTTGATGAGACTGGGAGACAGATGGAAGCCCTCGTTTTTCTCCATGCCGTTGGCATTGAGCGAAATCACGGGGATGTGGCTCAGCCCCGCCTTTTCCAGGGCTCTGCGGATAAAGGCCACATAGTTGCTGGCCCGGCAGCAGCCGCCGGTCTGGGTCATCATGACGGCCAGGTGATCGGTGTCGTATTTGCCGGAGAGAATGGCCTGCATGATCTGCCCCACCACCGTAATGGAGGGGAAGCAGGCATCGTTGTTGACAAACTTCAGACCCATATCGATGGCCTGCCGGTTATCGTTATCCAGCAGGACGATATTGTAGCCGTGCTTGCGGAACACCGGCCCCATGATGTCGAAGTGGATGGGACTCATCTGGGGAGCCAGAATGGTGTAGCCCTCCTTATTCATCTCCTTGGTAAACTCCCGGCGCTCATAGGCAATGGGAGCGGGAACCGCCTCGATGTGCTTCTCCCGGCGCATATCCATGGCGGCAAGCAAGGAGCGGATCCGAATGCGGACGGCACCCAGATTGTTCACCTCGTCGATTTTCAGCAGGGTATAGAGCTTGTTGCTCTTTTCCAGAATTTCGGAAACCTGGTCGGTAGTCACCGCGTCCAGGCCGCAGCCGAAGGAATTGAGCTGGATGAGCTCCAGATCGTTCCGCTTCGTCACAAACTGAGCCGCGCTGTACAGCCGGGAATGATAGACCCACTGGTCAACCACCCGGATGGGGCGCTCCGGCTCAAAATCAATGGGCAGGCTGTCCTCGGTGAACACCGTCAGACCGTAGGAGGAAATCAGCTCCGGAATGCCGTGGTTGATTTCCGGGTCAATGTGATAGGGTCGTCCTGCCAGGACAACGCCTCGGCCTCCGGCTTTTTCCATTTCCGTCAGCCGCTTCAGACCCTCCACCCGGATGTCCGCCTTGGCGTTCAGCTGCTCTTCCCAGGCCTTATGGACTGCGGAGCGGACTTCTTTGGCGGGAATGCCCCACTCCTCGGCGGCGGTTTTCACCAGCCGGTCGGCGGCGGTCTTTTCGCTGGTAAAGGCAATGAAGGGTCGGATGTAGTGCACGTCCCCGTCACTGATGGCCTCCACATTGTTTTTCAGGTTCTCCGCGTAGGAGACCACAATGGGGCAGTTATAGTGGTTCTGCGCCTGCTTCGTCTCCTGGTGCTCATAGAACACGCAGGGGTGGAAAATGGTCTTGATGCCCTGGTCAATGAGCCACTGGACATGACCGTGGGAGAGCTTCGCCGGGTAGCACTCGGATTCCGAAGGAATGGACTCCATGCCCAACTCGTAAATCTTCCGGGTGGAGAAGGGAGACAGCACCACCCGGAAGCCCAGCTCCCGGAAGAAGGTAGCCCAGAAGGGATAATTTTCGTACATGTTCAGCACTCTGGGAATGCCGATGGTGCCCCGCTTGGCCTCTTCTTCGGACAGAGGCGGATAATCAAAGAGCCGCTGACGCTTGTAGAGCACCAGGTTGGGAGCCTTCTCCTTCTTATCCCCGCCGCCGGCACCCTTTTCGCACCGGTTGCCGCTGATGTGCTTCCGACCACCGGGGAACTTATTCACGGTAAGCATACAGTTATTGGAGCAGCCGCCGCAGCGCACAGAGGTGGAGGTATAGGACAGGTTCAGAATATCATCCAGGGGCAGCATGGTGCTTTCCTGGCCGGTGTAGTGGCTTCTGGCAACGAGAGCCGCGCCAAAAGCACCCATCAGGCCGGAGATATCCGGACAGGTGGCGTCCACCCCGGAAATTTTCTCAAAGGCGCGAAGCACCGCCTGGTTGTGGAAGGTACCGCCCTGGACAACAATGTGCCGACCCAAATCCTCCGGGGATGCCAGCTTGATGACCTTGTACAGGGCATTTTTGATGACGGAGTAGGCAAGACCCGCGGAGATATCGGAGACGGAGGCTCCCTCCTTCTGGGCTTGCTTGACGTTGGAATTCATGAACACCGTGCACCGGGTACCCAGGTCTACAGGGGCTTTGGCAAAGAGCGCCTCCTTGGCAAAGCCCTCGGCGGTAAAGCCCAGAGAGGTGGCGAAATTTTCGATAAAGGAGCCGCAGCCGGAGGAACAGGCCTCGTTCAGGAGGATGGTGTCCACCGTGCCATTTTTCAGCTTGATGCACTTCATGTCCTGGCCGCCGATGTCCAGCACGCAGTCCACCTCCGGGTCAAAGAAGGCCGCGGCGGTGGTGTGAGCAATGGTCTCCACCACGCCCTCGTCCAGGGAGAAGGCGGCTTTCAGCAGAGCCTCGCCGTAGCCGGTGGAACAGGCGCGAACAATTTTCGCCTTTTCCGGCAGCAGCCGCTTTAATTCCGACACGGCAAACTGGGCGGTGGAAATGGGATTGCCCTGATTGCCCCGGTAAAAATGATAGAGAAGCTGGCCGTCTTCGCCGATCACCGCCAGCTTGGTAGTGGTGGAGCCGGCATCGATGCCCAAAAAGCATCTGCCTTCGTAGGAAGCCAGATCGCCCTTGCCTACAACGGCCTGGGCGTGCCGAGCCTGGAAAGCGTCAAAATCCGCCTGATCCCGGAATAGTGGCTCCAGCCGGGGCATTTCGAAGCTGACGGCCACACCCTTTTCCAGTCGGCTCACCAGCTCGGACAGCACCGCGGCTTCTCCGTCCTTGGCCTCCAGCGCTGCGCCCATGGCGGCGAATAGATGGGAGTTCTCCGGATCCACGGTGGTCTCCGGGGTCAGCTTCAGGGTGCGGATAAAGGCCGCCTTCAATTCCGTCAGGAAGTGAAGCGGGCCGCCCAAAAAGGCCACGGTACCCCGGATGGGCTTGCCGCAGGCCAGGCCGGAAATGGTCTGATTCACCACCGCCTGGAAAATGGAAACTGCCAGATCGGCCTGGGTGGCACCCTCGTTGATGAGAGGCTGGATATCGGTTTTGGCGAACACGCCGCACCGGGCGGCGATGGGATACACCCGCTGGTAATGCTTCGCCGCCTCATTCAGACCCGTAGCGTCGGTTTGCAGAAGCGAGGCCATCTGGTCGATGAAGGAGCCGGTGCCGCCGGCACAGACGCCGTTCATCCGTTCCTCCAGGCCGCCCTTGAAATAGATGATCTTGGCATCCTCACCACCCAGCTCGATGGCAACGTCCGTCTGGGGGGCTGCGGCTTTCAGGGCAGTGGCCACCGCCACCACCTCCTGGACAAAGCCAATATCCAGGGCTTTCCCCAGATTGATGGCACCGGAGCCGGTGATGCGCAGACGCAGACAGCAGTCGCCCAGCTTCTGCTTTGCCTCCATCAGGAGGGATTTCAGGGTTTCCTGGGTATGGGCATGATGACGGCGGTACTGTCCAAACAGGAGCGTACCGTCGTCATCCAGAATCACAAGCTTTACAGTAGTAGAACCGATATCAATACCGGCGCGATAGGTATTCATGATTTACCTCTCTTTTCTGTAGCATAGGAAATAAACAAATGGGCACAGAAGTAACGCACCCAGAACATCACAGGCCGAATGCTGCTTGAGGAACATGGTGGAGGCGCAGATGAGCACCGCCAGCGCCGTCAGCAGCGTCAGTGGAAGGGGCTTTTTCAGCCTCTCGGTATGGGCGGCGGCCGCCACCGCCGCAAAGGCTCCCAGCACATGCTCTGAGGGGAACACGTTGGTGGGCGTGTCCACCGCGTAAATCAGGCCCACGATCTGGCTGAACAGGTTGTCTCTGGGGAACACCGCCGGGCGCAGCTGCTGGCAGCTGGGATAGACCAGGAAAATCACCGTGGAGACGGACATGCCGATACACAGGAATTTGCTGTACCGGCAGAAGGTATCCCGGTCGTACAGGAGGGTGTACAGGTGCACCCCCACGATGAGAAAATACCAGCTTGCGTAGAAGACGATGAAGCCCTCCTGAAAGGGGATCCGGTCGTCCAGGAAGCAGTGCATCACATGATAGGTCTGAGCCGGGTTCCAGTGCTCCACCAGAAAATAGCGAAGCAGGTAGGCCGGCCAGAACAGCAGCCACCACAGGTGGCGAAACTGCGGCTCGTTGATTCGGCTCAGGCGGAAGCCCCGCAGATCCGTCTCAGGCGTTGGAAAGTGCATGGGAGTGTTCTCCTTTGCGGATGATTATTTCCGGTGGATTCGGGTTTCCAGCTCCGCCTGCATTTCCCGCAGGGACTCCGCCAGAGGACGCTCCGTGCGGAAGGGGCGGAAGAAATGATACTTGAGAGAACGTTCCTCCCGCTGCTGCCGGATGTGGGTCTTCAGAGACTCATAGCGGACAATCACATCGTTGTCCTCGGCAAACTGCTTGATCTTCACCACCAGCTGGGCAGAATTCACCACGTCAATGATAAAGACGCCGAAGAACATGCCGATGAAGAAGGAAAAGGCCAGATTCCGGGACAGCCAGTCCAGACCGTCCAGGATGTAGGGATGAATCAGGAAGTAGTACAGTGCCCCCAGAATCGCCCAGAAGAAGGAGAACAGCGGGCAGATAATGCCCTGGACATTGCCCCAGAGATCGGAGTAATCCCACAGCCGCACCTTCAGGAATTTCAGGCAGAACACACCTGCCACATACTCCACAAGGGTCATGCCGATGGCCATGGCGATGAAGAGCACCACCTTATTCCACAGGGGATCGGAAATCAGGCTGAATTTCTCCAACGACGCCAGCAGGTACAGCACGCACAGGCCAAAGCCGTAAATGGGAAGGTAGGGGCCGGTGCAGAAGCCCGGGTTTACCAGCTTATCCGGATGCTTGACAATGTTGCGGAACCACAGCTCCAGCAGCCAGCCAAGGCAGGAGCCAACGAAAAAAAGATAGGCCAGGGACAGCATGAGACTCATAGTAACCTCTCCTTGGTAGGTAAAATACAAATGAATGATGAACGTTCGGGGAACAATTTATGACAGGTTTGTGAACATTTGGCAATTATCTCCCCAGGACTGCTTTATTCCTGTTCCGTTTCCCGGGGCTTCCGGTACATCTCCGGCAAGCTTCCCTCGCCGCCCATCATGGCCGTCATTTCCTCGATGCGCTCCACCGGGAAGGGCGGGTTGGCAAGGGGGCGCATGGCGATGGACATGAGCTTCATGGGGTTGTCGTCCGCCAGCACCCGATTGGAGCTGAGCTCTCCGCACCGCTTGCACCGGTGGATGATGGCCCACTCCCCTTTTCCCCGAACCCACACCGCGACAGGCTCCATGATGCCGCCGCAGTCGGACTCCCGGTCGCCGGGCTCAATGTCCACATGCAGGGAGCAAAGGCAGTTGGGGCAGTGGTTCCGATGGTCGCTTCCGGCTCCCGCCGGAACCACCAGTCGGCCGCAATTTTTGCAGGTGAAGCTCTCCTCGCAGGCATGGGTCTTATAGTAACCTTTTTCGTACTGTCTGCGCTTATTTTCACGATTCATAGCAGGTTTCTCCCATTTCTATTGTTTCTCTAACATTATATCGAACCGGCGGAAAATGTCAAGACTGCCGCCGGTATTCCATTGACACAGGCTCCCTTTTCGGATATACTGAACCCAGGTAAGAACATCCGCAAATCTACACAAAGGAGAATACCTATGACAATTACCAAGGATATCCGCTATGTGGGCGTTAACGACCATCAGGTAGACCTGTTTGAGGGACAGTATGTGGTTCCCAACGGCATGTCTTACAATTCTTATGTGATTCTGGATGAGAAGATCGCCGTTATGGACACCGTGGATCGGAATTTCACCCACCAGTGGCTGGACAATCTGCAAACCGTTCTGGAGGGCCGGAAGCCGGACTATCTGGTGATTCAGCACATGGAGCCGGATCATTCGGCCAATATTATGAACTTCCTGAAGGTCTATCCCGAGGCCACGGTGGTTTCCTCCGCCAAGGCCTTCACCATGATGAAGCAGTTCTTCGGTGACGACTTTGAGAGCCGCCGGATCGTGGTCGGCGAGGGCGATACCCTGGCCCTGGGAAAGCATACCCTGGCCTTCGTGGCCGCGCCTATGGTGCACTGGCCGGAAGTCATCGTAACCTACGACACCTGCGACAAGGTGCTCTTCTCCGCCGACGGCTTCGGCAAGTTCGGTGCCCTGGATGTCCAGGAGGACTGGGCCTGTGAGGCTCGCCGGTACTACATCGGCATTGTGGGCAAGTACGGTGCTCAGGTGCAGGCACTGCTGAAAAAGGCCGCCGGACTGGACATTTCCATCATCTGCCCCCTCCATGGCCCGGTGCTCTCCGAGAATCTGGGCTACTATATCAACCTCTATGACATCTGGTCTTCCTACCGGGTGGAGAGCGAGGGCATTGTGGTGGCCTACACCTCCGTCTACGGCCACACCAAGGCCGCGGTAGAGCTGCTGGCTCAGAAGCTCCGGGAGAAGGGCTGCCCCAAGGTGGTGGTTCACGATCTGGCCCGGTGCGATATGGCGGAGGCCGTGGAGGATGCCTTCCGGTACGGCAAGCTGGTGCTGGCTACCACCACCTACAACGCCGACGTCTTCCCCTTCATGAAGGAATTCATCCATCACCTGACCGAGCGGAACTACCGGAACCGCACCATCGGTCTGGTGGAAAACGGCACCTGGGCACCTCTGGCCGCCAAGGTGATGACGAAGATGTTCGAAGGCTGCAAGAACCTGACCTTCACCGACACCACCGTCCGGATTCTGTCCGCCCTGAATGAGGACAGCAAGGCGCAGATCGAGGCCATGGCCAACGAGCTGTGCCAGGACTATCTGGCGCAGCAGGATGCCACCGCCAACAAGAACGATCTGAACGCCCTCTTTAACATCGGCTACGGCCTGTATGTGGTCACCTCCAACGACGGCACCCGGGACAACGGCCTCATCGTCAACACCGTCTCCCAGGTCACCAACACCCCCAACCGGGTGGCCGTCACCATCAACAAGGCCAATTACTCCTATCACATCATCCAGCAGACCGGCATTCTGAACGTGAACTGCCTGGATGTATCCGCCCCCTTCTCCGTGTTCCAGAACTTCGGCTTCCGCAGCGGCCGGACGGCGGACAAGTTCGAGGGCATTGAGGAGCTGCGCTCGGACAACGGCCTGCGGTTCCTGCCCCGGTATGTCAACTCCTTCATGAGCCTGAAGGTGGAATCCGTTGTGGATCTGGACACCCACGGCATGTTCATCTGCTCCGTCACCGAGGCCCGGGTCATGTCCGACCGGCAGACCATGAGCTACACCTACTACCAGGACAATGTGAAGCCCAAGCCTGAGACCGAGGGCAAGAAGGGCTTCGTGTGCAAGATCTGCGGCTGGGTCTACGAGGGCGACACCCTGCCCGATGACATTGTGTGCCCCCTGTGCAAGCACGGTGCCGCGGACTTCGAGCCCATCGGTTGATTGACACTATTTCCTGATTAAAATCTTAATTTTAATCAGGAAGGCATCGCCTGAAGGCGCTGCCAGTTTTGTGATTTATAAGGAAAGAAATCACAAAACAAGTCTCATATGAACTCCATGCCCTTCAGGCAATTAAAATCTTTTTTTAAGATTTTAATTGGAGTTCAGTATGACACGCAGAACAGCCTCCCTCACGGGAGGCTGTTCATTTTGGTCAACCAACCGAAAAACCGGGACTGCCGCATATTTTTGCGGTAGTCCCGGTTTCTTGGGAAGCTCTGATTAAATCGGCAAGAGCTGGCAGCGAGAGATTTTGTTCTCAGGCAAGGTTTGAAAAACGGTGAAATACTGGATGTATTTCCCGTTTTTCAAACCGCAGACTGGGGGCAAAAGATCCGCTGTCCAGCCGCAGACGATTTATTCAGAGTTTCCCTTAATCTCCGATGCCCAGCAATCGCTGCCACCAGCTGCGCACAGGCTCCGGCTCCAGAAGCTTCACATGTCCGGCGTACAGGAAGCACCGCTGACCCTCCCGGCTGGTTTCGTACCAGAGGTTGCCACGGGTGTTGAAGAGGCTTCCGTAAACCCGCAGGGTCTGCCCCGGCTCCAGCACCGCCAGCTCCTTGGACCACTCGTCAGTCTGGCCGCTGCATGGCATACTCATCAGCTGGGTCTGACGCTGAACCTGCACCAGCTTGCCCTCGGAATACCGCTCCTGCTTGCCGCACAGAGCCAGATAGGAGTCCAGACGGCTGCTGTGGGTGTTGGCCAGCATGGCATCCACCGCATCGGGATTTTTATAGAGGGTATACATCTCCGTGCGCAGAGCCTGCCGGTCGATGGTGATGGTTCCCACGAACCGATCCGGGGCGAAGCCGTTATAGTTGTCATAGCTGTCGTAATAGGTGGCCTGCAATAGCTTCCAGAACTCCCAGGCAGACCCGCCGCCGATCAGCGGACAGCCTGCCGACCACATATATTTGCTGCCGCTGGTATGGTTGCTGGTGCGGGTGTGGATGTTGATGGAATCCGCCGGATGGGCGGTATAGCCCTCCGGGGTCATATAAATGGCAGGGATAGTGCCGTCGTCATAGGCGCTTCGCATATGCAGCGCCTCGTATTCGCCCTTATGAAAAACGGAATAGAGCTGATAGGTGCCATCCAGAACGGTGGCAGGGCCTACATCGCCGATTTTGGGCAGCGTCCAGGCGCCGTATTCCAGGGGTCTGTCCGGCAAAGTGCTGGCGTTGCTGTTGATGTAGGCAAGCTTCAGCTGCCCATCCCCGTCGCGGCGCAATACCACGCACACGGCAGACACCCGGTAATAGGACAGGTCGGACAGCACCGGATCGTTCATATTGTCCGAGCAGCCGTCGAAGAGGAACACGGCGCAGTAGCCGCCGTCCAGGGCATCGATCACCGCCTGATTGGTACGCACATGGTAGTCGAGCATCCGCTCCACATAGACCCGGCTGGCCTTGTCCGTAATCCAGGCGCGAAGGCTTTTGTGAAAGCCCGCCTGCTGGGTTTCGGCAGAGGCCGGAGGCACACAGATCAGCAGCAGCGCAAGACAGAGCGCTGCGGAAATGACTTTTTTCATAGGCTGAAACCTTTCCCAGGGTCTATCTGAAAGCCGGAAAGTTAACCAACGGCGAGGGATTCTCCCCCCCCCTGACGAAGCCATTTTTTGCGGAAATACTTCAGGTATCGCAAGAAAAATGGTGCCCAGCAGGTGGAAAAATCCGCTGTTTGGGCGTGTTGACGGTTTTCAGATAGGCCCTAATTGCTGACAGTTTACCATTTTTCTCCAGTGCCGTCAATCCCCGGAAGGAATTTCCTTTACATTCTGTCCGGTGTCGTGTTATAATTTTCTCAAACGAAAAGGAGAGTACCGCCCATGCGCAATCTTTACGATACCGAAGAATTTGAAAACGCCTATACCTATTGGGGGCACGATCTGGGCACTTTCTGGACGGAAAGCCAAACCGTCTTCCGTCTCTGGGCACCCACCGCCCGGGAGGTGACTCTGCTTCTATACCGGGATGGTCTGGGAGGCGAACCCCTGACCAGTCAGCAGCTCCACCCGGAGAAAAACGGCACCTGGATTGCCCGGCGGATGGGCAACCTCAAGGGTCTGTACTACACCTACCTGGTGAACGTGGACGGCCAAGCCAAAGAGGCCTGCGATCCCTACGCCAAGGCTGTCGGAGCCAACGGTCTGCGGGCTATGGTCATCGACTTGCTGGAAACCAATCCGGCAGGCTGGGCGGAAGACCGCTCCCCTTTCCAGGACAAAGGCATCACGGACGCGGTGCTTTATGAGCTGCACATCCGGGATCTTTCCATGCACCGCTCCTCTCACATCCAAAATAAGGGGAAGTACCTGGGTCTGGCAGAAACCGGCACCCAGACCCGGGGCGGCCATGCCACGGGTCTGGATCACATCCGGCAGCTGGGAGTGACCCACATTCACCTGCTGCCCGTGTTTGACTACGGCTTTACGGATGAAAGCAGCCCTCTACCCCAGTACAACTGGGGCTACGACCCGGTGAATTTCAACGTCCCCGAAGGCTCCTACGCCACGAACCCCTTTGACGGAGCCTGTCGGGTGCGGGAAATGAAGCAGACGGTGAAGGCCATCCACGATGCCGGGCTGAGCGTAGTCATGGACGTGGTATACAATCACGTCTACGACCGGGACGGCTTCTGCTTCAATCAAATCGTCCCGGGATATTTCAGCCGGGGCACCAGCAACGGCTCCTGCTGCGGCAACGATACCGCCTCCGAGCGGAGCATGGTGCGAAAATACATTGTGGATTCCGTAAACTTCTGGGCGGACGAATATCACATTGACGGCTTCCGGTTTGACCTGATGGGATTGCTGGACATTGCCACCGTCAATCAAATCGTTCAGACGGTGAAAAGTCGTCATCCCCATGTGATCTTCTACGGTGAGGGCTGGCAGATGAACACCAGTCCCGTCCGTCCCGGCACGGAGCTGGCTACCCAGTATCATTCCTCCCTGACCCCGGGAGTTTCCTTCTTCTCCGACACCTGCCGGGATCTGCTTCGGGGCTCCGTCTTTGACAGCCGGGCTCCCGGTTTCGTCTCCGGGGCGATCTGCGACAAAAACACGCTGAACGCCTGCTTCCTGGGGCTTCCCCACTGGGCCTGTCAGCCGGAGCAGAGCGTAAACTACGTTTCCTGCCACGACGACTACACCCTTTTCGACCGGCTCTCCCTGGTAAATCCCGACGCCCCTCGGCAGACGCTGATTCGTCAGAACCGACTGGCGGCGGCCTTCGTGTTTTTGTCCCAGGGCGTGCCCTTTCTCCAGGCCGGGGAGGAAATCCTGCGCACCAAGCCAAAAGGCCGGGGAAAATTTGACGGCAACAGTTACCGTTCCCCGGATCGGGTGAACGCCATCCGCTGGGATACTCTGGAAAGCCCGGAATATCAGGAGACCCTGGCTTATTATAAGGGTCTCATTGCCTTCCGGAAGGCCCACGAGGGTCTGCGCCAGACCGGGCGGGAGGCGGTTCAGGCCAGCGTTTTCCCGGTGGAAACCGGAAATCCCAAAGCGGTGTGCTACCGGGTGGAGGATCGGTATCACAGCATTCTTGCCATTTTCAACGCCGATGACCAGCCTTTGACCATGACCTTACCGGATGGAACCTGGGATGTGAACATCCACGACGGTGCCGCCGGAACCGCCCCTCTGTTCACCGCCCAGGGACAGGTCACTGCCCTCCCCTGCTCCGCCACGGTGCTCACCCAAAAAAAGCCGGTGGATGTGGTGGCTGCCCTGATCTGGGAGAAGGACAGATTTCTGATCTGCCAGCGGCCTGCCCACAAAACCCGTGGGCTGCTCTGGGAATTTGTTGGCGGCAAGGTAGAGCCGGGAGAGACCCCCGCCCAGGCTCTGACCCGGGAGTGCGCCGAGGAACTGGCCATCCAGGTGGACGTGGGCAGTCGGTTCTTTCAGGAATTCCACGACTACCCGGATATGCTGATCCGGCTGACCCTGTTTCACTGCACCATTGCCTCCGGAGTGCCCCAGCTGCTGGAGCACAAGGCTCTGCGCTGGATCCGGCCGGAGGAAATTCCGAGCTACGAATTCTGCCCGGCGGACGTGAACGTGCTGGCTCAAATTCGCAGAGAATACGAAGGCCGTCCGCCTCTGTGAGGCAAATTGCACGAAGGGTCACAAAGAAAGATTGACAGATGCCGTCAGCTTGACTATAATATAGGTACGAGAACTGTACCAGGAGGTAAGCATTATGGAAAAAAAGATCATCACCATCAGCCGTGAGTTCGGTTCCGGCGGACGCTCCGTGGGTCACATGGTGGCAGAGCGGCTGGGCATCCCCTTCTATGACAAGGAGCTGGTTGACCAGATTGCCATGGAGTCCGGCTTTGCGCCGAAGTTCGTGGAGGAAAACGGCGAGCACTCCCCCGGCAGCAGTCTGTTCTCCTATGCCTTTGCCCCTCAGGGAATTCCGGGCGTTATGAACGGCCTGTCCACCGCGGATTTCCTGTGGAACATTCAGTGCAGCGTGATTCTGCAGCTGGCGGAGAAGGGTCCCTGCGTCATCGTAGGCCGGAACGCGGACTACATTCTGAAGGATCGGCCTGACGCGCTGCACACCTTCATCTGCGCGGACATGGCCTTCCGGGCAGACCGGATCGTCCATCGCTACGGCGAATCCGACAAGAGCCCCGAGGCCCGGCTGAACGAGAAGGACAAGCGGCGCAGGGTAAACTACCAGCACTATACCGGCCGCACCTGGGGTCAGGCTCAGAACTATGACGTCTGCCTGGATTCCGGCACCCTGGGCATCGAGCAGTGCGTGGACATCATCTGCGGCATTGTGGAAAAGTCCAGGAAGTAATACATAACGCCCCGTTTTCAGAGAAAATCCTCTGAAAACGGGGCGTTTTTCTGGGTATTTAGCAGAATCCGAAGGTTACACTGTCATTGCGAACCAGTGACCGATGTCACTGGTGTGGCAATCCGCATTCTCTTAAAATGTTGATCATTCTGACATTTTGAAAGAGAACGGATTGCCACACCAGTCTGCGGACTGGTTCGCAATGACATGTGTAAACCATAGATTCTCTTGTAGGGGCGGCCATTGGCCGCCAAAGGCTCCCCTTGCTGACCAAGGGTGGTGCTCCCGCACCAGTGCATCTTTCGATAGTTCTCGGAAATACCGGGGGATTGCCACACCAGTGTTGCGACACTGGTTCGCAATGACATGCTATAACGACTCAGCCCCGGCCGGTTGGCCGGGGCTGATTTTACAAGGATCAATACTGAAGGGGCTTGATGTGCCAGATTTCCTCGGCGTACTGACGAATGGTACGGTCGGAGGAGAACTTGGCAGCGGAGGCCACGTTCTCCAGGCACTTTCTGCCGAAGGCCATCCGGTCGGCATAGTCCCGGTTGGCATGGAGCTTGGCTTCCACATAGGAATCGTAGTCCAGCAGCAGCCGATACTGGTCGGAATTCTGACCCCAGTCCAGCAGAGCGTGGAAGAGGTTGCGCAGGCCGTCGTCGGTGGGCACGGTGCCGTCCACCAGGGTGTTGATGGCACGGCGCAGATCGGCATTGGCATCATAGATGCCCCGGGGATAGTAGGAGCTTCTGCCCTCGTTGATCTGCTCCACGGTGTGACCGAAGATATACTCGTTTTCCATACCGGCTTCCTGGGCAATTTCCACATTGGCGCCGTCCAGGGTGCCCAGAGTCACCGCGCCGTTGAGCATCAGCTTCATGTTTCCGGTGCCGGAAGCCTCGGTGCCGGCAGGAGAAATCTGCTCGGACACATCGGCGGCGGGGATGATATGCTCGGCATAGGAGCAGTTGTAGTTCTGAACAAAGACCACACGCATCTTATCGGCCACGGCCGGATCGTTGTTGATCATCCGGGCCACCCGGTTGATATACCGGATGACGGACTTGGCGTCCATATAGCCGGGAGCGGACTTGGCGCCGAAGATGAAGGCGGTGGGCTGGAAGTCGGGCAGGCGGCCCTCCTTCAGCCGGAAGTAGATGTCCACAACGGACAGGATGTTCATCAGCTGCCGCTTATACAGATGCAGACGCTTGACCTGAACGTCGAACATGAAGTCCGGGTTCAGCATCACGCCCTCGTGCTTGGCAATGACGCTGCACAGCTGCTCCTTCTTCTTGCGCTTGATGGCATTGAACTGCGCCACAGTCTCATCGGTAATCTGGGCTTTCATGCCGTCAATCAGTTCCAGATTCTTCAGGAAGTCGCCGTCCACATGCTGGTGAATCAGCTCGGTAAGCTCCGGGTTGCACAGACCCAGCCACCGGCGGGGAGTAATGCCGTTGGTCTTGTTCTGGAACCGCTCAGGATAGACCTGATACCAATCCTTGAACAGATCGTCCTTCAGAATCTGGGAGTGGATCTCGGCAACGCCATTGACATAGCTGCCCACATATACGGACAGGTTCGCCATATGAGCCACATTGTCCCGGACAATGAAGAGATTCGGATGCTCGCTCTTCAGCTTGGCATCGATCTGGCAGATGATGTCCACAATGTTGGGCACCACGGAGCGCAGCAGATCCAGAGGCCACTTTTCCAGAGCCTCGCCCATAACGGTGTGGTTGGTGTAGGAGAAGGTCTTCTGCGCCACGGCAAAGGCCTCGTCAAAGCTCATGCCCTCCTGCTCCAGCAGGCGAATCAGCTCCGGAATGGACATGGCCGGATGGGTATCATTCAGCTGCACGGCATAGAACTCGCCGAACCGGCTCAGATCGTTGCCGTGGGCAATCTTGTAGATGCGCAGCATATCCTGCAGGGAAGCGGAGGACAGAACGTACTGCTGCTTGATGCGCAGACGCTTGCCGTCCCAGGTGGAGTCGTTGGGATACAGCACCCGGGTGATGTCCTCGGCCTTGTTCTTGGCATCCAGCGCCCGGAGGTAATCCTGGCTGTTGAAAGCGTCGAAGTTCAGCTCCTCCTCGGCCTCGCACTGCCACAGGCGGAGCGTGCCCACATTCTGGGTGCCGTAGCCGATGACGGGCACGTCATAGGGCACCGCCAGTACGGTATGATCGGGGAAGCGAATCTTTACGGTGTGGTTATACCGGCGGTAGGACCAGGGATCGCCGAACTTGGTCCAGTCATCAGCCTTCTCCACCTGGTTGCCGTTGCCGTCAAAGCTCTGCTTGAACAGGCCAAACTTGTAGCGCAGGCCGTAGCCGGACAGAGGAATGTCGCAGGTTGCGGCGCTGTCCAGGAAGCAGGCAGCCAGACGGCCCAGGCCGCCGTTGCCCAGGGCATCGTCCTCGATGTCCTCCAGCACCGCCAGATCAACACCCCGGTCGGCAAAGAGCTTCTTCATCTCGTCCAGGATGCCCAGGTTGAACAGGTTGCTGTAAACCAGTCGGCCGATCAGATACTCGGCGGAGAAATAGTAGGCCTTGCGCTCATGCAGACGGGTCTTCTTGGCACTGCTCCAGTTGTCGGAGATGGCCATCATCACCGCCTGACCCAGTGCCTCATGGAGTTCCTGGGGGGTAGCGTCCTTCAGGGCTACGTCAAAATTGTACTTCAGCTGGGCTTCCGTCCACTTGAGAATATTCCTGCAATTCAGGTTAGTCATTGGCTATGCCTCCATCATATCGGCGGGAAATCCGCCTGTTTTTCAAACCGCCACGCGGTTGCTGTCAAACTTTGCGGAAGGAGGAAACCGTACCTGTTCATTCAAGAAGGAAACGTTTCCATTCATTCCGCACCAGTATAGAATACTGATATTTTTCCGCTTTGTCAAGTAAAACCCATCAAAGATAGAACAATTTTTCTATTTTTGGCAGTTTGTTCAAAGTATCCCCGAAAAAATGGTGACTAAACCCATCCTCTATTGGTCAAATATCCCTTAAACCGGGTTCTTTTGGATTGACAGCCCCCCTGGGGAATTGATATAATAAGGAAGAAGAAAGGAGGCGACCCCTATGGCAAGACGGTTATGCCCCAGCTGCGGGAAGCCCTACAACGGGAAAAAATGCGGCAACTGCCTGTACGAGCACTTCACGGAAGAAATCGCCCACGGGTTCCATACCCACGAAGGAGAGCCCCTGGTCATTGAAGGAACCCAGCGAAAGCCCATTCCTGCCAAGGATCCCTTCGGCTGTGACCGAAGACCCCAGTCTCATCGGCAGTATCGAAAAAGCCGACAGGCGAAAAAGAACCCGGTGGGCAAGGTTCTCGGAATGGTCATCGCCATTATCGTTCTGGCCAATGTGGCGCTGGGTCTATTTGGCAGCTTCGCGGCCCGGGGGATTTTGTCCGGCAGCTCCCGCCAGACAGAGGAAACCCTCGGCGGCTATGACACCGTTCTCTTTTCCGATGAGGATGTCACCATCACCGCCCTGGACAGCGAGCTTCGGGCTCCGGGGGACGGAATGTCCCTGGCGATTCGCAACGACACCGATCAGGATCTGGTGGTATACACTCAGGAGCTGCTGGTCAACGGCTATCTGCTGCCTGACGCTGGCTTTTACTGCGATCTGCCCAAACACAGCACCTCTGTCAGCACCCTATATCTGGACTCCCAGTACCTGAAATACACCGGTTCCGACACGGTGGAAAATATGACCTTCTCCCTGATGTTCTGCGATGCCTACGACTATACGGAGGTATTTGAGATTGGCCCCATGGAGGCGGAAGCGGAGGAAGTGTCCGTTGCGCCTTCTGCGGAGGCAGCCTCTGCGGAGCTTCTCTATGACCGGGACGGGCTGATGATCTCCTACCTTGGTTTTACGCCGGATGCCTACGACGGGGATTCCCTGAACAACCTGGTATTCTGTCTGGAAAATACCACTGACAACGAAATCAGCGTCTGCACCGCGGCGTGCACGGTCAACGGTCAGGAGGAGTCCGGACTTTCCCTGTATGTGGAGATCCCGGCTCACACCAAGGCCATCGGCCGGATGTACATGAACCTGGAAGAGGAGAAAACGCTGGAGGAAATCCAGGATTTGTCCGTGAGCCTGCAAGCTTACGTTCCGGCGGAGGGAATCGACGGCGGCCTCCGGGCTGTGGACATCGGTCCTCTGGAGATTCCGATTCACGAATCATAAGAAATTAGCAAACCGCCGCCGGTTCACCCCGGCGGCATTCCTTCTGCCAAAAATAACACTTAGCCTACGAAAGAAGAATGTCACCGTGAGAACCATCGATAAACGCACTGGTGCAGGAGCACCCAAAGGCTCCCTTGTGTAAAGGGAGCTGGCAAAAATCTTTGATTTTTGACTGAGGGATTGTAAAACTGCGTCAATGAAATCACGCAAAAAGATGTGAGTTCTGATCCCCTCAGTCATGGCCTTGCGTGAGACGGCCATGACAGCATGAATTATGGTATGATTGCCACCGGCAATCATCAATATTCTAATTCGCTGCGCGGAGCACCACCCTTGGTCAGCAAGGGGAGCCTTTGCGCTCCGCCGGAAGTTCTCGGAATGTTTTGGGGATTGCCACACCAGTGCTGCGGCACTGGTTCGCAATGACATCCGTATATCGAAAGATTCTCTGAATACAGCAACCCCCTGGGGCGCAATGGCGAACCCAGGGGGTAAAACTATGCAGTTTAGTCGGAAACTTCCGCTTCGGTGATGGCACGGATCAGCTTCTTCTCCTTGGCGGTATCGAAGCGCATGACGCTGTGGATCTCACCGTTGTCGTAGATATCCACCATATCGCCCCAACCCTCCATGGGTATGGTGTATCCCTTAATCTTCAGCTCCGGAAGCAGCGGCAGGATTTTGGCCGCCAGCTTGGTCACATCGGTGGGTGTCATGGTAGTGGTAACCATGGGCATCAGGATATCCACCCAATTGTTCAGCTTGCTCAGGGACTTATAGCGGAACCGCTCCAGCAGAGCCTCCACCACCTTGCGCTGACGCTCGGTACGCTTGATATCGCTTTCGGAATCGCCGGCGGCTTTGCGCATCCGGGCATAGGACAGCGCCTCCATACCCTGAAGCCGCTGAACGCCGGGCTCAATGGTACGCTTGACGTACAGGGTATCCTTGTTCAGGTAGTCCGCCTCGGCCTGGGTCAGTTCAATGTCAATGCCGTCGATATAGTCGATCATCTTGATGAAGCTGTCGAAGCTGATCTCCACATCGTAATCCACCTCAACGCCAAAATTATCCTTCAGGCAGATGTTGGTCATTTCCATGGCACCGGCCGTGTCGCCCCACATATGACCCAGATTATAGCAGACGGTAAATTTGGCTCTGCCGCACTGATGACCCTTATAATCCGGCAGCTTCACCAGGGAATCCCGGAGAACGGACATACAATTGATTTCCTTGGTGTAGGTGTTAATAGAAACCAGCATAGTGCTGTCCGCCATGTAGGATTCCTCACCGGCTCTAGCCGCCTGCCCCACCACCAGAATATTGATGATGTCGTCAGCGGTCATCTTGGGAACCGTCGCCTCGGTAGTTGCCTCCGTGGTCTCCGCGGCTCCGGTCTCCGGCGGGCGGGTGACCTCATCCGTAGGCTCGGTGTAGGCATAGGTATCCTTAGGCAGCTCGATGATGTTCATCTTCTTCAGCTTGCTTTGCAGGTAGAGATAGGCCGCACCGGCAAGAATCAGCAGCAGCACCAGAATGACGGCAATGACGATCAGAAAAATCTTCAGTCCCTTTTTCTTCCCGGACTGCTTGGGTTGCTTGGCTTGTTCAAAACGTCCATGATAGCTCATGTATATCCTCCTGATGGGTCATAGGTTCTTTTTTCGATAATACGCTGGTTATTCTACCACGAAACGCCTTGAAATACAAGTCTTTTTTCTGGTCGGTATGATACGGCATTTTTCGCCGAAAGGTACGAAAAATGCGGCTGCCTTCCATACGGAAAGGCAGCCTGTTCGTGCAATGGCATGTTCTTTCGGCAGTCTGAACCGTATTTCGCGTCAGCGTTTTCGTTTTTTCGGCCAGGCGCACAGCACCAGACCCAGACCGGACAAGCCCATACCCCAAAGGCCAACGGTCAACTTCCCGGAATCGGCTGTCCGGGGACAGCCGGAAACAATAGGCGAAATGGCGGGGCTTCGCTTCAAATCCCACTGTCCCTTGGTGGGAAGACGCAGCAGGAAGGGACGGAAGGGATAAAAGCCGTCGGTTCGCTCCGTCTGCCGAACCAGGTACAGCCCCGCCTCCAATCCCGAAAACACCGCCTGACCGTCCACATCCAGCAATAGCTCCCGCCCGGAGCCTGCCAGTTCGGAATAGTACATGGCCAGATTGTCGGACACCGCGTCCTGATAGCGCACGGTGCCCCCACCGTAGTAATCCAGCACCCGATAGCCCTCATCGGCGGGAGTGCCTACCTGGTAGAGCGTCACCGCCCCATTGGTCACCGGCAGTTCCCCGGTGTCCAGATCAATTTTCAGACTGCCCTGATTTTCCGCAGCCGCCGCAGGCTGGGCCAACGCCAGCACCAGTGCCAGCACCCAGAGTACCCGTTTCATTGTCCCTCTCCCCTTTCGTATGGATGGTTCTATCATAGCGAAAAAGGCGTGACGAAAGAAAGCGGAACGCCGCCGCGCTCCGCTTTCGTCTTCACTATTTTTTACTCTGCCACAGGCACAGCCTTGACCTTCATCACCGTCTTCTGATAGAGGGCGATGCCCTTTGCCAGCACGTCCATGGCTCGCTCCAAGTCCGCCTGCTTCAGGACGTAGGCAATGCGCACCTCGTTAATCCCCTTGCCCGGGGTCTCGTAGAAGGGCGCGCCGGGGGCGAACATCACCGTGTCCCCATGATCGTCAAATTTTTCCAGCAGCCAGTGCTGGAATTTGTCCGAGTTGTCCACGGGCAGGCTTGCCATCAGGTAGAAGGCCCCCATGGGCTCCTCCACCACCACCCCGGGAATGGCACGAAGCTTGCGGATCACCGTATCCCGGCGAAGCTTGTACTCGGCCTTGCTGGCACGGAAGAAGGCGGGATCCACCTTGTACAGCTCCGCCGCGCCCACCTGATCTACGGTGGCAACGGACAGCCGGGACTGACAGAATTTGATGAGCGCCGCCTGGAGCTGCTTGTTCCGGGTGACCACACAGCCCACCCGGGCGCCGCAGGCGGAAAACCGCTTGGACACGGAATCCACGATCACCAGGTTCTCATCGATATCCCGGAACCGAGCCATGGTGGGCACGCCGAATTTGTCGTCGTAGCAGAACTCCCGGTAGACCTCGTCACAGATGAGGAACAAATGATGCTTCTTGGCAATGTCCGCGATCATCCGCATTTCCGTCTCGTCCAGCACCACGCCGGTGGGGTTGCCCGGGTTCGTAATGAGGATCGCCCGGGTGTTGGGGGTAATGAGGCTTTCGATCCGCTCCCGGTCAGCGTAGCGGTAGCCCTCCCAGGGATTGGTGGGCAGGGCCCGGATGACGCCGCCGGCGGCGTGGACAAAGGTGGTGTAGTTGGGATAGTAGGGCTCAGGGATGATGACCTCGGTGTAGGGATCCAGAATGGACAGACAGGTGAAGAGCAGTGCCTCACTGCCGCCGGTGGTCACCAGGATGTCGTTGTCCTCCAGAGGCACCCCTAGGGTGCCGTAGTAGTTCCGGATGGCCTCAATGAGCTCCGGCCGTCCGGGAGAGGCCTCGTAGGCCAGGGTTTTGTCCGAAAACCCGTGCACCGCCTTGTAAAACTCCGGGGGCGTGGCAATGTCCGGCTGACCGATATTCAGATGATAGATTTTCTTCCCGGCCTTTTCCGCCTGGACGGCCAGAGGATGGAATTTGCGCATGGGAGAGGGTTCACAACGGTTCGCGTTTATGGAAATCTGCATACTTACCTCCACCGGCGGCTGCCAAATGCGCCGGATTTTTATATTCTTTCGTAATACGGCTGAGCTCACCGCCCAGAGCCGCAAGACAAATCAAGTTGGGAATGGCCATCAGACCGTTGGCCGCTTCCGAAAGCCGCCACACTGCCCGGGTGTCCAGCACCGCCCCCAGCACCACCGCCAACGACTGGGCGGCGACAAACCAGGCCTTGCCCCGCTCTCCCCAGAGGAAGGCGGCAAACCGGGTTCCGTAATAGCCCCAGCCGAGAATGGCCGCCGTGGCGAAGAGAATCAGTGCCGCCGTGAGAAGAACCCCCGCCCAGCTTCCGTAGACCTGAGCAAAGGCCGCCTCCGTCAGTGCCCCGCCCACATCTGTCCCATAGGGAATGGGTACGCCGGTGACGAGAATCACCAATGCCGTCAGGGTACAGATCAGGATGGTGTCCAGGAACACCTCTACAATGCCCATCAGTCCCTGCTCGGAAGGCTCCACGTTTTCCGCCCCGGCGTGGGCAATGGAAGCAGTACCCATGCCCGCCTCGTTGGTGAATACTCCCCGGCTGCACCCAACCCGCAGGGCTGAGAAGGCAGAGCCTAAGACCCCGCCGGTGACTGCCCTGGGGCAAACGGCTCCGGTGAAAATTGCCTGAAAAGCTCCGGCAATCCGTCCCCGGAAGACCAGGAGCACAACGGCACACATCAGGATATAGCCTGCCGCGGCAAAGGGCACCAGCAGCTGCGCCGTCCTTCCCACCCGGCTGGCTCCGTCCCGGAGAAGCGTCCCGATTGCCAGTGCCATGCCGACGCCCAGCAGAAGATTTCCCATCGCTCCCGGTCGGCCTCCCAAAGAGGTCAGCAGCCCGTTGACCCCGGTCATCACCGCGTTGATCTGGGCGGCGTTGCCCACCCCGAAGGCGGCGAGAATGCCAAACAGGCAATAGAGCTTTGCCATGGGGCGAAATTTCTCTCCCAGGCCCCGGGTCATGACATACATGGGGCCGCCGGAGAAGCCTGCCGGGGTTTTCACCCGGTAGCGCACCGCCAGAGCCGTTTCGGAAAATTTCGTGGCCATGCCCAGAAAGCCGCAGACCCACATCCAGAAAATGGCTCCCGGCCCGCCCAGGCAAATAGCCCCTGCCACGCCCACCAGATTGCCGGTACCTACGGTGGCTCCAAGCGCCGTGCACAGAGCCTGGAAGGAGGACACGCCCTCCTTTTTCTCCGGGGAAACCAGCCGCCGGAAGAAAAGCCTCAGTGCCCGGGGCAGCAGAACCAGCTGGGGAAATCCCAGCCGCACCGTCAGGTACAGCCCCACGCCCAGAATCAGAAGCATTGCCGGCGTCTCCGGCGTTATGTCTCGGACGTACAAACGTACATCAGTCATAGCACTCCTTACTTTATCACTGTTTGCCAAAAACTGCAATACAAATTTTCCGTTTTCGACAAAAAAGCAGTCCCCTTGGAAGGGACTGCTTTCGTAAACACAATTTTCTGATGTCAGTAACGCTCAGGAAAAACGGACATGCAGCTAAAAAGCCCTCATCCGCCGCCTGCGGGCGGCACCGATACTCCAATGAGCAATTGCCACTGGCAATTGTTTGATTTGAATTCGCTGCGCGGAGCACCACCCCCAAGGGAAGGCAGGGATTATTCCCAGGTGGCCCAGATTTCCGGGCAGTAGCCTACGGTGGCCTGCTTTCCGTTGCGCACCACCGGGGTCTTCATCAGCATGGGATCGTCGAAGACCTTGTCTTCCTTGGCGGTTTTGTCGTCCATGTACTTCATAAGGGTGATCTCCTGGGACTTTCCCTCCCAGTCGATGAGCTTGTCAATGCCGCCCACCGCCCGGAGGACGGAATCGAACTCCCGGCCGGACATGCCGTATTTTTTCAGGTCGATGGACTGAAAGGGAATCCGCCGCTCCTTGAAATACCGCTCGGCTTTCCTGGTGTCAAAGCACTTGGCTTTGCCGAAAATCTGAATGTTCAATACACTACCTCCTCCAGGCACAGACCCTGTGCCGGTGCCAGAAATCCCGCCTGCGCCCGTTTGGCACCGAACAGCTCGGTTACGGATTCGGGGCTGCGCTGCTGCCTGCCCACCTCCACCAGGGTGCCTGTGAGAATCCGCACCATGTTGTAGAGAAAGCCGTTTCCGGTGAAGCGAAGAACGATTTCCTCCCCCTGCCGGGTGACGGTAAGGGCATAGAGCTCCCGCACCGTGGATTTTTTCATTTTGGGATTGCCGCAGAAGGCGGAAAAATCGTGTCTGCCCACAAGCAGCGCCCCCGCCCGATTCATAGCCTCCACATCCAGCGGTTCCGGCATCACGGTTACGAACCGGCGTTCAAAAACGCAGGGAGCTTCGCTGTTCCAGATTCGATAGACGTAGGTTTTCTCCCGGGCGTTCAGCCGGGCGTGGAATCGGGCAGAAGCTTCCCGACAGGAGTATATGCCGATATCCTCCGGCAGATACCGGCGCAGATTTGCCAGTATCTCCGCCGGAGGCATGGGGCTTTCACAGTGAAAGCTTGCCACCTGCCCCTTGGCGTGAACCCCTGCGTCCGTCCGGCCGCTGCCGGAAATTTCGATAGGCTCTCCCAGAATCCGGGACAGCACCGTTTCCAGCTTTCCCTGGATGGTGTCCTCCCTGCCGGGAAGCCGCTGCCAGCCCCGGTAACGGGTGCCGTCATAGCAGATATCAAGCCGCAGATTCCGCATAGTCCTTCAATTCCTCTCTGGCCTCCCGCTCGCTGTCCGCGGAGAACAGGAAATTGCCCTTCCAATCGTAAACCTGAATGTGTCCCTGAATGTTACGCAGCTGATACATAGCCATCGCCCTCACTTTACTTTTGCTTTCTGGCGATAGTATATCAGTGTATCAGTCCAATAAAACGGACTGATTTAAGCTTTTTCGACTTTTTTCAAAATCCAGCCGCCGATATCCTCAAAAATCTCCTGACGGTTGATTTCATTCAGGATTTCGTGGCGGCACAGGGGGTAGATCCGGCAGGAAACGTCGGTCATGCCCGCTTTTTTGAACTGGCTGACGGTGCGCCTGACACCCTTGCCGTAGCTGCCCACCGGGTCGTCTCCCCCTGCCACGAAAAATACCGGAAGGTCTTTTTTCATAGCCTCCAGGTGAGCCGGCTTTTCGATGTAGGCCAGACCCTTCATCATCTCCCGGAGAAGTCCCGCCGTGGGGGTAAAGCCGCACATGGGATGGGCAATGTAGGCATCCACGATTTTGGCATCCCGGCTCAGCCAGTCGTAGGCCGTCCGGGGATGCTCCACCCGCCTGTTGTAGCTGCCAAAGACCAGATTCTCCAAAAAAGCACTGGGCTGATCCTCTCCGTCTTTCCGGCAGACCGCCTCAATGAACCGGGTCACCGGCGGCAGCAGCGCCGCCGGCTGCCAGCCGGTGCCGCAGATAACGGCGGCGGAAATGCCGCTGTCCGGGTATTTGCAGAGAATGGTTCTGGCCATGAAAGAGCCCATGGAGTGGCCGAAGAGAACATAGGGGATATCCGGATAGGCCGCCTGGGTTTCCCGCAGCAGGGTCATGGTATCCTCCACGGCGGTAAACCAGCCGCCGTGGAAGTAGCCCTGGATGCCGTTCTCGCCCACGGACTGGCCGTGACCCATGTGATCCTCGGCCACCACCAGGAAGCCCAGGCCATTCAGGTAGGCCGCGAATTCGTCATAGCGCTCGATAAACTCGGCAATGCCGTGGACGATCTGAACCACCGCCTTGGGGCTTTCCTCCGGCGTCCAGCGGCAGCCGTGGATTTTCCCCGCGCCCTTGGAGTCGTACCAGAAATCCTCTCTCATAAATCAGCCCACCACTTCGTAGCCAGCGTCCACGATGGCCTTCTTCACGGCGGCGATGTCAGGGTTGCCGGTGACGGTGACGTTCTTGGCTTTCAGATCGACCACGGCGTTCTCCACCCCGGGAACGGCCTTGCAGACGCTCTCCACACGAGCCTGGCAGTGGGTGCACATCATACCATTGACAGAAATTACGGTTTTCATTTTTGTTTCCTCCTTAGATTTGACAGCCGGTTTTTCCGACTTGGTTTTCTGGAAATAACGCAGACGCAGGGCGTTTGTCACAACAAAAACGCTGCTGAAGCTCATGGCGGCGGCTCCCAGCATGGGGCTCAGCTGTATGCCGAAGGGCAGATACAGCACGCCCGCCGCCACGGGAATGCCCAGGGTATTGTAGAAAAATGCCCAGAACAGATTCTGGCGGATATTGCGGATGGTAGCCCGACTCAAAGCAATGGCACTGCTCACCGCCGTCAGGTCTCCTCCCATGAGCACCACGTCCGCCGCGTCGATGGCAATGTCCGTACCCGCGCCCACCGCCATGCCCACGTCCGCAGACATGAGGGCGGGGGCATCGTTGATGCCGTCGCCTACCATCAGCACGTTGTGCCCCTCCTTCTGGAGGCTCTGGACCGCACCGGCCTTGTCCCCGGGAAGCACATCGGCGATAATCCGAGAAATCCCCGCCTTTCCGGCAATAACCTGCGCGGTCAGGGCATTGTCTCCGGTGAGCATGACCACCTGAAGTCCCTGGCTTTGGAGGGCATGGACGGCTTCGGCGGAATCCGCTTTCAGCACATCCGCCGCGGCAATGGCGCCCAGATAGCCCTTCTGCGCGCTGCCAAAGTACAGGGGGGTCTTGCCCTGGCTTGCCAGCTCCGGAAGTTCGGGAACGGCAATCCCCTGCTCTCGCATCAGCTGGGCGTTGCCGCCGAAGCAGCGCACGCCGTCGATGGTTGCGGCCACGCCCCGGCCGGGAATGGTCTCAAAATCTGTAGTTTCCGGCAGGGGTGCGGTGCCGTACTTCTCAAGAATTGCTTTTGCGAAGGGATGCTCGGAGGGAGCCTCCAGTCCGGCGGCCAGCCGGAGCAGTTCCCTTTCTCGCAGGGCGCCGGGCAGAATGTCCGTGACCTCAGGCTTGCCGGTGGTCAGAGTGCCGGTCTTATCCAGCACCACCGTATCCACCCGGTGCAGGTTTTCCAGAGCCTGGGCGTTCTTGAACAGCACGCCCAGCTGAGCGCCCCGGCCTGTGCCCACCATGATGGCAACGGGCGTTGCCAGTCCCAAGGCGCAGGGACAGGAGATGACCAGCACGGATACCGCACAGTTCAGGCTGAATTCCAGGCCATAGCCCAGAACCATCCACACGCAGAAGGTCACCGCCGCAATGGCCATGACCACGGGGACAAAGACCCCGGCGATTTTATCCGCCAGCCGGGCAATAGGAGCCTTGGAGCCGCCGGCCTGCTCCACCATGTGGATGATCTGCGCCAGGGTGGTGTCCTTTCCCACCTTGTCCGCCCGGAATTCCAGGTAGCCCTGGGTATTGATGGTGGCGGCGCAGACCCTGTCCCCAGGCTCCTTCTCCACGGGAACGCTTTCGCCGGTAAGGGCACTCTGGTCAACGCTGGCCCGGCCGGAGAGCACCGTGCCGTCTACGGCGATGGCACCGCCGGAGCGGACAATCACCGTGTCACCCACCTGCACCTGCTCCACGGGAACGGTGAGCTCTGCCCCGTCCCGGCGGACGGTGGCGGTTTTGGGGCTTAAATCCATCAGGGAGCGGATGGCGTCGCCGGTTTTGCCCTTGGCTCTGGCCTCCAGGAATTTGCCCAGGGTGATAAGGGTCAGGATCATGGCGGCAGACTCAAAATACAGGTTGTGCAGGTAATGCTTTACCAGCTCCATGTCCCCATGCCCCAGGCCGTAGGCCATGCGGAAGAGCGCCGCAATGCCGTAAATCAGTGCCGCCAGAGAGCCCACCGCAATCAGAGAATCCATATTGGGAGAACGGTGATACAGGGCTTTCAGACCCCGGAAATAATAGACCCGGTTCAGGTAGACCACAGGGAGCGTCAGAAACAGCTGCAAAAGTCCCGCCACCACACCGTTTTCCGCACCGTGATACCAGCCGGGAACCGGCAGGCCTGCCATATGACCCATGGTAAAGTACATGAGCACCACAAGACACGCGGCGGAGCCGATGATCCGGGTCTTCATTTCCTTCATGGGATCTTCTTCGGCCTTAGGGGCGTTCTTTTTTTCCTCGGGCAGGAAGGCGTGATAGCCGGCCTTTTCTACTGCGGCCTCAACGGCAGCAACCACGGAAGCGTCCGTCACCTCCGCCTGCATGGTTCCCGCCAGCAGATTCACATCCGCCTGGGTCACTCCGGGCACCGCCCGGGTCACTTTTTCTACCCGGGACGAGCAGGCCGCGCAGGTCATGCCCGTCACCGTAAATGTAAGCTTCATTGGGAATTCCTCCTTGTGCTATTATCGCCGATTTCGGCAGGAAAATCAACCGCAATGTGAATTTCGGCTCCGCGGAAGCCAGAGTGTTCACGATTTGTTAACAATTGTTTTTCCCGGTTATGATACTATTCTATCATGCGTTTTCAAAACCGCAAGTATGCACTAATTTGTGCATTACTATCCAAAAAGATACTGTAAGAGGTGACCAGGCTTTCATGGAAGAAAAGACCATCTGTCCGGTGGAGACCACCCTGGAGCTCATCGGCGGAAAATACAAGGCTCTGATTCTCTGGCATCTGTCCTCCGGCAAGCTGCGCTTTTCCGAGCTGCGCAGCCGAATCTCCGGTGCCACCCCGAAAATGCTCACCCAGCAGCTGCGGGAGCTGGAAAGTCAGCAGCTGGTGCACCGGCAGGTGTACCCGGTAATCCCGCCGAAGGTGGAGTATTCCCTGACGGAAACCGGCAGAAGCCTGATGCCGGTACTGGTTGCCATCCGGGATTGGGGCACGGCGTACCTCCGGAGCAAAGATCAGGAGCCGAACTGCTTTATGATGGGCGACGAGCCCAGCGTTTCACATCTGTGTGAGTGCGGCTGCCAGTGCGCCGCCCACTGATGCCATTTGGAAAGGAAAAAAGCCATGTATAACATCAAGATTTCAACGGATTCCACCTCGGATATCCCCGCTTCCTTTCGGGAAGAGCTGAACATCAGCGTCCTGCCACTGACCATTCTGGCTGACGGCAAGGAATACCGGGACGGCGTGGACATCACCCCTCAGGAATTCTACAAGATTCTGGACGAGGCCGAGGTGCTTCCCGTATCCTCTCAGGTTCAAGCCTCGGAGTATCTGGAGCTGTACCGGCAGGTTGCCGAGGAGGGCTACACGGATCTTATCCACGTCAGTCTGAACGGCAAGGGCTCCGGCACCTATCAGGCCGCCGTCATGACCCGGGATATGTTCCGGGAGGAGCATCCGGAAGCCAAGCTGAACATCCATATTATCGATTCCAGAACCTACAGCATGGGCTACGGCATGGCTGTGGTGGAGGCGGCCCGGATGGCTCGCAGCGGCGCTGCCCCGGCGGAAATCATCGCCCACATTGAAGACTGGGTGGCGTACACCCGGCCTGTGTTTGTCCCCATGAATCTGAAATGCGTCAAAAAGTCCGGCCGGATCTCCCCTGCCGCCGCCTTTGTGGGAGATGCCATCGGCCTGAAGCCGCTCATCACCTTTGAGGACGGCGAGGCCAAAATCCTCTCCAAGGTCAGAGGCGAGCACAAGGCTATCACCGCCCTTGTGGACATCTGCATGAAAGAGCGCCGTCCGGGCACCAGCTACTGTCTGGTTCACGGCAAGAATCAGGAGACCTTCGAGCAGCTGAAAGCCGCCTGCGCCCAGGTCATGGATCAGCCTCCCATGGCGGAATATGAGGTTGGCTGCATCATCGGCATCAATACCGGGTCGGATATCGTCGGTATTCTCTACCGGAGATAACCTCTCCATATACGCTGTCATTGCGAACCAGCGCGCACGCTGGTGTGGCAATCCCCCCGATTTTCAAACATCTACGTTAGGAAATCTTGGATTTTTACGCCTATCCGGGGGATTGCCACACCAGTGACATCGGTCACTGGTTCGCAATGACTTTGTATATTTTGGCTATTTTGACCCATAGGGGCACCTAACGAGACAAGCCCTTTCTGTCTGATGGAAAGCTATCCGTCTATCTGCACACTTCCGGTAACACTGCCGATGCAATCCGAAGGTTTTTGAAGCGCTTCCGGCGGTGCGGCCGGGGGATTCTCAAGGGGGCGGCTTTTCGGCAGCGCCCCTTGAGCCGGCTTCTTATCAATTTTCTTGCCGGGACAAGAAAATTGCCTCCGGAGGAACCAGAGCCGAAACATTTATTGAAGTATGGGAATATACGCACAGGTTTTCACACCGAGCTTTTTGCCCTCATCCGTCTCGCGCTTGCGGGGGACGCGCGAGACACCTCTGCATTATAGAGCAATTGCCACTGGCAATTGTTGGATTTGAATTCGCTGCGCGGAGCACCACCCCAAGGGAAGGCAAGGGAACGGATTGTGACCAGAGGGAATCCCTGGAAGGGGCCACACCAGTGACATCGGTCACTGGTTCGCAATGACATTGCTTTTCTTCTGTGTTTATTCTTGCATTTTTTCCGGAATATGGTATACTGTTTCCAACTTTTTTGTTGAGAGGGTTCCCATGGAAGAAATTACACTGATTGATCTTGCCTGTGATCTGGGCTATGAGCTGTCCATGAGCGGAGCGGAAACCTTCCGGGTGGAGGAAAGCATCAGCCGGATTCTGGCGGCCTACGGCCTCAACACCGAGGTTTTCGCCATCCCCAATTATCTGGCTGTCACCGTGCTTCTGGCCGACGGCACGCCTATCACCCGGATGCGCCGCATCGGCAACCACGGAAATGACCTGGACAGGCTGGAACGGCTCAGTGCCCTCAGCCGCCGCATCTGTGAAACCCGCCCCGACCCCGGAACGGCTCAGCGGCAGCTGGCAGACACCCTGGCTTCTATGAACGTCTATTCTCCCCTGATCCGGGGACTGGGAGATTTTCTGGGCGGCGGAGGCTTTGCCCTGTTCTTCGGCGGCAGCTTTGTGGATGCGCTGTGCGGCGGCGTCTGCGGCATTCTGGTGGGACTTGTGATGCGCTTTCTCGATGCCCGCCGGGCAGGCCCATTCTTCAACACCCTGGCCGCGTCCTTCTTTATGTCCCTGCTGGCCTACGGTCTGAACGCCGCCGGGCTCTGCCCCAACCCCAATGCCGCCAACATCGGCGCCCTGATGATCCTGGTGCCGGGACTGACCTTCACCAACGCCATGCGGGACATTCTCTACGGCGACACCAATTCCGGCGTCAACCGCATTGTTCAGGTGCTTCTGCTGGCTGCCGCCATTGCCCTGGGCACCGCCGGTGCCTGGAATGTCTCGAGCTTTTTATGGGGGATGCCTGTATCCGTCCCCGATATCACCTATCCCGTGGGGCTCCAGTGCCTGTTCTCCCTCATCGGCTGCATTGGTTTTTCCATTCTCTTCAACATCCACGGCCCGGGCACAGCCATCAGCACCCTGGGAGGTGTGCTGTCCTGGTTCGTTTACTGCATGGTCGCCCGCCTGGGCTGCGGGGATATCGCCTGTTATTTCTGGTCTGCTCTGTTTTCCTCGGTCTATTCGGAAACCATGGCCAGAATCCGGAAGTACCCGGCCATTTCCTATCTGGTCGTGGCAATTTTCCCCCTGCTTCCCGGCGCGGGGGTGTACTACACCATGAACTACGCCGTGCTGGGACAGATGGACGAATTCGCCCGGGAGGGAATGCACACCGCCGCCATTGCCGGAATCATGGCCGTGGGTATTCTGCTGGGCTCCACCCTCTTCCGGCTCCATTCCGACTGGAAGCAGCGGCACCATATCGCATAGCAAAACCGGGAGCAAACGCCTTGAACGCGCTTGCTCCCGGCTTTATTTTTTATTATGCCCCGTGAAGAGCCTGGGCGATAGAGCTTTCCACAAAGCTGTTCAGGGTCATATTGTGAGCCATAGCAGCAGCCACCGCCTGCTTGTGCAGCTCCGGAGAAATACGAACATTGAAGCTGCCCTTATAGGCTCGCTCCGGCTCCTTGCCCTGCTGGGCGCACAGCTCCAGATAATCATCCACCGCGCCATGGAAATCCGCAACCAGTTCCCGCGCGTTGCTTCCCTCGTAGGAAATCAGCGCCCGGATGCCCAGAACTTTGCCGTAGAACAGAGCGTCCTCCTCCGAAAATTCCACGCTGCCAAGATAGCCCTTGTATTCCATCGTATTGTTCACAGAAGTCCCTCCTGTTCCAAAATTTCAATCAGCTGCTTGACTTGATACTCCAATAATTCCTTCCGGGGATGGGGTTTATGCATTAGGGTCTATCTGAAAACCGTCAACACGCCCAAACAGCGGGTCTTTTCCACCTGCTGGGCACCATTTTTTCTTGCAATACGCAGAGTATTCCTGCAAAAAAATGGCTTCATCAGGTGGAAAATCCCTCGCCGTTGGTCATATTCCCGGTTTTCAGATAGACCCTAAGATAGGCGGATGCTCCTCGGAGACGAACATGATCCGGGAGCCGCTGGTGCGTCCTTTGTTGGAGCGCTCATAGTGAAAGTAACGCAGCAGGCTCTCCGCGTCGTCAAAGGTGAATGTCTTTGGCTTTGCTTTCAGCTTCGCAATCAGCTTTTCTTTCTGTCCCATGATGCTGCCTCCATCCTCTTCCCTTTTGTTATACCACAATTCCATTCAAATTGCAACTATTTTTAGTTCCATTATAACTGAGAAAACACATCTCCCAAACTCCGGTGAAGCACCAGGTCGGCATATTCGTCATAAGGGGTCACGTCCCGGTTGATGAGCACAAGACGGTCACCCCGGTAGTCATTGATGAGTCCGGCGGCGGGGTACACCGTCAGGCTGGTGCCCGCCACAATGAGCATATCCGCCTCCCGGATGGCTTTGAGGCTGCCCTCGATGGTGGCCGGATCCAGACTTTCCTCATAAAGCACCACGTCCGGCTTCACAATGCCTCCGCAGGCGCACCGGGGAATGCCCTCGGAATGTTTCACAAATTCCGCGCTGTAGAATTTTCCGCAGTTCATGCAGTAGTTACGCAAAACGCTGCCGTGCAGCTCGAACACCTTTTTGCTTCCCGCCTTCTGGTGCAGGCCGTCGATATTCTGGGTCACCACCGCGGAAAGCCGACCCTCCTGCTCCCACCGGGCAAGCACTTTATGGGTCACGTTGGGTGAAAAGCCCAGGGGCAGCATTTTTTCCCTGTAGAACCGGAAAAAATATTCCGGTTTTTTCAGGAAAAAGCTGTGGCTGATAATGGTTTCCGGCGGATAATCGAACTTCTGGCTGTACAGGCCGTCCACACTGCGAAAATCCGGAATCCCGGACTCGGTGCTGACTCCCGCGCCGCCGAAAAAGACGATATTCCGGCTGCTTTCCACCCACTGCTTCAGCGTTTCGATTTCATCCATAGGGGCATCCCCTCCTTTTTCTATAAGATACACCCGATTTCTTCCTCCGTCAACGGGGAAAGCCTTGACAGAAGCCTGAATTTCTCCTAAAATAGACGTGTACGGAGTCCCCATTACAATTGGAAAGGTGACATAACATGTATCGCTTATTGGAACTCAATCCTCAGCTCCAGCCCTTCGCCGGAGACATCGATCTGAGAATGGAACTATACCGCTCCGCCAAAGGGCGGATTCTGGGGAAAGACCAGACCCTGAACGACTTTGCCAACGCCTATAACTACTATGGCTTCCATCACACCGATGGGGGCTGGTACTATCGGGAGTGGGCTCCCGCCGCCTATCAGCTCTATCTGGAAGGCGAATTCAACGGCTGGAACAAGACCTCCCATCCCCTGAAAAAGCTGGATAACGGGAACTGGGAGCTGTTCCTGCCCGGTGACGACGCCCTGTGGGAGGGCTGCCGGGTCAAAACCGTGGTAGAGGCCAACATGTGCCTCACCGAGCACATCCCCCTGTACGCCCGCCGGGTGGTGCAGAACAAGGAAACCATCACCTTCGAGTGTGAGGTCACTGACGACCAAAAAACCTTCCCCTGGACGGATAAGGATTTTGTCGGCGACGATCAGCTGTACATCTACGAAGCCCATGTGGGCATGGCTCAGGAGGAAGGACGAGTCGGCACCTATCGGGAATTTGCCGACCTGACCCTGCCCCGGATTCAGAAGGCGGGCTACAACACGGTGCAGCTCATGGCCATCATGGAGCACCCCTACTACGGCTCCTTCGGCTACCAGGTGTCCAGCTTCTACGCCGCCTCCTCCTGGTTCGGCAAGCCTGAGGATCTGAAATACCTGGTGAACAAGGCGCACGCCATGGGCATCCGGGTGCTGCTGGACGTGGTGCACTCCCACGCGGTGAAGAACACCGCCGAGGGCATCAATATGTTCGACGGCACCACCTGGCAGTTCTTCCACGACGGCCCCAAGGGCGACCACCCCGCCTGGGGCACCAAATGCTTCGACTATGGCAAGACCGGGGTGCTTCACTTCCTGCTGAGCAACCTGAAATTCTGGATGACCGAGTACCACTTCGACGGCTTCCGGTTTGACGGCGTCACCTCCATGCTCTACCACGACCACGGTCTGGGCACGGACTTCAACGAAAACTCCCGGTATTTCTCCTACAACACCCACACCGAGGCCATCACCTACTTGCAGCTGGCCAACGAGCTCATCCGCCAGGTGAACCCCAAGGCCCTTACCATTGCCGAGGATATGTCCGGTATGCCCGGCATGTGTCTGCCCATTGCCGACGGCGGCATCGGCTTTGACTACCGACTGGGCATGGGTCTGCCGGATATGTGGGTCAAAACCGTGAAGGAAAAGTCCGATGAGCAGTGGAACATTTTCCAGATGTGGTGCAGCATGTGTCTGCGCCGTCCGGGAGAAAACACCATTGCCTATGTGGAGTCCCACGACCAGGCGTTGGTAGGCGATCAGACGCTGATCTTCCGGCTGGCGGGAGCCAACATGTACACCGACATGAACAAGGACTGCCACAATCCCAGAATCGACCGGGCCATCGCCCTGCATAAGATGATCCGCCTGTTCACCCTGGGCGGCGGTGGAGAAGGCTACCTGAACTTTATGGGCAACGAATTCGGCCATCCGGAGTGGATCGACTTTCCCAGAGAGGGCAACGGCTGGAGCTTCCACTACTGCCGCCGGCAGTGGAGTCTGCTGGACAACGGAATGCTCAAGTATCAGTGGCTGGGAGAATTTGACCGGGATATGCTGAAGGTAACGCAGGAAAACCGGATTTTCGACCAGAAAATGGGGGATTTACTTCTGAACAAGGAGCCAGAGAAAACCCTGGTCTTCTACCGGAAGGGTCTGCTCTTCGCCTTCAACTTCCATCCCAGCCTGAGCCTGACGAATGTGCTGGTGCCCGTACCTCAGCCCGGCGAGTACACCGTGGAGCTGTGCACCGATGACGACAAGTACGGCGGCTTCCATCAGGTGGAGCACATCCCCTACCCCACCAAGCGGTTCGACGGCAAGGACTATGTGGAGCTGTACCTGCCCGCCCGCACCGCCGTGGTGCTCAAGGAGCATGTGGTGCTTCCGAAGGAAGAAAAGAAATAACAAACACCGGCGCGGTTCCATTCCTGGAACCGCGCCGGTTGGCGTTTGATTAGTAGAACAGCAGATCGGAATAGGTCGGGAAGGGCCAATGGCGCTTGTCCGTCAGGGTCTCCAGGTGATCTGCCCGGGTGCGGACGGCCTCCATCCGGGGCTGCACCACCCGGCGGTAATGCAGGGCCGCTTCCTCCGCCGCCTCGGGCACCTGGGAAAGGGACTGCTTCAGCGCCTCTACCGCCTCATACAGGCCGTCGCAGCCTGTGCTGAGGGAATCCGCCAGGCTCGTCTCCGCCTTGCAGGGAAGACCCAGCGGCTTCTTAACGGCAATGCCGTCGCACAGCTCCTTGGTATAGCCCAGAGCCCCGGGCAGAATCTGATGCAGAGCCATGTCGATCATGGTCTTGGCCTCAATGGCCACCACCTTGTTATAGGCATCCAGGTGAATCCGGTATCTTGCCCGGAACTCGGTTTCGGTGAAAACACCGTGCCGGGTGACCAGATCCACATTCTTGTCGCTGACGTAGGTGGGCATGGCCTCCGCGGTGGAGGGCAGATTGCTCAGGCCCCGCTGTGCCGCCTCCCGCTTCCATTCCTCGCTGTAGCCGTTGCCGCTGAAGATAATCCGGCTGTGCTCGGTCAGCGCCTTGCAGACCAGGGTCTGGAGGGCAGCATCGAAGTTATCCGCCTTTTCCAGCACGTCCGCGAACTGCCCCAGCTCCTCGGCCATGATGGTGTTCAGGGCGATATTGGGGCCGGACACGGACTGGGAGGAACCCAGCATCCGGAACTCAAACTTGTTGCCGGTGAAGGCCAGCGGGCTGGTGCGGTTCCGGTCGGTGGTGTCCTTGGGAATCATGGGCAGCACATCCACACCGATGCGCAGGACGCTCTTTTCCGGGTCGGTATAGTTGGTGCCGTCGATGATGGACTGGACCACCGCGTTCAGCTCATCCCCCAGATAGATGGAAACGATGGCGGGAGGGGCTTCGCTGGCGCCCAGCCGGTGGTCGTTGCCGGCGGTGGCCACGGTGCAGCGGAGGAAATCCTGATATTCGTCCACACCGGCGATAAAGGCCGCCAGGAACACCAGGAACCGGGCGTTCTGCCGGGGGGTCTTGCCGGGGCTGAACAGATTGCTGCCCGTGTCCGTGGACAGGGACCAGTTGTCGTGCTTGCCGGAGCCGTTCACCCCGGCGAAGGGCTTTTCGTGAAGCAGGCACACCAGATTGTGCTTTGCCGCGCACTTTTTCATAATGGCCATCATTTTCTGGTTGTCGTCGCAGGCGGTGTTGGCATCGGCGTAGACGGGAGCCAGCTCATGCTGGCAGGGAGCGGCCTCGTTGTGTTTGGTTTTGCTTAAAATTCCCAGCCGCCAGAGCTGGTGATCCAGATCCTGCATGAAGGAAGACACCCGGGTTCGGATGGTGCCGAAATAGTGGTCGTCCAGCTCCTGACCCTTGGGGGGCTGAGCGCCGAAGAGGGTGCGTCCCGTCAGCCGCAGATCCTCCCGCTGGGCGTACAGATCCTTGGGCAGTAGAAAATACTCCTGCTCGGCACCGACACAGGGAATGACCCGCCGGGTCTGGGTGTCGCCGAAGAGCCGCAGGATCCGCAGAGCCTCCCGGGACACCTCGTCCATGGAGCGCAGCAGCGGGGTCTTCTTGTCCAGGGACTCGCCGGTGTAGGAGAAGAAGCAGGTGGGAATATACAGGCTTCCGTCCCGGACGAAGGCAAAGGAGGTGGGATCCCAGGCGGTATAGCCCCGTGCCTCAAAGGTGGCACGCAGACCGCCGGAGGGGAAGCTGGAGGCATCCGGCTCGCCCCGAACCAGCTCCTTGCCGGAGAATTCCATAATCACCCGACCGTCTCCCGTGGGAGAAATAAAGGAATCGTGCTTCTCCGCGGTGATGCCCGTCATAGGCTGGAACCAGTGGGTGTAGTGAGTGGCTCCCTTCTCCAGCGCCCACTGCTTCATGGCCTCGGCAATTTCATTGGCTACGTCCAGGGGCAGCCGCTCTCCCTGCGCCACGCAGTGCTTCCAGGCCTCATAGGTTTGCAGGGGCAGCCGCTGCTTCATGGTTGCCTCGTTAAAAACATCCTCGCCGAACTGCTCCGGCAGATTGAAAATCTCTTCCATAGGTGCACGTCCTTTCCGGCAGATCGCATAGCAATCCATTGTATGATTCGATTCTATCCCGGAATTGTAAAAAAAGCAAGGCGTGATTGTGCAGTAAAAACAATTCCCATTTTTCCAGGGGTTTGTGCATTCCACCTAATTGTCCCGTATCCGTGTCTGAAAATGAATTTTTAAGGAAATTCATCTTGCATTTTTTCAAAAAATCGCATATAATATATCCTGCAATTACGGATTTTAGCAGAAAGGATGATTGTTGTGACCCCTTATTCTTGCATGAGCACATCCGATTTGGCTCGGGAATACGCCACCGTTCTGGACGATTACGACCAGCTCAAGGCTCAGGGTCTGAAGCTGAATATGGCTCGGGGCAAGCCCTCCCGGCAGCAGCTGGATTTGGTTTCCGACCTGCTCACTGCGTTGACCGATCCTGCCCAGTGCATCACCGACGGCGTGGACGCCCGGAATTACGGTGAACTGACCGGTCTGCCCTGCGCCAAGCGGTACTGGGCGGAGATTCTGGACTGCAAGCCCGAAAATATTTTTGTGGGCGGCGTGGCCAGCCTGAATCTGATGTTTGATATTGTCTCCCGGGCCTACACCCACGGCCTGAAGGACAGCCCCCGTCCCTGGTGCCGGGAGGAAAAAGTGAAGGTTCTCTGCCCTGCCCCGGGCTATGACCGACATTTCGCCATCACCCAGGACTTCGGTGCCGAGCTGATTCCCGTGCCCATGACCCCGGAGGGGCCGGATATGGATGTGGTGGAAGCGCTTGTCCAGGATCCCCAGGTAAAGCTTATCTGGACGGTGCCCAAATACTCCAATCCCGACGGCATTATCTACAGTGAGGAAACCATCCGGCGGTTTGCCAATCTGAAGCCTGCCGCCCCGGATTTCACCATCATGTGGGACAATGCCTACGGCGTCCATCAGTTCCGTGGGGAATATGTTCCCTTCCCGGACATTCTGTCTCTGTGCGAGAAGGCCGGTCGGCCCGACATGGTTTTTGAGTTTGCCTCCACCTCCAAGATCACCTTCGCCGGCGGCGGCATTTCCTGCGTCGCGGCAAGCCCGGCAAATATTGCCTACCTCAGCAAGCTCTTCGGCATTCAGATGATCTCCCAGGATAAGATCAATCAGCTGCGCCATGTGCGTTTCCTGCGCGACAAGGCTCACACTCTGGAGATTATGAAGCTTCACGCCGGGGTTTTGGCTCCCAAGTTTGACGTGGTGTCCCAGTGGCTGAACCGGGAGCTGAAGCCCCTGGGCATCGCCCACTGGAACGATCCCAGCGGCGGCTATTTCGTCAGCCTCTTTGTTCTGCCCGGCACCGCCAAGCGGGTATGGCAGCTGTGCAAGGAGGCAGGCGTGGTGCTCACCGGTGCCGGCGCCACCTATCCCTATCAGAATGACCCCACCGATTCCAACCTGCGCATTGCCCCCAGCCTGCCTCCTGTAGAGGAGCTGGAAAAGGCCATGGAGGTGCTGACCACCAGCGTCAAGCTGGCGGCTCTGGAAAAGCTGATGAAGGAATAAAGATACAGTGCCGAATCCGGTTGGATTCGGCACTGTTGCTCTTTATTCCGAGCAAAAACAAACACGGTGTGCTGCCAGTTCCACAAAACGCATATCATTGCGAACGTTCTGCCGCACCCAAACGGCTCCCTTGTGTAAAGGGAGCTGGCAAAAATCTCTGATTTTTGGCTGAGGGATTGTCAAAGCATGGTAGTTCTGATCCCCTCAGCCCCAGTGTGCGCACTGGGGCAGCTCCCCTTGATCAGCAAGGGGAGCCTTTTCTCATTTCTCCTTCCCGGCGGGAAGAGACTTGGAGGGCATCGTTGCATAGGCCTTCCGGGCGGCGGTAATAAGCCCCTGGAATTCCTCGGACAGCAGATGCCGCATATCCGCGTCGCCGGACAGGGTTTTCGCGTAGGTCAGGATATTCTTCGGCTGGAACACATCCGAGGCGTGCTCGGCGGTGCCGGTGGAAAGCAGGGCGTACATTTCCTCCACCAGCTGATTCCGCTCCTGATTGGTCATGCTGGCAAACCAGTTCTTAATGGTGGCGTCCATAAACTGAGAAGAGCCTGTAATTCCCTCCACATGCACAAAGTCCGCCCCCAGCACCTCCCAGGAATAGGGGTCATGCTGCATGATGCCCACATTGGAGCTGCGCAGAACCTGGTAAGGCTCTTCGTGCTCCAGAAGCATTCCGATCACCGAGGACTGGGGCACAAAGGTGTGGATTCTGGGCACTACCTCCAGATAGCCGGGATCGCCCATCATGTACTTGGTAAAGCCCGGGCCGTCGTTGTTGTAGACCTCCAGAATCCGGGCACGAACCTGGGGCGAGCACCGGGCGGCGGCAAATACCGCCAGATTTCCTCCCTTGGAATGTCCCGCCACCCGTATGGGTGCCTCGGCGCTCTGCGCCGCCCGGCGGATGTACTCCTGCGCCAGCCGCTGGGCGGGAATGGACTGCTGGAAGGTCATATTGAAGTCCTCCTTCCAGCCAACCAGGGAATTGTCCGTGCCCCGGTAGACCACAAACATGGTGCCGTCGTCCAGCAGGAAGGTCATGGCCGCGAACTGAGTCTCCTGCTCCGGAAGGAACTGGTTTTCATACATGCAGAGCAGGGACTGGCCAAAGCGGGTGGTAGCCGCGGCGGCACGAAGAAGCTCCATGTCCTTTTTCACCCGCACCCGGTTCTCCGGATTCTCAAGGGCAAAGAACTCCGCCGCGCACTCCCCCAGAGTCATCGCCTGACCCGGCTCCGCCTTCGCCTTGTCCCCATAGAATACATAGGCCAGGGTAGAAAAAACCAGTGCGTCCACCGGATTGGTTCGAACCTGGGAAAAGGTCAGGTCGCCCCGCCAGGTCAGATAGTCAAACATATTCGTCATGGTTCCAACCTCCTTTTTCTTCTATGATAGCAGATAATTGCAAAATTTTCCACCCTATTTTGCCACCGTTGACAAACTGGGGTTCCCGGCGTAAAATAGACAGCAGCATACTAAGGAGGTATGGTTATGGAACTGACCCGAGAGCAGGCGATGGGTCTGCTGAGAAAGTACAATACGGAACCCTTTCATATTCAGCACGCACTGACGGTGGAGGGTGTCATGCGCTGGTTCGCCCAGGAAAACGGCGAAGACGCCGACTTCTGGGGACTGTGCGGCTTACTCCACGATGTGGACTTTGAAAAGTGGCCGGAGCAGCACTGCCGGAAGGCCCCGGAGCTGTTGGCCGAAGTGAACGCCAGTCCGGAAATGGTGCACGCCATCTGCTCCCACGGCTACGGCATCTGCTGCGACGTAGAACCCACCGCTCAGATGGAGAAGATTCTCTTCGCCGCGGACGAGCTGACAGGTCTCATCGGCGCCGCCGCCCGGATGCGCCCCAGCAAGTCCGTCATGGACATGGAGCTGTCCTCCCTGAAAAAGAAGTTCAAGGACAAGAAATTCGCCGCCGGATGCTCCCGGGACGTGATCCGCACCGGTGCTGAGCGTCTTGGTTGGAGTCTGGACGAGCTGATGGAGAAAACCATCCTTGCCATGCGCTCCTGCGAAGCTTCCGTTGCCAAGGAAATGGAAGAAATGGCTACCTGATAAATATGGGGCTGTTGCAAATTGCAACAGCCCCATATTTACGCAAAATGATACGGTTATCATAGTAGGGGCGGCCATTGGCCGCCCGCGGGCGACGAATCGTCGCCCCTACAGATTTTATGATAGAATTCTACTGTTTTCCTCAAAAAATCTGCTTCAGAGGCTTGATATACTGCTCCCGGCGGCGATCCTTCTCCGCAAGGTAAGCCACATCGTTGCCCGCGTGAATTTCCCGGAGATACTCGTAGTGATTCTGCAAGATCTGCTCGTTGTGTCGGGCCAGCATCATCACGGCGATGGAGGAGCACTGGTCAGAGGCACGCTCAAAGTAGGTCAGCGCCTCCATGAACACCAGGCCGCTGGCAATGGAGCACTGGCCGTTCTTCAGCCGCTTGGTGTGCCGATCCTTCAGCATCATGATCATGTCGTCGATGGTCTCTTCCAGCGGCTCGATGGCCTTGGCCGCCTCGTTATCGTCCTTGGAGAAGGCATCGACGGTAATTTCCAGAATCTCGTTGACTGCCTGGGTAATGAGCGCCAGCTCCTTCTTGGCCATGTCGGAAAAAGCGGCGTTCTCGCTTTGCAGCCGCTGGGCCAGCTCCACCATGTTGGTGGCGTAGTCGCCGATGCGCTCGAAGTTGGGCACGGTCTGCATGAGCATATCCAACTGCCGGTCGTCGGCCTCGGTTTCCACCACCTTGGACAGGCCGATGAGGAACCGGTCGGAGTTATCCGTAAACTGGTCGATGCAATCCTCGTCCTTGTCGATTTCCGCCGCCAGCACCGGGTCGTACTTCGCCAGCACCTGGCAGCCACGCTCGAAGTTCAGATGGGCCAGCCGGCCGGCGGCGGCCACTGCCTTCATGGTAACGGAAAGCGCCATGGCAGGAGAATTGTACAGCTTTTCATCCAGGGTATGGAGCTCCGGATGCCGCTCGGCCTCGGGCTTGTCGTCCTTGACCACAACCAGGGACAGCTTCACCAGCCAGTCGGCGAAGGGAATCAGCACCACCGCGGTGGCCAGATTGAATACCGTCTGGAAGTTGGCGATTCCGCCGCTGTCCACCGCGCGAACCCAGAAGGCCTCGCCGAATACGGAAAGCCGGCGCAGAACGTACATAACGATCAAAAACAGCACCGTGCCGATGGTATTGAAGGCAATATGCACCACGCCGGTACGCTTGGCATCCTTGGAAGAGCCGATGGAGCAAACCATGGCCGTGGTGACGCAGGTGCCCAGGTTGATGCCCATGATGACGGGATAAGCCATGGCAAAGGTAATGCCGGAGCCGGGAACGGAAGCCACGGTTTGCAGCATACCGACCGTTGCCGAGGAGCTCTGGACGATCACCGTCAGCACCAGACCGAAGAAAATGCCGAACAGCGGATTTGCCAGGAAGGAGACGAAGGAGGTAAAGGCCTCCGTTCCAATCAGAGGCTCCACACCGTCAGTCATCAGCTCCAGACCGATGAACAGCACGCCGAAGCCGATGCAGATATCGCCGATGGTCTTGGAGTTTTTGCTCTTGACGAACATGACCAGGACAATGCCCGCGATCAGAGCAATGGGAGCCAGTCTGTCCGTATTGAACAGCCACAGAAACAGGCTGCCGTCGGACTGGATGGAGCCCAGCCGGATGATCTGGGCGGTAACGGTGGTGCCGATATTCGCACCCATAACGATGGATACCGCCTGACGCAGGTTCAGAACGCCTGCGCCGATCAGGGCAACCGTCAGAACGATGGTGGCCGTGGAACTCTGGATGACCGCAGTGACCATGGCGCCAGTGAGAACCCCCATGACCACATTGCCGGTGACCTTTTCCAATATCCGCTTCAAAGCGGCGCCGGAACTGTTTTTCAGACCGTCGCCCATGACCTCAATACCGTAAAGGAACATGGCGAGACCGCCCAGAAGCTGAATAATGGCGCTTAGAATCTCCATATCATACTCCTAAATCTATATTTGATTTTGACACGAATATGGGTCCGCTGCCAGACCCGATACCATTATAAAAAAATTTTCTGTAAATGTACAGTGACAATTTTGGACTAATTTTGGCAAAATCCTTACGCATATTTTACAAATGCGCCAATTATTTTCCGGTGGAGCCAAATCCACCGGCGTTTCTGTCCGTGTCCGTCAGATTCTCTGTCCATTCGTAGGCCGGGGTCAGCACAGGCGTAATGAGCATCTGGGCGATCCGCTGACCCGGCTCCACGGTACGGCTTTCCTTGCCGTGGTTGTGCAGAGCCACCACGATCTCCCCCCGGTAATCGCTGTCGATGACCCCCACCTTATTGGCAGGCGCAAGCCCCTGCTTGCAGGCCATGCCGCTGCGGGCGTACACCAGCCCGGCGCAGTGCTCCGGCACCTCCATAGCAATGCCCGTAGGTACAAAGACCGTCTGTCCGGGTTCGATGACAAGGGGCTTCTCAATGCAGGCCGTGAGATCCGCTCCTGCCGCCCCGGCGCTGCCGTAGGCCGGAAGGGCAGCTCCCGGACGCAGACGCTTTACATGAATGGTATCCATCAGATCATTCCCTTTCTGTCCCCCTGCCAATCTTCCCAGAGGACGGTTTTTCCCGCGGCCAGAGATTTGGGCACATCGATGAGCCGCTGATTTTCAGACCCCCGGAACCGGAGGCTGAGATTTTTCTTTTCCTTCATAAAGGGGCCGTCCACCAGCACGTCCAGATAGCTCAGGTATTCCGAGCAGTCTCCCAGCCGTCCGGAGAGAATGTCCTTCTCAAAGAGATAGCCCGAAAAGGCCCAGATGTTTTTTTCCGGCAGCTCCTTCTTTACCGCTCGCAGAAGCTCCACCACCGCCCCCTGGTTCTGAGGCTCAAAAGGCTCGCCTCCCAGCAGGGTCAGGCCCCGGATGAAGGCGGGTCGGAGCATATCCAGGATGGTTCGGATGGTTTCCTCGGTGAACGGCTGCCCGTAACAAAAATCCCAGGCCACTTCATTGAAGCACTCCGGGCAGTGATGGGTGCAGCCGGAAACGAACAGGCTCACCCGCACTCCGGGGCCGTTGGCAATGTCACAGTTTTTAATGGTTGCGTAATACATGTGCATACTCCCCTTTCGCAGAAAAATCGCAGTTGGGAATAGTATACCACATTCTTCCCCCTATTTCCACCGGAAATCCAAAAAAGTGCCGCCCGGGCCGGGCGGCACTTTTGCGAGACTGCCAAAAACCATGTCGTTGCGCAAAGGAGAAATGTGGTACAATTCTCAGATTCTTCTGAGAAATATCGATAAACGCACTGGTGCGGGAGCACCCAAGGCTCCCTTGTGTAAAGGGTGGTGCTCCGCGCAGCGAATCAAAATTACCACGACTGCCGGTGGCAGTCATACCACAATGTACTGCTGGCAAAAATCTTTGATTTTTGACTGAGGGATTGTCAGAATAAGAGAGTTCTGATCCCCTCAGTCTCGTGCTTGCGGGGGACGCACGAGACAGCTCCCCTTGATCAGCAAGGGGAGCCTTTTGCCCTCATCCGGCAAGGCGAAAGCATTCTGACACTTGAGGGGGATTTCCGCGCCACTAAATTCGCAATGGCAACATGCTTTTCGGACTTTTTTGACACGTTGAAAAAAGTGCCGCCCAGGCCGGGCGGCACTTTTGCATTCGGTTACTTGTTTCCTTCCTCCGGATACTCCGTGTGATACTGATCCCAGAGAGCGCCCTGACCCTTCTTGTTCAGTCCCCGACGCACCAGTTTTTTCACAATGTCATAGAGCACCGCGAACATGGGCACGCACACGATCATCCCCGGCACGCCCCACAGGCCGCCGCACAGCACGATGGCAAAGAGCACCCAGAAGCTGGAAAGTCCCGTCCGGTCGCCCAGAATCTTCGGGCCGATCACGTTTCCGTCCAGCTGCTGCAACGCCAGCACAAAGACAATGAACCACAGACCCTTCACCGGATTTTCGATCATAATCAGGAAGGTGGAGGGCACCGCGCCGATGATGGGGCCGAAGAAAGGAATCACGTTGGTCACGCCCACAAAGGCGGAAACCAGCAGGGCATTGGGGAACCGGAAAATGCTGCATCCAATATAGCACAGCAGGCCGATGATGGCGGAATCCAGAATCTTTCCGTCAATAAAGCCGCCGAACATCCGGTCAATGAAGGCGATCTCGCCCAGAAGGATATCCGCCCATCGGGGCTTCAGAAGACTTCTGACCATCAGTACCCCCTGCCGGGCAAGCCGCTTCCGGCTGGACAGCAGATAGCAGGCCACAATCAGGCCGATCAGCAGGTTATACAGGAACCGGAAAACCTTCACCAGGCTGTTGCCCACCCCGGTGACCAAATTCCCCAGGCCGCTGATGCCGCCGGTCAGCAGGCTGTTCAGATCCCCCAGGTAGGTGCTGAGCATGTTCTGCCCCCAGGTTTCCAGCTGATTGTACAGGCTCTCGCTGTTGGTATTGAGCAGTTCCAGAATCTGGGTCACATTTTTTTCATCGCCGAACCGCTCGGTAGCCCACCGGACGAAGGTGTTGATCTTCTCCGGGATGGAGTTCCACAGGGTCATGAAGCTTTCGTACAGCTGGGGAGCCATCATGATAATCAGCATGTACACGATCAGAATGCCCGACAGCAGACTCAGAGCCACTGACAGAGCCGGAGCCGCCTTTTTGACCTTCTTGGGCAGCGTGGAGGACAGGGTCTGCTCATAGAAGTTGCACATGGGCCGCAGCAGATAGGCAATCACACTGCCGTAGACAAAGGGAGCCAGGATGTTCCCCAGCGCTTGCAGCTGGTCGCCGATGCCCTGGAACCGATACACCACGAAGAACACCACAATGCTGAGGCTGATGGCGCAGAACAGGGACATGGTCATCATGAGAAACCGTTTTTTCTGGGGATCCTTCACATCCGTTACCTCGCTTTTCCTTTTTTGGGCTATTATATCAGTTCCCCGGAAAGGCGGCATGAATAAAATGTGAATTTTTCCGGCACCGGCGGACAATCCGGAAAGGCGGCCTGGGGGCTGCCGCCGGAAGGGAAAAAGTTTACAATTCCACCGTCTTGCCAAATATCTCCTGGCAGGATATAATAAGAGCAAACATCGAAAGGGAGGATTTTTATGTATCCCATGTATTATGGCTTCGACTGGACCTATGTGGTTCTGGTGCTGCCTTGCGTGCTGCTGTCCCTGTGGGCCAGCGCCAACGTCAATTCCACCTTCAAAAAATACGCCAAGCAGTATTCCTGCCGGGGGCTCACCGGGGCGGAGGCCGCCCAGCGGGTGCTCTACGCCAACGGCATCCGGGATGTGCAGATCACCCGGATCAGCGGCAATCTGACCGATCACTACGACCCCCGGGACAATGTGATCCGGCTGTCGGACAGTGTTTACGGCAGCACCTCCACCGCCGCCATCGGCGTGGCCTGCCACGAGGCCGGACACGCGGTGCAGTACGCCCAGGACTACGCGCCCATCAAGCTTCGGGCGGCCATCATTCCCGTGACCAACTTCGGCTCTCAACTGGCTATGCCCCTGATTCTGCTGGGCATCCTGCTGTCCGCCTTCGGCTCCATGTCCGATCTTCTCATCTATCTGGGCATCGGCTGCTTCGGCCTGTCCCTGGTGTTCCAGCTGGTGACTCTGCCGGTGGAATTCAACGCCAGCCGCCGGGCACTGGTTGCCATTGAGGAAGGAGAACTTCTGACGGACGAGGAGCTGATGGGCGCCCGGAAAACCCTCCGTGCCGCGGCACTGACCTATGTGGCCGCCACCGCCGTGGCTCTTGCTCAGCTTCTGCGGCTGCTGGCCATCTTCGGCGGAAGACGCAGACGGGACTGAGGGTCCGCATCAAAGAATCGGCAATTTCTGCACTCCGGCTTTCGCCGGAGTGCTTTTTTCACAAATTTGGGGTCATTTTTCATGCAAATGGCGGAAACTGCTTTCATCGGTTGACAGAAAGACTTGTTTCTGCTTTAATGATTATAGAAGAAGCAATGATTTATATGCAATTATATTCCGGAATGGCATGGGCAGGAAAACGAATCGGAGGTGAGCATCCATGAAACGAATTGCGCAAATCACTGCGATCGTCGCGGTGCTGATTCTGCTTACTGGATGCGCAGCTTTCCCGTGGCATTCAGATCAGGGTCAGGAACCCTTATCCGGCCAGCAAACCGAAGATATCGGTCAAAATGGGGAACAGAACGGGTTTTCCATCGAACTGAAATCCGTGGTTTCTGAAAGCTACACGGCCTATGCTACCTTCGGCCTGACCGCACCGGAGGATATAGATTTCTCCGATGTTCTGGACGGTCACTCGAATGGGAGTCTTGGGTTTTCTGACCTCCAAACAAACATCCCGGCGAACGTTTCCTATGAAGTGCTGGACGATGGGGATGGAAAAAACAATACCCTCAAAATCGTAGTTACCATCCAGCCGGTGATCGAGCAGGGAGCACCCAGTGCCTTTGGCTCTGGGAAAACCTGTGAGATTGTTTTCAGCGATGTTGTATATAATCGGGAAAACGAGAAGGAGCTGCTGGCATCCGGCCAGTGGAAGTTTGTGATCGAATTGGCGGAAGCCGATTCCGGCGAGCTGGAGCTGCTGGATTCGCCGGTATCCACGAAGGTCTGGGTCAGTCGTACCGGCGCGTCGGAATCGGAAGGGATGGACGCAATCGAGGACGTTGCCCTGACCTCTGTCCGCGTCACGCCCCTGCATGTGGAAGTTTCCTTTGAAATGCCCGAACCGGCTGATTCCTTTGTTGGCGTCTTCATTGACGCGGCCACGTTTGCGCCGCCTCCCGGCACTGACGGGGCGGATTATGAAAACATTGCGATCGTGATGAAGGACGGAACGGAGATTTCCCTGTTCCAGTCCATGGGAGCAAAGGACGTGGCCATATTGACAGCAAGCAGTCCCATCGTACCGGAGGAAGTGGACTGCCTGCGAATGTCGGATGGTACTAGGATACCAGCAAAGTGATTTCCGCAAAAAAGCGGGCGGCACAATGGCCGCCCCTACAGGATACCTGAAAAAGGGAGCTGCCAAGGCAGCTCCCCCTTATTTTGCCCGGATGTCCAGGTGGTACTCCACGTCCCCGGCCTGGGCGTTCTCGATGATTACCCGATAGCACAGGTCAATGGTTCCCCCGTCGGGGACGATGTCATAGAATAGAAGGCTGGTCTCCACGGTCATGAGCAAGGCTCCGAAGGGCATTTCGTAGAGACTGTCGTGGGAATCCCCCTGCCGGAACACCATCTCGGATTTCAGGGAGCCGGTTCGCTTCAGGGTGATTTGCCCCGGCTCCACCCGGAAGCTGGTGGTGACTCCCTCCAGCCCGGTCAGCGCGCTTTCCCGGTAGCTGATATCCCAGCCTCCGTCCCGGAACTCCATGGTGCCTTCCGTAGTCAGCTCCAGAACCTCCGCCTCCTGCTCCCCATACCGCTGGGTCGAGCGCAGGGACAGCATTACGGGCGTTTTCATTTTCCCGCCTCCATGGCAAGCTTCAGAAGCTCGTCAATCAGCCGGGAATAGGGAATGCCGCTGGCGGCGAAGAGCTTGGGATACATGGAAATGGAGGTAAAGCCCGGCAGGGTGTTGATTTCGTTGAGCACCAGATGTCCGTCCTCAGTGGCGAAAAAGTCCACCCGGCTCAGGCCCTGACAGCCGATGGCACGGAACACCCGCACCGCCGCCTTCCGGATTTCCTCCTGAAGGTCTTCGGGAATCCGGGCGGGAATGTAGGCACGGGAGGTATCGGTGATATACTTGGCGTCGTAATCGTAAAACTCCGCGCCGGAGTCAATTTCGCCGCAGACGGAAGCCACCGGATTTTCGTTGCCCAGGACGGCCACCTCGATTTCCTTGCCCCGGATGAATTCCTCCACCAGAACCTTGTCGTCATATTTTGCCGCGGCGGCCAGTGCCTTGGAAAGGGCTTCCCGGTTTCCCGCCTTGGAAACGCCTACGGAAGAGCCGGTTCCGGCAGGCTTGACGAACATGGGATAGGCGAAGCGGGCTTCCAGCCCGTCCAGGATTTTCTTCTCACCGGCTGCCAGTTCCCGTGCCCGCACCAGCTCCCAGGCTGCCTGGGGGATGCCCTCCTTGTCAATGACCAGCTTGGTCAGGGTTTTGTCCATGGCCACGGCGGAGGCGGAAACGTGGGGGCCCACATAGGGGATTCCCGCCATTTGCAGCAGTCCCTGCATGGCACCGTCTTCGCCGTTCTCCCCGTGGAGCACCGGGAACACCACATCAATGGGATGGGTAATCACCCCGTTCCCCTCGAAGCACAGCAGGCCCTGTCCCCGGACGGGAGAGATCACCGCCGGGCAGGCACCGGGGCAGGTGTTCCAGGTTTTGGCCGGGAGCATGGAGTAATCCTTGCCCGGGAAATAAATCCACTGGCCTTCCCGGGTGATGCCCACGGGATAGACCTGATATTTTTCCTGATCGATGTTGTTCAGAACGGACTCGGCGGAGCGCAGGGACACCTCGTGCTCCGGGCTGACACCGCCAAAGAGGATGCACACGCTGAATTTTTTCATACTGTTACCTCAAATCAAAAAATGATACTGGAAATCCGGGAAAAGAGTGCTATAATATACGGAAGCTTTGATAATGAAAAAGGAGGGGTTTGCCATGACAATCGATTTGACCCCAAAGGAATTCCGGCGGCTGCTGGATCTGGTATACATCGGCAACTGGGTGCTCAATTCCACCCGGGGAGACGACCGTTTCCAGGATTACGACGACCTGGAAAGCAAGATATTCGCCCTGTCCCCTGCCCTGTCCGAGCCCTGGAATGGAACCGTGGTTCCCTCCAAGGCCTACGCCGAGGGCGGCATTCACGAGGCCATCGCCTATTACGAGGACAACGTATTCTATGAGATTCTCGCCGAGGAGCTGTCCCGCCGGGATATGGACTATCCGGAAATCGACCAGGACAACTACGATGAGATCACCGCCCGGATGGATCGGTATATGTCGGAATTTCAGGCCAGCGGCGTAGACCACCTGGTGCTGGAAGAGGAATAATCGAGAAATGTGCCGGATACACCTTTGGCCGCCGAAAAAACCGTGTCATTGCGAGCCAGTCCGCAGACTGGCGTGGCAATCCCCCGGTACTTCAGAACACTATCGGAAGCGCATGTCATTGCGAGGAGGCCAGCGGCCGACGTGGCAATCCGTTCCCCCTTGGCTCCCACTTTGGGGGAGCTGTCACGAAGTGACTGAGAGGGTGCAAATCGCCCTCTCCGCCCTTTCAGGGCACCTCTCCCATAGGGAGAGGCAAGTGGCACTCATCCGTCACAGCTACGCTGTGCCACCTTCCCCGCTGGGGAAGGCTTGGGGGGTACGGATTGTGACCGGAGGAAATCCTTGGAAAGGGCCACACCAGTCTGCGCTGCACTATGGTATGACTGCCACCGGCAGTCATTGTTATTTTAGATTCGCTGCGCGGAGCACCACTGGTTCGCAATGACATGTTTTTTCGATAGTCTAAACTGTGCCGGAAATCCGGCACAGTTTCTTTTTTACTCGCTCTTGAGCAGTGCCTCGCCCGCGCGGAAAATATCTCCCGCGCCCATGGTCAGCACCACGTCGCCCTCCCGGACGTTCTCGCGCAGATACTCTGTAACCTCCGGCAGAGTCTCGCAGAAGACCGCACCGGGGATTTTTTCCGCCACGTCCGCAGAGGAAATGCCGATGGTGTTCCGCTCCCGGGCGGCGTAGATTTCCGCCAGCACCAGCACGTCCGCCCGGCTCAGCTCCCGGACAAAATCGTCAAAGAGGGCGCTGGTTCGGGAATAGGTGTGGGGCTGGAAGGCCAGCACCAGCCGTCTTCCCGGCATGGCATCCCGGACGGCGGAAATGGTAGCCGCCACCTCATCCGGGTGGTGGGCGTAGTCGTCATACACGTCCGCGCCGTGGAACTTTCCCTTGAACTCCATCCGACGGCCTGCGCCGTGGAAAGATACCAGCCCTCGGGAAACCGCCTCGCCGGGAATGCCCATCATCCAGGCCGCGGCAGAGGCCGCCAGGGCGTTCATGGCGTTGTGCCGACCCAGCACGCCCATATCCAGATGGCAATAGAATTCTCCGTCACACAGCACGTCGAAGTGCCGCCAGTCAGGGCACATATTGGCCGCGTGAATCCGGTTTCCCTCCCCCAGACCGAAGGTCACATAGTCGATGCCCTCCAAAGCCTGAACGGTGTGGGGATCGTCGCCGTTGGCAACCACGCCGAAGGTGGCCATTTCCGCAAATTTATGGAAGGATTTCTGAATATCCGCTAAGTCCTTGAAGTAATCCAGGTGATCCTCCTCCACATTCAGAACCAAAGCCAGCGTGGGGAAGAAATTCAGGAAGGAATCGCAGTATTCGCAGCTTTCGAGCAGGATAGTGTCTCCGTGACCCACCCGATGGCTGGCGTGAAGCAGGGGCAGATAGCCGCCGATCATCACCGTGGGATCCAAATTGGCCTCCATAAGGATGTGGGTCAGCATGGAAGTAGTCGTGGTCTTGCCGTGGGTGCCGGAAACGCAGACGGCGTTTTTATAGGAGCGCATAATCTCGCCCCAGGCCTGAGCCCGCTCGAAAACGGGAATGCCGGAAGCCCGGGCGGCGGCAATCTCCGGATTGTCGTTATGGGCAGCGGCGGTGCGGATGATGCAGTCCGCGCCCTGAATGTTTTCCGCATTGTGGCCGATGGTCACGGGAATGCCCTTGGCCTCCAGCTCCCGGGTGCCATCGGAAGCACTCATATCCGAACCGGTGACCTTCATTCCCATTCCCTTGAGCACCAGACCCAGAGGGCGCATGGAAACGCCGCCGATGCCTACCAGGTGCACATGGCTGCCGGGTGCGAGATATTGGCCGATCTTTTTATTTTGAAGCATAACAGTCGATCCTCCGACGCTTTATTTGCAAAGCTACCCTATTATACATGATTGCGCTTGAGAATACAACCACTAATTCTCTGCCGGTTTCCGATCAAATTTTCCCCGTTTTCTGTCCGTCCGGGTAAGCGCCAGCCACAGGCCGAAGACGGCGGCGGAGGCGACGGAAATCTTCCAGCCCAGGGAAAAGCCCGGATTCCGATAGACAAACCGCAGGGTGTGGGTTCCCGCACTCAGGGGCACCGCCGCCATGCAGTTTCCTACCTTCACCGTATCCGCTTCCTTGCCGTCAACGAACACATGCCAGTTGCCGTTCAGAGGGATGGAGGTATACAAAAGGCCATCCCGGTCGCAGTCAATGGTGCCCTCCATCCGGGTGGAGCGGAACTTGGTCAGATTCCAGGTAGAGGCGTTCAGCACCCCGTAGCCCTGGGCAAAAATGTCGGCGTCCAGCACTGCCGCGGTAACATTGGCACTGCTGCTCTCGCCGTCCGGGCAGACGATGCGCACCAGAATTTCGTCTCCGGCCTTGACATTCTTTCCGGCAAACATCTGCTGAAGGCTGATTTTCTCCTTGTACAGCTCCACCCCATTGACGCTGAGATAGAAGTCGTTCCGCTTGGGCAGATCCAGCTGGACGCAGAAAAAGCCGTCGGTTTCCGCCGTGAAGCTGTAGGTCAGGTCGCCCTTGTCCACGGTGCTGTCGTACTTGCAGTAGCCCTGACCGTTTTCCTCAAAGACGTTGACGCCGTCGCCATAAATCCTGAAATTTTCAATCCGGTGCCAGACCGGACCATTCACGCCGGTGGCGGCGGAAAACAGCCGGTTCTGGAAATCGAAGCCGTTGTCTGTGGCGTTAAACTCCAGATCGGCAAGCTGGGAGTTTGCCAGAAAGCCCAGAGGCAGATAGGCCTGGTTTTCCAGCAGCACCGTGTCGCCGAACCGGTTGATCTCCGTAAAATAAGTGCTGGTTTTGTCCTTTCCGTCCCGCTCAATCATATACTTGAGCCCCAAAAACAGGTTGGAAACCGGAGAGCTTTCCTCAAAAAGGTATCGGTTATAGGTGTTTTTCGCGCTGAAGCCCAGGCTCTGCATAAAGAGGGTGGTATTGACGTTTGCGGAACTTGTGAAGGTGCTGACGCCGTTGTAATTGTTCAGAGCGCCGTCATTCAGGGTCTGGGAATGGGTGGTTTCCGCCCGGAAGAAGCGGTTATTTTTCTCCCGCTCCTTCATATAGCGGATGACGGAGGCCGTCTTTTCCGTGCCCTTGGGATAGTTGGAAACCCCGGTGCCCGGAAAGTACAGGCCGAAGCAGATCAGGTTGGCTGTCAGCTCCACCACCATAATTCCCAGAATCAGGGCTCGGGAACGGAGCGACTGCTGGTGAACCTCCAACCGGATCCGGGCAATTTCACGGGGCGTTGCTCCCTCGGGAGCCGTCTCCGTAATGCTTCCCGCCAGCATGGCCAGCAGGTACAGCACCAGGAATATCAGATTATAGATAAAATACAGGTGGATATTCCATTCTCTGCCGAAAAGCTCCAGGGGAACGGTCTCGGTGAGCTGATTGGAGCAGGCCAGCACCGCCGCGGCCAGCACTCCTGCCAGGATGATCCGTTTGGGGCCAAAGGTTCGGCGCAATGTCCAGGCCCGGTAGGCCATGAACAGCACCACAAAGCTGTACAGGAAGCTGAACCGGTAAGGGATCATGTTGGTAAAGTGGAAGCCGTGCCAGATATAGTCCAGCTGCCGGATGATGAAGCTGACATTGAAGAACAGCAGCAGCCCCACGGCGCAGATCTTATCCCGAAGCCGCACCTCCTTTGCCATCAGGTACAGGAACATGAGAAATACGCTGACAATGCCGCAGTACAGGTTCGGCAGTCCCTCCTTGAAGGTAGGCTCCAGACTGCCGCCCATGTTCCCCGCCACCTGACGCATGGCGTCCAGCAGGCCCAGAATCGTGTGCTCCTTGGCGATGTTCAGCCGGAAGGAGGTGGGGAATTTGTTCACGCTGGACTGGGTGGTGCTCAAAGCCGTCAGAGCCGGGATGGTGAGAATCGCGGACATGCCGATGGCAATGGCGGAAAACAGGGCGATCCGGCCCAGGTCACAGAAGAATTTCTTCCAGCCGCCCCACCGGCAGATCTGGTAGGTGAAAAACAGGAGAAATACGAAAATGCAGGTGAAAAGGCCAACATAATAGTTGGCAAAAACGGAGAAAAACAGGCTGACGGTGTAAAGCACCGTCTTTTTCTCCTTCAGAAGGCGCACCGTGCCCAGGGCAGCCAAAGGAAGCAGGGCGAAGGTATCCAGCCACATCACGTTCCATTGATAGCCCAGCGCCCAGGCGCACAGGCCGTAGAACGCGCCGAATACGGAGACAGAAAAATCGTCCCTGTGGAAAATCTGTTTCAGAAACAGGCTGAAGAACAGACCGGCAAGCCCCAGCTTGATGGGAACCAGCAGGGAAAAATAGCCCAGCAGCCATCCTTCCGGCACCAGCACGCTGAGTAAATTCAGTGGCGATGCCAGATAGTAGGCGATGAGACCCAGGTAGTCCATGCCCAGACCCACGCTCCAGGTGTAGAGCAGTCCCCTGCCCTCCCGCAGTGCGTTGCGGAAGGCCACGAAGAAGGGGTAATACTGGTGGTACATATCGGAATACAGCATGGAATACTTGCCGAAGGGGGCGTACTGGCTCACCGCCATCAAAAACAGCATCCCCAGACAGGGAATGGCAAAGCCGATGGCCGGATAGTTCCATTTTTTTCGTTTTTCCAGTTTCATGGGATTCCTCCGTAAAAAACGATATTTGAGGTTAGTGTACCACATTTTTCCCACGGGGTAAAGCGGATGAATGTGAATTTTTTCCGAATGTCGGTGTCTTGCCGCTGAACGAGCGCATATAGGACACTGTTTACAATTTCTTATGTGCAGATATTGACATTTTTATCTATTTTTGCTATTTTAGTAGTGTCACATTGGCAATTTTCTTTAAATTGAAATCTCACACGTACATCATCAACGTCCAGGAGGTAGAAAATGAAACACTTTATTCACTTGTTCTTGGTATCATTTCTGCTTGCAAATCTATGCTCCGTGAATGCCGTTGCAGAAAATACACCTAAAACCGCCACAAGCAGTGAAAACACAATGATCGCCACAACAGAACCGACGCGCACAGAATTCACTCAAGTGGAAAAAATCACTTTCTCTGATGAAGCATTCTCCGTTCAGGTCGGCCATACGCAGGACTTAGATTTTGAATTACTCCCGCAAGAAGCCACCTGCTCTGGACTGGAAGTTACATCCAGCAGCCCCAAAATTGCAATCGCTGAGCTTGATGCCGCAGGTTCCCCTTGCATTCACATTACTGGCATAGCTCCTGGGAAGTCTACTATCACAATTAAAGCATCCAACAAAGTAATTGCAAAAAAACAAATCTCAGTCGTTGATGTACTTCCTGAGCAAATCAATATCACCGCAGATACAACTGACGTATACATCGGTGACAAGGGCACGCTATCGATCAGCTTTATGCCGGAGGATGTTACAAGTTCTAAAGTCACTTGGAAAAGCTCATCCGCAAAAACAGTAAGAGTCAACAAGGACGGAACTTTCCAGGCTCTTTCTGTTGGCGAGGCTGATATTACCGTCAGTCATTCAAATGGTGTTTCCGGTACCATTCACCTGAATGTTCTGCCAATTCTCGCGGAACGTGTCGAATTGACGTCAAAATGGGACGCGGAAAAGCCATTTTATCGCAATAATTCCATGCAGCTAACAGCAACTGTACTACCGGAAAACACAACAGACAAAACCATCACTTGGTCTTCCAGCAACGATAGCATTGCAACCGTTTCTCCGAAAGGGCTCGTAAAGGCTCTTTCCGCCGGAAATGTTACAATCACTGCAACCACATCCAATGGCATAAAAGAGGTGTTCTCTATCAACATACCTGTTTCTCCCCAAAAATTCCGTCTATCCGCCTCAATCACCATGGTATCTAATGACCATGTCGGAAGCCATTGGAGCAATGGTTTTGAGTTCAATCATGAACCAATCCGTTCTGGCAGTACCCTCTCTCTGATTCCCGGTGAGGAATTTACCGTTGGTGGCTGGGCTGAAGACGCCGACTCCAAGCCTGACTATGGCAGCTACAGTGAAAGACTTACTTTGACGGATGAAATGTGCAAAAAAAGCTTTACCGTTGAGGGGGATGTTGTAGTTGTAGAAAATGGTGGCCGATACAGTGGTAATTGCGCAGTCTGGCATCTGAAAATGACGTTTACACCTATTAATTAGTCAATTCAGTTTCTTCAAGCGTTAGATGATAATGGACGGATTGCCACACCAGTCTGCGGACTGGTTCGCAATGACATACGTTTTTCGACACTGCATACATTGTTATCCATTGTCCCGAAGGGACACCGCACCTATTCCCTATTCACCATGCACTATTCACTAGGCAAAAGACGGGCGCGGGGCATTTGCCCCGCGCCCATGTTCTCTTATCAGTCCAGATCGTCCCCGTCGTCGCCGGTGGTGAGAATTTCCCCGTAGCGCACCCGCCGATGAACCTTCATTTCCTCCACCTGCTTGTGAACCAGCTCCTTGACCATCAGCGGCTCCTTGATGTTCTTCATCACCAGAGTAGGCCGGGTCTTGTCGGAGGAAATCACCGTCACCGTGCCCACGCCGAAAAGCCTCTGCCACAGGGAACGGTGGGTATCGATATCCCGAACCCGGTACAGCAGCACCTCATCGTCCCGGATATTCAGGAAGCCCTCGGTGACAAACAGCCGATCCTCGGACAGACTGTACTTGGTGAAGCTGATGGGCAGCCCCAGGTGACGCTTCCGATCCTGCCACAGGTACTCAATCTTGATAGCCATAGTGATTGTCCCTCCGTTTTTTCTTTCATTCTATTCCTGATTGGCGGGAAAGTCAAGAATTTATCACAGAATCAGGCAAATCAGTCCTGTTGCGCCCTCGTTGACGATTCGGGTCAGCGTGCCCCGGAATTTCACCCGCACCTCCTCCGGCAGCTGCACCAGCTTGGCGGTGAGCCCCTCCTGGATCATGTCGTAGACGGACTTGCCGAAAATATTGCTCTGCCAGAGCATTTCCGGGTCTTCCCCGGTGAGCCGGTCGATGAGATCCCGGGACTGCTTCTCGTCGCCCACCATGGGACTGATCTCCGTGTCGATGTCCACCCGAACCATGTGGATAGAGGGGGCTCCCGCCCGGAGCTTCACTCCATAGGCTCCGCCCTTGCGGATGATCTCCGGCTTTTCCAGACGCATTTCCCCGGCGGCCGGGCTGACCACCCCATAGCCTGTGGCGCGAACCGCATCCAGGGCGTCGGAGATTTTATCATATTCCTGCTTGATTTTCGCAAGCTCCATGAGAAGCGCCAGCAGCTGGGCATCGCTTTCAATGCTCACCCCTGCTTTGCTGCTGAGAATCTCATAATATAAGGTATCCGGCAGGGCGATGGTCACGCTCACCGTGCCGTTTGCCAGGTCGATGCCGGAAAGGGTATAGCTCTGAATCTGGGGCAGCTCCCCCAGGGGAGCCAGCGCCCCCTCCGCCTGACCCAGATTCCGGATTTCCTCCCCATGCTGCCGGAGAGCCTGGTAGAGAGCCTGCTTCACCGGATGGTTCTTTTCCAGGGCATCCAGCCACCGGGGCAGATACACCCGAAGCTCCGTCATGGGGAAGGTATACAATAGAGCGGTGAATATCCGGCCGATGTCCCCCGCTCCCATGGCTGCCACATCCAGCACCAGAGGCTCCACGCCCTGCTCCCGAAGCTGCGCCGCCGCCTGACGGGCAGGCTCCCCCTGGGGATTCCGGGAATTGAGAATCACCAGCCAGGGCTTTCCGGTTTTTCGCATGTCGGAAATGGCACGAGCCTCGGCCTCCAGATAATCCTGCCTGGGAATATCGGTGACGGTGCCGTCGGTGGTCACCACCAGGCCGATGGAGCAGTGCTCCGCCATCACCTTCTTCGTGCCCAACTCCGCCGCCTGGGTCATGGGAATTTCTTCATCAAACCAAGGGGTGGTCACCATCCGTGGCGCACCGTCCTCCTCGGCTCCCACCGCCCCGTTCACCAGATAGCCCACGGAGTCGATAAGCCGCACCCGGAATCTGGCAGCGCCATCTGGGGAAATCTCCACCGCCTCTTCCGGAACAAATTTGGGCTCCGAGGTCATAATGGTCTTGCCGGAGCCGCTCTGGGGCAGCTCATCTCTGGCTCGCTCCCGGCGGTAAGGGTCGGAAATGCCGGGAATCACCAGCTCCTCCATGATTTTCTTGACCAGGGTGGATTTTCCCGTACGAACCGGGCCCACCACCCCGATGTAGATATTCCCGCCGGTTCTGGCGGCGATATCCGCGTAAATGTTGTCCATAGCCAGCCTCCTTCTCGGCAGGAGAACGGCTCCTGCGCTTGTTAGGGAAGCTCTGATTAAATCGGCAAGAGCTGGCAGCGAGAGATTTTGTTCTCAGGCAAGGTTTGAAAAACGGTGGAATACTGTATGTATTTCCCGTTTTTCAAACCGCAGACTGGGGGCGAAAGATCCGCTGTCCAGCCGCCGACGATTTATTCAGAGTTTCCTTAGTCCATGGTATGTCCCGGGCGTTCGGTATATGCCCCGAAATTTCCCCGCCCAAGCGGGAAAATTGTAAAAATAATGTTTGACAAATAGCCAAAGAGCCTATATAATATCTAGGCATGACTATGAGAAGGGGGAAAAGTATGCTGTTAGGGCTTTCGAAAATCATTGACTGCCCGGGGCAGAGCATTCCCTTTTCCGTCAGCGTCGATCTGAGTGATCTTTGCTATGGCGTGAGCTACCCCGTATCCGAGCCGGTTCTGGCTCAGGGCACGGTAAGAAACACCGCGGGGGTTCTGATGATGGAGGGGCAGGTTCGCACCACCATCCACGGAATCTGCGACCGGTGCGCCGGTTCCTTCGACCGGGAAGTAACCTTTCCCATCGATGTGGTGCTGGTGACGGAGCTTGCCAACGAGGAAAACGAAGACGAGTGGGTATTCCCTCTGGAGGGAGACAGCGCCGATCTGGATGATATTGTGCGGACGGTTTTTGTCCTGAATCTGGATTCCAAGCTGCTGTGCAAGGAGGACTGCAAGGGTCTTTGTCCGAGATGCGGCAAAAACCTGAACGATGGTCCCTGCAATTGCCAGAAGGAGCTCGATCCCCGATTTGCTGCTTTGAAGCAGCTTCTTGAGAAGTAAGTCCAATTATGCTGTGAAAAGCAGTTTGACCAAGGAGGTGTCACCATGGCTGTTCCTAAGTGTAAAGTGTCCAAGGCCCGCCGCGATAAGCGCCGTGGCTCCAACTGGAAGCTGTCCGCTCCCAGCGTTGCGGTTTGCCCCAAGTGCGGTGAGCCCGTAATGCCCCACAGAGCTTGCAAGGCTTGCGGTTCCTACAACGGTCGTCAGGTTCTGAACGTTGAGGCTGAGTAAGACACGCGGAAATGCAGAGGAAGGCTTTCTAGTCTTCCTCTTTTTCCATATTCCGGGGAAGACAGCCCGCAATTGGGCGGCACTTCCTGAACATTTTGTTAAAAGTCCCGGGAAGCTTGCATTTGCCGGGAATCTGTGTCATAATAGACTGAGCCTTTGGAAAAGAAAGGATGTGTTTTCATGGCAAAGCCACTGGTGGCCATTGTAGGCCGCCCCAACGTTGGCAAATCCATGCTGTTCAATAAGCTCACCGGTCAGCGCACCTCCATCGTGGAGGATACCCCCGGCGTTACCCGGGACCGGATCTACGGCACCTGCGAATGGTGCGGCAGAACCTTCTCCCTGGTGGATACCGGCGGCATTGAGCCGGGCACCGACAGCGATATGCTGAAATTCATGCGCCGCCAGGCGGAGATCGGCATTGAGCTGGCAGACGCCATCATCATGGTGGCAGATGTTCGCAGCGGCGTCACCGCCGCCGATCAGGACGTGGCCACCATGCTGCGCAAGTCCGGCAAGCCTGTGGCTCTGGCCGTCAACAAGTGCGACTCCACGGGGCTTGTGAATCCCGACGCCTTCGAGTTCTACTCTCTGGGCATCGGCGATCTGTTCGAGACCTCCGCCGTCCACGGCCACGGCACCGGCGATCTGCTGGACTGGGTGCTGGAAAACATCCCGGATACCCAGGATGAGGAAGAGGACGACGAGGTCATCAAGGTCGCCATCGTGGGAAAGCCCAACGTGGGCAAGTCCAGCCTTCTCAACCGGATTCTGGGGGAGGAACGGGTCATTGTCTCCAACGTGGCCGGTACCACCCGGGACGCCATCGACTCCTATTTTGAAAACGAAACCGGAAAATACTGCTTCATCGACACCGCCGGTATGCGCCGGAAGAGCAAGGTGGACGATGCCATTGAGAAGTATTCCAACATGCGCTCCATCAGCGCCATTGATCGGGCGGACGTATGCCTGATTCTGGTGGATGCCAACGACGGCGTCACCGAGCAGGACACCAAAATTGCGGGACTTGTCCACGAGGCCGGCAAGGCCGCCATCATTGTGGTCAACAAATGGGACGCGGTGGAGGACAAGGAAACCAACACCATGCGGGACATGGAGGCCAAGGTTCGCTCCGGTCTGAGCTATATGCTCTACGCCCCGGTGCTCTTTATCTCCGCCCTTACCGGCGCACGGGTGGACAAGCTCTTCCAGCTGATTCAGGACGTTCACGCCCAGAATACCATGCGCATCACCACCGGCGCGCTGAACAGCGTCCTGGCCGATGCCACCGCCAGAGTCCAGCCGCCCACGGACAAGGGTCGCCGGCTGAAAATCTACTACATGACCCAGGCCAGCTCCAAGCCGCCCCACTTCGTTATTTTCTGCAACGACGCAAGGCTCTTCCACTTCTCCTACCAGCGGTATCTGGAAAATCAGATCCGGGAGGTTTTCGGCTTGCAGGGAACTCCCGTGCGCATTACCATCCGCCAGAAGGGCGACAAGGAGGAACAGTAAGGTGATACTTTCCATTGTCATCACCGCCGTGGCTGCCTACTTCCTGGGCAATCTCAACGGTGCTGTGCTGATCAGCCGGGCAGTTGCCCACGAGGACGTGCGAACCAAGGGCAGCGGCAACGCGGGGCTTACCAATTTCACCCGGAACTACGGCTCTGCCGCCTCGGTCTTCGTCATTGCCATTGACGTAGGCAAGGCGGTAGCCGGATGTTTGCTGGGCGGGCTGCTGCTGAAATCCTACGGCCATTACCTGGACGGCGTGGCTCTGGGCGGTCTGTTCGTGATTTTAGGCCACGACTTCCCTGCCCTTCTGGGCTTCAAGGGCGGCAAGGGCATCCTCAGTGGTGTGACCGTCGCGCTGATGCTGGACTGGCGCATTGGTCTTGGCGTATTCGGCATTTTCCTGCTTGCCTATTTTCTGACAAAATACGTTTCCCTGGGAAGCGTCCTGTCCTCCGGCTCCTTCGGCTTCTTCTACGCCTGGGCGCACTGGGGGGAAGGCTGGTTTCCCATCTGCGTGGGCTTCTGCCTGAGCTTTCTGCTGGTGTGGATGCACCGGGGCAATATTTCGCGGCTTCTCAAGGGTGAGGAGCGGAAAACAAATCTCTTTGGGAAAGGAAACAAACAATGAAGACAGTCGTTATCGGAAGCGGTGCCTGGGGAACTGCCCTGGCGATCCGCCTGTGCAAGAACGGTCACGATGTGACCATGTGGACCTTTGAAAAGGATCTGATTCCCGAAATGGAAACCACCCGCCGGAATCCCCGTCTTCCCAACGCGGTGCTGCCGGAGGGTCTGAAAATCAGCGGCGACTACGCCTGCGCCAAAGGCGCGAAGCTGGTGGTCATTGCCAGCCCCTCCGTTCCCCTTCGCAGCGTCAGCCGGGGTGTGGCTCCTTACATCGACGAGGACGCGGTGGTTGTCTCCGTGACCAAGGGTCTGGAGCAGGGAACCTACCTGCGCATGAGCCAGGTGGTGGCTCAGGAAACCGGTCGGGACGTGGTGGTGCTCTGCGGCCCCAGCCACGCCGAGGAGGTTGCCATCGACGTGCCCACGGGCCTGCTCGCCGCCTCCACCGATCAGAAGAAGGCGGAATTTGTCCAGGACGCTTTCATGTCCGATACTCTGCGGGTATACACCAGTGCCGACCCGGTGGGTGCGGAGCTGGGCGCGGCTTTGAAAAACGTCATCGCCCTGTGCGCCGGCATCACCGACGGCCTGGGCTTCGGCGACAACACTAAGGCCATGCTCATGACCCGGGGCCTGACGGAAATCGCCCGGCTGGGCGTTGCCATGGGCGCCAAGAAGGAGACCTTCACCGGTCTGACCGGCGTAGGCGACCTGATTGTCACCTGCACCTCCATGCACTCCCGGAACCGCCGGGCGGGCATTCTCATCGGCAAGGGCGAGGATGTCCAGACCGCCATGAAGGAGGTGGGCGCCGTGGTAGAGGGCTACTACGCCGCCAAGTCCGCCTATGAGCTGGGTCGGAAAATGCACATCGACATGCCCATTACCGAGGCAGCCTACAAGGTTCTCTACGAGGGTGCGGACGCCCGTCAGGCGGTGCAGCAGCTGCTGACCCGTCAGCGCAAGTCCGAGTCCGAGAACCCGGGCTGGCTGTAAGATGAAGGGCGCCAAAAGCAAGCCTCCAAGCCTGGGGGGACTTTTCTCGAAGCTGGCCCGATGGGTCAAAAGCGCCGGGCTGAAGGAGCTGAGAATCCGCAATTTTCTGCTGCTGATCGTAGCCGGCTGTGTCAACGCCATCGGCGTGACCATGTTCCTGGCTCCCGTGAATCTCTACGACAGCGGCATCTCCGGTACATCCATGCTCCTGTGGCAGGCAACGCCGCCGGAATACACCTTGTCTTTGTTCCTGGTGATTCTGAACGTGCCCCTGTTCCTCTTCGGTCTGAAAAAACAGGGCTGGTGCTTCACCGCCTACTCCATTTGGGCGGTGCTGATCTACTCCGCCGCCTCCTATCTGATTACCAACGTGTTGCCCGTGGACGTAAGCATCGCCTCCCCCTTCGCCGGGACGGATCTTCTGCTGTGCGCCATTTTCGGCGGACTGGTATCCGGTGCCGGCAGCGGCCTGACCATCCGTCTGGGCGGAGCCATCGACGGCATGGAGGTGCTGGGCGTAATCTTTGCCAAGGGTCTGGGAATCACCGTAGGCTCCTTTGTGATGATCTACAACGTGGCGCTGTATCTGGTCATCGGCGTGATTTTCCAGAGCTGGACTCTGCCCCTTTACTCCATCATCACCTATTTTGTGGGAAACAAGACCATCGACTTTATCGTTGAGGGCTTTGACAAGGCAAAATCCGTGATGATCGTCACCATGCGTCAGGAGGATATCTGCCAGGCACTGTCCGAGGAATTCGGCCGGGGCATCACCCAGATCAACGCCCGGGGCTATTTCTCCGGAGCGGAAAAGTGCGTGATTTATTTTGTGGTGAACCGATTCCAGATTCCCAAGGTCAAGCATCTGGTCACCTCCATTGATCCTGCCGCCTTCATCACCATCGCGGAGATTTCCGATGTAATGGGCACCAGCGTGAAGCAGAAATAAGAAGCAGCGTCAAAACGAGCAGCGGCTCCTCCGGAACATTCGGAGGAGCCGTTTTCTGTTGTTATTTATTGGGACGCACTGAAAGAAAAGGCGTCCTTGCGAACCAGTGTGGTGTGGCAATCCGTAACCCCTGCCTTCCCTTGGGGGAAGGTGGCACGGCGCAGCCGTGACGGATGAGGGAAAAGGCTCCCCTTGCTGATCAAGGGGAGCTGTCTCGTGCGTCCCCCGCAAGCACGAGACTGAGGGGATCAGAACTTTCTTATTTTGACAATCCCTCAGTCAAAAATCAAAGATTTTTGCCAGCTCCCTTTACACAAGGGAGCCTCTGGGTGCTCCCGCACCAGTGGGTTTATCGATGTTTCTCAGAAGAACCGGAAATTGTACCAATTTAAGTGCTCACACCGGTGCGCAATGACACACTCTATACGATACCGCTCAAATAAGTCCTCCCGTGATGCCCCTGCCGCAAATAAAAAACGCTGCTGAAATCTCAGCAGCGTATTTTATATGCCAGGAAATCAGATAGCACGCTCGACCTTATTGGAGCGGAGGCATCTGGTACAAGCGTACACATGGCAGGGAGTTCCGTTAACGACAGCCTTAACGCGCTTGACGTTGGGCTTCCATGCACGATTGGAACGTCTGTGGGAGTGGGAGACCTTGATACCGAAGGTTACGCCCTTGCCACAAAAATCACACTTAGCCATTCTTTGCACCTCCCATCCGGATGTTTTCTCAACAAACTACGCCCCTACAGGCGCTTGATTATGATACCAGACTTTTCCCAAAAATGCAAGCACTTTTTTCGATTTTTTTCGTTTTTTTGAAAATGGGTTGATATTCCCCGGTTGGGGGGCTATAATGAAGAGGAAATACGCAGTAAAAGGGGCCGAAGCCATGATCGATACCTATTCCGTACCGCTGAAAACTCTGGTAGATGAGTTTAATCTGGAAATCGCCTACGCCTCCACGGACTATTCCTCCATCCGCATCACCGTGGAGGATGTGTCCCGGCCGGGACTTCAGCTGGCCGGATTCTTCGACCATTACGAGCCCATGCGTGTGCAGCTCATGGGCAATGTGGAAATGAGCTATGTGGGCAAGCTGACCCCCGCCAACCGCAGCGCCATTTTCGACCGGCTGTTCTCCTACAAGTTCCCGGCTCTGATCATCGCCCGGGGAATTCAGCCCCACCAGGAAATGCTGGAAATGGCCCACAAGCACAACATCACCATTCTCCTTTCCAAGGAGCCTACCAGCGCCATCGCCTCGTCCATCATCTCCTACCTGAAAACCGCCCTGGCGCCCCGGGTCACCCGCCACGGCGTGCTGGTGGAGGTCTACGGCGAGGGAATCCTGCTCACCGGCGACAGCGGCATCGGCAAGTCCGAGTGCGCCGTGGAGCTTCTGAAGCGTGGTCACCGGCTCATTGCCGACGATGCGGTGGAGATCCGCAAGCTCTCCCCCAACTCTCTCATCGGCGCCGCCCCCGCCCTGATCCGCAACTATGTGGAGCTCCGGGGCATCGGCATCATCAACGTGGCGAAGCTCTTCGGCATGGGCTCCGTGAAAATGGAAAATGAAATCAACCTGGTCATGAACATCGTGCCCTGGAACACCCTGGAGGCTTACGACCGGCTGGGTCTGGAAGAGCACTACACGGAAATTCTCGGCGTGAAGGTTCCCATGAATACCATCCCCATCACCCCAGGGCGGAATCTGGCGGTGATTCTGGAGGTGGCGGCCATGAACAACCGTCAGAAAAAAATGGGCTACAACGCCGCTCTGGAGTTCACTGAGCAGATCAACCAGCACTTTGACGAAAATACAGGAAAACAAGGATGAAAGAATTTACCATTGGCTCCAACGACGCGGGCCAGCGGCTTGACCGCTTCTTAGCCAAGGCCGTTCCCCTGCTGCCCGCCTCTCTGGCGCAAAAATACATCCGGCTCAAGCGCATCAAGTGCAACGGCAAGCGCATCGACCGGGACACCCGCTTAAATACCGGGGACGTTTTGCAGCTATACATCAACGACGAATTTTTCGATAAGCCCCGGCAGGACAACGCCTATCTCACCGTGGCTGCCCCCAAGCTGAACATCGTCTACGAGGACGAGAACATTCTGCTGGTGGACAAGCGGCCGGGGCTTGCCGTCCACCCCCATGACGGGGCGGAGTACGGCAGAACCCTCATTGACCATATCCAATCCTACCTCTACCAGAAGCGGGAATGGCGTCCCAGGGAGGAAAACGCCTTCACCCCTGCCCTGTGCAACCGGATTGACCGGAACACCGGGGGCATTGTCATCGCCGCCAAAACCGCCGAGGCTCTGCGGGTGATGAACCAGAAGGTAAAAGATCGGGAGCTGGACAAGCGGTATCTTGCCATTGTGGAGGGCACCCCAAAGCCCGCGGAGGGCAGTCTGAAAGGCTACCTCTTCAAGGACGCGAAAAAGAACCGGGTCTTTGTCACCGACACCCCCCAGCCCGGTTCCAAAACCTGCCAGACCAATTACCGGGTGCTGGCCAGCCGGGAGGGACTGTCTTTGGTGGAATGCGAGCTGATCACCGGCCGCACCCATCAGATTCGTGCCCAATTTGCCCACGCCGGACACCCGCTGCTGGGGGACGGCAAATACGGCAAGCTGGACAAGCGGTTTGACCGGAATTATCAGGCTCTCTATTCCTACAAGCTCCGCTTTGCCTTCACCACCGACGCAGGCTCCCTGAACGGCCTGAACGGGAAGTGCTTTCAGGTGGAGAAGGTGGATTTTGTGGAGGAATATTTTCCGGGCTTTGCCATCCCCAAGGAGAAATGACCATGATTTTGTTTCTTACCAGCAGCCCCTATGTGATTGGTGCCGACCGGGCGCTGCTCAGCAATGACAACGAATTCGTTGACCGGATCCGTGCCGTCCTTCCCCCCTACCCCCGGGCGTTGTTTGTTGCCGCCAATCCGGAAGACCGGGGCGGCACCTGCCGGTTCGGGGCGGATACCGCAGCCGCCTTTTCTGAGGCGGGAATGCCCTTCCAGTCCTATCACATTCTGGACGGCTGCAACGCCCAGGATGCCCAGGCTCTGATCGGGCAAAGCGACCTGATTCTCCTGTCCGGCGGCCATGTGCCGACCCAGAACGCCTTCTTCCGGGAAATCGGCCTGAGAGAGCTGCTGGAGGGCTTTCCCGGGGTGATCGTAGGCATCAGTGCCGGGAGCATGAACTGTGCCGAATATGTCTATGCCCAGCCGGAGGAGCCGGGAGAGACTGCGCCGGACTACGAACGCTGGCTGCCCGGCCTTGCCCTGACGGACGTGAACCTCCTGCCCCACTACCAGAAGGTGAAGGACAGCATCTTGGACGGTCAGCGGCTTTTCGAGGATGTGACCTATCCGGACAGCTTCGGAAACGACTTTTTTGCCCTGCCCGACGGCAGCTACTTCTATCAGGATGAGGAAGGGCTGCTCCTGTGCGGCGAGGGCTATCGCCTTCACGACGGCATCTTAGAGCAGCTGACCGTCAATGGCCAAGTGCTGGACATGGCGGAATTGGGTTAAAAGCGCATAAACTGTTTTATGCAGATTTTCAAAGAAAACGGGCGGCCAATGGCCGCCCGTTCAGTATGATTCGTGAAAATTTTGACTTTATCGAACCATTTCCGCAAGTGCCGCCGCCAGAGGATACCGAAGGAACATGGTGGCAAGAATCACCATAACATTCAGCCCCAGAAGCCAGGCCCAGTCCGATTTTCCCCGGTACACCGCGGGCCGGTGGCCCAGAATCAGCTTGGACAGCAGAAAGCCCACAACGGTTCCCAGGGTGTTCATGATCAGATCGTCCACGTCCGTTGCCCGGAAGGTAAACAGCTGAATGAGCTCCACGGTGAGGCTGGTGAGAATTCCCGCGTCCAGGGTGGGCACAAAGCTGCGATACCGGTCAAAATAGGCGGGCAGCAGAAAGCCCAGGGGTGCGAACATGGCCGCGTTCAAAGCCATGCCCATCAGATTCGAGGCAGAAAAATCCTGGAACGGAACCAGATTTACCGTAAAATCCCAGGTGATGTACCGCCAGTCCGGAACTCCCACGATAATGTACATGGCGCTGAGATACACGGTCAGCAGCACCATCCAGAACCACCGGCGTTTTGCCCGGGTTCGGTCAAAGAGGAAAATGGCAATCAGAGCCAGGGGCACTGTCACCAGTGCCCCGCCCAGCCGGTCAATCAGCAATTCCAGTATCATCCGCTCACCTGCCGTTGTAGTAGCTGCCGGGCAGAGCCTCTCCGTCCACGGTCACATCGCTGCACCCGTCGAGCATGATATTGTTGCCGCCCAGATCCCGGAAGGTGCAGTCCTCCAGAATGATCCCGGTGGTATTGTGCATGGAAATGCCGCCGTAGCTGCATTCGTAAATATCGCACTTGCGCAGGGTGATCTGGGTGCAGCTTGCCGCGTTGACACCCAGAACACCGCAGCCGAACATGCCGCAGTTGTTGACGGTCATGTTCATGCAGTTTTCAAAGGTCAGCACGCCGCCGGCGCACTCCCCGGGCTCCTTGGTGTGTCCCGCGGTGAAGCCGGACAGGACGATGTTTTCGCAGCCGCTGAAAACCAGCACGTCCGCGTACCGGGGCACGGCGGAAATGGTGTGATCCTTGGTTTTGCCGTCCTTGCTGCGGATGGTCAGATTCTTCACGCCGGTGATGATCAGGCCAGGGCCGTCAAAATTATCCTGCCAATAGTAGTATTTCTGAGGCCCGCCGCCGTAGTCCTTGGCGGTGCTCAGGTCGATTTCCTTGGCATCGATGACGATCTCCGCGTTGGGAGCGATGGCCGCCAGGAATTCGTCGGCGTTCTTCACGGTGACGGAGGTGGGCTCCACCGTTTCCTCAGGCACCATGTCGTCCCGGGCAATGCCCCGGAGGTCGTCCTCGGTAATGGTATTGCCGTCGGCATCCACCGCGCCGCAGCCACTGAAGAACCACCGGGCAATGACACCCTCAAAGGTGTTTCCGTCCAGGGTAACAAAATTGCCGAAGGTGTTCAGGGCGCAGCCCTGGAGGTTGTTGTCCCGGAAGGTATTGTTCTTGAATACCACCTGGTCAACGCTGGTGCTGCTGATGAAGGAATCCACCCGGTTGTCGTAGATCTCGCAGTCGGAAACCCGGACGTCCGAGCAGTTGCCCAGCAGGAACACCGCCTCCGCGCCCCAGTCCTCCTTCTTGCCCAGGTCATAGAACCGGCAGTTGGCAACCCGGATACCCGTGCTGTCCTGGAAGTTCACACCCTGGTAGGAGCACTCGTAAATATCGCTGTTGGCAACGGTCACGTCCCGGCAGTTCTGGGTATGCACGCCGATGACGCCGCAGCCGTACAGACCCACGTCCCGGATGGAAACGCCGGTGCAGCCCTCCAAGTACACCACGCCGCCCACGCAGGAGCCGGCTTCCGGGGTATGTCCGGCGGTGAAACCGGAGAGCGCGACGTTTTCACAGCTCCGGAGGTACAGCACCTGGGCATACCGGGGCTGGGTGGCGATCTCGGTGGCCACCTTGCCGTCGCCGGTAATGGTCAGGTTCTTCACGTCGTGAATCACCAGCTGGAAGCCGTCAAATTCTTCCTCCCAGGCGCACTTTTCGTTGCCGGTGTCCTTGCCGTAGGAGCGGGCAGTGGACAGGTCGAGGGTGCCGCCGCTGACATGGATCGTCCGGTCGGAACCGATGGCATCGATGAATTCATCGGGGGTGGACACCGTGTAAATGCCGTCCGCAGACACGGATTCCGCCTGGGTGGGCTCGGTCTGGGCAGGCTCGGCGGTGGCAATCACCGTGGTCTCCCCGGCGTCCCCCATGCCGCAGGCCGTGAGAGACAGCAGAAGGGTCAGGCATAATAGAAGAGAAATCCACTTTTTCATAGGGATACTTCCTTTCCTTTTTTCCTATCATAACAAAATTGTAATATTTTGTCAATCTTTTGGCACCTTACATTTTTCTTAAGATTGACCCCTGTCAACAAAGCAAGGCCGCCGCAAAATACTTGCAGCGACCCCGTAACTCTATGTAGGGGCGGCCATTGGCCGCCCGCGGGCGACGAATCGTCGCCCCTACAAATTCGATTGATAGATTTTCGTTATTCCTTAACTCCGCATGGCTCGGCGGCGGGCGATGTTGATGGGGCCCTCCTGCATGTTGTTGATCCAGGCCAGGCTCTTGCCCGCGCCGTAGGCGGTGCAGGAATCCGGGTCGTCCGCCAGAATGCAGGCAATGCCCGTCCGCTCCATAAGCAGCAGATCCATGCCCCACAGCTGGCCGCAGCCGCCGGTGATGGTGATGCCGTTTTCGGAAATATCGGAAATCAGCTCCGGGCTGGTTTCCTCCATCACCGCCAGCACCTCGTCGGCAATCAGCCGGGCAGGACGGCGAAGCACCTCGTAAATCTCCGTGGAGGTCAGGGTAACCATCTTGGGCATACCGGTTTTGAAATCCCGGCCCTTGATGTTCATGCTCCGCTCCTCGTCCCGGGGGTAGACCTGACCGATCTGGATTTTCACGCTTTCGGCGGTGACCTGACCGATGACCACGCCGTGCTGACGGCGGACATAGCGGATAATCATTTCGTCAAAATAGTTGCCCGCGATTTTCAGGGAAGAGGACACAGCCACGCCGTTCATGCTCAGCACGGCGATGTCCGTAGTGCCGCCGCCGATGTCCACCACCATGTGGCCGCTGGCACCCCGGATATCCAGGCCGGCGCCCAGACCGGCAGCCAGAGGCTCCTCGATGAGGAACACCCGGCGGGCACCGGCTTCGATGGCGGCGTTGATCACGCTGCGCTCCTCCACCTCGGATACGCCGGAGGGGACGGAGACGACCACGCGGGGCTTGGGGGTGAACAGGCCTGCCTTGGTGGCAGTCTTGAACATCTCCTGAAGCATCCGGACGGTCATCTCATGGTCGGAGACAATGCCGTCCTTCAGCGGGTGCATGGCAACCACGTTGCCGGGGGTTCTGCCCAGCATATTCCGGGCGGCAGCGCCTACCTGCAAAATCTTGCCGGTGTTCCGGTCTACCGCCACAACGGAGGGCTCCCGGACAACGATACCCTTGCCGTCGGCATAAATCAGCACATTGGACGTGCCCAGATCCACGCCCAGATCATTGGAAAACATAGAAAACAGAGACATAGCTACACCTTTACTTTCGTGCCGCCGCCACAGCGGCGCAATGTACTTCCTTCGCCCCGGCGCCAAGACACACCCTGGCGCATTCTCCGGCGGTAGCGCCGGTGGTAAGAATGTCGTCCACGAGCAGAACCCGCTTTCCCGACAGATTCACACCCGGACAAAGCCGGTAGACACCCAGCACGTTTGCCCGCCGGGCTTCCCCGCCCTTCAGGCCGGATTGGGGGCGATTATTCCGAATTTTTCGCAGTACCGGAACAGGCTCCATGGAAAGCTCCCGTCCCACGGCGAGCGCCAGAAGCCGCGCCTGGTCATAGCCCCGGCGGAGCCTTCGCAGGCGGCTCACCGGTACCCAGGTCAGCACATCGAAGCCCTCCGGGTATTCCCGCTCCAGCATCATGGCAAGGAGCCTTCCGTAGGAAGCGGCATAACTCCTGTGCCCCCGGAACTTATACCGGAGCAGACTTCTTCTGACGTTCCCTTCATAGTACCAGACAGCGGCGAAGCTGTCAAGAAATTGGAGCTTCTTTTTCCGATTTGGGTAGGTTGGAGCCGCCAGACGGCACTCCCGGCACAGATCCAGCTCCCCATTCTGAAGGATTTTCCCGCAGAGCACGCACTTGGGCGGGAAGAGAAATTCCAGCACAAGAGAAATCAGTTTCATTCCACTTTCCCCTGCAAGCGCAGCTTCAGGCCGCTGTAGCGCCGGTTCTTCCGGGCGTTTTCCACCATGACCCCCACGGTTTCCTCCCGGCCTACGATAATCAGCAGCTCTCTGGCTCTGGTGATGGCGGTGTAGAGGATACTCCTGCTGAGAAGGTAGGGCGAGCCGTTCCAGGCGGTGAGAATCACCGCCCGATATTCGCTGCCCTGGCTTTTATGGACGGTCATGGCGTAGGCCGGCTCCAGCTCCCCCATCTGGGTGAAATCGTACTCTGCCAGCCGGTCGTCAAAGAGGACGGTGAGAGTCTCCGAGGCCGGGTCGATGGTCTGAATCCTGCCCACGTCGCCGTTGAAGATGCCAGCCCCCACGGCGCTGCCGTCGGCCTTTTTCCAGAGGATGTCGTAATTGTTGCGAATCTGCATCACCCGATCTCCCTCCCGGAACTGATAATCCCCGTAGGGTCGCTCCTTTTTGTCCGGAGATTGGGGATTCAACGCCGCCTGAAGAAGCCGGTTCAGGTTCACCGTGCCCACCGCCCCCTTCCGGGTGGGAGAAAGCACCTGAATCTGATCCGTGGGGATGCCCATCTTCTGAGGAAGTCTTGTGGCGCACAAATCCCGGATGAGGGTGCACACCGTCTCTTCACTGGTTCTGCGCATGAAGAAGAAATCGCTGCTGACGCATTTCAAATCCGGCATTTCCCCCTGATTCACCCGATGGGCGTTCATGACGATCAGGCTTTTCTGAGCCTGTCGGAAAATTTCCGTCAGCCGGACGGTGGGAAGGCTTCCGCTTCGCAGCATATCCCCGAAGGGAAAGCCCGGCCCCACCGGAGGCAGCTGATCCGGGTCGCCTACCAGAATCAGCCGTTTGCCCGTGGGAATGGCCTGAAGCAGACTGTAGAGCAGGGACACATCCACCATGGACATTTCGTCCACGATTACCGCATCGCATTTTAAGGGATTTTCCGCGTCTCTGGCAAAGAACATCTTCCCCGTAGCCGGGTCGATGCCCGCTTCCAGCAGCCGGTGGATGGTGGAAGCGTCCTCCCCGGTGACCTCCGTCAGCCGCTTGGCCGCCCGGCCCGTAGGTGCGGCCAGCAGGCAGCGGAGCTGATTCTGGCCTAAAAGTTCCAGAATGCCCCGTAAAATCGTGGTTTTACCGGTACCGGGGCCGCCGGTGATGAGCAGCAGGCCGGAGGTGGCCGCCTCCCGGATGGCCTGGGTCTGCTCGCCGGAATACTCGATGCCGCTTTCCCTGGCAATGGCCTGAATCTGCCTGTCCAGCCCCCGGGGCTCCGGGAAGCTGTGGCCGGCAAAGTCCAGAAGCATTCTCGTGCACTCGGTTTCCGCCTCGTGCAGCTCCGGAAGATAAATCACCGTAATGCCGGCAAGGGTTTCCCACACCAGCCGGTCGGCTTCCAGAAGCCGGGCAATGCCCTGCTTCACCGGCTCGTCGCTATCCAGCTGCAAAAGCCGGGCGGTGGCCGCAATGAGCTTTTCCTCCGGCAGGAAGCAGTGGCCGCCGGTAAGATTATAGCTCAGCTCGAACAGAGTGCCCGCTTCCACCCGCCGGGGATCGTCCCCGGCAACGCCCAGGCTGATGGCGAACTGGTCTACCGCCCCGAAGGAGGCGTTCAGCTCCTCGTCCATCAGCAGGTACGGGTCGTCATACAGAAGCTCCATGGTGCTGTCGCCGTACCGCTTATACACCTGCACCGCCAGCTCCGCGCTCAGATGATGCAGGGCGAAAAACTCCATGATCTGCCGGATGCCCACATGGAGCTTGAATTCCTCCCCGATTTTCCGAGCCTTTTCCCGGGAAATGCCGGGGACTTCCGAAAGCCGCTCCGGCTCCCGCTCCATGATGGCCAGGGTCTGATTGCCGAACATCTCCACAATGCGGGAGGCCGTTCGGGGGCCGATGCCCTTGATGACCCGGCTGGACAGGTAGTTGAGGATTTCCACGGAGGTCTGGGGCATGAGCCGCTCCAGAAATTCCGCCTCAAACTGACGTCCATAATTGGAATGGGTGCTCCACTTGCCCGTGACCATCAGCCGCTCGCCCACCGCGGGCAGGGGGATGGTGCCCACCACCGTCACCGTCTGCCCGCCGCCTAAGTTCAGCCGGAGTACTGCGTAGCCGTTTTCATAATTCTGATAGACCACGGCACTGACCGCGCCCTGGAGAATCTCCAGTTCCTGTTCCATAGCTCTCTCCTGTTCCGCCGGAATTTTTCTCTATTTTACAATACTTTCGGGCAATTGGGAAGAGGATAAGCAAATCTTTTGTGAACAAAGTGCAAACAATCGTACATGAAACCGCCGTCCTTTGAAAAATTCCACAAAAAAATCTTGCTTTTTTCGGCGGATATCGCTATAATAATATCCAAATGAGGATGTCGGGGAGGTGGAAATTTGAAGTTCCTCGCACTGCTCATGTGGGTCGGTCAGTTCGGCTTCTCCGCCATCTTTCCCACCGTGTTTTTTCTGCTTCTGGCGGAGTTTCTTCGGCACAAATTCGGTCTGGGGCTTTGGATCGTGGCGGTTTTGGGTATCCTTGGGATACTCACCAGCATCCGCACCGCCCGGGCATGTCTGCATTCCATGCAGAAGGCCGCCCGGGAAATCACCGACAACCCCAAGTCCCCTGTGGGCTTTAACGACCATTCCTAAAAAGGAGCGTTTCCATGAAACTGCAACCTGCTTCCCGTAAGGAGCTGACCCGCATCACCCTGGGCACCCTGGTCTGCGACGCAATCCTGATCGCCGCCCTGTTTGTGCTGAGTCTGGTGGGTGTGGGCACCTTTGATGTTTTCCGGATTCTGCTGGGCGCGGTCTGCGGCACGGCGGTGGCGGTGGCGAATTTCGCTATTCTCTGCCTGACGGTGCAGAGCGCCACGGAAATCGACAACAAAAAGCGCATGAAGGCCCGGTTCCAGCGCAGCTACAATCTGCGGCTGCTGATTCAGGCGGTGTGGGTGGTGGCCTGCTATCTCATCAAGCCCATCCACTTCGTGGCCGGGGCCGCCCCCATTCTCTTCCCCAATGTGGTGATTCTCTTCCTGCAAAGCCGGGGCAAGCTCTTCGAGCCCGGCGCCGGCACCGCGGCAAAGCCCCTTCCAGACGAGGAGGAGCCGGAGGATCATTTGGAAACCTTTGAGAGCTAAGTTTTTCGACTAAGATATAATGAGGTGATTGTCTACTATGGAAGTTGAAATCAATGGCGCGCGAATCCTGGCCACCCTCGAAAACGTCCCCCTGTTCGGAACGGTGCAGATCACCCAGACCCTGGTTGTGGCCTGGCTGGTGCTCATCATTGTCTCCGCTCTGTGCATCTGGCTGGGCTCCGGACTGAAGGTCACCGGCATCTCCCGGAAGCAGGCGGTAGCCGAAATGGCCTACAACGCTCTGGTAAATTTCGTCCGGGGCAACATGGGACCGGAATTCGACCGGTACATTCCCCTGGTCGGTGCCATCTTCGTCACCAGCATCTTCTCCAATCTCATCAGCCTTCTGGGCATCTGGAGCCCCACGGCGGACTTAATGACGGAGCTTGCCTGGGGTCTTGTGGTGTTCGTGCTCATTACCTATCATAAGATCAAGGCCAACGGCCTGGGCGGCTACCTGAAGGGCTTCCTGGATCCCATCTTCATTCTGCTGCCCATCAACATCATGAGCGAGTGCTTCACCCCCGTGTCCATGGCCTGCCGTCACTTCGGCAACATCCTGTCCGGCACGGTCATCAGCGCGCTGATCTACGCCGCCCTCACCACCGCCAGCGCCGCCCTGTTCCATCTGCTGGGCTCCCAGCTGTACGTTGGCATCGCGGTTGCCGCCGCGGGAGCCGCTCTGATTGTTCTGGGCAAAAAATCCGGGAAAAAGTTTCCCTTCGTGGTGGGCATCATTGCCGCCATTCTGGGGGTACTGGGCGTTCTCACCTGCCTGGGCGTCAGCTATCCCTGGCTGACCGTGGGCATTCCCGCCATTCCCAGCCTGTACTTCGACTGGTTCGGCGGCTGCATCCAGGCCTTCATCTTCTGCACGCTGACCACTCTCTTCATCAAACAGGCCGCAGGCGATTGACTGCCGCCATTTGAATAAAAACAAAACACGTTATCAAAAATTTAGGAGGAAAATCGTATGGAAATTCTGGCTAAAGGCATTGCTCTGGCAGGCTGCGGCATCGGCGCCGGTTTGGCTCTGATCGCAGGTATCGGCCCTGGTATCGGCGAAGGTAACTGCGCCGCCCGTGCCTGTGAAGTCATCGGTCGGAACCCCGAGTGCAAGGGCGACGTGACCAGCACCATGATCCTGGGTATCGCTCTGTCCGAGACCACCGGTATCTATGGCTTCGTCACCGGTCTGCTGCTGATCTTCGTGGCTCCCGGTATGTTCATGAACTATCTGGGCTGATTCCGGCATTTCACTCATTCATTTTACGCCGGAAGGAGGCAATGCAATGGATACCCTTTACCAGTCCTTAGTGACGGTAAATCCTGTTACCCTGATCGCGCAGATCTGTAATCTGTTCCTCCAGCTGCTGGTCTTCAAGATCTTCTTCCTGGATAAGATCAAGGCAATTCTCGATCAGCGCCGGGAAGATGCCGACAAGCAGATCACCGAGGCCGAGAACGCCAAGGCGGAGGCCATGACCATCAAGAAGACCTATGAGCAGAACATGCTCCAGGCCAAGGCCAAGGCCGACGACCTGCTTCAGACCGCCCAGCGCACCGCCAATTCCCGCAGCGAGGAGATCATCGCCCAGGCCCAGCAGCAGGCGGCTCAAATCAAATCCAAAGCCGCCGATGATATTGCCCTGGAGAAGAAAAAGGCCATCAACGAGGCCAAGGACGAGATTTCCGACCTGGCAATGGCGATCGCCGGTAAGGTGGTCGGCCGGGAGCTGAACGCAGGCGACCAGGCGGAGATGATCGACCGCTTCATTGACGAATTGGGTGATAACGTATGACGGAAGTGGGAAATGTTTACGGCGAATCCCTGTACACCCTTGCCCGGGAGGAAAAGCTCTCCGAGCAAATCGGCGGGGAGCTGACCGCTCTGTGCGACGGCTTTCGCCAGGCGCCGGAATTTATCCGGCTGCTCTCCTCTCCCAGCCTGACCAAGGCGGAACGCTGCCAGATTCTGGACGACAGCTTCCGGGGCAAGGTGCACCCCTATGTGCTGAATTTCCTGAAAATTCTCACGGAAAAGGGCTATATGCGCCACTTCGGCGATTGCTGTAAGGCTTACACCGCCCACTTTGATCAGGACAACGGCATCGTGCGGGTAACCGCCGTCACCGCCGTGGCACTGACGGACAGTCAGTCCGCCCGGCTCACCGAAAAATTAAGCCGGAGTACCGGCAAGCAGGTCATTCTGCACAACCGGGTGGAGCCCGGAGTTCTGGGCGGCGTCCGCCTGGACTATGACGGTCAGCGTCTGGACGACACCGTGTCCCATCACCTGGACGCGGTGCGGGAACTGCTGAGTAAAACCGTACTCTGACGAGAAAGCAGGGACTGTATGGAACTGAGACCCGAAGAAATCACAAAAATCATTCGTAGTCAGATCAAAAACTACGAGCACAAAATGGAGGCCAGCGAAACCGGCGTGGTCATCATGGTCGGCGACGGCATTGCCAAAGCCTCCGGCCTGGATAAGTGCATGTCCGGTGAGCTGGTAGAATTCCCCGACGGCTCCTTCGGCATGGCCCAGAACCTGGAGGAGGATACCGTCTCCATCACCATCCTTGGCTCCGATCAGGGCATCAAGGAAGGCGATACCGTAAAGCGTACCGGCCGGGTGGTATCCGTGCCCGTTGGCCAGGCTCTGATCGGCCGTGTTGTCAACGCCCTGGGCGAGCCCATCGATGGCAAGGGTGCCATCGAGGCCGAGACCTACCGCGCCATCGAAATGCCCGCCCCCGGTATCATCGAGCGGCAGCATGTTGCCCGGCCTTTGCAGACCGGCATCAAGGCAATCGACTCCATGATCCCCATCGGCCGGGGTCAGCGTGAGCTGATCATCGGCGACCGGCAGACCGGCAAGACCACCATCGCCACCGACACCATTCTGAACCAGAAGGGCAAGAACTGCATCTGCATTTACGTTGCCATCGGTCAGAA
>CAKTOH010000005.1 GCA_934589705.1 uncultured Oscillospiraceae bacterium | reverse complement strand
AATACCCATTTGCCATATAAGCCGAAGAAATTTCCGTTGGAGTGGGAAATGGAGCGACTGGCATTCACCATTGAACATAGCCACAACACAGAAGAAGTCTTTGTGGACACGATGCTTCTGCTGCTGATCCTGGTGATAGAGCTGGTGCTACAAACCACGGACGTGATTCTTCTCTCTCCTGACCTGCGGGCGGCGGCAAAGGACCTGGAAAGTTACCGTACGGACTACCGCTTTCTACAGGAAAATGGAATCCACACGGTAGCCCAGTTAGAAGCAGCAATCCCGGAAATTCAATTTCAAATCGATAATCTGGAAACGGAACGAAGCAAAGCTGACAACGCCCGCCGCAGGGCAAGGACACCGGAGGAGCAACAGGAGGCCAAAGACCGCAAAAAGGAACTTACCCAGAAAATCGCACCGCTGCGGAAAAAGCTGCGGCATGCGCAAAAGATTCTGGACGAGTCCCCACATTTATATGAACTATTGCAAGAAGAACACCGCCTGGAACAGGCGGCATATCAAAGATTCAGAGAAAGGATGAAATGAGAATAGATAATTAAATTATGTAAACCAATCGCAATTTCCATTGAAAAATTGCACCCCTTTGAGGGCCATCCTTACAAGGTCTTGGACAACGGGGAAATGGAAACGTTGATCGAGAGCATTCACAATGAGGGCATTCTCTCTCCATTAATTGTTCGCCCATTAGAGGGGACAGCGGAATACGAAGTAATCAGCGGTCACCGCAGATTACACGCAGCACAAAGGGCAGGGCTTTCGGAGATCCCTGTCCTTGTCTACGAAATCAGCCGGGAGGAAGCGGCAATTATGCTGGTGGACAGTAATCTTCACCGGGAGCATATTCTGCCCAGTGAAAAGGCGTTCGCCTATAAACTGAAAGCAGATGCTCTAAACCACAGAGGGGAACGCACGGATTTGACTTCGGGCCAAGTTGGCCCGAAGTTGCGCTCGGACGAAATGATTGCGGAAGAAAGCGGAGAAAGTCGCAAGCAAGTGCAACGCTACATCCGCCTGACCTACCTGATTCCAGAGTTGCTTCAGCTTGTCGATGATGGCAAAATCGCCCTCACGCCCGCAGTGGAATTGAGTTATCTACCAGAAAAAGCCCAGACCTACATCCTGGAAGAAATGCGCCGCAACGACTGTACCCCCTCTCTTTCTCAGGCGGTTCGTCTAAAAAAGGAATACCAGGCAAAAGCTCTGACAGTGCCTAAACTGCGTTCCATCATGAGTGAGGAAAAGGCGAATCAAAAAGATCGATTGAAAATCCCTATGGAACGTATCCGGAAGTTTTTCCCCAAGAGCTACACGCCCAACCAAATAGAAGAGGCGGTTGTAAAGCTCTGCGAGAAAGACTACCACCGACGGACCGAGCAGGAACGATAGGGGGCTGCTGGTGGAAGCGGAAGCATTAAATACCCCCACCCCGGATATGCAAACCGTAACCCAGGACAATTGCGCACATATCCCCGACTTCGCAATTGAAAGGCTTGCCCGGTTCTTTCTACCTCTAATGCAGACTTCTCTATCCGAAAAGCCGCCCGTACATTTGCAGTGTAAACAGAAAGACGATATGATGCACGGGAAGGAGGTATGAGCATGAACGCAGTCATTTACGCCCGCTATTCTTCGGATAACCAGCGAGAGGAATCCATTGAGGGACAGCTTCGGGATTGCCGGGAATATGCGGAGCAAAACAAGCTGGCGATTGTTGGAAACTATATTGACCGGGCATTGTCTGCCAGAACGGCAGACCGCCCGGATTTTCAGAGGATGATCCACGACAGCGAAAAGAGGCTGTTTGACGTGGTTCTCGTCTGGAAACTAGATAGATTCTCCCGTGACCGATATGACAGTGCCCACTACAAGCACATTCTAAAAAAGAACGGTGTGCGGGTCGTATCTGCCAAGGAGGCCATTGCCAACGGCCCGGAGGGAATTATCCTGGAATCCATGTTGGAGGGCATGGCGGAGTATTATTCCGCAGAGTTAGCTGTCAAAGTGCGCCGTGGTCAGCGGGAAAACGCAATGAAATGCCGGAATAACGGCGGTACATTGGCCTACGGGTATTCCGTGAATAAAGAAACCGGGGCATTGGTCGTGAATCCAAAAACCGCCCCTATCGTGCGGGAGATTTTCTCCCGCTACGACAAGGGCGAGCTGATCAAGAACATTATGGAAGACTTGAACGCAAGAGGCTTGCGCAACAACTTTAACAGGCCATTCCAGGCAAGTGCCATGACGCTTCTTCTGAAAAACAGGAAATATATCGGGGATTACCGCTATGGCGACACGATTATCCCGGGCGGCGTTCCGGCATTGGTTGAAAAAGATGTATTTGAAAGGGTGCAAAAACGGATGGAAGCAAATAAGAAATCCCCGGGGAGAGCCAAGGCAAAGGAAGAATACCTGCTGTCCGGAAAGGTGTTTTGCGGCACTTGCGGCGGCCATATGGTCGGTGAATGTGGAAAAAGCAGAAACGGAACGTTCTATTACTACTACAAATGTATCAACGCCAAGCATGGGCATACCTGCAAACGGAAAGCACTCAAGCGGGATTGGTTGGAACGGGCGGTGGTTGTGGAGACCGTGACCAAAGTTCTCACCGATGAAGTCATTGACCGGGTGGCAGATGCCATCATTGCCATACAGGGGCAGGAGAATCCGATGATTCCCTCCATCAAAGAACAGCTCCGTGCGTGTGACAAAGGCCTTAAAAATCTGCTGAAAGCAATCGAGGCAGGCATTTTTACATCCACCACCAAGGAGCGAATGGAAGAACTGGAACGTCAGAAAGAGGAGCTGAATGTCAGCCTGATCCGTGCCCAGATGGCGCAACCGGTGTTCACCAAGGAAGAAGTCGTCAAATGGATCAGCCGCTTCAAATACGGCAACATCAACGACAAGGCCTATCAGCGTGAAATGATCGATACATTTTTGAACTCAGTGTATGTGTATGATGATAAAATTGTGTTCACCTACAATTTCCGGGATCATGCGGAAACCGTGACCCTGGAGGAAATTGAATATGTGTTTTGTTCGGATGTAAACGACTGCCCCCCACCAGCAAAAAAGACATCGCCTTTGGCGGTGTCTTTTTTGCTACCGAAAGGCGGATTCGAACCCATCTAATACTATTTCTTAATAAAGTGATTTCATTCGCTTATACCAGGTCGTCCATGCCGCATCCGAGAACCTGCGCAATCTTCTTGACCGTCAGCACCCCGGGCTCCACACGGCCGCTCTCCCATCGGCTGTTATCTCGCTGGGTAGCATCCGACGAACTCTGCCAGCTGTCCTTGGGCCATTCCCTGCCGCTTGCCTAGCAGCTTCCAACTTTTCGCCCATTTGTTATCTTCCTTTCCTTTACTGTGCGGACACCCCAAGAGTTTGTCAGGAGTGGGCTTGACTTTTGGTTATTTGTTGTGTATTATGATACTGGTTTTTGGGGAATTGCTCTGTACCTTTTGGCTCTTAGGTGCGGGGCTTTTCTCTTTTGTTGGGGTAATTGTTACGGTGATCTTGATTTCTATTTTCCCTCTCGGGGCTTCTTCCCTCCCCCTGACATCCTCACAATATTCCATGTATGGCATAAGCGGTTGCTTCAAATCCGTCCTCCCCCACCAAACGACCTGAATGCTTTGTATTCAGGTCGTTTTGCTATTCATACCTCTATTCTATCATTTTTCATACTATTTCCTGATTAAAATCTTAATTTTAATCAGGAAGGCATCGCCTGACGGCGCTGCCTGTTTTGTGATTTATAAGGAAAGAAATCACAAAACAAGTCTCATATGAACTCCATGCCCTTCAGGCAATTAAAATCTTTTTTAAAGATTTTAATTGGAGTTCAGTATCATCTGTTCATTTGCCAGCCAAATCTGAGCTTCCCCGTTGAATAGTGGGCACCATTCCATAGGATGGTGCCCACTATTTCATATGTTTTCCCTTGCGGTTTCTCTATTTCCTGCTCTGCTTCCGCCATTGCTCCCGGCGGAGGACATACGCAAGGATCCTTTCGCCTTCGGCGGCAGTGAAGACGTTTCGCAGCGTCATGCCGCTGGCCCGGGCCGCCTCCTTCGCGCAGCCCCGGTGCCGATTGGCCTTCGCAATGTGGCAGCCGATCTCCGGCAGAATCAGGTGCTTTATCTCATTCTTCATTCCTTGTTTTTCTTGCTTGCTCCATCCCAGCCGGGGAGCAATTCTCCAAAGCCGCAATGTCTCCCGACTGGATGACCTGGATGCTGGCCTTGATCTGTTCCCAGTCCCAATCCCACCAGCGTAAAGCCTCCAGCCGTTCTATGGTGGCAACGTCAAAGCGTCTGCGGATGGGCCTTGCCGGAACGCCGGCCACGATGGTATAGGGCGGCACGTCCTTCGTCACCACCGCCCGGGTGCCGATGATCGCGCCGTTTCCGATTTTCACCCCCGGCATGATCAGGGCCTCATAGCCGATCCAGACGTCGTTGCCGATGACGGTGTCCCCCTTGTTGTCCCAGGCCGCCCGGATATTTTTCGCGTCCAGGCCCCAGGCGTCGAAGAAGATGGGGAAGGAATAGGTTGCCAGAGAGCTTAGGCAGTGGTTGCCGCCGGTAAACAGAAATTTCGCTCAGCAGGCAATGGAGCAGAATTTGCCGATGATCAGCTTGTCGCCGTTCACCGGGTAGTGGTAGAGCACGTTGTTCTTCTCGAAATCCCGGGGATCCCGGACAAAATCATGGTAAACCGTGTAATCGCCCACCTGGATGTTCGGCCCGGTAATCACGTCTTTCAGATAGACCATCTGCGGATCCTGAGGCCGGGGATATATCTTTTCCATCACAACCTTCTCCTGTCAAATTCCGGGCCGGGTCAGTCGGCGCAGGCGTTTCAGGTTTTCCAGGGCCGCTGGGGTATTTGCAGTGATGGCCCCCAGGGTCTGGCAGGCATCCATCTGTGCACAATCCGCACAGGTGTCCAAGGCTTTCTCCCGGACGCAGTTGTGGACGGCGCACAGCCGGTCACAGAAGGGTGTCTTAGTGCCCTCCATCCGGCAGCCGGTGCAGTGGAGCATTTCCGACGTGATGGGCACGCCGTTGAGCTTTGTCCACAGGGCGGCGGTTTTCTCCCGCAAAGAAGCGTCATTGGTAACGGTCGCAATTCGGGCATCGCAGGTCCCACAGTCCAGCCCGCAGCAGCCAAGCAGTTGGTTCATATTCCTTCCTCCTCAAAAATGAATGCAGCGCAAACCGTTTTCCCGGCTTGCACTGCGTCTTAAGCGTCTGGCAATTTGATATCGACGATTTTTCCGTTCTGATAGCGAATCACGCAGGAGTATCTGCATTTCGGGCAGAACAGAGGGAAATCCGCCAGTACCGTCCGAGCCCGCACCCGGGTTCTGGTTTTGCCGCCGCATTTGGGGTAGCGAAGCCACGAAAGGCTCGCCCCTTTTTCTTCCCCCATCGCCTCTCACCTGCCTTCTTCGGAAATCAGCGCCCGGAAGACAGCATCCCGGTCAAAGGTGCCGGCGGCAAAGCCGGGAATCTCCCGAATGGCCTGATAGGTGCTGATGCTGAAGCCCGTAAGGATCCGGCCGATTTCCCGGTCGGAATAGGAGCAGTCGCCGGTGACGATCAGGGTGGCCAGACTGTGCGCCGCCAGCCACAGATTCCGAAAGTAGAAATCCGCTTCCTCAGAAGTGATCCGGTAAATGCCCATGAGTGTCGGCCGAACCCGTACCTGCAGGTGGGCCATGGTCTGCATGACACTACACCGGGAATCCTGAGCCCGGTTCAGGAAAAGAAACTGGTACAGCTCCGGCTCCTCCCGGGCAAAGCGGATATGCTGCATTCCGACGCCGAAGAAGGGAATTTTCTCCCCCAATCCCGCCTCCATGTAGCGGTCATACACCCCCACCCCGGCAGCATACACCGCCTGCCGGAGGTTTTCCATGGCGCCGAAGGCGGTAAACACCGGCTGGGTAGAAATGCCCAGGGCCTCCGCCAATGTCTTCGCCGTCAGGCCGTCGATGCCTTTGGCCCGGACGACCCCCAGGGCTGCCTCCACCATTTCCGCTTTCGTGAACTTGTTCCTGGGCGCCATAGGCACAGTCCTTTCCTGAATTCAGATAGTTTTATATATTGTTCGATATATATCATGCATTATACATATAAGCAGTACCATTGTCAATAGGCATCCGCAAATATTTCCCTCTTCTCTATCTGCGAAACGGCCCCCGCTGGTGATATGTCCGGCGGGGGAGGCAAATTGATTTTGTTGTAAAAAAATCAGAACTTTCTTTGGATTTCCCGGGTGCCGGCTTCCAGGATGGCTTCCGTGCTGGGGCCCAGGGCTTGTCGCAGAAGGGCGTACTCCGTCAGACTGCCATGGGGCACCGCCCAGGCTCCGGCGTCGGTTCCCGGAGCAACGAGGCCGCCGAGAGCGGCAAAGGTGCGGACATTTTCCTGGGCGGATTCCAGAATTTCCTCCACCGCCGCCTCCCGGAACCTGCCTTTTCCCCGGAGGTTTCCGATGGTGGACAGGGTAGGCACCCAGACCGTTCCGACCTCCCGCATGGCGTGAAGGGCCTCCCCGTTCAGGTAGGCTCCGTGCTCCACGGAATCCACCCCGGCCTGAGCCGCGGCCAGCACCGTCTGCGCTCCGTTGGCGTGAGCCATCACCGCCATGCCCTCCTCATGGGCAATGTGAATCAGCTCCCGGATTTCTTCCGGTTCCAGCCCCGGCTCCGTCAGCACACCGAACCGGTCAAAATCCATCAGGCCGGAAATCATGATTTTGATGAAATCCGCTCCGTTTTTTCGGGTACTCATGACTTTTTCCGGGAATTCTTTCAAATTCTCGTATTTTTCGCCGATGAAGCCGCCGTAGTGCCCCGTCTTGCACAGCGGAGCCAGCGGCGTCCGGTAGGTGATGCCGTACTCCCCTGCCAGCTCCCGAGCCCGCTTTCCTACGCCCCAGCGGTCGCCGCCGTCCCGGAGATAGGTAAAACCCAGATTTTGATACCGGCCAAGGGTCTGCCGAATCCACTTCTCATTGACCTTCTCCCTATGCCGGGAAATGGCCGCCTTCCAGTTTTCTCCGTCCAGTACCATGTGGATGTGGCAATCCGCGTACATTTTTCTCTCTCCTTCGCAAAATGCCCGCCCAGGGTGGGCGGACATTTTTATTCTGCATCCTTGGCGGCAAACAAGGGCTGAATCTTCTGCCGGTAAATCCGGCGGAAGAAGGTCAGGGTCACCGCCAGGCTGATGACCTCCGCAATGATGAAGGACAGCCACACCGCGTTGACCTCGCCGGTTTTGCTCAGCAGATAAGCCACCGGCAGCAGCACCAGCATCTGACGGCACAGGGAAACGATGGTGCTGTAAATGCCGTTGCCCAGGGCCTGGAAGCAGCCGCTGAGGGCGATGCCGAAGGCCGCCAGGGGGAAGCTCCAGCTGATGGTGCGCAGTGCTGCCCGACCGATGACCAGGAAGGTCTCGCTGGGGTTGAACATGCCGATCAGCAGATCCGGGGCAAACTGGAAGGCCAGAAAGCCCGCCAGCATCAGGCACACCGCCGCAGTGCAGGCGATTTTCAGGGTCTTTGTAATTCTGCGGGGCTTCCGGGCACCGTAGTTGTAGGCAATGATGGAAATGGTGGCGTTGTTCAGGCCGAACAGGGGCATGAAGAAAAAGCTTTGCAGCTTGAAATATACGCCGAAGACGCCGGTAGCCGTCTCGGTAAAGCCCTGAAGGATCTGGTTCATGCCGAAGTTCATGACAGAGCCGATGCCGTTCATCACCACCGAGGGGATGCCCACGGTCAGGATGGAGCGGACGATCTGGCCGTGAAGCTTCACATACTTCCAGGCCAGCTGAACCTCGGGATTGAACTTGAAATTAAAGCACCACACCAGCGCCGCGGAAGCAAACTGACCGATGACTGTGGCAATGGCCGCGCCGGCGATGCCCATGGCGGGAGCACCAAACCAGCCGTGAATCAGGATGGGATCCAGGATGATGTTGATGATAGCGCCCAGGCTCTGGGTGATCATGGTATGGACCGTCCGGCCTGTGGCCTGAAGCAGCCGCTCGCCCAGCACGGACATAAACACGCCCAGAGTCAGCAGGCAGCAGATTTTGGAATAAACGATGCCGCCCTCCACGGTTTCCGCCACGGTGGACTGCATCTCATAGTAGGGCCGGACGCCGAACGCGCCGAAGAGCATGAACAGGACGGTGCAGATCATCATCAGGGTGACGCCGTTGCCCGCGGTAAAGTTGGCGGCCTCCTGGTTCTTTTCGCCCAGGCTCTTGCTGAGCAGGGAGTTGACGCCCACGCCGATGCCCACGGCGAAGCCGATCTGCATATTCTGAATGGGGAAGGCCAGGGACAGGGCGGTCACCGCGCTCTCGGAAATCTGAGAGACGTAGATGCTGTCCACCACGTTATAAAGGGCCTGCACCAGCATGGAGGCAATCATGGGAAGGCCCATATTCAGCAGAAGCTTTCCTTCCGGCATGACGCCCATTTTGTTTTCTCGTAAATCGCTCATTCTTTTCTCCTATAAATACACATAATCTCTTACATTAGCATTATAAAAGAAAAAATTGCAAATTGCAAGGGTAAATTTTTATTTTATCCGAAAAAGCTCGCCAACGCGCGAACTTTCACATTTCTTTCGGCCTCGCAGAAACTTTTTGCGCTGATCCCTCCGGGGGCAATGTTCTTGTCTCGGCAAGAACATGAATGTGGTACAATTCCCAGGTTCTTCTGAGAAATATCGATAAACGCACTGGTGCGGGAGCACCCAGAGGCTCCCTTGTGCAAAGGGAGCTGGCATGGCCGTCTCACGCAAGGCCATGACTGAGGGATTGTCAGAGTGGGCAAGTTCTGATCCCCTCAGCCCCAGTGTGCGCACTGGGGCAGCACAGATTATGGTATGATTGTCACTGGCAATCATTTCAATTTTGATTCGCTGCGCGGAGCACCACCCTTGGTCAGCAAGGGGAGCCTTTGCGCTTCGCCGGTAGGTCCCGGAACATCCGGGGGGATTCTGACCGGAGGGAATCCTTGGAAAGGGCCACACCAGTGCTCCACTGGTTCGCAATGACGAGCATATCCTTCAGTCCCTTTCGCATATCGAAAAGCCGCCGCAGCGGATGCTGCGGCGGCTGGGGATGTATTCTTACAGATACTGCTTCATGCCCTCGCTGGCCTTGGCGGGGTCTTCGGAGATGGTGATGGTGATCTCCATCTTGTTGTCGGCGGCAAACTTGGCGCACCAGGCCACAAAGTCCTCGGCGGCAGCCAGGTCGGCACCGATGGTCTTATAGAGGTTATCAATAAAGACGTTGGTAATATCAAAATTGCCGGCGTGCAGACCGCTCAGGAAGCCCTTGAGCATCTCGCTGCTGGAAATGCCGTACTCCTGGGAGTCCACCAGGCGAACCTTATAGGAAAGATCGTAGGTCAGCTTTCTGCCGTACTCGATGCACACCACATCGCCGTGGGCTTCTGCCACCGCGCCGTTGATGGCGTCGATCAGCTTCTTTGTTTTGCCGGAGCCCTTCAGCCCCATAATAACATGAATCATAGGAATGTCCTCCTTGCCTTTGTTTTTTGGCTTATGCACATTCTACCAGTAAACGGGAAAATTTGCAACTACTATTTTGCGTTTTTCCCAAGAGTTTTCATTTTGGAAAAAAGTACCGGAGAGGACAGACCGTCCTCTCCGGCAAAATACACTTACTTTTCGTAGCCGGGCTTGCCCAGCAGCTGGAACATATTGCGCTTGTACAGCTCCACACCGGGCTGGTTGAAGGGGTTCACGCCCAGGATGTAGGCGGAAACGCCGCAGCTGAGCTCCAGGAAGTAGAACAGCTCGCCCACCTTCCGGTCGTTCAGCTCTCCGCAGTCCATGGTGATGACGGGCACGCCGCCGTCCACATGGGCAGCCAGAGTGCCGAGGAAGGCCTTCTCGTCCACGAAGTCCAGGGTGCGGCCCTCCAGGTAGTTCAGGCCATCCAGGTTCTTGGCGTCGCCGCCGATGACCATCTTCTTCTCGGGAGCGTCAAAACGCACCATGGTCTCGAAAATGTTCCGGACGCCGGACTGGATCATCTGACCCAGGGAGTGCAGGTCGGCAGTGAACTCGGCGGTTGCCGGGAAGATACCCTTGCCGTCCTTGCCCTCGGACTCGCCGAAGAGCTGCTGCCACCAGCCGCCGAACATCTTGAAGCCAGGCTCGAAGGACTCGAAAATCTCAATGGCCTTGCCGTTGCGGTACAGCAGGTTCCGGACGGCGGCATACTGCCAGACGGGATTTTCGAAGGAGCGCAGGTTGTAGGTTTCCTTGGCATCCATGGCGCCGTTCATCATTTCCATGATGTCGATGCCCGCAACCGCCAGAGGAAGCAGACCCACGGGGGTCAGCACGGAGTACCGGCCGCCCACGTTCTGAGGGATAACAAAGGTCTCCCAGCCCTCTTCGGTAGCCATCTGGCGCAGAGCGCCCTTGCAGGGATCGGTGATGGCGAAGATCCGCTCCTTGGCACCGGCAGTGCCATACTTGCGCTCCAGCATCCAGCGCAGGGCGCGGGTAGCGATGGCAGGCTCGGTGGTGGTGCCGGACTTGGAGATGATGGCGATGGAGAAGTCCTTGTCCTCCAGCAGACCCTGAAGCTCGTTCCAGTGACGGGTGCTCAGGCCGTTGCCGGCAAAGAAGATCTGGGGATTGCCCTTGCCCTTGCCGATGTTGTGGTTGGGGCCCTGCAGCAGCTCGATGGCAGCCCGGGGGCCCAGGTAGGAGCCGCCGATGCCGATAACCACGAACACATCGCTGTTTTCCCGAATCTTCTTGGCGGCGGACTGGATGCGCTTAATTTCCTCGGTAGGCTCCCGAACGGGCAGGTTCAGCCAGCCCAGGAAATCGTTGCCCTCACCGGTGCCGTCCACCAGGGTGGTGTGGGCATCGGCCACTTCCTTTTCCATAGCCAGCAGGTCGCTCAGGGTCAGCTGACCCCAGACGTTGGAGATATCAACTTTAATCATGTAATGGAACACGTCCTTTCTCAAAGTACGACTGTATTCTACCGCAAACCGGAGCCAAACGCAAGCAAAACTTTTCTTTCTCTAATTTTCGTTAGGGGCTGGCTTTTTTCCGCGGAATATGTATAATAGAGACATCCAACATATTAGGAGGGCGACCCTTATGAAATACGGCTTTGGCATTGATCTGGGCGGCACTACCGTCAAGATCGCCTATTTTGACGAAAACGGCACCATGCTCGACAAATGGGAGATTCCCACCGTCACCGCAAACGGCGGCGATCAGATTCTGCCGGACATCGCCGCTTCCGTCAAGGAGTATCTGGCTTCCCATAAGATTCCCGCGTCCGACATTCTGGGCATCGGCATCGGCGTGCCCGGCGCGGTCAACGGCAAAGGCGTTGTGAACCGCTGCGTGAACCTGGGCTGGGGCGTGTTCAACATCGCCGAGGATTTGTCCAGGCTCACCGGCTTCCCGGTGAAGGCGGGCAACGATGCCAACGTGGCGGCTCTGGGCGAATACTGGAAGGGCGGCGGCAAGGGCTGCGACAATATGCTCTTCGTGACCCTGGGCACCGGCGTGGGCGGCGGCATCGTCGTGGATGGGAACCTTCTTCACGGCGCTCACGGCTCCGGCGCGGAGATCGGCCACCTGCTTCTCAACCGGGACGAAACCCTGCAATGCAACTGCGGCAAGTACGGCTGCGTGGAGCAGTACTGCTCCGCCACCGGCATCGTTCGGCTGGCCCGGCGTCACCTGGCGGCCACCGATGCCCCCAGCAGTCTCCGTACTCTGGAGAATATGACCTGCAAGGACATCTTTGACGCGGGCAAGGCCGGGGACAAGGAAGCTCTTGCCATCCTCGATCAGGTCTACCGGTACATGGGCGAGTTCCTGGGCAACGTCTGCTCCGTGGTAGACCCCGAGGTGGTAGTCATCGGCGGCGGTGTCAGCAAGGCCGGACAGGTGCTTCTGGACGGCATTGTTCCCTACTTCAAGAAGTACGTCTTCCACGCCGCCTCCGGCGCTCGGTTCGCCCTGGCCTCTCTGGGCAACGATGCCGGCGCCTACGGCGCTTTCAAGCTGGCACTGGATGCCTTCGGAAAGTAACTGCACAGGAAAAACCCGGAAAGCCTCGGCTTTCCGGGTTTTTTGAGATTGTCAAAGAACCATGTCATTGCGAGCCAGTGCGCACACTGGCGTGGCAATCCCCCTGATATTCAAATATTTTCAATCCTAAACCAGTAGCTTTTACGTTCAACCGGGGGGATTCCCACACCAGTCTGCGATATATTACGGTATGATTGCCACTGGCAATCATCACTATTTTAATTCGCTGCGCGGAGCACCACTGGTTCGGAATGACACCATATTTTTCGGACTTTTTCGACACGCTGAAAACCCCGGAAAGCTGAGGCTTTCCGGGTTTTTTAGGTTCCAAAGCGTTCCAGAAACTCCGGTGACCGCCACCAATAACGGCTGCCCCAATTCTCGTAATTCCACGCGTCCATATAGTCGTTGCACTCGTAGTCTACATAGAAAAGCATCCCGTCCCGGACGACAAAGTTTGTGGGAAAATAGTCGATATTGGTATTCGCCGGATACAGCAGACGGCACATGGCCTCAATCTGCCGATAAAAGCTTTCCTCCATCCGATCGGCCAGCACATAGCGGTCAATGGTGGCCCCGGGAATGTACTCCTTCAGAATTCTTTCCCCGGTCTCGTCCACCGCCAGCAGCTCCGGCATGGGAATGCCGATGGCCTTCAGCCGGGCATAGTCCCGGCGCTCGGAGGCCAGCTTGTCTCCAAACTGGTAATAATCGCAGGGTTCGTGGTGAATCTGCTTGATGACGTACTCCCCCGCTCCATCGGAAACCAGGTAGGAATAGCCTCCCTTGCCCTTGCCCAGAAGTTTCTCCACAAAATAAGTCTTTTCGTTAATCGTCAGTTCCATAATACCGCTTCTCCATCTTTACCGCCAGAACCCGCATGAAAAGGGTCAGTACGGATGCCGCCAGCAGGCAGGCGCTCATGACACTGTAGGCAAAAAGAGCCTCGTTGCCCCGGCGCTGGACGTAATACTCCATGTACCCGGCTCCGGTCAGAGCCAGGGCAATGAGCAGCCACAGGAAAATGTTCCAGGCTCGGAAGCCTCTGGCCTTCACCATTCGCCGGGCGAAGACCACCACTGCCAGGGCAAGGCCCAGGGCTCCCAGCACCTGCACCACGCTGACAAAGCCGTTGCTCCGGAAGAACAGGGAGTCATAGCGGGTGCTGTCCAGCACCACCTGGGTGCAGCCGTAGAGCATCAGGAAAATCAGGCAGGTGTCCCCGTCCCGAAGCTTTCCCCCCTTCTGCCCCCGCAGATAAAAGACTGCCAGAATCACAAACAGCACAAAAGCGGCAATGGACTGGAGGGCAAAGGTCGCCAGCCGGTACTCCACCGCCCCGGAAACCGCGTTGCTCACGGGGCTGGCGATGGGCAGACTCCGGAAATTTGCCAGCACCTGCCCCCGATCGGTGGCGTTGAACAGGGCGGACAGCCGCCCCACCACAATTCCCGCGCAGCCGCCCAGGGACAGGGCATCCAGCATTTCCGGCAGATTCCGCTGTAGACACAGAATTCTCGTCAGACAGGCGGCCAGGGTGCAGCCCAGGAAGGCTCCCATGAGCGCAAAGCCCCCGCCGGAAAAGTCCGTCATGGCAGCAGAGAAGCTTTCGTAGCTGTCCGCCTGACAGTACCAGTGGAAAAACCGGGCCAGCACCAGGCTCAGCAGGATTCCCACCGGCACCGCGGCAAAGCCCGCCGCGGCGTTGCCGCTTTTGCCGAGATAGAAGGCCAGGAAGAAGCAGATGGCAACGATCGTCCCCAGGGTCAGCGCCAGGCTGCACCAGTAGATGGGGGTGACGCCTGAATACAGGGCAATTCTATCCATTGTCCGTCCCTCCCTCCGGCACCGCCGTGGCAAAATAGATGATATCGCTGATTTTCCGCTGCTGACCGTAGACAGGCCGGTTCACCAGCTCGTTATTCATAACGATGGTAGCGGTCTGACCGCCGTCCAGGCAGTAAGCCATCCGGCAGCCGGTGGCGGCGATGTTCTTGGCGAACATCGCAACCGTGGGGATGGTCTGATGGACGCCGGTGGTATTGGCGGTGACCACCAAATAGTGGAGGCTGTCCATCTGGCACAGAGCGGAACGGGCATAGCCCTCGTTGATCTCCCCTACGCCGTACCAGCTGTGCTCCTGCAATTGGTAGTTGTCCACCAGAATGGGGCCAAAGACCAGGCTGAAATTGATGTTGTTCTCGTCCACATACTGCTGAACGGCCTGGGTGGTCAGCACCTCCCCTGCCCGGGTAAAGTGCATGTCGCCGCTGAAGTCTATATAGCAGGTCTCGGCATAGGTGCCCTCCACCCGCTTGGCCTGACCCTGGTAGACCACTGCGCCGAAGTTCCGGAACTGGTAGAAATCCCCGGCGGAGGCCACCACCGCGTTGACGGTTTCCGCCATTTCCGTGGTCAGATACTGCATATTGGAGCCGTACTCGCCTCCGGCCAGATGGCGCCGGAACTGGGAGGCATCCTCCACCTTGATCTCCGAGAAGGTGTACACGGAGTCGTCGTGCACCTCCTGCCAGGTAACGGCGAGAATGGTCTCGTCCAGATAGTAGCGGATAATGCTGTTGTCATAAATCTGCTGATCCAGCTGGAAATAGGTCTTCTGACCGTCCAGCACCCACTTGGCCTGCTCCAGCACCGGCTCCATGTCAGCAGGGCTGCGAACAGAGCCATAGAGGGACTGGTTCGGCTTCGGGGCTGCCGCCGCGTCGGCGGGAATGGTGTAGTGCTCATGGGGCGGCTCGGTTTCCGGCTGGGTGGGCAGGGTAAAATCTGAGGTGTTCAGCCCCGCCAGCACCGACTGGGCATCCCCCATTTTTTCCTGGGCGTAGGCATCCAGACTGTCCACCACCGCCATGTCCTTGGTTTTCCCGATGGCAGCCGTCTTCGGCGTGCCCACAGTATAGATCATCTGGCTCAAAATCCGGACGGCGGCAAAGGTGCAAAGGGGCACCAGCACCGCCGTCAGCACCATCCAGGCGATATTCCCCGCCCGGGAGCGGGGCTTTTTCCCAGGCCGCTGCTTCTTCGTTTCCGGCTTGGGGCTGCGGATGACCTCCGGCTCCCGCTTCCGGTTTTTGGCGGCATATTTCGGTTTGTATCCCATATTCCGCCTCCTTTAATTCAGGCCCGCGGACAGCACTGCCAGCAGCGCCCCGTCGGGCACCACCCGCCACTGTCCGTCCTGCTTGACCAGCCGCACATTCATCTCCCGGGTGACGGTCGTCCCTTCCGAAAGCACCTGGGTCAGAGCCTGGGAAAGGGCCTGCTGCCGCAGGGTATCCGGAATGGTGCCGTCCTCATTGAGAAGGGCGTTGGGATCCTCTGCCGTTTCCAGGGTGTTTTTCAGGATTTCCGCCGCCGTGCTGTTGAGCTTTCCCATAGCGGCGGAGAGATCCAGGGCAGTCACCTTGGCCGACTGGTAGATGTTCGTCCCCTTGCTGTAGCAGTAGTCGCTGTATTCTACGCTGACGCTGTCCCGATAGGCCTGCCAGAGCTGCTTTCCGCTTTCCGTGTCCGGCGCTTTCTCCAGCCCTAAGTCCGGGCTTCCGTACAGGCATTTTTCCACCCCGGAAAAATCCCCCTTGTCCAGAGTATCCAGAAACTCCAGTGCAAATTCCCGCACACCCTCGGGCTGGGGAACGGGCGTTGCCGCCTGATTCACGGCACTCAGGCACCCGATCACCGAGCCTGCCAGCAGAAGGCTCCCGGCAACTGCCAGCAGCCCCGCCGCGATTTTCCGTAATTTCATGATTCCACCTCGTGCGTCCATTTTGCTTCATTATACCAGTCCGGGGGAAAAATAACAACCGTTTTCTTCCCATTACCAACTTTATCTTTTCTTTCTTTGACGATTGTGGCCGGGACGATTGCTTTTTTTGCTCAGCCGTGATACCATGGCTTCAATCATAAAAAGACGGAGGAGAATCCTATGTTCTACAAAAATGCCAGAATCTTCACCCCGGATTTCCGGTTTGTCACCGGCAGCTTTGAGGTTCAGGACGGCCGGTTCGGCGCTGTCCTGCCGGAGGAAATTCCCGCCGACGCCGTTGACCTTCATGGTGCTACCGTCATTCCCGGCCTCATTGATGTCCACAGCCACGGCAACTCCGGGGCGGACTTCTCCGACGGGGACTACGAAGGCCTCAAAAAAATGGCGGCCTACTATGCCTCCTGCGGCGTGACCTCCTTCGCCCCCGCCTCCATGACCCTGCCCTACGACGTGCTGGAAAAAGCCTTCGCCACCGCCAAACAGCTCAAAGAGGAGGCTCCGGAGGGGCTGTCCCGGCTCATGGGCATTCAGATGGAGGGACCCTATTTCTCCTACAAAAAGCGGGGAGCCCAGAATCCGGACTACCTGAAGGATCCGGATTTTGAAGGCTTCCGGAAGCTTTTTGATGACTGCGGCGGCTTGGTGCGGATCGTGGATATCGCCCCGGAGCTTCCCGGCGCGGTAGAATTTATCGAAAAGGCCAGCAAGCTTTGCACCGTGTCCATCGCCCACACGGATTCCGACTATGACCACGCCCGGGCGGCGGTGGAGGCTGGTGTGACCCACCTGACCCACCTGTACAACGCCATGCCCGGCATTCACCACCGGAATCCCGGCGTCATTCCCGCCGGGGTGGAGAATGAGAAGGTGCAGGCGGAGATCATCTGCGACGGCTACCACATCCACCCGGCCTCCGTCCGGCTGGCCTTCACCATGTTCAAAAACCGGATGATCCTGGTTTCCGACTCCGGCCGCTGCGCCGGACAGCCCGAAGGCACCCAGTTTACCCTGGGCGGTCAGGATGCCTGGCTCCGGGACGGCGTAGCAAGACTTGCCGACGGCACCATCGCCTGCTCCGCCACCAACCTGTGGACGTGTCTGCGGAATGTGCTCAGCTGGAATATTCCGGAAGAAGAGGCCGTCCGTGCCGCCACCTGGAACCCTGCCAAGGCTCTGGGAGTTCAGGATCAGGTCGGCTCCATCGAAACCGGAAAGCTGGCAGACTTCGTCGTCTGCTCCCCGGATTACGCCGAAAAGCGGGTATTCCTCGGCGGCGAAGAAATCTAAACTACACGGGCGGGCCGGTTGGCCCGCCCGTGCTGATAACATTGAGGTGACTATGCAGAATCGTTACATCGGCAACCGGCAGTTCTACCGCCATGTGCTGGGAATTGCCGTGCCCATCATCATTCAGAACGGCATTACCAACTTTGTCTCCCTGCTGGACAACATTATGGTGGGGCAGGTAGGCACCATTCCCATGAGCGGCGTGTCCATCGTCAACGGCCTGATTTTTGTCTTCAACCTGTGCATTTTCGGTGCCAGCTCCGGAGCGGGAATCTTCACCGCTCAGTTTCACGGCTCCCAGGACACCGAAGGCGAACGCTATACCTTCCGGTTCAAGCTGATAATCTGTCTGGTGCTGGCTCTTCTGGGAGGCGGGCTTTTCTACCTGGGCGGCCCTACCCTGATTGGCCTTTACCTGACCGGCGACGGAGATGCGGCCATGGCCGCAGGGGCTTTGGAGTACGGCATGAAGTACCTGACCGTCATGCTCTGGGGCTTTCTCCCCTTCGCCCTGACCAACGTCTATGCCAGCACCATGAAGGAATGCGGCAACACCTTCGTGCCCATGGCAGGCGGCATCGCCGCGGTGCTGGTAAATCTGGGACTGAACTATGTGCTGATTTTCGGCCACTTCGGCGCCCCGGCCATGGGTGTGGAGGGTGCCGCTCTGGCAACCGTCATTTCCCGGTACGCGGAGCTTCTGATCGTCGCCGGGTGGGTGCATCGCAACGCCGAGAAGAATCCCTACATTGTCGGTGCCTACCGGAGTCTGTACCTGCCGGGAAGGCTTCTGAAATCCATCATCGTCAAGGGAATGCCGCTGCTTGTCAACGAGGCGCTCTGGTCCTGCGGCATGGCCTTCCTGAACCAGTGCTATTCCACCTGCGGCCTGGACGTGGTGCCCGCCATGAACATTTCCAACACCCTTTTCAATCTGGCCTCGGTGGTGTTCCTGTCTCTGGGCAATGCCGTGGGGATTCTCATGGGTCAGCTTCTGGGCTCCAACACAACGGTAGAAGAGGTGCACAGCACCAACCGGAAGCTGCTAGCCCTATCCGTAGGCTCCGGAGTGTTCTTCGGGGCGCTGATGGCGGCGTTTTCCACCCTCTTCCCCAAAATCTACAACACCACGGACACCGTCCGGCATTTAGCTACTTGGCTCATCTGCATTGAGGCGGCCTACATGCCCTTTGATTCCTACGCCAACGCCACCTATTTCACCCTGCGCTCCGGCGGGCAGACCTTTGTCACCTTCCTGTTTGACAGCTGCTTTCTGTGGCTGTGCTGCGTGCCTCTGGCTTACTGCCTGAGCCGGTTCACGGACATCTCCATTGTCCCTCTGTTTCTCATCTGCACCAGTGTGAATCTGCTCAAGTGCTTCATCGGCGCGCGGATGCTGAAAGCCGGAAAATGGATTCAGAATTTGACCGTATAGCAAAAACCGGGACACCCGCTGGGTGCCCCGGTTGAGGCTGTCGAAAAACCGTGTCATTGCGAGCCAGTGCTCACACTGGCGTGGCAATCCCCCTGATTTTCAAACATTTTCGTCCTTAAATCATCGGTTCTTACGTTCAATCGGGGGATTCCCACACCAGTCTGCGGACTGGTTCGGAATGACAACGTATCTTTCGGACTTTTTTGACACGCTGAACCGGGACACCCGCTGGGTGCCCCGGTTCTTCTTCCGTTACAGAGTAGCAGCCATGACGGCCTTGATGGTGTGCATCCGGTTTTCTGCCTCGTCGAAGACGATGGAGCGATCACTTTCGAACACTTCGTCAGTGACCTCCATGCAGTCGATACCAAACTTATCGTAGATCTGCTGGCCGATGACGGTCTTCAAATCGTGGAAAGCCGGCAGGCAGTGCATGAACCGGCACTGCTTCCCCGCGGCGTTCATCAGCTCCATGGTCACCCGGTAGGGAGAAAGGGCCTCGATCCGCTCCTGCCAGACGCTGTCCGGCTCGCCCATGGACACCCACACGTCGGTGTAGAGCACATCCGCGCCCTTTACCGCCTCCATGGGGTCGGTAATGAGATCAATAACCGCCCCGGTTTCCATGGCAATGTCCCGGCAGGTTTTCACCAGAGCCGGATTGGGGAAATATTTTTCCGGGGCGCAGGCCACGAAGTGCATTCCCATTTTGGCGCAGCCGACCATGAGAGAATTGCCCATGTTGTACCGGGCATCCCCCATATATACCAGCTTTTTCCCCTTCAGAGAACCGAAATGCTCCTGAATGGTCAGAAAATCCGCCAGAATCTGGGTAGGATGGTACTCGTTGGTCAGTCCGTTCCACACGGGTACCCCCGCGTATTTGGCCAGCTCTTCTACAATATTCTGGGCGAAGCCCCGGTACTCAATACCGTCGTACATCCGACCCAGCACCCGGGCGGTATCGGCAATGGACTCCTTCTTTCCCATCTGGGAGCCGGAGGAGCCGATGTAGGTCACGCCCATTCCCAGGTCGTGGCCTGCCACCTCAAAGGAGCAGCGGGTGCGGGTGGAATCCTTGGCAAACAGCAGGACAATGTTCTTGCCCTCGCAGAGCTTATGGGGAATCCCCGCCTTTTTTTCCGCCTTCAGCTTGGCGGCCAAAGCCAGCAGACCCTCAATTTCCGCCGGGGTCAGATCCAGCAGCTTCAGAAAGCTTTTACCCTTCAAATCCATATGTTTTCCTCCTGTCAGGCCAGCTCCGCCGCCACGGCCCGGATGGTCTCTACGGCAAACTTCAAGTCCTCCATGGGAATGTTCAGGGCAGGCAGCAGCCGCACCTTATTCTTCGCGGTCAGGCACAGCACCCCCCGCTCCATGCACTTTTTCACGACCTCCGCCGCGGGAGCCACCGGCTTCACGCCGATCATCAGTCCCAGGCCGGTGACGGACTCAATGCCGGGAGCGCCGGTGAGAGCCTCGAAAACATAGGCGCTCTTCTTTTGCACCTCCGCCAGGAAATCGTCAGTCAGTCTGCCGATGATGCTCACGCCGCCGGCGCAGCAAACCGGGTTGCCGCCGTAGGTGGAGCCGTGATCGCCGAAGCCCAGCACATTCTGAACCTTCTCCCCCAGCAGACAGGCACCGATGGGCAGGCCGCCGCCTAAGCCCTTGGCTGTGGACACGATGTCCGGCTGAACGTCAAAATTCATATAGCCGTAGAGCTTGCCGGAGCGGCCGTTGCCGATCTGCACCTCGTCCATCATAAGGGGGATATCCTGCTCGTGAGCCAGCTTATTGGCCGCTGCCAGGTATTCCGCAGTCAGAGGCAGCACGCCGCCCTCGCCCTGGACAACCTCCATAAGAATGCCCGCTACCTTAACCTTCGCCACGCAGTCCTTTAGCGCCTGAATGTCGTTGGCAGGCACATGGACAAAGCCGGGCGTCAAGGGCTGGTACAGCTCATGGAAATGATCCTGTCCGGTTGCCGCCAGGGTGGTCAGCGTCCGGCCATGGAAGCTGTTCTGAAGGGTCACGATGGTGCAGCAGTCCGCACCCTTCTTCTCTGCGGAATACTTTCTCGCCGCCTTGATGGCGCACTCGTTGGCCTCGGCACCGGAATTGGCGAAGAACACCTTCTTCATGCCGGTTTTCTCGCACAGGAGCTTGGCAAGCTTGGCGCAGGGCTCGGTGTAGTAGAGGTTCGAGGTGTGCTGCACCTTGTCAAGCTGCTCGATGACAGCCGCTTTCCAAGCTTCGTCGCCGTAGCCGAAAGCCGTCACGCCGATGCCGGAGCCCATGTCCACATAGGTCTTGCCCTGGGAATCCACCGCGTGACTGCCCTTTCCGGAGACAATCTCCACGGGAAACCGCTTGTAAGTCCCGGCCACATAGGCCTTGTCCATATCCATAATGTTCATTGTCAATCCCCCATAACCATGGTGCCCGCGCCTTCGTCGGTAAGCAGCTCCATCAGAATGGAGTGGGGCACCCGTCCGTCCATAATTACCACATGCCTGACGCCTTTCTCGATGGCCTCAATGCAGCAATCCACCTTGGGAATCATACCCCCGGAGATCACGCCCTCATCGAAAAGCTTTCTGGCCTCCGACACCGTCAGAGCCGGAATCAGGGTGCTGGGATCGTCCTTGTCCCGGAGGATTCCCGCAATATCCGTCATCATAATCAGCCGCTCGGCGTTCAGCGCGCCAGCGATGAAGGCGGCGGCGGTGTCGCCGTTGATGTTGTAGGTGTTGCCTTGGCGGTCACTGGCCACGGTGGACACCACAGGAATATAATTCTTTTCCAGAAGATCGGTGATGGGCTGGGGGCGAATCCGGGTGATTTTTCCCACATAGCCCAGAGCCTCGTCCTTCATGGCGGCCTCAATGATGCCGCCGTCAATGCCGCTGACACCCACCGCGTGACCGCCCTTCATTTGCAGAAGGTTGACTAAGGTCTTATTGACCTTCCCCGCCAGCACCATCTGGACGATGTCCACGGTTTCCTTGTCCGTCACCCGCAGGCCGTTGACAAACTGAGCCTGCTTACCCAGCTTTTTCATGGTTTCGCTGATCTCCGGGCCGCCGCCGTGCACCAGCACCACCTTGACCCCGATGAGCCACAGCAGGGTGATGTCCTCCATCACCTGCTGCTTGAGCTGCTCGTTGATCATGGCATTGCCGCCGTACTTGATGACGACGATCTTGCCGCTGTACTTCTTGATATAAGGAAGGGCCTGGGTCAGAACCTCCGCCCGCTCCCGATTGGAAAGCAGATTCTCCATGGCATTTTCCTCAGGTGCGGTAGTCGCCGTTGATTCTGACATAGTCATAGGTCAGATCACAGCCCCAGGCGGTGGAGACGGCGTCGCCGCTGTTCAGCTCCACCAGAATTTCGATTTCCTTTTCCAGAAGCACCTGCTTTGCGATTTCCTCGGAAAAGTCCAGACCTGCGCCGTCCTTGCAGACGGCCACCGTGCCCGCCGGGCTGGAGAAGGCCACGTCCACCTTGTGCACGTCCACGTCCGCGCCGCTGTAGCCGATGGCGCACAGCACCCGACCCCAGTTGGCGTCCGCGCCGAACATGGCGGCTTTCAGCAGACTGGAACAGATGACGCTCTTGGCAACGGTCTTGGCAGTGGCCAGATCGGCAGCGCCGGTGACCTTGCACTCTAAGAGCTTGGTAGCGCCCTCGCCGTCCCCGGCGATCTTCCGGCACAGGGCGATGGTCACGGAGTTGAGCGCCTGCATAAAGGCGGTAAAGTCCTCCCCTTCCGCCGTCACTTCCGGGTTCCCTGCCAGGCCGTTGGCAAGGATGGTCACCATGTCGTTGGTGGAGGTATCGCCGTCAATGGAGAGCATGTTGAAGGTATTCGCAATGTCCCCGGACAGAGCCTTCTGAAGCATGGCGGGAGAAATGGCCGCGTCGGTGGTCAGAAACACCAGCATGGTGGCCATGTTGGGATGAATCATGCCGCTGCCCTTGGCAATGCCGCCCAGGCGGCAGGTTTTTCCGCCCAGGGTAAACTCCACGGCAACCTCTTTCCGGACGGTGTCGGTGGTCATAATGCCCTCGGCGGCGGTTCCGCTGCCGTTGTCGGACAGTCCCGCCACCAGCTCCGGCAGGCCCGCCGCAATGGGGTCGATGGAAAGAGGCTGGCCGATGACGCCGGTGGAAGCTACCACCACATCGTCAGCGGCAATGCCCAGAGCAGAAGCCGCCAGGGCGCTCATTTCCTCGGCAATTTCGATGCCGTTTGCGTTGCAGGTGTTGGCGTTGCCGCTGTTGCAGATCACCGCCTGGGCAGTACCGTCCGCGATATGCTTTTTCGTCACGGTCAGCGGCGCACCCTTGACCAGATTCGTGGTATACACCGCCGCGGCACTGGCCGGAACGGTGCTGAAAATCAGGGACAGGTCTTTCTTGCTGTGATTCTTCCGGATGCCGCAGTGGACACCGTTTGCCAGAAAGCCCTTCGCGGCGCAAACGCCGCCTTCGATTACCTTCATACGTTTCTCCTTCTCTTATACTATTTCCTGATTAAAATCTTAATTTTAATCAGGAAGGCATCGCCTGACGGCGCTGCCTGTTTTGTGATTTATAAGGAAAGAAATCACAAAACAAGTCTCATATGAACTCCATGCCCTTCAGGCAATTAAAATCTTTTTTAAAGATTTTAATTGGAGTTCAGTATTACAAAGACAGCCCGGTGGTTTCCTCCAGACCCAGCAGCAGATTCATATTCTGAATCGCCGCGCCGGAGGCTCCCTTGCCCAGGTTATCAAAAATCGCCGTGACCATGCACTGATCCTGCTGCCCGCTGACCTGAATGCGCATGGTGTCCTTTCCGGCGTAGGTATTGGCGTAAATCACTGGCTCGTCGCCGCCCAGAGGGGCCACGCTCACCAGCTTCTGACCGGCGTAGTGATCGCTCAGTGCCTCCCAGGCTCTCTGGGCATCTACGCTGGGCAGCAGCACAGAGGTTGCCATTCCGGCATAAAAGTCCCCGACAATCGGGGAAAACACCGGCTTTTTCGTCAGGCCGCATATCATCCGCATTTCCGGCAGATGCTTATGTGTCAGACTTGTGGCGTAGATCCGGTCGCTTTCGTGCCGGGGATCCCGGTTCTCGTCCTCGTATTCCGCGATCATCTTCTTGCCGCCGCCGGAGTAGCCGGTGAGAGAGTAAGCCGTCAGGGGAAAATCGGCGGAAATCACGCCGCTTTTCACCAGAGGATACACCCCGGCGATAAAGCCGCTGGCGTGGCAGCCGGGATTGGCTACCCGCTTGGAATTCACAATTGCCGCCCGGTGCTCGGAAGACAGCTCCGGAAAGCCATAGTCCCAGTCGGGGCTGACCCGGTGGGCAGTGGAGGTGTCGATCACCGCCACATGATCGCTTTTGATCAAGGAAACCGCCTCAATGGCCGCGGCGTCCGGCAGGCACAGGAAGGCCACATCCGCCCCGTTCAGGGCATCCTTCCGGGCGTTCAAGTCCTTGCGAAGTTCCTCCGGCAGGGTAACGAGCGTCAAGTCTTTTCTTCCCGCCAGCCGCTGCCAAATCCGCAGGCCGGTGGTCCCGGCACTTCCGTCAATGAATACCTTGGTCATGCCAGCCGCTCCTTCACATAGGCAATCTGAGCCTCCACCGAGGGCACGGAGGTGCCGCCCAGGGAAATCCGCTTCTCCACGCAGGTGAGAAGATCAATGTCCTGGTACAGGTCTTCGTCAAAGAGCTCAGAATACTGCTTGTAGACTGACAGGGGCAGCGTCTCCAGCACACAGCCTTCGGCGATACACTTGGCAACCAATTGGCCGGAAATCTTATAGGCACTGCGGAAGGGCATTCCCTTCTTCACCAGATAATCCGCCAGATCGGTGGCGTTGATGAAGCCCCCCTGAGCCGCCTTTTTCATATTGTCCGGGCGAGTGGTCATGGTGGCAATCATGGGAGCGAAGACCTTCAGGCACATTTTCACGGTGTCCACAGCGTCGAAGACCGCCTCTTTGTCCTCCTGCATATCCTTGTTGTAGGCCAGAGGCAGACCCTTCAGGGTGGTAAGCATGGCCATCAGGTCGCCGTAGACCCGGCCAGTCTTGCCCCGCACCAGCTCCGCCATGTCCGGATTCTTCTTCTGGGGCATGATGGAGGAGCCGGTGGTGTAGGCATCGCTGAGCTCCACAAATTTGAATTCCCAGCTGGCCCAGAGAATGACCTCCTCGGAAAACCGGGACAGGTGCATCATCAGGGTGGAAAGGCTCCCCAGCAGCTCCACGCAGAAATCCCGGTCGGACACACCGTCGATGGAGTTTCTCGCCACATCGTCAAAGCCCAGCTGCCTGGCCTCGAACACCCGGTCGGTGTCGTAGGTGGTTCCGGCCAATGCGCAGGAGCCGATGGGAGACACGTTCATCCGCTTCCGGCAGTCGGACAGCCGGTCCATATCCCGCAGGAGCATCATGGCGTAAGCCAGAAGGTGGTGGGAAAACAGGATGGGCTGTGCCCGCTGCAAATGGGTGTAGCCGGGGAGAATCACGGTTTTGTTGGCCTCGGCCTGGGCGACCACCGCTTCCAGAAGCTCCTTTACCAGACCGGTGATCTCGTCAATTTCGGCACGCAGATACATCCGCAGGTCCAGAGCCACCTGGTCGTTCCGGCTTCTGGCGGTGTGAAGCTTCTTGCCCACATCCCCCAGCCGCTGGGTCAGCACCTGCTCGACGAACATGTGGATATCCTCGCAGCCGAAGTCAAATGCCAGCTTGCCGGAATCCAGGTCGTCCAGAATTCCCTGAAGGCCGTCGATGAGCTGCTCGGCCTCCTTTTGGGCGATGATGCCCTGGGCGCCCAGCATGGCGGCATGGGCCATGGAGCCGGTGATATCCTGTCGGTACATCCGGCAGTCAAAGTGGATGGAGGAATTGAAATCGTCCGCAATGCTGTCGGTTTTGCCGGAGGTCCGTCCGGCCCACATTTTTTCCATAATCCTGTCCTCGTACTTCTTTCGTTGTAATGCGAAATGCTAAATGCGTTCCCGGAGCACAATGCCCCGGGTTTCGCATTCAGCATCGCAATGGTTTTCTCTATCGATTACAGTTTTCCCTGCTCCCGCAGTGCCTGCACCTTGGTGGGCAGACCCCACAGATTGATGAAGCCGGCGGCCTGGTTCTGGTCGTAGTCGCTTTCGCCGAAGGTCACCAGATTCTCGGAATACAGGGAGTAGGGAGAAGTGGTGCCGGCGGGGATGATATTGCCCTTGTAGAGCTTCAGCTTCACGGAGCCGGTGACATACTTGTTGCTCTCGTTGGCAAAGGCGGTCAGCGCCTCCTGCAAGGGGGAGTACCACTTGCCGTTGTAAATCAGGTCGGCGTAATCCACGGCCAGCTTCTGCTTGACATGCAGGGTGTCCTTGTCCACGGTGAGCATTTCCAGCTGCTCGTGGGCAAAGTACAGGATGGTGCCGCCGGGAGTCTCGTATACGCCCCGATCCTTCATACCCACCAGCCGGTTCTCCACGATGTCGATGATGCCGATGCCGTTGGCACCGCCCAGCTTGTTCAGCTTCTCGATGATCTTGGAGGCCTTCATCTTCTCGCCGTCCACGGCCACAGGGGCACCGGCCTCAAAGTCGATGGTCACATAGGTGGGAACGTCGGGAGCCATCACGGGGGACACGCCCATTTCCAGGAAACCGGGCTTGTCGTAGTTGGGCTCGTTGGCGGGATCCTCCAGATCCAGGCCCTCGTGACTCAGGTGCCACAGGTTCTTGTCCTTGGAGTAGTTGGTCTCCCGGCTGATTTTCAGAGGGACATGATGGGCCTCGGCATAGTCAATTTCCTCGTCCCGGGACTTGATGTTCCACTCTCTCCAGGGAGCGATGATCTTGATGTTGGGAGCGAACCGCTTGATTGCCAGCTCGAACCGAACCTGGTCGTTGCCCTTGCCGGTAGCGCCGTGGCAGATGGCGTCGGCACCTTCCGCCAGGGCGATCTCCGCCAGCTTCTTGCCGATGACGGGGCGGGCAAAGGCGGTGCCCAGCAGATAGGTTTCGTACTTGGCATCCATCTTCACGGAGGGGATGATGACCTCCTCCACCATCTCGTCCACCAGGTCGGCAACGATCAGCTTGCTGGCACCGGTGGCCAGCGCCTTGGCCTCCAGACCCTCCAGCTCATCGGCCTGACCCACATTGCCGGCCACGGCGATGATCTCCGGGTCGTTGTAGTTCTCCTTCAGCCAGGGAATGATGATGGAAGTATCCAGACCGCCGGAGTAAGCCAGAACGATCTTCTTGACAGATTCTTTGTTATTCATGATATACAGCCTCCAAATGAATAATATACAGTAGTAATTGAGTAATAATACAGGATTATACTCCCCTCCTCTTCATTTGTCAACGGCTAAAGCCCACTTTTTCCAAAACCCGGCACTTTTCGGAATTATGTCTCTTTTTCCGGGAAAATCCGGCCCATTTCCCGCCATTATTCACAAAGCACTCAATAACCCCGTCTTCCCGGTTTTTCCTGGAAGGATGTCTGTTCCCCCCAGGCAGAAAAGAGCATTTCCTGTGAACGGGCCTGCTTTTCGGTTTTTTCTCAGGTGTTTTCTGTCGTTGCGTTCTGGTTTGAATATTTATGCGGCATACCCTCATAAAAATAACCCCACAGGTCTCCCTGTGGGGTTATTGGCTTTGGCCTTACAGCAGATCGTCGGTGCTGACCCAGCCCAGGTCGGTTCTGACCATCTTGCCCACCTGCTCGTAGATGTCCACAACAGACATTCTGGCGTAGGTTCCGGCAGTGGCGGTCTTGTTGATGTCGGTGTAAACCACGGTGTTGTCATTGTAGACCACACGGGCATCCACGGCACCGTTGTTGCCGGCAGGATCCAGATCCACATAGTACAGGTAGATCCAGCCTGCGTCGCAGCGGCCCCAGGCCATGTTCTCGGCGATGGTGGTCTCGTAGATGACCAGAGCCGCGCCGTTCTTCAGCTGGGTGGTAACGCTTGCGGAGGTGGAGGCGGTGGCACGGACATTGACGGTGTTGGCGTTGATGACCTTGCCCTTGTACTTGTAGCCGGTGGTGGTGAAGCCGCCGGTACCGGTGTTGCCGGTATTGCCGATGCTGGGAGTAGAGGGAGTCGTGGGGTTGGAGGCCTCAGGCTTCTTCTCCTCCACATAGTACTTGCCCTCGGACATGTAGTCCAGACGGATCCAGCCGGTTCCCTCATCGGTCTCAATCCGACCCCAGACCTTGTCCTTCTCGATGTTCAGAGCGGTAACGCTGACCTGGTCGCCCTTCTTCAGGGCATCGATGACCTCGGCGCTCTGAGAGCCGCTCTTACGAACCTTCAGGGTATCCGTGCCGGTGAGGGTATGCACCTTCTCATCCAGAGCGGTCAGCTGGATGTTGGACTCGGGGTCGATGATCCAGCCGTCGTTGGTACGGGCCCAGTAGGTGACGGAGGTGATGGTGGTGTAGGTCTTGTCGCCGCCGAAGCTGTCCTCGTCGGACTTGATGGTGCGGGTCACCTCAGCCAGCTCGTGGATGGTGACGGCCGCGCCGTTGGACAGAGTGCGGACGGTGTTCTCGGCGATGGCATCCACCTCGGAGGGATCGTAGTTGATGGGCTCCTTGAAGACGGTCACGCCGTCGGTGTTGATGATCTTGCCGGTGTAGACAGCAGTGGTGGTGGTCTTGTCAACCTTATCCAGGTCGTCTACAGCGGTGCCCTTGGAAGGATCGGCAGTGGTGGTAGAGGAGGCGGGGTTGTAGGAAACCATGGTGATGTAGTCCATGCAGACCCAGCCCTTGTCGGTGCGGCCCCACTTGCCGCCGTTGGCCAGCTCCAGAATCTGGACGGTGGTACCGGGCAGCAGCTTGCCGACCGCGGCGTAGCCGGTGCCCGCGCCCTGGCGGACGTTCACGCCGGAGTAGGTGTTGGCAACCACGCCGGTGCCGGTGCCGTCGGTGGTGACGGTGTTGCCCTTGCTGTCAGTGGTGGTCTTGTTGCCGCCGACGGTGCCTTCCTTGACCTCCAGATACTTGGCGGAGACCCAGCCATCGCCGTTATAATCATAGGTGCCGTTCTGGTTGGTATCCAGCTTGTACCAGGACTTATCCTTCTTGGCCTCCCAGACCCGGACGGTGGTGCCCCGGTTCAGGGAGCCGATGACCGCACCGTACAGAGCGCCGGTCTTCCGAACCTTCACCACATCGGTGTTGATGACGGTGGCGATCAGGCCGGTGTCGTGGTCGTCGCTGTCCTTGGTGTCCTCTTCAATCTTGATCTCGTTGGTGCGCTTGACGTACTTGCTGGCCAGATTGATCCAGCCGGTCTTGTTGCCCACGTTATCGGACTCGATGGCCTTCTTCACGGTCATCTTGCCCCAGATATTCTCGCCCACCAGGCGAATCTTGCTGACCTCGACCTCCACATCCTTGCTCAGGGTGAAGGCGAACTCCGCGCCGTCGCCGGCGTTCTTGCGGACATTGGTGGTATCGCTGACCACGGTGTACATCACGGGATCCAGATCCACATGGAAGCCGTTGTCGTCGCCCACGGCATCGCCGGTCATGGCGATGGCGATCCAGCCGCTGCGGACGGCGGTGGTGTCCTTACCGTTCTTATCCTTCTCGGGGTTCTTCCAGGTGATCTTGGCCCAGGTAGCCTTCTGGGCACCGTAGGAGCCAACGGACAGGCTGCTGATGGTGATATTGGTATCCTTGGGAACGTAGTCGTAAATATTGCCCTGGGCGTCCTTATGGGCGACCTTGGCGGAGGCATCGCCGGGTGCGGTGTAGACGGTCACGTCGGCGCTGACGGAGCCGGTGAAGGCATAGGCGCTGGCGCCGGTATCGGTGATGGTCTTGCCGGAGACTTCCTTCAGGGTGGTGTAGGTCAGGCAGATCCAGCCCTTATCGCACTTGCCCCAACGGTGGCCGTTGACGGTCTTGATCTCGTAGATATCCACAGTGGCGCTCTTGGCCAGCGCGCCCACGATCTTGCCGTCGGTGCCCGCGCTGTCACGGACGTTCAGATAGCCGTTGTAGGAGACGGTGGCAGTGGCAATCACATTGCCGGCAACGGAGTCGGTCTTGGGGGTAGTGATCTTCACCCAGCCGCCCGCGGAGTCCACATAGCCCCAGCGGGTGCCGTTTGCGTCCAGGCAGTCCTTGGTGATCTCCACATCGCCGCTGACCTTGACGGTCTTGCCGTTCGCGTCCTTGAGCTCGGTGGGCTTGACCTCAGCGGCAATGTAAACCGTGGTGGAAGCCAGCTGGCTGACTTTCAGGGTGTACTTGGCGTCCTCGCCGGTGTTGCCGGCCACCTGCCAGTGGGCGTACAGGGTCTTGCCTGCGCAGTCGGCATTCAGCTTGGGCATCCACTCGCCGCCGGTGGGATCGGTGTACCAGCCCAGGAGCTTGTTGCTGCCGTAGGTGGCGCTGATATGATCGGCGGAGGTAGAGGCATCATAGCGCATCTTGTAGGTGCTGCCGTTGCCCTGGGCGATCTTGCCGCCGTTGGCGTCATAGGTCACATAGGCGAAATTGGAGGGAATGGTGTTGGAGTACTTGCCGTTGCAGTACATATTCACTTCCACCTGATGGCGGTTGTACTGCTTGTCGTTCAGGCTCTGCATGACGTTCAGCATCTCGTTGACGCCGGCCTTGCTCAGGATGGCGGACTTCAGAGCGCCGGTGCCGGACATCCAGGAGGTGCCGTAGCCGTGGCTGAACACCACCAGAGCGTCATGCTGATTCTGGGTCAGAGACAGCTTATTGTCGGAAGCAAAGCTGTTGACCTTCTTGTCCAGCTCGGCAAGATATGTACGCAGAGCGGCATCGGCCTTCTTCTCGGTGATGGTGTGCTTGTTCTCACTGGCCTTAGGCACACCGTAGGAGTCGAAGTGATGCTCCTCCTGACATACCGTGCCGTAGCCCACACGGTACTCGGAGCCTGCCACATAGTAGCACTCCTTCTTGAAAGTGGTTAACTGCTTCAGAACCGTAATCGCCGCTTCGCTGATCTTCTGATCGGCAGCCATGGTGGTAACAGGCACCAGGCTGACCAGCAGAACGAGAGCCAGCAACGCGCATGCAAATCTCTTCTTCATAAGCTCTTACTCCTTTGTTTCTTATGTAAGTAACGGTATTATAACAGACCTGTTTACAAATTGCAATACCTTTTTTGAAAATAATTACATTTTTGTTACTATCTTTTTCTTCCCTCGGATATCCCTTCCATGATAGCAGAAGGAAACGTCGGATTTTGTCATTTTCTCCCGGAAAGAGCGAAAAATCCGGATATCAGGCTGTAACTTCCTTCCCTTTTCCCCGGAAGAGCGCCATTGACAATCGGAAAAGCCCCTGATATACTCAGGGAAAGGAAACTTTGGAGGACACTATATGAACAATATGCGTGCGCTCATCGGCATGAGCGGCGGCGTGGACAGCTCGGTGGCTGCCCTTCTGATGAAGCAAGCGGGCTATGAGTGCATCGGCGCCACCATGCGCCTGTACGACAACCCCACGGAAGTAAGCACCTGCTGCTCCCTGGAGGATGTGGAGGACGCCCGGGCGGTAGCCGCGAAGCTCGGCATCCGGCACTACGCCTTTAATTTTACCGAGGATTTTGACCGGCAGGTCATGCGCAAATTCGCCGACAGCTATGAGCGGGGTCTGACCCCCAATCCCTGCATTGACTGCAACCGGTATCTGAAATTTGACCGGCTGCTCCGCCGGGCTCTGGAGCTGGGCTGCGATTGGGTGGTCTCCGGCCACTATGCCAGAATCCGGCAGGAAAAGGGGCGCTATCTATTATATAAGGCGGTGGATTCCGCCAAGGATCAGACCTATTTTCTGGCCTGCCTGAATCAGCAGCAGCTATCGCACATTCAGTTTCCCCTGGGAGAGCTGACAAAGGTTCAGGTTCGGGAAATCGCCGCGGAAAACGGTTTCGTCAACGCCCGGAAGCGGGACAGCCAGGATATCTGCTTTGTCCCCGGCGGGGATTACGGCGAGTTCTTGCAGCGCTACACCGGAAAAGTCTACCCCCAGGGAGATTTTCTGGATTTACAGGGCAATGTGGTAGGCCGTCACCGGGGAGCCGCCTGCTACACCAAGGGTCAGCGGAAGCACCTGGGGCTTGCCATGGGTGCGCCGGTGTATGTGTGCGGCAAGGATATGGCTCAAAATACCGTTACCGTCGGCCCCAACGAGGCTCTCTTCTCTCCCGCTCTTCGGGCAAACGACTGGTGCTGGTATCCCTTCGAAGCCCTGGAAAAGCCCATAAAAGTCACGGTCAAGACCCGGCACAGCCAGTTTGAGCAGCCGGGCACGGTTTATCCCGAGGAAAACGGCTTTGCCCGGGTGGAATTCGATGCCCCCCAGCGGGCCGTCACCCCCGGCCAGGCAGTGGTGCTCTACGACGGCGACATGGTAGTCGGCGGCGGCACCATTACCGAGGCATTGTGAGGCGCAAAAAGGCTCCCCTTGCTGACCAAGGGTGGTGCTCCGCGCATCGAATTAGAATATCGATGATTGCCAGTGGCAATCATACCATAATTCATGCTGTCATGGCCGTCTCACGGAAGGCCATGACTGAGGGGATCAGAATTTTTAGTGATTGAGTGCCTACAAAAATGTGACCTTACAATCCCCCCGTCACGGCTGCGCCGTGACACCCCCCTTTGCACAAGGGGGGCTTTTTTTGCGCACAAAAACATTGCGGTCTGTCGTTTTTATTCCTCCCGGGCCCAGCCCAGGGCACATTTCACCGCCCGGTTCCAGCCCCGCAGACGCCCTTCCCGCTCCGCCGGGTCAATGGCCGGGACGAAGGTGCGCTCGATGGCCCAGTTTTTCCGCACATCCTCCCGACTTTTCCAGTAGCCCACGGCAAGACCCGCCAAATATGCCGCCCCCATGGCGGTGGTTTCCACGCACTTGGGACGGAGCACCGGGCCGTCAATGAGATCCGCCTGGGTCTGCATCAGGTAGTTGTTGGCGGAGGCACCGCCGTCTGCCTTCAGCGCCGTCAGCCGGATGCCGGAATCTGCCTCCATAGCCCGGAGCACATCCCGGGTCTGATAGCACAGGCTGTCCAGGGTCGCCCGGATGATGTGATACCGGTTCACTCCCCGGGTCAATCCCACAATGGCTCCCCGGGCGTACTGATCCCAGTGGGGCGCTCCCAGGCCGGTAAAGGCCGGCACCACATAGCAGCCGTTGGTGTCTTCCACCTTCTGGGCCAAATACTCGGACTCCGGGGCGGATTCGATGAGGTGCAGCTCGTCCCGAAGCCATTGCAGCGCCGCCCCGGCCACGAAAATGGAGCCCTCCAGGGCATACTCCACTTCCCCGTCCAGACCCCAGGCAATGGTGGTCACCAGGCCGTTCCGGCTGAAAACCGGCTTTTTCCCCGTATTCATCAGCAAAAAGCAGCCGGTACCGTAGGTGTTCTTCGCTTCTCCGGGGCTGAAGCAGGTCTGACCGAAAAGAGCCGCCTGCTGATCCCCCGCCGCTCCCGCAATGGGAATTGCCGCCCCGAAGAACTGGGGAAGGGCATAGCCGTACAGGCCGCTGCTGGGTTTTACCTCCGGCAGCATACACCGGGGGATGTTCAGCTCCTTCAGGATTTCCTCGTCCCAGCACAGGGTATTGATGTTAAAGAGCATGGTTCGGGAGGCGTTGGAATAGTCCGTTACATGGACTTTCCCGCCAGTAAGCTTCCAGATAAGCCAGGTTTCCACCGTGCCGAAAAGCAGCTCTCCCCGCTCTGCCCGGGCTCGCGCGCCGGGCATGTTTTCCAGAATCCAGCGCAGCTTGGTGCCGGAAAAATAGGCGTCAATGACCAGTCCCGTTTTTGCCCGGAAGGCATCCGTCAGCCCTCTGGCCTTCAGTTCGTCGCAATACCGGCTGGTTCGGCGGCACTGCCAGACGATGGCACGGCAGATGGGCTCGCCGGTTTTCTTATCCCAGACCACGGTGGTTTCCCGCTGGTTGGTAATGCCGATGGCGGCAATACTTCCCGGGGTGGCTCCGATATTTTCCATGGCCTGCCGGGCCACCTCCAGCTGAGTTGACCAGATCTCGTTGGCATCGTGCTCCACCCAGCCGGGCTGGGGGAAATACTGGGTAAACTCCTTCTGGGCCATGGAGCAGACCTCACCTGCGGCGTTAAAGAGAATGCACCGGTTGGACGTGGTGCCCGCGTCCAGCGCCATGATATATTTTTCCACGGGAATGCCTCCTTTTTGTTCATAGGATTACTGTATCATAGGAAGGCAGGAAAGGCAATAGGCCGGAACCGGCAAAAAGAGCAGGGATTTCTCCTTGCTCTTTTTGGCCAGGCTCGGCCTACTCCAATTCGAAAGCGCCGGTGTAAAGCCGGTAGTAGGTGCCCTTCTGGGCAATCAGCGTTTCGTGGTTGCCCCGCTCGATGATCCGGCCATGGTCAAGCACCATAATACAGTCGGAATTCATGATGGTGCTCAGCCGGTGGGCAATGACGAAAACGGTTCTGCCGTGCATCAGCGCGTCCATGCCGTCCTGCACCAGCCGCTCGGTGCGGGTATCGATGGAAGACGTGGCCTCGTCCAGAATCATCACCGGAGGATCCGCCACCGCCGCCCGGGCAATGGCAATCAGCTGCCGCTGCCCCTGAGAAAGGCTTGCGCCGTTGCCGGTGAGCACCGTCTGATACCCTTCCGGCAGCCGTGTGATGAAGTCGTGAGCGTTGGCCAGCTTGGCCGCCCGAATGCACTCGTCGTCGGTAGCGTCCAGCTTGCCGTAGCGGATGTTATCCATCACCGTGCCGGTGAAGAGATTGGTTTCCTGAAGCACCACGCCCAATGAGCGGCGCAGGTCGGGCTTTGCGATCTTGTTGATGTTGATGTTGTCGTAGCGGATTTTGCCGTCGGCAATGTCATAGAACCGGTTGATGAGGTTCGTGATGGTGGTCTTGCCCGCGCCGGTGGCGCCTACGAAGGCGATCTTCTCGCCGGGATGGGCATAGAGCGTCACGTCATGAAGCACCGTCTTCTCCGGCACATAGCCAAAGTCCACATTCGTCATGGTGATGTCGCCCTTCAGCTCCGTGTAGGTCACGGTGCCGTCTGCCTTGTGGGGATGCTTCCAGGCCCAGTGACCGGTGCGCTTTTCGGTTTCCGTAATATTGCCCTGGTCGTCGATTTCCGCGTTGACCAGCCGGACATAGCCCTCGTCCTCCTCGGGCTTCTCGTCCATCAGCTCGAAAATCCGCTCGGCACCGGCCAGAGCCATGACGATGGCGTTGATCTGGTTGGACACCTGGGAAATGGGCATATTGAAGGAGCGGGACAGGGTCAGGAAGCTGATGAGCTTGCCCAGGGTCAGCAGGCTGCCGCCGGAGGACACCGCCAGCAGACCGCCTACGATGGCAAGAATGGCGTACTGGGCATAGCCCAGGTTGTTGTTCAGGGGGCCCATGCAGTTGGAATAGGCACCGGCAAGATAGGCGTCCTTGCGAAGCTTCTCGTTCAGCTCATCGAACTGCGCCTTGCACACATCCTCGTGGGTGAAAACCTTCACCACCCGCTGGCCGTTGATCATTTCCTCCACATAGCCGTTCACCGCGCCCAGGGAACGCTGCTGGCCGATGAAGAACTTGGCGGATTTTCCCGCGATCAGCTTGGTGACAAACACCACCGCCAGCACGGTAATCAGCTGAAGCACCGTCAGGATGGGCGAGGTGATGATCATCGTGATGAGCACCACCACCAGAGTCACCACCGAGGAAGCGCACTGGGGAATGGCCTGGGAGATCATCTGCCGGAGGGTATCGATATCGCTGGTGTAGCGGCTCATGATGTCGCCGGCGGGATGGGTGTCAAAGTAGCGGATGGGCAGGGTCTGCATGTGGGTGAACAGCTGATCCCGGATGGAACGCTGGGTGCCCTGGCTGACCTTGGCCATCAGGTAGTTGCAGAAGAAGGCGGACACCAGACCGACGAGATACACGCAGGCCATCATGCCCAAAAAGCGCAGTAAGGGGGCAAAATCCGGAACGGCCTGGGACAGCATGGGGGTGATGTAATCATCCACCAGGGCTCCCAGGGAGGCGGAGCTGGCTGCCTGCGCCACCGCGCTGAACACAACGCTCACGCCCACCACTGCCAGGGTGCCCTTGTACTGAGCCATATAGGAAAGCAGCCGGGAAATGGTCTGCTTGGGGTTTTTCGCCATGCGGCCGTCGCCGCGCATTTTCACAGGAGGCATTATTCCATCGCTCCTTTCGTCTGGGATTCATAGACCTCGCGGTAAATCCTGCTGGTCTTCAGAAGCTCGTCATGCTTGCCCATGTCCACGATCTTACCGCCGTCCATGACGATGATCAGGTCGCAGTTTTCCACGGAGGAGATCCGCTGGGCAATGACGATTTTGGTGGTTTCGGGAATCTCCCCGGACAGAGCCTGCCGGATGGAGGCATCGGTGTGGGTGTCCACCGCGGAGGTGGAGTCGTCCAGAATCAGAATCTTAGGCTTTTTCAGCAAAGCCCGGGCAATGCACAGCCGCTGCTTCTGGCCGCCGGAGACGTTGGTGCCGCCCTGCTCGATGTGGGTGTCGTAGCCCTCCGGGAAGGAGCGGATGAAGTCGTCGGCGCAGGCAAGACGGCAGGCATGAACCATTTCCTCGTCGGTAGCGTTGGGGTTGCCCCAGCGCAGATTTTCCCGGATGGTGCCGGAGAAGAGCACGTTCTTTTGGAGCACCATGGAAACCGCGTCCCGAAGCGCCTTCACATCGTAATCGCGCACGTCCACGCCGCCTACCCGGATACTGCCCTGCGCCACGTCGTAAAGCCTGGGAATCAGCTGAACCAGGGTGGACTTACTGGAGCCGGTGCCGCCCAGGATGCCCACCGTCATGCCGGAGGCAATGTGCAGGTTGATATCCTCCAGGGCATACCGGTCGGCGGTCTTGGAGTAGCGGAAGGACACGTTGTCAAAGTCCACGCTGCCGTCTTTCACCTGCATCACGGGGTTGTCGCAATCCTTCAGTTCCGGCTCCTCGGTGAGAATCTCCGTGGTACGGCGCATGGGAGACCGGGACATGGTGATCATCACAAAGACCATGGACAGCATCATCAGCGCGCTGAGGATCTGGGTGGTGAAGGTGAACATGGAGGTCAGCTGGCCGGTGGTCAGGCCTGCCGCGGCATTGTTTCCGGAAGCAACCACCATGGACGCGCCCAGATAGGAAATCACCAGAATGCAGGTGTACACAGAAAACTGCATCAGAGGGTTATTGCAGGCCAGAATCCGCTCGGCCTTGCAGAAATCCTTGTAGATGCTCTCGGACACGGAGGTAAATTTCTCCGTCTCCCGGGCCTCCCGGACAAAGGACTTGACCACCCGGATGCCGTGGACATTCTCCTGCACCACATTGTTGAGCCGATCATAGGTCTTGAACACCCGGTCAAACAGGGGGAACACCATCCGGATCAGGATGAACAGACCCAGACCCATCAGCGGCAGCACCACGCAGTACACCAGGCACAGCCGGGGGCTGACGGAGTAGGCGTTCGCCGTGGCCAGAATCAGCATCATGGGGCAGCGGATGGCCATCCGGATCATCATCTGGAAGGTCATCTGAATGGTGGCCACATCCGAGGTCAGCCGGGTGACGATGGACGCGGTAGAAAACCGGTCAATATTGGCAAAATCAAATTCCTGCACCTTATAATACATATCGTGGCGCAGATTCCGGGCAAAGCCCGTGGCTGCCCGGGAGGCAAGCACCGCCGAGGCAACGCCGAAGATCAGGGAGATCAGGGCGTAGAGCATCAGCAGTCCGCCGTAGCGCACCACCGCGCCCATATCCGACTGACTGACGCCCAGGTCAACGACCTTCGCCAGCACCAGCGGAATCCTGGTTTCCATGTAGACCTCGCCGATCATGGTGACAGGGCCCAGAATCGCGTCCCATTTGTATTCCCGGACGCACCGGACAAGGGTTTTTATCATGCTTTGGTTTCCTCCTTCGGATGATTTTCCCCGCAATCGGGGTGAACGTTGTCAATGGCTCGCTGCAAGAACCTTCGAAACTGCTCCCGCTCCTCCGGGGAAAAGCCCCGGACGATCCGCTCCTCGTTTTCCGCAATCTGCTGGTGCATTACCTCATGGCAGGCGCGGCCCTTTTCCAGAACCACAATCCGTTTGCTCCGCCGGTCTTTGAGGTCGGTTTCCAGGGCGATAAAGCCCTTCTGCTCCAGCCGGGACAGAAGCCCGGATACGGTGGGATGGGTCAGCTGTAAGGTCGTTTCTACGTCCTTGGCATAGGTGGGTCTGTCCCCCCGATGGAACAGGAAGGCCATCAGCCGTCCCTGGGACGCGGTCAGATCCATTTTTTCCAGGTTTTCCGTCATCGCCTGATCGCAGCACCAGTGAAGAATGCGAATCAGATGACCATAGTGGACAGGCAGTGGAATCACCTCCGTATTTATGTAGCGTGCTACATACTAGCAGATTTTATAAAATAATGCAAGAGGATTTGGAAAACGTTCACAAATTATTTGGAATTGTATGTTTTCATCCCTTCCGAGCATACTAGCTCTGAGGTGAGAAAGCATGAAAGAGGACGAAAAAAAGCCCCTTTTCTGGGAAGCGGCAGACCCAAAGCCGCCGGTGATTCAGTCCGGCCGGCTGGAAAACCGGATCCGGAACTAACCGGACAATCCGTACCCAAGGCCATCCCCTGAGAGGGTAGTGCTCCGGGCAGCGAATCAAAATCTGACAATCGCCAGTGGCAAAATCCTGTAAAGGTGCCGGTCGGGCGGATGAGGTCGCCTCTTTGATTTTTCCCTCATCCGTCTCGCGCTTGCGGGGGACGCGCGAGCCACCTTCCCCCAAGGGAAGGCTTTTTGTGCCGATAATACTATTTCTTAATAAAATGATTTCATCATTTTACTTAAGCCGTTTCACGGCAGGCCGCCTGGGCGGCGGTAAGAAATGTATTGACTTCGTTTTTTAGCGGCAGTGGCCGCTGGCCGCATTCCTGCGGCCTAATAAAACGCTTTTAAGCGTTTTATTAAAAACTCGTATAACAGGCAGAAAAACAACGGAGCCGAAACTTCGGCTCCGTTATCTTTATGCGTTTTTCAGGCTTAGCCGTTGGCGCGCATCTGAGCGAAGCACTCGCTGCAGTACACGGGACGGTCAGTCTTGGGCTGGAAGGGCACCTTGGCCTCGCCGCCGCAGCGGGCGCAGGTTGCGGTGAAGAACTCACGGGGGGCACGGGTGGCGTTCTTGCGAGCGTCACGGCAAGCCTTGCAGCGCTGGGGCTCGTTCTGGAAGCCGCGCTCTGCGTAGAACTCCTGCTCACCGGCGGTGAACACGAACTCGTTGCCGCACTCCTTGCAAACTAAAGTCTTGTCTTCGTACATGAAAAATACCTCTCTTCGGTTTGTTGTTGCCCCGTGAAATCCCACCTGAAAATGATATAACGCAGGGTCGTAATAGATTCGTGGCAAACATTGCCATAATTCGGATTATACACACCTGAGCCGGATTTGTCAATCCTAAATAAAAATTTTTACCGGAAATTTTTCCTCTTTATGCACTTTTCAAATGCCGAATTGGGTTTGTCCCTCGTAGGGAATGTGCAGGTGGTCATAGGCAAGCGCCGTGACGCACCGACCCCGGGGGGTTCTGGTGAGAAAACCCAGCTGCATGAGGTAGGGCTCGTACACATCTTCCAGGGTCACCGCCTCCTCGCCGATGGTGGCAGCCAGGGTCTCCAGCCCCACCGGGCCGCCGCCGTAGTTCTGAATGATGGCGGTAAGCATCCGCCGGTCGATGTTGTCAAGCCCCAGCTTGTCCACCTCCAGCCGCTTCAGGGCCAGCTCAGCCGCCTCCTTCGTAATGGTGCCGTTGCCCATGACCTCGGCAAAATCCCGAACCCGCCGCAGAAACCGGTTGGCGATCCGGGGAGTGCCCCGGCTCCGGGAGGCGATCTCCATGGCTCCCTCCGGTTCAATGGGCATACCCAGGATGGTAGCCGACCGGGTGACGATCTTCGCCAGCTCCTCCGGGGTGTACAGTTCCAGCCGCAGGTTCACGCCGAACCGATCCCGCAGAGGTGCGGACAGCTGACCTGCCCGGGTGGTAGCTCCTACCAGGGTAAATTTCGGCAGATCCAGCCGGATGGAGTTGGCGCTGGGGCCCTTGCCCACGATAATATCGATGGCAAAATCCTCCATGGCAGGATAGAGAATCTCCTCCACCACCCGGTTCAGCCGGTGGATTTCGTCGATGAAGAGAATATCTCCCGGATTCAGGTTGGTAAGCAGCGCCGCCAGATCGCCGGGCTTTTCGATGGCGGGGCCGGAGGTGACCCGGATGCCCGCCCCCATCTCGTTGGCGATCACGCCCGCCAGAGTGGTTTTGCCCAGACCCGGAGGGCCATAGAGCAGCACATGATCCAGTGGCTCGTTCCGCCGCCGGGCGGCTTCAATATAAATGGACAGATTTCCCTTTGCCTTCTCCTGGCCGGTGTAGTCCGCCAGCAGCTTCGGCCGCAGGCCGATTTCCCCGGCATCCTGGGGTTCATAGACAGGGGAAACAATGGGTTCGTCCAATTCCTGTGAAAATTCCAAGCTCATAATCTTTTATCCCTTCATGACCATGGCCCGGAGGGCATGGCGCACCATCTCTTCGGTAGAGGCATTGGGGTCTACGCCCTTCAGAGCCTGGCTGATTTCCGCCGGGGAATAGCCCAGCTCCTGGAGCGCCGCACCGGCAAGGGCGGCATTGTTTCCCTGCTGGGCAGGCATAGGCGCTCCGCTTCCGGCAGAGAAATCCAGCTCCAGGCTGCCGCCGCCAATCTTATCCTTCAGCTCCAGAATGATCCGCTGGGCAATTTTCTTGCCCACGCCCTGAGCGGCGGTGAGCATTTTCTCGTCCCCGGTCATCACGGCCAGCGTAAAGTTCTGGGGGCCGCCGGAGGACAGAATGGACATGGCCGCCTTGGGCCCCACCCCGTTGACGGCGGTCAGCAGGGAAAAGCACCGCTGCTCCTCCCGGCTGGAAAAGCCGTAAAGATCAAAGGCATCCTCCCGGATGGACTCGGTGACGAACAGCTTCGCGTTCTGGTTCAGCTTCAGCTGAGAAGCCGTGTAGGCCGTCACCCGGCAGCCGTAGCCCACGCCGCCGCAGTCAATCACCGCAAGACCCGGCTCCAAGAGCGCCACCTTGCCGGATACATAATATAGCATATCAATTCCTCCGTATTAACGGCCATAGGCCTGAGCAAGCAAAGACGTGCTGGAACGGGCATGGCACAGGGCAATGCCCACCGCATCCGCCGCGTCGTCGGGCTTGGGAATGGCGGGCAGCTTCAAAAGCCGCTTGGTCATATCCTGAACCTGATGCTTGGTGGCGTTGCCGTAGCCCACCACCGCCTGCTTGACCTGCATGGGCTTGTACTCAAAAATCGGCACCCCCGCCTGCCGGACGGCCAGCAAAATCACGCCCCGGCTCTGAGCCACGTTGATGCCCGTGGTCACGTTGTGGCCGAAGAACAGTTCTTCAATGGCCACCGCCTCCGGCTGGGACACCCGCAGAAGCTCCGTCATGTCGTTGTAGATCACTTCCAGCCGCCAGGGAAAATCCGTATTGGCAGGCGTGGTAATGGCTCCGCAGTTGAGCATTTTGTACTGCCCCCGATCCGCTTCGATCAGGCCGAAGCCCGTAATGCCGTAGCCCGGGTCGATTCCCAGAATCCGCATTACAGGCCACCTCTGGCAACGACCCAAAGCTGCCAGACCACAAACAGGAGAAACAGCACCAGGCCGATTCTGGCTCCCCAGACCTGCCAGCCGGGTCGGGGCTCATAGGGCTGCTGCTCCAATTCTTCCTTTTCTTCCATGGGTACTCACCTCTTGGGCATATCATAGCACATTTGTTTCAAAATTCCTAGTTTTATTTTCCTTGTTCCTTTTGAAAAGCTATGGTATGATATGCAAAAGCAAAGGAGAAGTACCTATGTTGACATTATATAAAGAAAAAGCTCCCGTTTCGGGAGTGCTGTTTGACATGGACGGACTGGTAGTGGACACGGAATGGATGTACTCCCGGTTCTGGATGGAGGCCTGCCGGTTCTACGGCTTTCCCATGACGAAGGAGCAGTCCCTGCAAATGCGCAGTCTGAATCACAGCCTGGGGCAAGCCAAGCTTCACGAGCTTTTCGGGGAGAACGCGGACTATGAGACCATCCGCAAAAAGCGGATTGCGCTGATGGACGCTTACGTTCTGGAAAACGGCGTTGCCCCAAAGCCCGGAATTTATGAGCTGCTGGACGCTCTGGACGAAAAGCGCATTCCCAGGGCGGTGACCAGCTCCTCCCCTCAAGCCCGGATTCGGGCTTACCTGGAGCCTCTGGGACTGTATCACCGGTTTGGGAGGATCGTCACCGCCTATGACGTACCCAAGGGCAAGCCGGAGCCGGATATCTACCTGAAGGGTGCGGCGGTTCTGGGGCTGGCTCCGGAAAAATGCCTTGCCCTGGAGGATTCCCCCTCCGGAATTCTCTCCGCCAGCCGTGCCGGCTGCCTGAGCGTGGTGATTCCTGACCAGGATCAGCCGGATGCCGACACTCTGTCCCGGGTTTACGCCAAGGCGGACAGCCTGGCAGATATTATCGGACTGTTATAAGGAAACATCCATATTCGACTGCAAAACCATGGGCTTTCCGGTGATCGGATGGGAAAATTCCAGGATTTTCGCGCAAAGCATCTGATGGCTCAGGCCCAGCCGGGCGGAAAAGGCCTGGGATTCCTCGCTTCCGTACTGGGGGTCTCCCAGAATGGGAAAGCCCATATAGGCGCAGTGCACCCGCAGCTGGTGGGTTCTGCCGGTGACCGGCCGGAGCGCCAGCTTACTGTAGCCATTCCCCGCTTCCAAAAGCTGCCACTGGGTCAGCGAGGGCTTTCCTTCCGGGTTGACATAACGCAAAAGGCTGGGCAATTCCCGGCGGGCAATGGGGGCATCGATCATGCCGCTGTCCCCTTCCGGTCTGCCGTAGACCAGGGCGTGATAGGTTTTTTTCGCCCCGTTTTCCTGAAGCCGGGTGTGGACATAGGCGTTCTTCGCCAGCAGCACAATGCCGAAGGTGTCCCGATCCAGCCGGGTCATGGGGTGAAAGGCCAGATGCTGTCCGGTTTTCTGATAATACCCGGCCAGAAGATTTGCCAGGGTTCCGGTGTTTTTCGCCCGGGATGGGTGGATGAGCATTCCGGCGGGCTTGTCCACCGCCAGAATGGCCTCATCCTCGTATAGGATGGACAGCTCTCCCGCCTCCGCCGGGTATTCCGGGGTTTCCTCGGGAAAGGCCACGGTAATGACATCCCCGGGGAATACCGGATAATTGGTGCGCTGAGCAGTGCCGTTGACCCGGAGGGAATCTCCCCATTTGAGCTTGTTCATCAGTCCGGTGGACATGTTCAGTTCTCCCCGGAGGAAGGAGGAAAGCCGTCCTTCCCGGTTTGCCGTCCATTTCAGTTCCACCACTTCACCCCCCATACCGGAAATACATCGATAGAATCTGTAGGGGCAGGCCATTGGCCGCCCGCATGGTATCGTTTCTGCTTGTACAAGCAAACCGTGCAATCGTGTCTGACCTTCGATAACAGCCAGAGTACCCATAGCGACCTCATCCGGCTCTTCGAGCCACCTAATGTGTTATTGTGCAATTGCCACTGGCAATTGTTGGATTTGAATTCGCTGCGCGGAGCACCACCCTCTCAGGGGAAGGCTTGGAAAAAGCCACACCAGCGTTGCGACGTTGGTTCGCAACGACATGCGTGGTACGAACCGTCTATGCACTTCTGCCACACCTTCTCCAAACAGAAAACGACCCTGCCGGAATTTCGGCAGGGTCAGATTTTCTTAGTTCAGAGCAGCCTTGGCCTTGGCCACAACCGCGGCGAAAGCGGCGGTGTCCTGGATAGCCATCTCGGACAGGCTCTTCCGGTTCATCTCGATGCCGGCCTTCTTCACACCGTTCATGAAGGTGGAGTAGTTCATGCCGTAGGGAGCGACGGATGCGCTGATCCGGGCGATCCACAGACGGCGGTAATCACGCTTCTTCTGCTTGCGGCCCTTGAAAGCGTAGTTGCCGGACTTCATGACCTGCTGCTTGGCCATCTTGAAGTGCTTGGACTTGGAACCCCAGTAGCCCTTGGCCAGCTTCAGGGTAGCGTTTCTTCTCTTGCGCGTCATCATTGCGCCTTTAACTCTTGCCATTTCTCAGTATCCTCCTTCTGCCTTACTTGTAGGGAATCATTTCCTTGATGGCGCTGACATTGGTCTGGTCAGCGTAAGCGGTTGCGCGCAGATGGCGGGTACGCTTGGTGGTCTTCTTGGTCAGGATGTGGCTCTTGAAAGCGCGGGCTCTCTTAACCTTACCGCTGGCGGTCAGGTTGAATCTCTTCTTAGCACCGCTATGGGTCTTCAACTTGGGCATAGGTGGTTCTCCTTCCGATTCTCTTTGGTAATGAATGACTTACTTGCTATTCTTGGGGGTCAGGAAAATCGCCATGAAGCGACCTTCCAGCTTAGGGCTCTTCTCCATGCTGGCGATCTCCGCGCAGCTGGCGGCAAAGTCCAGAAGCAGCTTCTCACCAATGTTGGTATGTGCCATCTCACGGCCGCGGAAGCGGACGCTGACCTTCACCCGATTGCCGTCTGCCAGGAACTTCTGAGCAGCCTTGATCTTGGTGTTCAGGTCATTGGTGTCGATGCTGGGGCTCATGCGGATCTCCTTGATTTCCACAACCCGCTGGTTCTTTCTGGCATCCTTCTCCCGCTTCTTCTGATCGTAGCAGAATTTGGAATAGTCCATGATTTTGCAGACGGGGGGAACCGCATTGGGAGAAATCTTCACCAGATCCATGCCCTGCTCCTCTGCCATGGCGTTTGCCTCGGCGGAAGAAACGATGCCCAGCTGGGCGCCGTCGGCACCGATCAGGCGGACTTCCTTGTCCCGGATCTCCTCATTGAGCTGATGGTCTAACTTTGCGATGGTAAGCACCTCCAAATAAACAACAAAAAGCGGATGCCCGAGCATCCGCATAATTCCTGGCTCTCCCGAAAGGGAAAGGGAATATGAACCGTTTCGCGTAGCTTACGGTGAGGCGGATGTTCAGCCTTCTTGATTACCCGGATATTTTAGCACAGGCAGTGCCCCTTGTCAAGGGGTATTTTGTGATTTTTTCGGGCAGACAATCCGACAGTGCCCGGCGGGCACTGTCGGATTTGGGTAAAAAAACGATTTTACTTTCTGCCGAAGAGGACAAAGCTGCTGCTTGCGGGATTGACTGCGGTAATCTGCTCAATGTCCAAATAGCTGTTGTTCTTCTTAAACTGCTTTACCAGCGCGTCCGTTTTGTTATAAGCTTCGCTTAGGGTAACTTTCCCGTCGCCGTTCGCATCCGCGCTCATGCTCAGTCGGCTGCTGTTCAGCTCGTCCCAGCCGCAGGCCTGCTCAAAGCAATTGGTAAACAGGCCGTAGCTCTCGCCGCTGTATTTCGTGATACTGGCGGAAGTCTGGGTTTTCCGGCAGGCCGTCATAACATAGTATCTGCCCGCTGCCAGTTCGCCAGATTTCGACATTGCCTCATTGGAGAAGGCTTCCATGGCAGCATTCACATAGGCCTCCATGTCCGCTTCCGTAGCTTCGCCCTCGCTCTTGTTGATGGCGTTGCCGCTGTAGCAGCTGTCCAGAATCACAATTTTGTCGCCGGGAATCTTATCCAGTGCTTTGCGGAGCTCCGAAAAGGACAGATAAGTACTGTTTGTGCCCACCAGGCTGCCGCTGGTACTTACGCCATGACCGGAGTAATAGAACAGGGACACATCCGTGCTCTGGGCACCGGAGAAGGCACTGGCGATGCTGGACTTGATGGTGCTGGCGGTAACATCCAGCTTTGTAGTAACCTCATAGGGCGTTGCGGTCATGGTGCCGAGCAGACTTGCCATGCTCTCTGCGTCCCGGTCGCATCCGGGCAGATCACCGCCATAGGTATTTCCGATCAAAAGCGCCCGATAGGTCGGCCCCTGGGTCTTCAGCTTCGGGGTAATGGCGACAGAGCCGCCCTTACCCACTTTGCCGTTATAGACGGGCTTCACCGTGAAGGTGTACTTGACGCCTCTGCGCACACCGCTGATGTTCATATAGCTATAGCTGGTAGTACCGTTGCCGATCTGCTGTTCCGGATTCTTTCCGACCTTACACCAGACCTGATACTCGGAAATGCCGTCCATGGGCACCCAGCTCAGGCTGACCTTCCCGGCTTGCGTCTCCTTGGCGGTGACCTTGATCTTGTCGGTCATCCACTTGATCTTTACGTTTACCTTCTTGGCCGCGGAGGCCTTGCCGAAAGTCTCTCTGCCGTACTGATTGGATGAGGGAATCACCTTATAGGAATGGCTTCCGGTGGTCCCGGCATCCAGCGTGATGCCCATGCCATTGCCGTAGCTATCCTCGCTCACATCTACGTAAAAGAGGTAATTCTTTCCCTCATAGATGTTGAGGTAGTCCGGCTCGCCGGTGAAATCCACCCACAGTCTTACCTTGGGCTCCACGCTGGAGGACTGCCGGACGGTCAGCTTGGGAGCCTTGACCCACTGGGGCGTCATTTTCACCTTGACGGTTTTTGCCTGCTTGCCGCACTCCCTGGTGCCATTGCTGTCTACCACACCGACCGCTTCACCGGTGACATCCACGGTATAGTCGGTAAACTTGTCCATATTAGAGAAGGTGAGATGCAGCGTAAATCCCTTGAAGGTAGCCTTATCGATCACAGGCTCACTAATCTCCACTTCCGGTGCGTCATCCTTGATCACACACTCTTCCTTGACAATAGCACCCGCACTGTTAAATTTATAAATACTTCCGTCAATCTCCAGCTGATAAGCCACGGCGTCATCTACAAACTTGCAACTGACAACAACCGTGTTTTCGTTTACCGTATCCTGTTTGGCAGTAATTGTGGGTGCCTTGCGCCAGTTCTGAGCCGCAGTGGTAACCTTGAACTTCACCGGGTTGCCCAATTTGCCCTTGCCGCCGGCACGGCTGCAAGGGAAAATGCCGTAAACATGGGTACCCCTGGATACAGTAATGGTAATGCTGGTGCTGTTCGTCGCGCCAACCTTCTTCACGCCGGTGGCCTCGCCATAGGAATTGTACTTCACCTCGTAGACCACAAAGCTGGAAGCATATCTGCTGGCATCCCAGCTGATATAGAGCTTATTGGCGGCGGTCTGCTTCACGTAGACGTTGGTAGGCGCGTCCGACCAGGCCTTCTCCGTCTCAGTGGTCAGGCCCTTGAGCATGGCCATAGCCGGATCCAGCTCTTCTTCCTCTTCCTCCGGCTCTTCCTCCGGCTCCTCCTCTTCCAAGAGGGCAGAGGTTTCCTCCGTTGCTTCTTCGGTGGTTTCTTCGGTAGTCGCTTCCGTGGTCTCCTCGGTTACCTCCGTGGCCTCCGTAGCAGCTTCCGTTGCTTCTTCGGTCGCTTCCGTAGCTGCCTCAGTGGCCTCGGTAGCTTCCGTAGCGGCTTCGGTTGCCTCGGTGGCCGCTTCCGTGGCCTCCCCGGCAGCTTCTGTCACTACCGGTTCGGCCTCAGTGGATTCCTCGGTTGTCTCGGTAGTCTCTTCTTCTGCTTCGTATTCCTCCAGCAGCGCCGGAGTCTCTTCCGGCACCTCGTCCTCCGCCGCCAGGGCAGCGGGCACGCAGGAAACGAGCAAAGCAAGGGTCAGGAAAAGCGCAATGAATCTTTTCATGGTCATCCTCCTTAATCTATGAGTCGCGGGATTACGCATTTGCTCAGTGATATACATATCATATCAAGGTCGAAACAAGTTGTCAATTGTTCTGACATAATTACGACAAATTTTTCTCGCATTTGTTTCACATTTTATTCATATTTTCAGGCCCGTAACGCGCAAAAGGGCCGTCCCAACAGACAAACGCCTGACGGAACGGCCCCGGATCGGTGGAAACGCCTGAATAGTCTTCTTCCATTTCGGTTAGAATGATTCTGTCTTCCCGACGATGGTTCCCGGCTGTCCCGTAAAAGCGGACAGAACCTCCAATTCAATGTCCTTTTCCTTCGCCATCAACACCGAACGGTCGTGGAGCACCTGGGCCCCGTTTTCCACCAACGCCAGCATGGTGTCGTAGCAGATTTTCCGGAACCGTCTGGCATCGGGAAACAGCCTGGGATCCCGGTCGTACACCCCGTCTACATCCGTAAAAATCTGGCACCGATCCGCCCGGAGCCAGGCCGCCAGCGCCACCGCCGTGGTGTCCGAGCCGCCCCGGCCCAGGGTGGTGATGTCTCCGTCCGGAGCCACGCCCTGAAAGCCCGCAACGACTGCGATTTTCCCCGCCTCCAGCTCCCGGAGAATTCTCCCGGTATCCACAGACAGAATCCGGGCATTCCCATGATTCCCATCGGTATGGATTCCCGCCTGCCAGCCGGTGAGGCTCACCGCCGGGCAGCCCATGGCGCCGATGGCCATGGCCATAAGTGCCGCGGACATCTGCTCTCCGGCGGCGAGGTACGCGTCCATTTCCCGGGCAGCCCGGCGGCGGTTCAGCTGGGAAGCCCGCCGGATCATTTCATCGGTGGTGTCGCCCTGGGCGGAGACGACAATGACCATCTGATTTCCCTGCCGGGACAGCTCGGATGCCCGTCGGGCTGCCGCCCGAATCCGTCCGGCATCCGCCAGGGATGTTCCTCCGTATTTCTGGACAAGAAGCATATTCCTCCCTCCCGGCACAGCCTATGTCAAGGAAGGGCAGAATGTGACGAAAAAGCAGCCGAAAAAAGGAGGCATCCGAAGATGCCCCCAAGCTTTTCCATAGTTTAACCTGCCAGAACGTCCGCCTTGACCACGCCCCGGGTGGCGCTCAGCTGCCGCAGCAGCTCCTCCAGCGTCACCGTCAGATCCATGGTCTCCGCGGAGATGGTCACCACCGCCGTACCGTTGGTAGGCACGATGGAATTGATCGTAATGATATTGGCCTTGGTATCGGCAAACACCGCCAGAATGTGGGACAGCAGTCCCGGCTCGTCGTGAAGCAGCAGCTGGAAGGTTATGATCCGGCCGGTCATCATATTCTGAAAGGGAAGCACCGCGTCCCGGTACTTATAGAAAGCGCTGCGGCTGATGTCCGTCATCTTGGTGGCTTCGTTCACCGTAGCCGCCTCGCCGGTGGACAGCAAACGCTTTGCCTCCGCCACCTTCAGGAACACCTCCGGCAGTGCGGATGCCTCCACAATGTAGTATTTGGGTTTGGTTGACATGTCCTACCTCCTGATACGCTCGTTCTCGGCTGAACGACATCTGTTCTCCATATAAGCCATTGTAACACACATTTTGAAAAAAGCAACCCTTATCTTCCCATCGAAAGGAGCTTCCGCCATGGGCTTTCCCCGAAAAGACATTCTGACGCTTCTGGCCGGCTCTGTCCTTCTGTGGTTGGCAGTCCGGTTCCTGCTGCCGCTGATCCGCCCCTTTCTGCTGGGGCTTGCCCTGGCACTGGCGGCGGAGCCCATGGTGCGCTTTCTGGAAAACCGTCTCCGGCTGTCCCGGCAGACCTCCGCCGGTCTGGGCGTGAGCATGGCCTTCTGCTTTCTGGCTTTGCTTGTGACGGTGCTGTGCGCCGCGGCGGTGCGGCAGCTGCGCTCTCTGGCGGGAATCCTGCCCGGCCTGGAGGAAGCCGCCCGGACAGGACTTGACCTGGTACAGACCAATCTTCTGGCTCTGACCGCCCGGGCCCCCCGGGATCTGCGGCCTGTGCTGACGGAGCATCTGCGTCTGCTGTTCTCCGACGGCAGCACCCTGCCGGGAAAGATTACCGCCTGGCTTCTGGGGCTGGCAGGTGGGATTCTGGGCCGTCTGCCGGACAGTGCCCTGGGCTTCGGCACCGGAATTCTCTCCGCCTTTCTCCTTTCCGCCCGGCTTCCGAAAATCCGCGGCTGGCTTCTGAGAAGGATTCCCCGGGATTGGCTGAACATCCTTCTTGCCAAATTCCGGCGGCTGCGCCGGATGCTCCTGGGCTGGCTGACGGCCCAGCTGAAGCTCATGAGCGTCACCTTCTGCATTCTGGCGGCGGGGCTGACTCTGCTGCGGATTCCCAGGAGCCTTCTGTGGGCGTTCGTCATTGCTCTGGTGGATGCCCTGCCCGTCTTCGGCACGGGGACGGTGCTGATCCCCTGGGCGCTGGTGTGCTTTCTGCAGGGGAACCGGGTTCTGGCTCTGGGCATTGCCGGAACCTACGCCACCGCTGCCCTGACCCGCTCCATTCTGGAACCCAAGCTTTTGGGACAGCATCTGGGGCTTGACCCATTGGCCGCGCTTGCCGCCCTGTATATCGGCTGCCGGCTGTGGGGCATTGCCGGGATGATCGCCGCCCCCATGATCACCGTGGCTCTGCTGCAATTGCGCCGCGCCCCGGGAGAATGAAAGAAAATTCCATCTTCCTATTGTACATTGTCCGGTTTTTTGTTATAATGTAAGGAAAATGCTTATTACTGGATGTGTGCTAAGGTGAAATACGGAATTTGGAATGAGAAGAAGCCGGATATGGCTTCGGTGAACGCCCTGGTAAGCGCGGGCTACGCCCCATTGTCCGCCATGGTGCTGGCCGCCCGGGGCATTCAGAACGGTGCCCAGGCAAAGACCTATCTGGATCGCAGCGCCCCCCTGCCCGACCCCTTTCTGATGACGGATATGGCTCTGGCCGCCGGGCGGGTGGCGCTGGCCATCGAAAACAAGGAAAAAATCGCGGTCTTCGGCGACTATGACGTGGACGGCATTACCGCCACCTGCCTGCTGACGGATTTTCTTCGCCGCCACGGGGGCAGCTGTGTCAGCTACATCCCCGGCCGCCTGGAAGAAGGCTACGGTCTGAACGCCATCGCCCTGCACCAGCTTCACGACGAGGGGGTTCAGCTCATCGTCACCGTGGACTGCGGCATTACCGCCGTAGCCGAGGCTCAGCTGTGCAAGGAGCTGGGCATGGACTTGGTCATTACCGACCACCACGAATGCAAGGATGCCCTGCCCGAGGCAGTCGCGGTGGTTGACCCCCACCGGCCCGACGGCGGCTATCCCCACAAGGATCTTTCCGGCGTGGGCATTGCCTTCAAGCTGGCCTGCGCCCTGTGCGGTGACACGGAGGCGGTGCTGTCGGAGTACGCCGACATGGTGTGCCTGGGTACCGTAGCGGACGTGATGCCCCTGCGGGGAGAGAACCGGGTCTTTGCCGCCCGGGGGCTGGAGCTGCTGGCGCACACCAAGCGCCCCGGCATTGCCGCTCTCATGGCCGAGTGCGGCTGCGACCCCAAAACCGTTACCTCCTCCACCATCGGCTTTATGCTGGCTCCCCGCATCAACGCCGCGGGCCGGATGGGACAAATCGATCTGGCTGTGAAGCTGTTTCTCACCGACGACCCCCAGGAGGCAGCGGATGCCGCCAAAGCCCTGTGCGCCCTGAACCGGCAGCGGCAGGCGGTGGAATCGGAAATTTACCGGCAGGCGGTGGCCATGCTCCCCGCCGGAAAGCCCCCGGAGGCCATCGTCCTGGCGGACGAAAGCTGGCATCAGGGAGTCGTGGGAATCGTCGCCAGCCGGATTGCCGAGGAATATGCCTGTCCGGCCTTTCTCATCTGCCTGGACGGCGACCACGGCAAGGCCAGCTCCCGAAGCCACGGCGGCTTCAATCTGTTCGCCTCCCTGAGCACCCTGTCCCCATTGCTGGAAAGCTACGGCGGCCATGAGCTGGCGGCGGGCTTTACCATCAGCCGGAAGAACATTCCGGAATTCCGCCGTCAGATCTGCGCTCTGGCCGCGGACTACTACCAGGACGACCTGCCCCGCACCAGCCTGGACATTGACTGTGCCATTGACTCGGAGCTTCTGACCATTCCGGGCATCGATTCGCTGAAGGTGCTGGAGCCCTGCGGCAACGGCTGCCCCAAGCCGGTGCTGTCCATGACCGGTCTGACCATCGACCGGATCAGCATGGTGGGCGGCGGCCGACATATGCGGCTGCGGCTGCGCAAGGGGCATTTCACCTTCGGGGCCATCTACTTTTCCGCCAATCCCCAGAGCGTTTCCATCGCCCAGGGGGACTTGGTGGACGTTGCTTTCAATCCCCAGGTCAACGAGTACCGGGACGACCGGATCGTCCAGATGAATGTGCTGGACATCCGCCCCAGCTGCCGGGCCGAGTGTTCCCCGGAAACCTCCCTGTACCGGGCATTGCAGAAGGGAGAGCCTCTGTCCCGGGAAAGCGTCTCAAGCCTTCCCGACCGGGCCATGCTTGCCATGGTCTGGCGGTATCTGGCCGGTGTAGGAACCGAGATACAGGAATCTCCCCTGTGCCTGTGCCGGAAAATCGTCCGCTGGGCGGGCAAGCCCCTGAGCCTGGGGCAGCTGAGCATCTGCCTGGATATTTTCCGGGATGTGGGACTGCTGGAAATCACCCGGCTTCATAAATCCATCACCATCCGGCTGACCCCCGGAAGCGAAAAGGCTGACCTGAACGCCAGCCAAACCATGCAGCGGCTGCTGCGCGCGAAAGAGAGCTGAAGAAAATGGAAACCTTTGAAGAACACTATGCCGCCATGGAGCGGGCCATCAACAAGCACATTCCCGGGGCCGACTGGGCGCTCATCAACAAGGCCGTGGACTACGCCAGCGCCAAGCATCAGGCCCAGAAGCGCAAGGACGGCTCCCCCTACATCATTCACCCCCTGGCCGTTGCCCAGATCGTAGCGGAAATGGGTCTGGACTGCGACGCGGTGCTGGGCGCGCTGCTTCACGACTGCATTGAAGATACCGACGCTTCCCACGAGGACATTGAGCGAATCTTCGGCTCCACCGTTGCCGAGCTGGTGGAGGGCGTCACCAAGCTGACCCGTGCCAACTTCTCCACCTCCGAGCAGGCTCAGATGGAAAACCTGCGCAAGATGTTCATGGCCATGTCCAAGGACATCCGGGTGGTGCTCATCAAGATCGCCGACCGGCTCCACAATATGCGCACCATGCAGTACCAGACCCCGGAAAAGCAGCTGAAAAAATGCCGGGAGACCATGGACGTTTACGCGCCTCTGGCACACCGCTTGGGTATGCAGAAGATCAAGTGGGAGCTGGAGGATATCGCCCTCAAGTACCTGGTGCCCGATTCCTACAATGAGATCATGAATTACCTCAATGCCCACAAGGAGCAGGATGAGGTGTTCATGCGCACCATTCAGGACAAGATCACCCAGCGGCTTTCCTCCGTGGGCATTCACAACAAGACCTACGGCCGGATCAAGCATGTGTACTCCATTTACCGGAAAATGCAGGCTCAGGGCAAGACCATTGACGAGCTTTACGACATCTACGCCTTCCGGGTCATCGTGGACACCATTCCCGACTGCTACAATGTGCTGGGTCACGTTCACGACCTGTTCAATCTGGTACCCGGCCGGTTCAAGGACTATATCTCCACCCCCAAGCCCAATATGTACCAGAGCCTTCACACCACCGTCATCGGCTCCCAGGGCATTCCCTTCGAGGTGCAGATCCGCACCTGGGACATGCACGAGACCGCGGAATACGGCATTGCCGCCCACTGGAAATACAAGCAGGGCACCGGCGCCGGTACGGAAAAGGACTTCGAGTGGGTGCGCCGTCTGCTGGAAACCCAGCAGGATTCCGACGCCGAGGAATTCGTCCAGTCCCTGAAAATCGACATGTTCGACGACGAGGTCTTCGTCTACACCCCCAAGGGCCGGATCGTCTCCCTGCCCGCAGGCTCCACCCCCATCGACTTTGCCTATGCCATCCACTCCGGGGTGGGCAACGCCATGATCGGCGCCAAGGTCAACAACCGGATTGCCAACATCGACACCAAGCTGCGCAACGGCGACATTGTGGAGGTGCTCACCTCCAAGGCCGCCAAGGGGCCCAGCCGGGACTGGCTGACCATCTGCAAGTCCAACCAGGCCAGAACCAAGATCAAACAGTGGTTCAAGCGGGAAAAGCGGGAGGAGAACATCGTCCACGGCAGAGCCTCCTTCGAGGCGGAGATGAAGCGGGTAGGTCTGCCGCTGAATGCCCTGTCGAATCCCGAACTGGAACCCCATTTGCTGCAAAAGCTGTCCTTCGACAGCTGGGACGATATGTACGCCGCCATCGGCTACGGCGGACTCACCGCCACCAAGGCCGTGGGGCGCATCCGGGACGACGTGAACAAGGCCATCAAGGCCCAGACCACGGAAAAGCTTCCCGGCACGCCCCTGCGCCTGAAGCCCGACTCCGACGCGGAGCTTCTCAACCGCCACGCCGTCAACGGCATCATCGTCGAGGACATCGACTCGTGCATGATCAAGTTCGCCAAATGCTGCACTCCCGTCCCCGGAGATGCCATCGTGGGCTTCATCACCAAGGGCTTCGGCGTGTCCATCCACCGGGCGGACTGCCCCAACGCCGCCGCCCGGGAGGATCCCAAGCAGGCCGCCCGATGGGTGCGGGTCCGCTGGGCCACCCAGGAGGAGCAGCCCTTTGAAACCACTCTGGAACTGGACTGCATCACGAGAGACGGTCTGGTATTGGACGTAGCCACGGTCATGAGCACCGCCCGGGTTCGGGTGAAGGAAATGAACGCCAAGGATTTGCCCGGCGGCCGGAGCACCATTACCATCCGCTTCGAGGTGAAGAACGTGGCGGAGCTGGATTCCATTCGCGCCAAGCTTCTGAGCATCCGGGATGTGACCAACTCCCGCAGAGGACAGAATTAAATCAGATTAGGAGAATTTGCTATGCGAGCAGTATTGACCCGGGTAAAATCCGCCAGCGTGACCATTGACGGCCAGTGCGTGGGCAAAATCGGTCAGGGCTTTCTGATTCTGCTGGGGGTGGGCCCCAAGGATACGGAAAAGGAATGCCGGTATCTGGCGGAAAAGGCTCTGGGACTGCGGATTTTCGAGGACGAAAACGAAAAAATGAACCTGGGACTGGAGGCCGTTCACGGGCAGGTGCTGGTGGTCAGCCAGTTCACCCTCTACGGCAACTGCCGGAAGGGTCGCCGACCCAGCTTCACCGAAGCCGCGCCCCCGGAGCTGGGCAACCGGCTCTATGAGCGGTTCCTGGCGGACTGCGCGGAACTGGGATTCCCGCCCCAGCATGGCCGCTTCGGCGCGGATATGCAGGTGGAATCCGTCAACGACGGCCCCGTGACCATTCTGCTGGACACCGACCAGCTGATGGACACCCCCAGACGATAAGGAGGCAGCTATGCTGGAAGTCAAATCCCTGACCCTGGGTGCGTACCAGACCAATTGCTACATCATCCGCAGCAACGCCTCAAGCCGCTGCTGTCTCATTGACCCGGGCTATGACGCGGATACCGTTTTGGACAAGCTGACCGAGCTGGGGCTGACTGTGGAGGCCATTTTGCTGACCCACGGCCACTTCGACCATGTGGGAGCCGTCCGGGAAATCGCCGCGGACACCGGCTGCAAGGCATACCTCTGCGCCGAGGATCTGAGTCTGCCCCCTCAGCTCACCGCCGGAAAGCTCTATTACACCGACACCTACGGCGAGGGCACGAAACTCCACCTTGCGGGTCTGGAAATGACCGTCCTTCACACCCCGGGTCACACCCCCGGCTCCGTGTGTCTGCGGACGGAGAGCGCCCTCTTCTCCGGAGACACCCTCTTTGCCGGAAGCTGCGGCCGCACCGATCTGCCCGGGGGCAGCTGGGAGCAAATGACCGCCTCCCTCAAGCGGCTGGCCGCCATCCCCGAAAATCTCTGGGTACTACCGGGTCATGGGGAAACCACCACCCTGGACAGTGAAAAGAAATACAATCCCTATCTGCGCTGAGAGGAGCCTCTCATGAATCTGACACTCATCGGTCACGAGGACCGCTACGCCGTGGAGCAGCTGCAAATGGCTCTGTTCCCGGAAAAACCGGAAGGAAGCGCGGTTTCCTCCCTTTCCCGGGGGAAAACCTGGCTTACCGCCACCGCGAAAATCACCTTAAACGGCAAAACCGTTTCCGCCGTCCGGCGGCTGAAGGCCGACGAAGAGACCGTCCGGCTGCGCCGGCGTATCCTACAGCAGAGCTACTACTTAGCGGCCGTCCAGCTGCTTGACCGGAAGCCTGCCTGGGGTGCTTTAGCGGGCGTTCGGCCTACAAAAATCACTACCAAGCATCTGTTGGAGGGCGGCACCCCCGCTTCCGCCGACCGGCTTATGCGGGATGTGTATTATGTCACCCCGGAGCGAAGGCAGCTGGCGGTGGACTGCTCAGAGTCTACGGTCAAGGCCGTTTCGCGGATGGAACCGGACGATCTGTCCGTCTATGTGGGCATTCCCTTCTGCCCTACCCGATGCAGCTATTGCAGTTTCGTCAGCCGCACCGTCGGCAAGAAAACCGAGCTGCTGGATGGGTACCTTGCCGCTTTGGAGCGGGAGATTCAGGTCACCGCCCGGCTGATGAAGGAAAGCGGGAAGCATCTTCTCACCCTTTACATCGGCGGCGGCACCCCCTCCATTCTGTCCACGCCCCAAATGATTCATCTGCTGGATACCCTTCGGGAATCCTTCGATTTTTCCCGGTGCATCGAATTCACCGTGGAGGGAGGCAGACCGGACACCCTGGATCTGGAAAAGCTTCGGGCCATCCGGGAGCACGGTGCCGACCGGATGAGCATCAACCCCCAGACCATGGAGGATTCCGTTCTCCGAGCCTGCGGCAGACCTCACACCGGGGCGGATGTAATTCGGGCCTATCATCAGGCGGAAGAAGCGGGCTTTTCCGCCATCAATATGGATTTGATTGCGGGTCTGCCCACGGATAACTTTGACGGCTTCCGCCGTTCCCTGGACGCGGTGGCCGCTCTGAACCCCGCCAACATCACCGTTCACACCTTGGCTCTGAAAAAGGGTGCCGACCTCTTTGAAAAGCGGGAGGGGCTGTCCACCGCCGAAGAGGTCTCCCGGATGGTGGACTATTCTAACGCCGCCCTTCGGGGACTTTCCTACAAGCCCTACTACCTCTACCGGCAGAAATATATGTCCGGCAGCTTTGAAAACGTAGGCTGGAGCCGGGAGGGTCTTGACTGCCTGTACAACATCTACATGATGGAGGAGCTGCACACCATCGTCTCCCTGGGCGGCGGGGGCATGAACAAGGTGAACCTGCCCGACGGCACCCTTCAGCGGTTCCATAACCCCAAATTCCCGGAGCAGTACATCGAAATGATCGATTCCGTCTGCCGCCAGAAGGAAGAACTGTTTACCCTATTGTAAAAGAAAGGTTGTTTTCTTTGGATACACTGATTTCCAACGTCACCGCCGTGACCATGAATCCCCGGATGGAAGTGATTTTCGGGGCCTATATCGGTATCGAAGGCGGCAAGATCGTTTCCATCCGTAAAACCGCCCCGAAAGAGCCGCCGAAAACCATCATCGACGGCACCGGCATGGTTGCCATGCCCGGCCTCATCAACTGCCACACCCACCTGGCCACCGCCAGTCTGCGCAGCTATTCTGACGACCTGGGCAACACCCAGGCTCTGGAAGCGCTGCTGCAAAAGGAGGCCAAGATGGATTCCCGCGGTGCCAAGGCCGCGGCACTGCTTGCCATCGCCGAGTGTCTGCGCTTCGGCGTGACCTCCGTTTCCGATCTGTATTACTACCCGGATGCCACCGCGGAAGCCGTGGCCCAGGCGGGTATCAAAGCGAATCTGGCCCTTTCTTCCTACCGGTTCATCGACCCCAACGAGGATTTTGACTTTGAAACCGACGAGCAGTGCCAGGAGCTGGTACGGGTAGTGAACAAGTGGAACGGCTACGACGGCGGCAGAATCAAAATTGACGCGGGCATCTACGCCGAGTACACCAGCAACTACCGGCTCTGGGAGGGGCTTCTGGGCTACGCAACAGAGGCCGGAATTGGGATGCAGCTGCACCTGGCCGAAACCAAGGGCGAGGTGGAGTCCTGCCAGGAGCGCACGGGCATGGGTCCCGGAGAGCTATTAAACTGCCATAATCTGTTCTGCCTGCCCACCACCGCCGCAGGCTGTACATATCTGGAGCCCGAAGAGCGTAAACTTTTGGGAAAGCACAAGGTCACGGCGGTAGCTACTCCCGTAGCCGCCGCCAAGGCCGGTTGGGCAGCCACTCCCATCCTGGAATCCGTCAAGGCCGGGATGAACGTGGCTCTGGGCACCGGCGGCGCGGTGGAGTGCGGCAATCTGGATTTGTTTGAGGTCATGCGCTACGCCGCCATGGACGCCCGCCGGGAAAGCGGGGACAGCGCCGCTCTGCCGGCAGCCGCCGCCCTGATGATGGCTACCGTCTCCGGTGCCCAGGCGCAAGGACGAGCCGCCCAGTGCGGTATGCTTCAGGAGGGCATGGACGCGGACATCATTCTGGTGGACTTCACCGCCCCCCATCTGATGCCCTGTCACAATGTACTGAACGGTCTTGTCTGGTCTGCCAAGGGCGGCGACGTGGCCATGACCATGGTTCGGGGCAAGATTCTCTATGAAAACGGAAAATTCCCCACCATCGACCTGCGTCAGGTGGTGGAGGAGCTGACAAACTACGCCATCCCCAAGCTCTTTGAAGAGAATAAGGACTAATCTAACGAAAGGATGCGTTTTATGTCTGACGCGCAAAAAAAGCAGAATTTTCTTCACGGCACCGCTCTGCTCGCCATGGCCACCGCCATCGTCAAGGTCATCGGTGCCCTGTATAAAATCCCTCTGAATGCCATCATCGGCTCCCAGGGCTTCGGCTACTTCAATACGGCCTACGACATCTACAATGTGCTGCTGATGATCTCCACCGCAGGTCTGCCGGTAGCCATGAGCCGGATGATCTCTCAGGCCAGCTCTTTGAAGCACTATAACCAGGTTCGGCGGATTTACCATACCGCCCGGGGCATTTTCCTGGGGCTGGGCATTGCCGGAAGCCTGCTTATGACGGTCTTCTGCCGACAGCTGGCAGCCTTCCAGAACCAGCCCGATGCCTGGGCTGCCATCGGCTGTCTGGGTCCCTGCGTACTGCTTATCTGTCTGATGAGCACCTTCCGGGGCTTCTTCCAGGGGCAGAGCAACATGATCCCCACCTCCATCTCCCAGGTTGTGGAGGCGGTGGTGAAGCTCATTGTGGGCATGGCTGCGGCGCTGATTCTCCTGAAAACCACCAAAAGCGTGCCTCTGGCCGCCGGCGGTGCCATTCTGGGCGTCACTGCCAGCTGTCTGGTGTCTTCCGTGTATCTTTACGCCTGTTTCCGGAAAAGCTATGTTTACCTGCCCGTCACCGAGGACAGCCCCCGCTCCTATGCCGACACCGCCAAAGGACTGCTTCTCATCGCCGTGCCCATTACCGTAGGCTCCGCCATTTTGCAGTTCTTCACCATGATGGAGACGAAAATCTACATGGGTCAGCTGCTGAACCTGGGCTATTCCCAGGGCGCGGCGGACACCATGCGGGGCATTTACGGCATGTGCCTGACCATTTTCAACATGCCCTGCGCCTTCATCACCCCCATTACCATCAGCATCATTCCCGCCATCACCGCCCAGCTGACCCTGTGCAACCATAAGGAGGCCAAGGCCATCGAGGAGTCCGCCGTGCGCATCACAGGCCTTGTTTCCATGCCCTGTGCCTTCGGCCTTGCCCTGCTTGCCCGACCCATTACGGCATTGCTTGGCAGGTTTTCCGGAGCCGGCCTGGATCTGGCGGAGAAGCTCATGTTCGTCCTGGCCGTGGCCATTGCCTTTAATGCCGTGGTCATGGTCACCACCGCCATTATGCAGGCTCACGGCCACGCGGGCCGTCCTGTGACCAATATGCTCATCGGCGGTGTGCTGAATCTGATTGCCGTGTATGTGCTCACCGGCAACCCCAGCATTCACATTCTGGGCACTCCCATCGGCATTCTGGTGTGCTATGTTTCCATCAGCATTCTGAATCTCTTCTCCCTGCGCACCCTCATCGACGAGCCTCCGGCGGTGGCAAGAAATCTTCTGCGCTCCTTCCTGTCTGCCGCCCTCATGGGACTGGGTGTCACCGTCTGCTACCGGGCGCTGGCAGCGCTGGGTCTGGAAAGCCAGCTGGTGCTGTGCGCCCTGCCCGTTGCCGTAGGCGTGGTTCTTTACGCCCTGGCTGCCGTCCGTCTGAAAGCCATCACGAGAAGCGACTGTCTGCTGCTGCCCAAGGGTCAAAGAATCGCGGATTTTCTGAAATTATAAGGGGAACTCCGAAAAAATACTTGCATTTTTCGACAAGTTATGTTAAGCTAGTGAAGATTTTTCTGTAGAAAAGAGGATTACGATTATTATGAATAAAACCGAATTGATCGCCGCCTGCGCCGAGAGCACCGGCATGAGCAAAAAGGATTCCGAGCGTGCCCTGAACGCCATGATTGACAGCATCACCGCCGCTCTTGTCAAGGGTGAGAAGGTGCAGATCTCCGGCTTCGGCATTTTCGAGACCAAGGATCGGGAGGCTCGCATCGGCCGCAATCCCCACACCAAGGAGACCATCGAAATTCCCGCTACCCGGGTGCCCGGCTTCAAGGCCAGCAAGGCTCTGAAGGACAGCGTAGCCAAGTAATATGCGCCTGGACAAGTACCTGAAGGTTTCCCGGCTCATCAAGCGGCGCACCGTAGCCAACGAGGCCTGCGACAACGGCAGAATCAGCGTCAACGGCAAGGTGGTCAAGGCCAGCTATGACGTAAAGGTGGGCGACCGGATTGAGATCGCCATGGGCAGCCGGACGGTAGCCGTGGAGGTTCTGGCGGTTTCCGAGGTGGTTCGCAAAGACGACGCTTCGGGAATGTACAAGGAAGTATAAAAAGTCCCTGGTATCTGATTGCCTCAGATACCAGGGACTTTTTACAACTGAACCACGTCATTGCGAGCCAGTGCTCACACTGGCGTGGCAATCCGTTCTCCAAAGCCTTCCCCTCCGGGGTGGTGCTCCGCGCAGCGAAGCAAAATTGAAATGATTGCCAGTGGCAATTGTTCCGTATTGTAAAGGTGGCACGGCGAAGCCGTGACGGATGAGGGTCTTACCTCTCTCCCTCGAAGGGGCGGAGAGAGTTCTATTTGCCCTCTCAGTCACTTCGTGACAGCTCCCCCAGAGTGGGAGCCTAGGGGATGCGGATTGCCACGTCGGCCTATGGCCTCCTCGCAATGACATACGTTACTCGTCCGGGTTTTCCAAAATCAACAACAGAAGAACATCCCCCGGCCGCGGCAGCAGAAGAGGTTGGCAAGATAGCACAGGCACAGATTGGTGCAGGGGTCGCCGCCCATGGTAAAGCCACGGAAGCCTCCCGCGCTCTGCCGGTAGGCCGCGCCGCCGTGCTCCATCCGGTTCAGGGCGTCCAGATACTCCGGGTTCTGCGGCTCCATGCTCACCGCCCGGCGGATGTGCTCCAGAGCCGTTACCTGGTTGCCCAGGGCATCGTTGGCAATGGCGCTGAGATAGTACCACCGGCCGTCCCGCTGGGTGCAGTTGTCCAGAGTATTCAGCGCCTCCTGATACCGGCCGAAGCGGATATACTGGAAGGCCGCCTGCTGATACTGATCCTCGGTCTGGGCGCCGTAGCCCTGATAATTCTGATAAGTCTGCTGGCGGTAAGCCCGGAAGGGATCGGCATCATATTGGCTCTGTGCCTTCTCCGGGTTCTTGATCTGCTCGTAGGCCGCGTTGACCTCCTGCATCCGCCGGGCGGCCTCCTGGTCGCCGGGATTCAGATCCGGGTGATATTTCTTTGCCAGACGTCGATACGCCTGCTTGATCTCCTCGTCTGTGGCGTTCCGGTCAACGCCCAGCACCTGATAGGGATCCTCAATCATGGCCTTCCTCCTCTTTTTTCTTTCCTCGGTGATAGCTGACCCACACGCCGCTGTAGAGAATGTTGTCAAGCAGCGCCTTGTCCTGAACCAGTGGCAGCTTTTCAAAGCTTTCCGTGCACCGACCCATGGTCAGCACCAGATAGTCCTCCCAGACCCGAAGGTTCTTTTCCTCGCCTTTTGCCAGGAAGGGATTGTATTTCCCCTGCTTTTTATCCTTATCGTAGTCCAGCTCCGCGTCCAGCAGGTACACAAACCGTCCCAGGGCGTTGCCCATCTGCCGGAGGGTATCCGTCCACATGTCTTCCCGGACATAGAAAAGCTCGCCCATCAGCTCGCCGAAGGCTCCCGCTGGCTCGTCCGGATTGGGGCAGTTCTCCGCCTCCAGCTGAGAAAGCCTTTCCAGACACCGGCGGATGGCCTGACATTGCCGGGGCCAGTCGGCTTCGATTCTGGGCAGATGCTCCGCAAACCGGTCTGCCATCCATTTGGCAGACTTTTTGCCGTCGTCCTGCCAGTCGTCCAGACAGTTGTAATAGGCCAGCGCCACGTTCATATCCGCCGCGTAGCGGATGTAGGGGCCGTCCACCCATTCCCGGCGGGTCAGCGGGTGAAGCAGACAGGGGTTTTTGTCTCCCGTCTCCTCCGGCTCGTAGAGGCTCATGAGCAGCAGCGCCAGAAAGGCCATATCATAGCTCAGTCCCAGCCGGGCCAGCTGTCCGGACTGCTCCCGGATCCGCCGACAGATACCGCAGTAAACCGCGCCGTAGCGCTTCTGCTGCTCCTTCGTCAGCTCCCGAAGGCTTGCCGTTACATAACCAAACACGGGGACCCCTCCTTTTTTGATACTATTTCCTGATTAAAATCTTAATTTTAATCAGGAAGGCATCGCCTGAAGGCGCTGCCAGTTTTGTGATTTATAAGGAAAGAAATCACAAAACAAGTCTCATATGAACTCCATGCCCTTCAGGCAATTAAAATCTTTAAAAAAGATTTTAATTGGAGTTCAGTACGAGGTATTCTATCAGGAATGTGTGAACAGACCGTAAACGCCGGAAAAAGTTAACATTTTTTCCGGCTGCTCAGCCAGTGGTTCAGGGCCCCGCCGTAGAACAGAATGCTCAGGCAGCAGTAAAGCCACAGCATTCCCAGCGCCAGAGCGTAAACGGAACCGTAAATCAGGGAATAGCGGTTAAAATGCTCCACATAAACGGAAAACAAATCCGAAAATATCAGCCAGCCGACGGAGGACAGGATTCCCCCGGGCAGGCTGCTCCCAAAGCCGTTGCGCCCATTGGGCAGCACCATATACATCAGGGTAAAAATCAGGCACTGCAGCATCAGCAGCAGGAAGAGCCGCGCGTCCACCATATCCACCAGGAACATCACCACCGGATTATCCACCATGGAAAGCCACCGGAAAACGGCGTTGCCGAACACATGGAGCACCAGGGTCAGAATCAGCACAATGCCAAACAGGAAGGTATAGATCACGCTGATGCCCCGGGTGTACAGATACCCTCGGCTTTCCCCCTGGTCATACACCGCATTCAGCCCTTGCAGAAGGCCGAAAATTCCCCGGCTGGCAGACCAGAGGGCAGTCAGGGCGGACAGCCCCAGTACCATGCCGTTGGAGTGGAGCCAGGCACTGTATACCATTCCCTCTACCGTCTCCATCAGTGCCGGAGGAAGAATCTCCCCCATCATATCCACCAGGACTTCCACCTGCAAGCCCGCAAAGCGCAGCAGGCTCAGCAGCATCAGCAGCGCCGGAAAAACCGCCAGAATGATAAAGTAGCCGGCGTAGGCAGCGTGAAGGGAAATCTGCTTTTCCCGAACCCACAGATAGCCCTCCACCGTTTTGCCGATCAGGCCGCCCTTCGGAAGTTTTTCCACTCCACGTCTCCCCTTCCATGGCTGCGAATAACGGAAGCCCGCCGCCGATTCCGGCGGCGGGCTGTGATACCTTATTATTCTACGGCGCAATCCGGCAATTATGCCGCTGCCGAACCGAAATCATTCGGCGGAAATCAGGTAATAGTACACCGGCTGACCGCCGCTGAGCAGATTCACGTCCGCGTCCGGGCAGATGTCGGCAAAAATATCCGCAGCCTTCTGGGCATGCTTTTCCTTCACGTCCTCGCCGTAGTAGATGGTGACGTATTCCTTGCCGTCGTCCCGAACCTTCTCGGCCAGAGACTTCAGCAGCACCTTGATATCCCGGCTGGTGCCGAAGAGCTGACTGCCGTAGAGCGCCAGATAGTCGCCCTCGTGGATGTCGTAGCCGTCAAAGTCGGAGTTCCGGGCGGCATAGGTGATCTGCATGGTGTCCACATTGCCCAAAGCCTGGGTCATGGCATCGGTGTTCTCCTCCACGGCTCCCTCGGGGCTGAAGGCCAGCATGGCGGTGACGCCTTGGGGCACGGTCTTGGAGGGGATGACCACCACATGCTTGGGGGTCAGGGCATCCACCTGCTCGGCGGCCATGATGATGTTCTTGTTGTTGGGCAGCACAAACACCGTCTCGGCGGGCACCTTGTTTACCGCCTCCAGAATGTCCTGGGTACTGGGGTTCATGGTTTGACCGCCGGAGATGATCTGGTCAACGCCCAGATTCAGGAACACGTCCGCAAGACCCGCGCCGGCGCAGACGGATACCACGCCCAGAGGCTTCTCGGGCTCGGCGATCTGGGGAGCCAGTTCCTTCTCGTTCATGACCTTCTCGGTGTGCTGCAGGCGCATATTCTCCACCTTCACGGTGACGAAGGAGCCGTAGTGAACAGCTTCGCTCAGAGCCTTGCCGGGGTCGTTGGTGTGGACGTGAACCTTGATGATCTCATCGTCGTCCACCAGCACCAGGCTGTCGCCCAGCTGGCTCAGGAAGGCACGAAGCGCCTCGGGATCCTTGTCGTTCTCCCGGCTGACGATGAACTCGGTGCAGTAGGTAAAGGTAATGTCCTCGGTGTTGAAGTCGGAGAAGTCCGCGGCTTCCTTCACCGCGGCAGCTTCCCCGGCGGCCTCGGCCACCACGTCCTCGCCCTGAATGGAGGACAGCATGGCCTCCAGGGCAGTGAGCCAGCCCTTGCCGCCGGCATCCACAACCCCTGCCTTCTTCAGAACCGGGTTCTGGTTGACGGTGTTTGCCAGGGCAATCTTGGCCTCCTCCACGGCGGCATTCTGGACGAACTCGATGAAGTTATTCTCCTGAGAGGCCTCCTGCGCCTTGGCGGCGGCCAGCCGGGAGACGGTGAGAATGGTGCCCTCGGCAGGCTTCATAACCGCCTTGTAGGCCGCGTCCACGCCCTCCTGTAGAGCCTGCGCCCACAGAACGCCGTCGCAGTCGGTGCATCCCTTGAGCTTCCGGGAAATGCCCCGGAACAGCAGGGACAAAATCACGCCGGAGTTGCCCCGGGCACCCCGGAGCATGGCGGAAGCGGCAATTTTCGCGGCAGTGCCCAGATCCGGGTCGTCCGCCTTACGCAAATCTGCGGCAGCGGCGGTGATGGTCATGGACATATTCGTGCCGGTATCGCCGTCGGGCACCGGGAACACGTTCAGCTCGTTCAGGCCCTGCTTGTGGTTTTCAATGGCGGCTGCCGCGCTGATAATCATTCTGCGCAGATCCGCGCCGTTGATTGTTTGTTTCAAGATTCTTTCCCTCCGATTCTTAGCCGATCATCATGGAGTCCACATAGACGTTGACTTCCCGAACCTGGGTGCCGGTGCACTCGGTGACCTGATGGCGCACTTCCTCGATGATGGACGCGCCCACGGCATTCATATTCACGTTGTCCACAATGATGTGCAGGTCGATGGAAATGGAGCCATCGTCGTTGAAGGTGACCTTCACGCCCTTGCCCACAGACTCAATGCGCAGCAGATGATACGCGCTGTCGGTCAGACTCCGGGCCGCCATGCCCTTGACGCCGAAGCAGTTGGTAGCGGCGGTTCCTACGATATCGGTGTAGACATTGGTGCTCACATTGACGCTGCCGTTTTCATTTTCGTGACGTACCATATTACAACCTCCAAAAATTTGTGATGCGTTAGGGAAGCTCTGATTAAATCGGCAAGAGCTGGCAGCGAGAGATTTTGTTCTCAGGCAAGGTTTGGAAAATGAGGGAATACTGTATGTATTTCCCATTTTTCAAACCGCAGCATGGGAGCAAAAGATCCGCTGTCCAGCCGCCGACGATTTATTCAGAGTTTCCTTAGATCATGCTCTCTTCCCAGCAGGAAGGCGCCTCCAGACCCATCATCTTCACAATGGTGGGAGCCACGTTGGCAAGGCCGAAGTGACCCTCCTTGATGTGCCAGTCGTGATCCTTATCATAGATGATGAAGGGGACGGGGTTCAGGGAGTGGGCGGTGCGGACGGAAGTCTTGCCCTTCTTGGTCTCGGTCATCTGATCGGCATTGCCGTGGTCGGCGGTGATGAGCACGGTGTAGCCGTACTTGTCGGCGGCCTCCAGAACGGCCTTCACGCTCTTGTCCACACACTCCATGGCGTAGACCACTGCCTCCATGACGCCGGTGTGACCCACCATGTCGCCGTTGGGGTAGTTGCAGCGCAGGAACTGGAACTTGCGGGAAGCCATGTTTTCCACCATCTTCTCGGTGATCTCCTTGGACTTCATGGCAGGCGCCTGCTCGAAGGGAATCACGTCGGAGGGCACTTCCTCATAGACTTCCAGGTTCTCGTCCACCTTGCCGGAGCGGTTGCCGTTCCAGAAATAGGTGACGTGGCCGAACTTCTGAGTCTCGGACAGGGCGTACTCGTGGATGCCCGCCTTGCACAGAACCTCGGTCAGGGTGTTGGTGATGACGGGAGGCTGCACCAGATAATGCTCTGGGATCTTCAGATCTCCGTCGTACTGGAGCATACCGGCAAACTTCACGCCGGTGTAGTCACCCCGGTCGAAGTGGTCGAAATCCTTCCGGTCAAAGGCCAGGGAAATCTCCTGGGCCCGGTCGCCCCGGAAGTTGAAGAGAATCACGCTGTCGCCGTTGGCGATTTTCGCCACGGGCTGGCCGTCTCTGGCCACCACGAAGGCAGGCAGATCCTGGTCGATGCAGCCGGTCTCCGCCCGGTAGGTCTCAATGGCCTCCTTGGCAGAGGCAAACATTCTGCCGCTCCCTTCCACATGGGTCCGCCAGCCGGCCTCCACCATGGGCCAGTTGGCTTCGTAGCGATCCATGGTGATCTTCATACGGCCGCCGCCGGAAGCGATGGCGTAGTCGCAGCCGTCGGTGTTCAGCTCGGCCAGAACCTTCTCCAGCATATCCACATACTCCAGTGCGGAGGTGGCGGGCACGTCACGGCCGTCCAGCAGGATGTGGCAGTAGGCCTTCTTCACGCCCTCTTTATGGGCCTGGCGCAGCAGAGCGATCAGGTGATGGATGTTGGAGTGGACGTTGCCGTCGGACAGCAGCCCCAGGAAGTGCATGGCCTTGCCGCTGTTGGCGTTGGCAATCAGTTCCTTCCAGGTTTCGGAAGCGTACAGGGTGCCGTTTGCGATGGACTCGCCCACCAGCTTCGCGCCCTGAGAATAGATCTGGCCGCAGCCCAGGGCATTGTGTCCCACCTCGCTGTTTCCCATATCCTCATCGGTGGGCAGACCGACGGCGGTGCCGTGGGCCTTCAGATAAGTATGGGGGCAGTTGGCAATCAGCCAGTCCAGAGTGGGGGTGTTTGCCACCTTGACAGCGTCGCCGCTGCCGCCGTCACCCTTGCCGACGCCGTCCATAATGACCAGTACAATGGGTTTTTCCATGATTTTTGACCTCCAAAAGCGAGTTTTCGCATAATTTTGCATCTTATCCAGTTCCCTTATTTTACATCATTTTCACAGAAGTTACAACTACTTTTTTATTTTTTCCGTTCCAACCAAAAAAACCTCCGGGAAATCCCCAAAATGGGTGATTTTCCCGGAAGTTGTTAAGCATTTTTTAAGACGCTCAGAATTGATTTCTCCGGCCAATGCCCCGGACGATCATGGCGCCGGCCAGCAGCATGGTCAGAACTCCCGCCACCATGGCGATGCCGATCCAGCCCTTGCTTTCTTTCTTTTTCTCTTCCGCGTCCGGTTCGGTGGTTTCCGTAGTGGCCGCCTCAGTGGTTTCCTCCGTAGTTTCCACGGTGGTTTCGGCGGTGGTTTCCACGGTGGTCGGCACAGTGGTAGGCTCCGTCGTTGCCTCCGTAGCCGCCGTGGTTTCCGGAGCGGTTTCCGACTGCGCCATGGCTACCAGCGCCTCGTGCATGGCAGAGGTGGGATCCAGCGCCGCCACCGCCTCGGAGACGGTCTCCTGGGTGGTCTCCTCGGCAGCCTTGGTCTCGTCGGTCTTTTCGCCGTCTTCCGTGCTGTCGGTAGAGCTGCCGGAGGTGGGCAGGTTGTTGGGATCGAAGGTTCCCATGGTAATGCCCAGATTGCCGCCGTAGCTGCTGATGAGGGTAGAGGTATACTCACTGGGCCAGGGGTTGTTGGTGGGATAGAACACCGATACATAACCCCCTGTCCACAGGCAGCTGTCGTTGAACCGGGGCATACCGCCGTCGCAGTAGACGTATTTCAGATTCTCACAGCCCCGGAAGCTCTGAGCGCCGAAGGTGCGGAAGGTGCTGGGCAGATGGAGATAGGTAAGTCCCGTGCAGTTATAGAAGGCCTTGGCGCCGATTTCCACCAGGCTGTCGCCGAAATCCACGGTTTTCAGCCGGTCGCAGCCGTAGAAGGCCTGATCGCCCAGCTTGGTCACGCCGCCGGTGAGCACCACATGGTCGATCTTCGTCTTATAGGACTCCCAGGCGCTGCCGTCCTCCACCTCTCCGCTGCCGGAAATGGTCAGGGTGTAGTTGTCCAGGGTCCAGGTCATCCCCTCGCCGCAGGTGCCGTTGGCAGTGACCGCCCCGGCTGCCGGTGCCAGCACGGTAAGCAGCAGTGCGGCAAGCACAGCGGTAATCATCCATTTTTTCATATATTGTATATCCTTTCTTCCATTAAAGAATCCTTAGTTCATGGTTCCTTCCGCCCGGGCGAACAGCTCTCCGATCCGCTCCCGCAGAGCCCGGGCTTCCGGGGTGTCCTCGGTGCCGTGGGCGTCAATCCATTGGGCAGAAGCGGTCTGGGCCTGCTTCAGCGTCGCCAGGTCGCAGCTCAGATCCCCCACCCGGAAGGCAGGCAGGCCGGACTGCCGGGAGCCGAAGAAGTCTCCGGGGCCCCGGAGCTTTAAGTCCTCCTCAGCGATGCGGAAGCCGTCGTTGGTTTTGCACAGAGCCTTCAGCCGCTGAAGGGTTTCCGGATTGCCATTGTGGGAGGTGAGGATGCAGTAGCTTTTGGCCTTGCCCCGACCTACCCGGCCTCGCAGCTGGTGAAGCTGGCTCAGGCCGAACCGGTCGGCATCCTCAATGACCATCAGCGTAGCGTTGGGCACGTCCACACCCACCTCGATGACGGTGGTGGCTACCATCACATCCGCTTCTCCCCGGGCGAAGGCCGCCATGGCGGCTTCCTTCTCCGCCCCCTTCATCTGACCGTGAAGCAGCGCGATCCGCAGATCGGGGAACACGGTTTGCTGTAGGGTTTCCGCCCAGGCCGAGGCCGCCTTCACCCCCAGCTCCTGGTTTTCCTCCACCGCCGGGCAGACCACAAAGCACTGGTGTCCCTCGGCGACCTGCTTGCGGATAAAGGCATTGATTCTGGCCCGGTAGCTCTCCCCCACCAGGAAGGTTTCCACCGTCTGCCGTCCCGGGGGCAGCTCATCCAGAATGGACACGTCCAGATCGCCGTACATCAGAAGCGCCAGGGTTCTGGGGATGGGCGTTGCGGACATGACCAGCAGATGGGGATCCTCCCCTTTTTCCGACAGCTTTGACCGCTGAGCCACGCCAAACCGGTGCTGCTCGTCGGCAATCACCAAACCCAGGCGCAAAAATCGGGTGGCATCCGTCAGAAGGGCGTGGGTGCCAACCACCACCTGGGTTTCCCCGGAAGCCAGCCGCTCCCGGGCTTCCCGCTTCTGCCTGACCGTCATAGAGCCGGTGAGCAAATCCACGGTAATGCCCAGAGGGGCAAATAATTTGCTTAAGCTGGCATAGTGCTGCTCGGCCAGAATTTCCGTGGGAGCCATCAGCGCCGTCTGCGCCCCGTTGCCCGCGGCGCAGTAGGCGGCAGCCGCCGCCACCATGGTTTTTCCGCTGCCCACGTCTCCCTGCACCAGCCGGTTCATGGGCTCGCCGGAACGAAAATCCGACAGAATCTCTTCCACCGCCCGGCTCTGGGCACCGGTAAGAGAAAAGGGAAGGCTTCCGTAGAAGGGCTTCATATTAAAATTCGTATAGGGCGCGCATTTCTTCTCCGCCCGGGAAGCCCGCATCAGGGAAAGTCCCGCGGAGAACACAAAGAATTCCTCAAAAATCAGCCGTTTCTTCGCCTGAGCCGCCTGCTCCATGTCCCGGGGCTGGTGGATGGCGTGGTAGGCCTCCTCCGCCGGGAGAATTCCGTATTCCGCCCGGACGGCCTCCGGCAGAATTTCCGCCGGGGGATCGCAGACCGCCAGCGCCTGCAAAACCGCCTTTCCCACCGCGGCGTTGGTAAGCCCGGCAGTCAGGGGATACACAGGCAGCACCCGGCGGGTGGTAAGTCCCGGACTGTCCGGGTTCTCGAAAACCGGGTTAGTCATATTGTAGCCCACAAAATCCCCGGATACCGCGCCGTAGAAAATATATTCTCTGCCGTATTCCAGCTGCCCGGCGGCAAAGCGGTTGTTGAAGAAGGTCACGTTCAGCCGTCCGGTGGTATCCGCCAGCTGAACCTTGGTCATATCCAGTCCCTTGCGGATATGGGCGGTGCGGGGATTGTTCATGACCGTGGCCCGGAAGCAGGCGGGAACGTCCGGGCTCAGCTCCGAGATCGTGACCAGCTTCGTCCGATCCTCGTAGCCCCTGGGGAAGTGGCAGATCAGATCCCCCAGGGTAAAAATATTCAGATTGGCAAAGAGCTTGGCCTTTGCCTCCCCCACCCCCTTGAGGATGGTCACGGGATCGCCCAGACGCGCCATGGATTCACCGCCTTGCATGGTTTTCCCGCTTATTATACTGCCTTTCCCGGCAGAAAGCAACGAAATTCTTCCGGCTTCTTTCGACAGTGGGCGGCTCCCTTGTGTAAAGGGAGCCGGTGTATCAAAAAGCCCGAAAGATACGTTGTCATTGCGAACCATCCCGCAGGATGGTGTGGCAATCCCCCGGTCAGATGGAAAAGCTACTGGTTTAGGATCGAAAATGTTTGAAGATTAGGGGGATTGCCACGCCAGTGTGCGCACTGGCTCGCAATGACATGCGTTATATGAGGGCTCTCAGAAATTTGTCCCGCAGGCGTACATCGGGTACGTCAGGAAAAAAGGTGTGGTATTAAAAAGCCCGCTGCCCGTATTTTTAAGATATAAATGAAAAAACTCCCTCCAAATAAGGAAGGAGGGAGATATTTTCAGAGAAATCAGGCCAGCTTGTTCATCTGGAGCGTCATGGAGCTCTTCTTGCGGGCAGCGTTGTTCTTGTGCAGCAGACCCTTGACAACCGCCTGATCCACAGCCTTGACAGCCACCTTGTAAGCGGCCTCAGCGGCAGCCTTATCGCCGGACACCACAGCGGCGTCGAACTTCTTCAGGTTGGTCTTCAGCTCAGACTTGTTTGCCTTGTTCTTCTCATAAGCGATCTTGGAAGAAATGACATCCTTCTTAGAGGACTTGATGTTGGGCATGGATTTCACCTCCTTGTGTTATCTTTCCATACGGGTACACATTATAGCGTCTTTCCGGCGCAAAATCAACCCCCATTTTGAATTTTTTTCACAGTGCGACGAAAGTCCCCCGGCTTTCCCAAAGGCCGCGAAAAAAAGAGAGCTGTCAAGTCCTAATTTTTGCACAAAAAATTTCCCTTGGTAAAAATCCACCATCCGAAAAAAGTGAGATTTTTGTAAAATCCTCCCTGCCGTTTTATGTGAACGAAAAATGAATATCCACACGATGGCTTCCCTGTGGAAAACTCCTGTGGAGAAACCTGTGGAGAATGTGGAAAACTTCGAGTTATCAACAGGTATTTTTCTCCACAGCGGATTTCCACACATCTGTGGAATTTCTGCATACCGCCGTGCATATGGCCTCAAGAAGTTTCCGGGAAGGGAAATTACGTCACCGGACGCAAAGGGTCAACCCGGCAAAAATCCTTTCCGAAAAGTTTACAAAATGTAAAAATTAGATGTCATATTTTGTTAACACCAGGTAAGGTCCTGAAAAATTTTGTGAAAAACCCCCAAAGCTTGCCGGGTATCATTCCGGCCTGCCGGGGAATACTGAGTGCAGACGCTCCGCCCGTCCGGAGCAGACACAGGAGGCACTTATGCAGGGAAAAGTGGAAATCTGCGGGGTCAATACCGCCCGTCTCACGGTTTTATCCCCGGTGGAAATGGATACCCTTCTGCGCCGGGCCCGGCAGGGAGACAGCGATGCCCGGCAAAAGCTCATCGAAGGCAACCTCCGGCTGGTTCTGTCCGTGATCCAGCGATTCGACAAGCGGGGGGAAAATCCGGACGACCTGTTTCAGGTGGGCTGCATCGGCCTTATGAAAGCCATCGCCAACTTTGACCCGGACAAGCAGGTTCGGTTTTCCACCTACGGCGTGCCCATGATCGCCGGGGAGGTTCGCCGGTATCTTCGGGACAACAGCGCCATCCGGGTATCCCGCTCCATCCGGGATGTGGCCTATCGGGTGCTTCAGTGCAAGGACGCCATGACCGCCCGGATGGATCGGGAGCCTACCCTGGCGGAAATCGCCGGGGAGCTGGCTCTGCCCATGGAGGAGGTGAGCCAGGCTCTGGACGCGGTGTGCGCGCCGGTAAGCCTGTACGATCCCATTTACGCCGACGGCGGCGACCCCCTGACGGTCATGGATCAGGTGCGGGACACGAAAAATACGGAAGAGGGCTGGATGGATCACATCACACTGGGAAATGCCTTCCGAAGCCTTACCGACCGGGAAAAGCAGATTCTGTCCCTGCGGTTTTACGACGGCAAGACCCAGATGGAGGTGGCGGGCACCCTGGGCATTTCCCAGGCCCAGGTGTCCCGGCTGGAAAAGGGCGCCATCTGCGCCATGCGCAAAAGCGTCAGCGTCAGCTGAATATTTCCAGGTTTCCCGGCATAGGCTCATCCTAAGGAGGCGGGAGCCATGACCATGAATTTTTCCGATTTGCAGTGCCGGGAGGTCATCTGTCTCAGCGACGGCCAGCGGCTGGGCTTTATCACCGATGTGCAGATTGAGATTCCCGACGGGAAGGTCTGCGCCATCGTGGTGCCCGGCCCCTGCCGTCTGTTCGGCGTGGCCGGGCGCAGCGACGACTACATCATCCCCTGGAACTGCATCAAAAAGGTAGGGCCGGACATCGTCCTGGTGGACACCAAGCCCAACGCGTGCAGGGTGCCCAGAAAACGGTCTTTCTAATTGCGGTTTTTTCTCAAATTTTTTGGAAATAATACTTGCAAAATCCGCGCTCATCATGTACAATAGTTCGGCATGGGCTTTGGCCCATGACACACAATGCCACACACCCGGGGATCGCGCTCCCAAGTGCTTTGGAATCAAAGCGGGCGGCGCGGGATGATCGGGGTGGAGGAAAAAACAAAAGGAGAATATCAAAATGGCTGTCGTATCTATGAAGCAACTGCTGGAGGCCGGCGTGCATTTCGGTCATCAGACCCGCCGCTGGAACCCCAAAATGGCCCCCTACATCTACACCGAGCGTAACGGTATCTACATCATCGACCTGCAGAAGACCGTTAAGAAGCTGGAGGAGGCCTACAATTTCGTCCGTGACACCTCCGCGGGTGGCGGCAACATCCTGTTTGTCGGCACCAAGAAGCAGGCTCAGGACGCTATCAAGGAAGAGGCTGCCCGCTGCGGCGGTTACTACGTCAACTCCCGCTGGCTGGGCGGTATGCTGACCAACTTCCGCACCATGCGCTCCCGTATCGACCGTCTGGCTCAGCTGAAGAAGATGGAAGAGGACGGCACCTTCGCCATGCTGCCCAAGAAGGAAGTCATCAAGCACCAGGGCGAGATCGCCAAGCTGGAGAAGTACCTGGGCGGCGTGAAGGAAATGAAGAAGATCCCCGCCGCTATGTTCATCGTTGACCCCCGGAAGGAGCGCAACGCCATCGCCGAGGCCAAGAAGCTGAACATTCCCGTTGTCGCCATCGTGGACACCAACTGCGATCCCGACGAGATCGACTACGTCATCCCCGGCAACGATGATGCCATCCGTGCCATCCGTCTGATCGCCGCCGCCATGGCCAACGCCGCCATCGAGGGCCGTCAGGGTGAGGACGTTGCCGCTGAGGAGGCCGCTCCCGCTGCCGAAGCTCCCGCCGCTGAATAATCCCAAAGATATAGGAGGACAATACAATGGCTTTTACCGCTCAGGATGTTAAGAAGCTCCGTGAAATGACCAACGTCGGCATGATGGACTGCAAGAAGGCGCTCCAGGCCACCGACGGCGATATGGACAAGGCCGTGGACTGGCTGCGTGAGAAGGGTCTGGCCAAGGCTGCCAAGAAGGCCGACCGGGTTGCCGCCGAGGGCGTTGCCTACGCTGCCGTGATTGACGGCTGCGGTGTTGTCATCGAGGTCAACTCCGAGACCGACTTTGCCGCCAAGACCGATGCCTTTATGGATCTGGTCAAGAAGCTGGCTCAGATCGTGGCCGAGCAGAACCCCGCCGACGTGGAGGCTCTGAAGGCCTGCAAGTACCCCGGCACCGACCTGACCGTCACCGAGGTCATGCAGGAGAAGGTCATGTCCATCGGCGAGAACATGCAGATCCGCCGCTTCGCCCGTTTCCCCGAGAACACCTCCGTTGCCTACGTTCACGCAGGCGGCACCCACGGCGTTCTGGTGAACCTGGCTGTGGAGGGCGACATCGACGTGACCGAGATCGGCAAGAACATTGCCATGCAGATTGCCGCTATGAACCCCAAGTACTGGGACAAGTCCCAGGTGCCTCAGGCCGATGTTGACCACGAGCTCCAGGTTCAGGTGGCTCTGATGGACAACGACCCCAAGATGGCTAACAAGCCCGCTGCCGTCAAGGAGAAGATCGCCGCCGGTAAGATGGCTGCCTTCTACAAGGAGTCCTGCCTGCTGCAGCAGGAGTTCGTCCGCTCCGACCTCTACAAGGGCGACGTGGCCGGCTACATTGCCGACGCTGCCAAGAAGCTGGGCGGCAAGGTCACCTTCGTCGATGCCATTCACTATGTCAAGGGTGAGGGCATTGAGAAGAAGGCCGACGACTTCGCCGCTGAGGTCGCCGCGCAGATCGCCGGTGCTTCCAAGTAAGTGATTTCGCCAAAAGCTCCCTGCCGTCAGGCGGGGAGCTTTTCAGCATTCAAAAAGCGAGGGCTTTTTATGAAAATCAGAGAATACACCGTCAAAGACGTTCCGGAAATGATCCGCATCTGGAACCAGGTGGTGGAAGAAGGGGTTGCCTTTCCCCAGGAGGAATGTCTGGACGGGCGGACCGGCCCGGAATTCTTCGCTGCCCAGGACTACTGCGGTGTAGCGGAGGAAGACGGCCGGATTTTGGGGCTGTATATTCTTCATCCCAATTCCTTCGGACGGCTGGGGCATATTGCCAATGCCAGCTACGCGGTAGATTCTGACTGCCGGGGCTGTCACATCGGCGAAAAGCTGGTGACGGACTGCCTGGCTCAGGCAAAAAGGCTGGGCTTTTCCCTGATGCAGTTCAACGCCGTGGTGGAAAACAACATCCACGCCCGTCACCTGTACGAACGGCTGGGCTTTGTGTATGTCGGAACCATCCCCAATGGCTTCCGGATGAAGGACGGCTCCTTCCAGAATATCCGCCTGTACTACCACACTCTGTAAGCACAGGAATATATGCAAACCGGGACATAATCGCCTTTCGGCAAATTATGTCCCGGTTTTTCTTATTTTCCTTGCAATTTGTCGAATTTCGTGTTACGCTACTTACGGTGCTACCAGTACCCCGGTAGGCGGTTCCCCCATTTGGGGGTAATACGCTCTTCTTTTGCCCCCTTCCATATAGAAAGGGGGGTGATGGTTATGGTTACATGGGAAGAACTTTTTCAGTTCTGCATGGTCATTATTGCTGTCATTGCCCTGGTTTTCCAGGCGAATAAATAAGAAGAGATAGCCGCCCACTTCCCCAAGTAACGGCTATCTCTTAGCTATTTCGGGGGGAGCCGACCTACTGGCAGCACCCTCTTCATCTATACGATACCACAGCTTTTCCCGTTTGTCAACTACCCTCGATAGGGCTGGACATATCGTTCGTGACTGAGAGACGAAGGCCTGGCATAAGCGCCGGACACCAGCCCCAGCATCATGAAGATGGTCACCACGGAAGAGCCGCCGTAGCTGATGAGCGGCAGGGTCAGGCCGATAACGGGCATAACGCCGATGCACATGCCCACGTTGATCATCAGCTGGAACATCAGCGCGGAGGCCGCGCCGTAGCACACAAGCCGGCGCATATAGTCCTGACACCGGATGCCCACATAGACACATCGGGCAATGATGGCAAGCTCCGCCAGCATGATGCACACGCAGCCGATGAAGCCGATTTCCTCACCCATGGAGGAAAAAATGTAGTCCGTATGCTGGGCAAACAGGGCACCGCTCTGGGTACGGTTGCCGTTGAACAACCCCTGGCCCGTCAGGCCGCCGCCGGTAAGGGACTGCAAATTGATCTTGGAGTGATACCGTTCGTTGGTGCCCTGAGGGTCAACGGTGGGGTCAAACAGAATGAGGATTCGGTTTCTCTGATACTGACCCAGAAACTGCCACAGAATGGGGAACATGGCCGCGATGCCGCCGATGGCCAGGGCAAACCACCAAAGGCTCACGCCGCCGGCAAAGGCCATGCCGATGAAGATGAACACGAAAATCAGGGACACGCCCGCGTCGCCGGACAGAACCATGTTCAGGCCGACCAGCAGTCCCAGGTGATAGACCATGTGAATGACGGACACCGGGTGGGAAATTCGGTTCTGATGGGAGGACATGACCGAGGCCATAATGACGATGTAGGTCATTTTGCAGATTTCGGCAGGCTGGATGTTCACCGGGAAGCCGGGAAAATGGAGCCAGCTCTTGTTGCCGGTGTGGTTGTCCGTGCCGAAGGGAATCAGCATCAGAAGCAGCAGCACGTTGAAAATCACCAGAGCCGCCCGGTGCTCGGACAGGTAATCCAGATCGATGGAGGAAACCATGGCGTAGACCACCACCCCCAGGCCGATGGAAACCAGCTGAATGGCCAGATATTTGAAATTGCTTTCACCGAACTTATCCGCCGATGTGGCACTGGCAATGGCCACCACGCCGAACAGAGCCAGACACACGCACATGCCCAGCAAAAACAGATCACCTTTCTTGGTGAAATCCTTTAATTCTTCAAAATAGCGGCGCATTTATTGCCTCCTTTGGGATACTGGGGCTCATTATACCATTTTTCCTGGGGAAAGTAAATAGTCCAAATGTGAACATTCTTTCCGGTGGCTTTTAGGGTCTATCTGAAAACCGTCAACACGCCCAAACAGCGGGTCTTTTCCACCTGCTGGGCACCATTTTTTCTTGCAATACCCAGAGTATTCCTGCAAAAAAATGGCTTCATCAGGCGGAAAATCCCTCGCCGTTGGTCATATTCCCGGTTTTCAGATAGACCCTAACCAACGCCTGGATGTACGGAAATCAAACCAAAAAGCAGGCTTTTCCCATTGACCCGCCCGGTTTTTCCCGCTATACTGGAAATATCTGCCGTCTGCCTCCGGCGGGCGTGCTTTCGGAAAGGAATTCAGACCATGCGTAGACACAATTTCGGACGGATGTTCCGCTTTCTCCTGGTTTTGCTGGGCAACAGCCTGTACGTCCTGACGGTGAAGCTGTTTCTGCTTCCCGCCGGGCTGATCAGCACCGGCACCACCGGCATTGCCCTGACGGTGAACCATCTGACCGGCTTTCCCATGCCGGTGTTTATCCTCCTGTTCAACCTGCTGATGCTGGGGCTGGGCTGGTGGATTCTTGGGCGGCGGTTTGCCCTGACCACCGTTTTTTCCTCCCTGTTTTATCCCATTGCTCTGGCCTGCCTGGAGCATCTGCTGGGAGCGCCGCGGATTACGGACAACCTTCTTCTGAACACCCTCTTTGCCGGTCTGGGGCTGGGGCTGTCCTTGGGAATCGTCATCCGGGGCGGCGCCTCCACCGGAGGCATGGACATTCCGCCGCTGGTGCTCCACAAAAAATTCCGGATTCCCGTTTCCCTCAGTCTGTGGTGCTTCGATTTTTGCATCGTACTCAGCCAGATGCTCTATCATACGGCGGAGGATCTGCTCTACGGAATTCTTCTGCTGATTGTCACCTCGGTGGCGCTGAACAAAATTCTGCTTTTCGGCACCGCAAAAATCGAAATCAAGGTAATCAGCCCGGAGGCTGCCAGGATCCGGGACGCCATTCTCTCCCAGGCAGATCGGGGCGTAACCCTTCTCCACGGCGAGGGCGGCTTCCTCCATACGCCTTCGGAAATTCTCATGAGTGTCGTATCCCGGCAGGAGCTGCCCCGGGTAGAGCAGCTGATCCGGGGAATCGACCCGGAGTGCTTTATGGTAATCAGTCAGGTCACCGAGGTCTGGGGGCGGGGCTTCTCCCTGGGCAAGCGGTACGCCGACGGAATTTCCCGGGAAAACGTTTGACTTTTCCCAGGAAATCCAGTATAATTTAGGGGATTTCGGTTTGGAGGAAGTAATATGCAACGTGAACATCTGGGAAGTCGCCTAGGCTTTCTTCTATTGAGTGCGGGCTGCGCCATCGGCATCGGCAACGTCTGGAAATTCCCCTGGATGACCGGCCAGTACGGCGGCGGCGCTTTCGTTCTGATTTATCTGCTGTTCCTGCTGGTGCTGGGTGTGCCGGTGCTGACCATGGAATTTGCCATGGGTCGGGCTGCCCAGAAAAGCCCCCTGAAAATGTACCAGGCTCTGAAGCCCGGCAGCAAATGGGGCTGGCACGGCTATGTGTGTCTGCTCGGAAACGTCATGCTGATGATGTTCTACACCACCGTGGCCGGCTGGATGCTCCAGTACTTTGTGGACACCGCCCGAGGCGTCTTTGTGGGTCTGGATACCGCGGCGGTGGAAGCCAAGTTCGGAGAGATGCTGGCAAACCCCGGCACGATGACCCTCTACATGGCAATCGTTGTGGTTCTGGGCTTTTCCATCATTTCCATGGGCATCCAGAAAGGCCTGGAGCGGGTTACGAAGGTCATGATGATGGCTCTGATCGTCCTGATGCTCCTGCTCTCCCTGCACAGCATGACCCTGCCCGGCGGCGGCGCAGGCCTGGCCTTCTACCTGGTGCCGGATTTTGACCGGATGTTGGAAATCGGCGTAGGAAACGTGATCGTCGGTGCCATGAACCAGTCCTTCTTCACCCTGAGCCTGGGCATCGGCGCCATGGCCATTTTCGGCAGCTACATCGGCAAGGAGCGGGCACTCATGGGCGAAGCCGTCCGGGTAAGCCTTCTGGACACCATGGTGGCTCTGTGCTCCGGCCTCATCATCTTCCCTGCCTGCTTTGCCTATGGCGTGGACGTGAACAGCGGCCCTGCCCTGATTTTCATGACCCTGCCCAATGTGTTCAACCACATTGCCCTGGGTCGGTTCTGGGGGAGCCTGTTCTTCCTGTTCATGACCTTCGCCGCCTTCTCCACGGTGCTGGCGGTGTTTGAGAATATCGTCTGCTGTGTAGGCGAGCTTACGCTCTGGAGCCGGAAGAAAACCTGCCTGATCTGCTGCGTCGGCATTTTCCTGCTGAGTCTGCCCTGTCTGCTGGGCTACAATCTGTGGAGCGGGGTTCGTCCCATTGCCGGTCATGACATTCTGGACAGCGAGGACTTTATGGTCAGCAATGTGATGCTGCCTCTGGGCTCTGCCCTGTTCGTGCTGTTCTGCACCGTCCGCTACGGCTGGGGCTGGAAAAACTTCATGGCCGAGGCCAACGAGGGCACGGGTCTGAAGGTGGCGCAGTGGATGCGCCCCTACATGACCTATGTGCTGCCGGTGATTGTCCTTGTGATTTTTATCATCGGCCTGGTGGGCTTCTTCGGATAAGATTATATAAGGAAAGGGCACTGCCGGTATTGGCAGTGCCCTGTTTTTACTCATACTGAACTCCAATTAAAATCTTTAAAAAAGATTTTAATTGCCTGAAGGGCATGGAGTTCATATGAGACTTGTTTTGTGATTTCTTTCCTTATAAATCACAAAACAGGCAGCGCCTTCAGGCGATGCCTTCCTGATTAAAATTAAGATTTTAATCAGGAAATAGTATCAGATTTTGATGATTCTGCCCGATTTGCGGGGCTTCGCCTCCGGCTCTTCCGCGGCATAGCCCAGGATGCAGTTGCCTACGCCCCGGTAATTCTCCGGCACGCCCCAGGCGCGCAGCAGGGCCTTCCCCTCAGGGGTATCGAAGCACTCCTTGGCTCTGTGAATCCAGCAGCTGCCCAGCCCCAGGCTGTGAGCGGCATTCATCAGGTTCCCCAGCACCAGGGAGCCGTCCTCCACCCAGGTCATCCGCTCCGGGTCGGAGAGCACCACAATCACGCAGGGCGCGCCATAGAAGGGATCCCCGGAGGCTCCCATGACCGCCGCGTTCATCCGGGAAAGCCTGTCCCGGGTTTCCTTGTCCCGGACGGCCACCAGAACGGGCAATTGATTGTTCATTCCAGTGGGGGCATAAAGTCCCGCGGTAAGCACCTTGTCCAGCTTCTCGTCCTCCACCGGACAGTCAGCGTACTTCCGGACGGAACGCCGGGTCAGCAAATCCTCATACATATTGATTTCCTCCTTTTATACGCTCTAAGAAATAGTATTAACGGTTCAGAACCTGGATTGCCGCCTGAATCTGGAGATCGTCGGCATAGCTCAGCGTGCCATAATAGATTTTTTCAGCGGTTTCCTCATCCACATCCACCCGCACATCCGGGATTACTCCCACGTCCGTCAGGGAATTGCCCTTGGGCGTGAAATACTTGCCGGTGGACAGGGCTACGGCAGAGCCGTCTCCCAGAGAAATGGTGGTCTGATAGACCCCTTTGCCCACAGTTGGCTCTCCCACGATGGTGGCCGCCTGATATTCCTGCAAAGCCGCCGCGAAAAATTCCGCCGCGCTGTAGCTGCTGCCGTTGATGAGCACCGCCATAGGCATATCCAGGCAGTCGGCATCGGAGGTATCCACCTTTTCCGTGCCGTCGTAGCTGACGCTGCGGAACAGATCTCCCTCGGGCAGCAGATAGTCCAGAAGCTTTACCAGTTCCTCGGCGTAGCCGCCGGGGTTGTTGCGCACATCGAAGATGATCTTCTTCGCGCCCTCCTGCTGAAGCTTCTGGATGGCAGCGATACTCTCCGAAGCGCAGCGTTCATCGAAATTGCTGATCTTCACCAGTCCGATTCCATCGGCCAGCATCTGCCCCGTGGCAACCGCAGACTCGATCCGGCGGCGTTCCACCGCAAGGGTCTGGTGCTCTCCCTGGCGCATCACCGTCAGGGAAACCTTGGTGCCGGCCTTCCCCCGGATCAGCTCCCGAACCTGATCGGCGGTCATCTCCCGGACATCCTGATCCTCTACGGAAATGAGCAGGTCATTGACCTGGATCCCCGCCTCCTGGGCGGGGCCATCCTGGTTGACCATCACAATCAGAAAGCCGGAGCCGTCCTCGGCCTGCTGAATGGTGATGCCGATGCCCACATAGGCATTTTCGCTTTGCTCCTTGTGGGCTTCGTACTGGGAAGCCGGGATATAATAGCTCCACCGGTCGCCGGTGGCCTTGACCATAGCGGCCGCCGCCGCGTCCTCCATAGCCTCCCCGTCCGCTTCCCCGATATACCGTTCCTGAATCAGATTTTCCAGTCGATCCAGCTTGCCGGCGCCCGTTTTCACGGTCATTTGCAGCGTAATGGCAGTGGCCAGCATGGCAACCACCACATAGGATAAAAACCGAAGCAGCTTATTCTTCATTTCTCTTTTCACACCTCACCATAGAAAGCTTCCCACAGCCCCCTAGGGGGCTGTGGGAGAATCGTTACAGGGATACATAGTTGCAGGGATTCACATACACGCCGTTGACGGCAATGCCGAAGTGCAGGTGGTCGCCGGTGGCAACGCCGGTGGCACCGGTCTCGCCAATCTTCTGTCCCGCGCTGACCATCTGGCCGGAGGACACACAGTAGCTGTTCAGGTGCATGTAAATCGAGGACACGCCGTCGCCGTGGTCGATTTTCACATAGTTGCCCGCCGCGCTGCCGTGGCCGGCAATGACCACCCGGCCGGCCTTGGCGGCTACCACCGTCCAGCCGGTGCCGGTATCCAGGTCAACGCCCTGGTGATAAGAAGACGCGCCTGCCGTAGGCGAGGTACGGGAGCCAAAGGGGGAGGTAATGGAGGTGTAGCTGCAGGGCCGCACCCAGCCGCCGCCTACCGCCGTGCCGCCGGTGCCGCCGGAGGTATTGGGCTTGTCCATGTTGGTGCCTGCCGCCGCGGTGGTGGGGGGCACATAGGTAGCCATGTAGGCCGCCCATTCCGCCTGCTTGGCGGCGCTGTACTCCTGCTCCTTGGTGGCAATCTGCTTCAGGAAGTCGTTTTCCATCTCCACAAATTCCGCCTCCAGAGCCTCCAGGTCGTCGGCCTTGCTCAGAAGCTCCTGAAGCAGCTTATCTGCTTCTTTCCGCTTGTCGTCCATTTCCGTCTGGGTGGCGTCCAGTTCCTTCTTGGTTTCCTCCATTTCGGCTTTCTCCTCCTGGAGGTCGGTCTGCGCCACCTCCACCGCATCGGCAGCGTCGCTGAGCTGCTTCAGGCGGCGGTTGTCGGAGGCGTTGATCTCCTCCACCATGTTCAGCCGATCCAGAAGGTCGGAGAAGCTGTTGGCCTTGAACAGAACCTCCCAGTAGGACAGCTCGCCGTCCTCCTCCATGGTGCGCACCCGAACCTTGTTCTCCTGGTTCAGCTGGTCATAGAGGCCCTCGGCGTTGTCCAACTCGTCCTGCTTATCCGCAATGAGCAGATTGTAGGCCGACAGCTGGTCGTTCATATTGGTCAGCTGCTCGCTGAGCAGCTGGATCTCCTGGTCAATGACGTTCTTTTTGGCGATGATATCCGCAATTTCGTTTTCGTTGGCCTTGTACTGATCCTTAACATCGGAAATCTTATCCTTGATTTCCTCCTTCTCCTTCTTCAGCTGGTTGATCTGCTTGCGGATCTCCGAGGAGGAGGCGGCACTTGCCCGGGTGGGCAGAATGCTCATGAGCAGGGTCAGCAGCATGACGGCGGCCATCAGGCCTGCCAGGAAGGATACCAGACGCTTGCGATTTTTCATAAGACACTCCTTTTTGCGGGCGGCGCAATCAGTTGATATACGCCAAGGGGTTTACATAAGTTCCGGCATAGGATACGCCGAAATGCAGGTGGGGGCCGGTGGACAGTCCCGTGCTGCCAACATATCCGATCAGCTGTCCCTGGGAAACGGTCTGTCCCACGGAGACAACATAATTGGTCATGTGCATATAGATGGATGAGAAGCCATCCAGATGGTTGATGCTGACGTAGTTTCCCGCGCCGCCGGCCTGATAGGAGGCGGCAGTCACCTTTCCTGCCCGGGTGGCGTAGATGGGGGTGCCCTGGGCACAGGACATATCAATGCCGCTATGCATCCGGGTGATTTTCAGGATGGGGTGGGTACGCATCCCGAAGGGACTGGTCAGCGTCCAGCCGGACACTGGGGTGACCCAGGTGGCGTTGGACGGGGGATTATCGCCCTGGAGGGCAAGCTTGGCAAGGTACTCATCGTACTTCGCTTCCTTCAGTTCCTTCTCCTTACCGGCGATTTCCTGCATGAGCTCGTCCTGCAAGGCCTCGGATTCCTCCATCAGCAGTTCAAATTCTTCGCTTTTGGCCTCCAGCTCCCGGAGAACGTCGTCGGACTCCGTCCGCTTCTCCTGAAGCGCGGCCTCGTCGGAAGCCAGCTGCTCCCGGACAGCCTCCAGCTCTCCTTTTTCCGTCGCCAGACTCATCTGATTGGCGGTGACGATATCCGCGGCAATCCGCATCTGCTCAATTCGCCGCCGGTCGGAGGCATTGATCTCCTGAACCATGTCAATCCGATCCAGAAGGTCCGTAAAGCTGTTGGCCTGAAAAATCACCTGCCAATAGGTCAGCTTACCGTCCTCCTCCATCGCCCGAATCCGCTGGCGGTGCTCCTCGCTGAGGGTTCGCAGGTCTTCGTTGGCCGCGTCCAGAGCCTCCTGGGTGTCGGCAATCAGCTGTCCGTAGGCTGCGATCTGTTCATTGGTAGCGGCAATTTTATTGCTCAGCAGGGCAATCTCCTGATCCACCGCGCTTTTCTGGTCTACAATGCTTTTCATGTCGTCCATATTGGCATTGTACTGACTCTGAACGCCGTCAATCTGCTTCTGAATTTCCTTGTTCTTTGCCTTCAGCGCATCGATGTCTTTCTGTATCTCCGCCGAGGAGGCGGCTGCCGCCGAAAGAGGCAGCATACCAACCACCAGTGCGATCGTCAACAGGGCGGATAGGGCTGCGGCTGCTAATTTGTGTATACGCATAAAAGTGTGTTTCCTTCGTTTTTCTTCCGTTTCCGGAGGATGGAATGTGCTGCGGGAAAGCCATGAATCAGGACTTTCCGCCGTTACACATTCATAAACTTCCGGATGGAAGTCCAGCTGCCCACGATGCCCACGAACATACCGGCCGCGGCAAAGACAATGACCATGGGAATCAGCAGTTCCTGGAAGGGAACAAACTTGAAAAGCTGCAGGGAGTCCACGCTGCCGATCTTCTGAACCAGGGCGTCGTAGCCGGCCCATTCCGTGCCAAAGGCCAGAATGGCGCCGATCATGCCCAGGGAGAAGCCCTCCACCACGAAGGGAAGCCGGATGAAGCCGTTGGTGGCACCCACCATTTTCATAATGGCGATTTCGTCCTTCCGGTCGTACATGGCCAGCTTGACGGTGTTGGAAATAATCAGCAGGGACACCACCAGCAGCACGGCAATCACCGCCGCGGAGACGATGTGCAGCACATCCTGAATGGTGGTAAAGCCCTTGGCCAGCTCATAGGCCGCGTTGGTCTTGGCCACGCCGGGCAGCTGCTTGAGGGCGGCATCGGTCTGCTCCATTTTGGTGTTGTCTTCCAGGGTGACGATGTAGCGATGGCGCAGGTCACTGGCCTGAACACCGCTGAAAGCACTGTCGCCGTCATGGTCGGCAATGAAGTCCTGAAGCGCCTCCTCCCGGGAGACAAAGGTAGCCTGAAGGACGTTATCCAGCAGGTTGATTTTCGTGCCGATGCTTCTTGCCTCCGCGTCGGACAGGTCGGAATCGATGTACACCAGGATTTCACTGGTCTGGTTCAGATCCTGAACCATTTCATCCAGATTATAGGCCAGGGCGGAAAAGCTGCCCACGATGACCAGGCAGGCCACCGTCACGCACACGGCGGCGAAGGACATAAAGCCATGGAGGAAAATGCCCCGGAAGCCCTCTTTCAGCAGATATCCCAGATTATTCAGCTTCATTTGTCTCTTCCTCCTGCGCTCCGTCGCTGACCACACGGCCCTCATCAATGGAGATGACCCGCTTGTGGAACATTCTGACCAGATTCTGGTCGTGGGTAACCACCAGCATGGTGGTGCCCAGATTATTGATTTCCTGGAGCAGCGCCATGATTTCAAAGGAGCGCTCCGGATCCAGGTTGCCGGTGGGCTCGTCGGCGATGATGGTGGAGGGGTTGTTCACCAGAGCCCGGGCGATGGCCAGTCTCTGCTGCTCGCCACCGGACATTTCGTGGGGATGCCGGTTCATTTTGCTTTCCAGTCCCACCAGCTCCAGCACATAGGGCACCCGCTCCTTGATCTCCCGCTCCCGGGCACCGACCACCCGCATGGCGAAGGCCACGTTCTCGTAGACGGTCATCTTGTCAATGAGCCGGTAGTCCTGGAAGACCACGCCGACGGTGCGGCGCAGATAGGGAATCTCCCGCTTGCGGATCCGCTCCAGGGAGTAGCCGTTCACATGGACGGTACCGGAGGTGGGCTTCAGCTCCCCGGAAATCAGCTTGATAATGGTGGATTTACCGGAGCCGGAGGGGCCGATGAGGAAGCAGAACTCTCCGTCCTCGATCTGCATGGAAACGCCGTTCAGCGCATTATTGCCCTGCTCATAGGATTTTACCACATTCGTAAATTCAATCATATGTATAATCTCCTGTATCAGGCAGCCCCGGGCGCACCCGAGACCGCTCGCATGTAACCGAATTGTAACACATTGCATAGCGGTTGTCAACGGCGAACCATGGATTTGCCGGTTTCCGTCGGAAAAATTCACAATTGAGCCACATTTTTTATGGGTAAAATTCCAGAATTTTGAAATTATGGTAAACCAGTCAGCAGAGCTGGCCGCCAGAGGGGGTGTCTCGTTAAGAGCCCCTATGGGTCAAAATAGCCAAAATATACCATGTCATTGCGAACCAGTGACCGATGTCACTGGTGTGGCAATCCCCCGGATAGTCGTAAAATCCAAGATTTCCTAACGTAGATGTTTGAAAATCAGGGGGATTGCCACGCCAGTGTGAGCTACGTTAAGGTATGACTGCCACTGGCAGTCATTAAGATTTTGATTCGCTGCGCGGAGCACCACTGGCTCGCAATGACATTGTTCTATTTGGGCTCTTTGCTATTTTGAGACAGCTCCTGCCCCAGTGCGCACACTGGGGCCGAGGGGATCAGAACTACCGTTTTTTTGAATGCCACCGATAAACAACTCTTTGCAATCCCTCAGTCATGGCCTTGCGTGAGACGGCCATGCCAGCTCCCTTTACACAAGGGAGCCGCGGGTGCTCCCGCACCAGTGCGAAAAAAGATGCCCCGCAGAGCGGGACATCTTCAAAAAACCAATTACTGCCGGTTTTCCCGGGAGTTCAGGTACTGGCGCACCATCAGCGCCACCCGGAAGACGATAGCGTGGTCGAACTGCCGCAGATCCAGGCCTGTCAGCTTGCGAATTTTCTCCAGCCGGTAGACCAGGGTATTCCGGTGGACGAACAGCTTCCGGGAGGTCTCGGACACGTTCAGGCTGTTCTCAAAGAACTTGTTGATGGTAAAGAGGGTCTCCTGATCCAGAGAATCCAGGGAGTTCTTCTTGAAAACCTCCCGCAGGAAGATCTCGCACAGGGTGGTAGGCAGCTGATAGATCAGACGGCCGATGCCCAGGTTCTCATAGTGCATGACGCTCTTCTCGGTGTCGAAGACCTTGCCCACCTCGATGGCGGTCTGGGCCTCCTTATAGGAGTCGGCCAACTCCCGCAGGTGCTCGGCTACGGTGCCGATACCGATGATGGTCTTGATGCGCAGCTCGTTTTTCAGGGTATCTTCCACGTTCACCGCGATCTTTTCCAGATCCTCGGCGGTAACGTTGCCGCTGATCTGCTTGATGATGGCAACGTCGGTCTCGTTAACGGACAGGACAAAATCCTGCATCTTGTCTGGGAACATGCCGGTGAGCACGTCCACGGTGGCCACGTCGCTGTGACCCACCTGGCGGATCAGGAACACCGCCCGGGGAGCATCGGTGGCAAAATGCAGCTCCTTGGCCCGGATGTAAATATCGCCGGGGAGAATATTATCCATGATAATATTCTTGACAAAGGTGCCCCGGTCGTGCTTCTCCTCATAGAAGGTCTTGGCATCGTTCAGGGCAATAAAGGCCATCTGGCAGAAGCTTCTGGCAGTCTCATCGTCGCCGGAGCAGAACACGGCATACTCGAAGTAATTGGAGTTGCCCATAATGGCCTTGAAGCTCTTCTGGGCGAAGGTCACAATGCTTTCCGAGGCATTGCCCACCTTCAGTGCCGCATCCGGCCAACGCTCTCCCAGCAGAGACATATCGGTGCTGGAAATCACGCAGCCCTCGGTGTCAATAACGCCGAACACCCGGTCTGAAATATCCCGCAGCTGGACGATCACGCTCTGAAAAACACTATTGGACATCTTTCTGTCACTCCCTTAGTATCTTGCACAAATGCGCATTTCACAAAATTGCATTGTTATTATACACAGCTTTTGCGCACATTGCAAGTACCTTTTGACATTTTACTGCAAAAAGGATTTGTTTTTTTAGATATTCTACCAACATATTCCATAGCTCTTTCCGTAACATATGGAATCCTATCAGCAAAATGACCGTCTTTTGCCCCTTATTCGTCCCGCTCCAGGGCCGCAAGCTCCGCCTCCGTCAGTTCCCGTGCCTGACCTCTGGGCAGGTCGCCCAGGGTCAGGCTTCCTTCCTGCCGCCGTTCCAGATAGGTCACTGTCATGCCGCGAGAAGCCATCATCCGGCGCACCTGGTGATATTTCCCCTCGCAGACCTGAATCAGGCTCTCTCCGGGGCCCAGCGGAGTCAGCTCCGCCGGGCGGCACACCGTCCCGTCCCGAAGGGTCAGCCCCCCGGCGAAGGCCTGCACATCCTCCGGCCTGGCCTGTCCCTCATGTCGGGCGTAGTAAATTTTCGGCACTTCCTTTTTCGGGCTGATGAGCCGGTGGAGTAAATCGCCGTCGTTGGTAAAGAGCAGCAGGCCCTCGGTTTCCTTGTCCAGCCGGCCGACGGGCTTCAAATCCAGGTGCGCCCATTGCCTGGGCAGCAGCTCCATAACGGTTTTCTGCTGGGCGTCCTCGGTAGCCGTAACGTAGCCCGCAGGCTTATTGAGCATGACAACCAGCCGCCGCTTTCCCCCCAGGGCTTCCCCGTCCAGGGTAATTTCCTGACACTGGGGGTCAATTTTCCGGCTGCCGTCCTTTTCGGCTCTGCCGTCCACGGTCACTCTGCCGGTTTTCAGCAGGAGCTTTACCTGGGAGCGGGTGCCCAGGCCGCTGTCGCAGAGAAATTTGTCCAGTCGTTCCATGGTGTCTCCGTTCTACCCTGTCCGAAAACCGCATAGGCTTTATTACCTAGTCTATCGGGAGGGATTTTCTATGATGGTTATGACCGCGAAGGTCAATTTCAAAAAAATACTGCTGGGACTTGCCGCCGTGGCCGCTCTGGTGCTGGCACTGATTCTCCTGCTGGGCGGTGGCAAGGCGGAGGAAACCTCCGCGCCGGCCCTGCGCAGCAATGACGGCCGGGTGAAATTTCTGGAGGATCTGGGCTGGCAGGTCACCACCACCCCCACGGAATCCTCACAGGTGTGGATTCCGGAGGCGGGCAGTCAGGTTTTTACCCGCTACAACCAATTGCAGCTGAGCCAGGGCTATGACCTGAGCCAGTTCGCTGGGAAAAAGGTCATGCGCTATGTCTACAAAATCAACAATTTCCCCGGGGCTACGGAGCCGGTTTACGCTACCCTGCTGATCTACAAAAATCAGGTCATCGGCGGGGATGTGACGGATTCCGCCCCGGGCGGCCAGATTCGGGCGCTGAAAATGCCGGAGGCCGCGCCAAAGGCCTCGGTGCCCGTGCCCTCCACAGCCACCCCGGAAACCACGCCTTCCCTTGCCGCAAAATAGTATAGCATGTCATTTGGCTCTTGACAAGCGGCGGCTTCGGTGCTATCTTAGGGGCAACTGAATATGTTTGTATCTTCAGGGCGGGGCGCAATTCCCCACCGGCGGTAAAGTCCGCGAGCCCAATCGGGTTGAATCGGTGAAACTCCGATACCGACAGTATAGTCTGGATGGAAGAAGATACGCAAGGCTTTTTTCTTGCGTTTATTTTCACGCCCTGGGTGTATTCCCAGGGCGATTTTTTGTATTGGAGAGAGTAATATGAGCACGCTGTTATCCCAAGTTTCCGAAAATCTGTCCTTCGTTCTGACCTGTCTGGCACTGGTGGTAGGCCTTGCTTTGCTTGCCAAGCTTGCCGAGCACTTCCTGCCGGAGTGCCGGAAGGTGACTCCCGCCCGACGGGTAAGCATCATCGGCATCTGCGCCGCCCTGGCCGCGGTGCTGCATATGCTGGACTTCCCTCTGCCCTTCCTGGCTCCGGGCTTTTACAAGCTGGACTTTTCCGAGCTGCCGGTGCTGCTGTGCGGCTTCTACCTGGGGCCCTGCGCCACGGTGATCTGTGAGGGCGTGAAAATCCTGCTGAAGCTGCTGCTCAAGGGCACCTCCACCGCCTTTGTGGGAGACCTTGCCAATTTCGTGGTGGGCTGCTCCTTCGTGCTTCCCGCCTCCATCTGGTATCACCTGCACAAGAGCCGCCACAGTGCGGTCATCGGCCTGATTCTGGGCACCGTTTGCATGTCCGTCTTCGGCACCGCCTTCAACGCGGTGTACCTGCTGCCCAAGTTCGCCCAGCTCTACGGGATGCCCCTGGATGCCATTCTCGCCATGGGCACCGCCATTCACCCGGGGGTCAACAGCGTGACCACCTTCGTGGTGCTCTGCGTCGCTCCCCTGAACATTGTGAAGGGCGCGGTGGTTTCCCTGCTGACCCTGCTTCTTTACAAGCGGGTAGCTCGACCCCTGTTTGGACTGCATAGCTGATGAAAAATCCCGCCGCTTTTCGCGGCGGGATTTCTTTCATTCTCCAAAGTGCTCCGCAACCTTCCGGAGCATTTTCCGGATGGGCAGCTGGTAGGGGCACCGCTGCTCGCAGGCACCGCAGCCGATGCAGTCCGAAGCCTTCTTCTCCTGGCCGGCATACCTGGATTTGGCCCAGTCCGCCAGACCGTACCGCTGCAAATAGCCGTCAAACGAGAACAGCACGGAAATGTTGATTCCCACGGAACAGGGCTGGCAGTAGTTGCACCGGCGGCAGAACTGGGTACCCAGCTGACTGCGGATTTTCTGGAAAATCGCCTTTTCCTCGTCGGTCAGGGGCTCAGAATTGCTCACGGCTTCCAGATTTTGGGTCAGTTCCTTCGGCTCTGCCATGCCGGGAATCACCACGGTCACATCCGGGTTGGCGCAGACAAAGCGCAGAGCGGAAGTGGCATCCTCAATGGCACCGCCCGCCAGGGGCTTCATGCAGATAAAGCCCACGTTTTTCTTCGCCGCCTGGGCAATCAGGCTTTCCGCCTGGGTCTCTACAATATTATAGGGGAACATGACCGTCTCCACCCAATCCTGCTCCAGAGACAGCCGGAAGGTATCCAGGGAATGGGCCGTCACGCCGATATGCCGGATTTTTCCCGCAGCCTTGGCTTCCCGCAGAGCTTCCAGGGCGCCGCCGGGAGCCATGATCTGAGGGAACTGCTCCGGTGGGATGTTGTGAATCTGATAGAGGTCAATGTAATCCGTGCGCAAATTTTGAAGGCTCTTGTCGATGTCCGCCGCCATGGCCTCCTTGGTTCGGGACATGGTTTTGCTGGCCAGCACAAAGTCCTCCCGGATGCCCTCCAGGGCGTAGCCCAGGTATTCCTCACTGACGGTGTAGGCCCGGGCGGTGTCGATAAAATTCACCCCGGCATTCCGAAGCTGATGCACCAATGCCTTCGTCCCTTCCGCGTCAATGCGCTGGATGGGGATGCCGCCGAAGCCCATCCGGGAGATTTTCAGCCCGGTTTTTCCCAAAATTCGATATTCCATACGCTTTTCTCCTATTTCCCCAAAGCTTGATTTTTTTCATACGCTGCCTGGATGCAGTCCATCACCGCGCCCCGGAAGCCGTGCTCCTCCAAAGTGCGCACGCCCACGATGGTGCTGCCCCCGGGGGAGCACACCGCATCCTTCAGAGCGCCGGGGTGCTGATGGGTGGAAAGGTACATTTCCGCCGCGCCGGACAGCGTCATTGCCGCATAGTCCATTGCCTTTGCTCTGGGAATGCCGCAGGCCACCGCGCCGTCGGCCATAGCCTCCAGCATCAGATAGACGTAAGCCGGGCCGCAGCCGGACAGGGCGCTGACCGCATCCATAAGCCGCTCCTCCAGGCTGTCCAGCAGGCCGCAGGGAGCCATGTCGGCAAGCCAATCTGCCAGCATTTCCCCGCTGACCCGGTCATTGGCGCAGTAGGGAATCACGCCCTTACCCACGGCGGTGGGAGTGTTTGGCATAATGCGGATGACCGGAAGAGCACCCCCGGCGAATTCCTCGATTTTCTGAATTTTCAATCCCGCCGCCATGGTGATGAGCAGGGGCTTCTTCTGCTTCAGGATTCTTTGCAGGGGCTTCAGAACCTCCGCCATCATGTGCGGCTTCACCGCAAGGAAAATCCGGCCGCACTCCTGGGCGATTTTCTCCACATCCCAATAGGAAATGCCCAGCTCCGCCGCCAAAGCCTTGGCCTTGCCGGAGCGGTCAGACACCGCAATGTCCTTGGTTTTGCTGCTCATGGCCCGGGCGATGGCTCCGCCCATGTTGCCGCAGCCGATGAATCCGTACTTCACACTCTCACCTGTCCCTTTCCGTGAATGATATATTTATAGGTCGTCAGCTCACGCAGACCCATGGGGCCTCTGGCGTGGAGCTTCTGGGTAGAAATGCCCATTTCGCAGCCCAGGCCGAATTCGCCCCCGTCGGTGAACCGGGTGGAGGCGTTGACGTACACCGCCGCGCTGTCCACGTTAGTGGTGAAATACCGTTCCGCCTCGCTGTCCCGGGTGACAATGGCCTCGCTGTGGCCGGTGGAGTGGGCGGCGATGTGAGAAACCGCCTCCCGGACGTTTTCCACGCACTTGACTGCCAGAATGTAGTCCAGAAATTCCGTGTCAAAGTCTTTTGGCCCGGCAGGAGTTCCGGGGATGTACTTTGCCGCTTCCCCGTCCAGCCGAAGCTCCACCTTCGCCCCGATGCGCCCGTAAAGCTTGGGCAAAAATTCCGGGGCAATGGCCCGGTCAACCAGCAGTACCTCCTCGGCGTTGCACACGCTGGGGCGGCTGGTTTTGGCGTTCTCAATGATGTTCAGCGCCATGTCCTGATCGGCGGTTTTCTCCACATACACATGGCAGATGCCGGTGCCCGTGGCAATGCAGGGCACGGTGGCCGTGCGAACGCAGGCGGAAATCAGTCCCGCCCCGCCCCGAGGAATCAGCAAATCCACATAACCGTCGGCGGTCATCAAGGCCGTGGCGCTGTCCCGGCTGGTATCCTGAACCAGATTCACGGCGTTTTCCGGGATGCCCGCCTGGCGCAGCCCTGCCCGGAGAGCATCGACAATGGCCGTGGCACTGCGGATGGCCTCCTTGCCGCCCCGAAGAACACACACGTTGCCGCTTTTCAGGGTCAGTGCCGCCGCGTCGGAAGTCACGTTGGGGCGGCTTTCGTAAATGATGGCAATGACGCCCATGGGCACGGACACCTTGTCAATTTTCAGGCCGTCCGGACGGGTATGGCTGTCCAGGGTCAGTCCCACCGGGTCGGGCAGCGCCGCCACCTGCCGGATGCCCTGGGCCATGGCTCGAATTCTGTCCTCGGTCAGCCGGAGTCTGTCCAGCATCACATCGGAGATCTTTCCCTGAGCCTGCGTTAAGTCTTCGGCGTTTGCCTTCAGAATCTCCCCGGCATAGGCTTCCAGGCTGTCCGCCATGGTCAGAAGTCCCCGGTTCTTTTCCTCGGTGCCGAGGGAGGCGACCAGGGGCTTGGCCGCCTTGGCCTGTTCTAACAGTTCCTTCATACGCTTTCCCCCACAAATCGGGTGCCTACCGGCTTCCCCTCCACAATGTCATAGAGCAGCGTCGGCTCGCTTCCGTTGGCGATGACCATTTCACAGCCGCAGTTCAGGCAGATTTCCGCCGCCCGGAGCTTGGTCACCATGCCGCCGGTGCCCTGGTCGGTGCTGCTTACCCCGGCCAGAGCCCGGATGCCGTCGTCCACCCGGTGCACCACCGGCAAAAGCTTTGCCGTGGGGTCTGCGTGGGGATCGGCGGTGTACAGTCCGTCAATATCCGACAGCAGCACCAGAAGATCGGCCTCCACGCTTTCGGCCACCATGGCGGCCAGAGTATCGTTGTCGCCGATGACGATTTCGTCGGTGGCGACGGTGTCATTTTCGTTGATCACCGGCACTGCCCCCAGCTCCAGCAGCCGGTTCAGGGTGTTGGTAAAATTGGCGTGCCGGGTTTCGTTGCTCAGGTTATCCGCGGTGATCAGCAGCTGCGCCACGGTATGGTGATACTCGCTGAAAAGCTTGTCGTAGATGTACATGAGCTCGCACTGGCCCACGGCGGCAGCCGCCTGCTTGGTGGGAATATCCCGGGGCCGGGTTCGCAGACCCAGCTTGCCCACCCCCATGCCGATGGCACCGGAGGACACCAGGATCAGCTCATGGCCGGCGTTTCGGATGTCGCTCATGGTCTTGCATAGCTCCTCCACCCGGCGGATGTTCAGCTGTCCCGTGGCATAGGCCAGGGTGGATGTGCCGATTTTCACAACAATGCGCATTTGGTCTGTCCCCCTTCTGTTTTCCTGATTATACCAGCTTTTTTCCGCAAAGGGAAGACCCTAAATGGAAAAACCGCACCCTCCCAAATCGGGAAGGTGCGATTCTGCATATCAAAAAACTTTTCCTCTATCCAAACAGTTCCAAGAAAACCGCCCAATAGCAATCCGAAACATTCCGACGCACCTCCGGCGAAGCGGCCGGGGGATACTTAAGGGGGCGGCTTTTCGGCAGCGCCCCTTAAGCCGGCTTCTTATCAATTTTCTTGCCGGGACAAGAAAATTGCCTCCGGAGGAACCAGCGCCGAAAGCTTCTAGGAGACTCGGAACATAAGCGCAAATCTGCAATTAGTAGGCCGATGAGGGCATCGGCCTACAAGTTCTTAATCGGTTCTCGGAAAATCCGGGGGATTGCCACACCAGCGTTGCGACGCTGGTTCGCAATGACAATCTCTATTCAGAAATACGCATAGGGAGTACGGATTGCCACACCAGTGCTGCGGCACTGGTTCGCAATGACACCTTTGGTGGGTAAATCAGCGGATAACCCGGACGCGAACCACGCCCTCGATGCTCTTCAGGTGCTCCACCACATCGGCGGAGGGGTGATGATCCAAATCCAGCATGGTGTAGGCGTACTCACCCCGGCTCTTGTTCATCAGTCCGGCGATGTTCACGTTCTCGCTGGCAATGGCGGCGGTGAACCGCCCCAGAGAATTGGGGATGTTGTGGTGCAGAATGGTGATCCGCCCCTCGGACTGGCACTGCCCCATGTCGCAGTTGGGATAGTTGACGGAGTTTTTGATGTTGCCGTTTTCCAGATAGTCCATCATCTCCCGGACGGCCATCCGGGCGCAGTTGTCCTCGGATTCCTCGGTGGAGGCTCCCAGATGGGGAATGGCGATACAGCCAGGCATGTTGGCAGTCTTGGGGTTGGGGAAGTCGGTGACGTACCGCTTGACCTTGCCGGAGGCCAGAGCGTCCGCCATGGCATCGTCGTCCACCAGCAGATCCCGGGCGAAGTTCAGGACAATGACCCCGTCCTTCATTTTCGCCAGTGCCTCCGCGTTGATCATCTTCTCCGTGTCCTTCAGCAGAGGCACATGGATGGTGATGATGTCGCACAGGGCATAAATCTCTTCGGGAGTCTTCACCCGCTGGACGTGGCCGTCCAGATTCCAGGCCGCCTCCACGGAAATGTGGGGGTCACAGCCGTAAACCTCCATGCCCAGCTTTCTTGCCCGGTTAGCCAGAGGGCCGCCGATGTTGCCCAGGCCGATGATGCCCAGCTTCTTGCCGTAAATCTCATGCCCGGCGAACCGGGACTTGCCCTTTTCCACCAGCTTGGCAACATCCGGCTGATCCTGGATGGACTGAACCCAGTTCACGCCGTCGATGATGTCCCGGCTGCCCAGGAGCATTCCGCACAGGGTCAGCTCCATAACGCTGCGGGCATTGGCGCCGGGGGTGTTGAACACCACGATGCCCTTGTCGGCGCAGGTCGTCAAGGGAATGTTGTTCACACCCGCCCCCGCCCGGGCGACGGCCAGCAGATTCTGAGGCAGCTCCATATCGTGCATATTGGCGCTGCGCACCAGCACGCCGTCGGCTGCGTTTATATCGTCATTGAGGGCAAAGTCCTCTGTCCACAGAGCCGTGCCCTGCTGGGAAATTTTGTTTAAGTAATGAATCTGATACATGTCTATTCGGCCTTCCTTTACACCGTTTTCTCGTACTTCTCCATGAAGCCAACCAGCTGCTTCACGCCCTCGATGGGCATGGCGTTATAAATGCTGGCCCGCATACCGCCCACCGTCCGGTGACCCTTCAGGTTCACAAAGCCGGCTTCCGCCGCGGCCTTGACGAACTTGGCGTCCTGGTCGGGGTCGCCGGTGACGAAGGGCACGTTCATAAGGGAGCGATCCTTCTTCACCACGGTGCCGTGGAAGAAGGAGCTGGCATCCAGGTAATCATAGAGAATGGCGGCCTTCTTTTCGTTGTAGGCCTTCATCTCCGTCAGACCGCCGTTGCGCAGCAGCCACTTGAACACCTTGCCGCAGATATAGATGCCGTAAGCGGGCGGGGTGTTGTACATGGAGCCGTTGTCCGCGTGGGTCTTGTAGCGCAGCATGGTGGGGGTGCCGGGAAGCACGTCCTCCCGGATCAGATCCTCCCGGATGATGCCAATGACCACACCGGCAGGGCCGATGTTCTTCTGCACGCCGCCGTAGATCATGCCGTATTTCGTCACGTCCACAGGCTCGGACAGGAAACAACTGGACACGTCAGACACCAGGTCTTTCCCCTTGGTGTTGGGCAGCTGCCAGAACTTGGTACCGTAGATGGTATTGTTCTCGCAGATGTAGACGTAGTCCGCGTTCTCGCTGATGGGAAGGTCGGAGCAGTCGGGGATGTAGGTGAAGGTCTTGTCCGCGGAGGAAGCCACAGCGTTGGCCTGACCGAAGAGCTTGGCCTCCTGCCAGGCTTTCTTCGCCCACTGGCCGGTGATGATGTAGTCCGCCACCTTGTTCTTCATGAAGTTCATGGGGATCATGGCAAACTGCTGGGAGGCGCCGCCCTGCATGAAGAGCACCTTGTAATTGTCGGGAATGCCCATCAGGGTGCGCAGGTCAGCCTCGGCCTCGTCAATGATGGTCTGGTAGGCCTTGGAGCGGTGGCTCATTTCCATGACGGACATACCGGTTCCCCGGTAATCCAGCATTTCATCGGCTGCTTCCCGGAGAACCTCCTCCGGCAGCACCGCCGGGCCGGCGGAAAAATTATAAACTCTGGACATAATCGTCTCTCCTTATACGAGTTTTTTATAAAACGCTTAAAAGCGTTTTATTAGGCCGCAGGATTGCGGCCAGCGGCCACTGCCGCTAAAAAACGAAGTCAATACATTTCTTACCGCCGCCCAGGCGGTCTGCCGTGAAACGGCAGAACAAAATGATGAAATCATTTTGTTAAGAAATAGTATTATTTCTTCAAAAGCTTGTCAAGCAGCACATAGCCCTGGGGATAGAAAATTCCCGTGGCCTGGGCCTCTGCCTCGGTATAGTGGGCGCGCTTTTTCTCCTGACGGGTGCTGTCGTAGAGCACATAGGGCACCGGATCGGAAGAATGGGTGCGGATGCGAATGGGGGTGGGGTGATCCGGCAGCACCAGAATCCGGTAATCCTCCCCGGCCTGCTCCATGGCATGGCAGATGGGGGCGATGACCCGGCTGTCCAGGTACTCAATGGACTGCACCTTTTCCTTCACCAGACCCTGGTGACCCATTTCGTCCGGAGCCTCCAGGTGGATGTAGGCAAAATCGCAGCCGTCACGCAACAGGGCGTCAATGGCTGCCTGAGCCTTGCCCTCCCAGTTGGTATCCAGAGAACCGGTAGCCCCGGGCACCTGGTAAACCTGCATTCCAGCTCCCACCGCAATGCCCTTGAGCAGGTCAACGGCGGAAATCATGGCACCCTTCAGGCCGGTTTTCTCGGTAAAGCCGGGAAGGCTGGGCTTGGTGCCCGCACCCCAGTACCAGAGGGAATTGGCTTTGCGCTTTCCCTCCGCCGCCCGTCTCAGATTCACGGGATGGTTGTTGAGAATATCGTAGCTGCGCTCCATAAAGCCGCGCAGCACCGGATCCTCCGGCAGGAAGGGGCCGATGACCTGGGTCAGATGGTCATGGGGCGGCTCCAGCTTTGCCAGATGTCCGTGCTTCCAGACCATGATATGCCGGTAGCTGGTGCCGGTGTAGAACTGGAAGGTATCGTCATTGAAGTTTTGCCGGATGGCCTCCATCAGTGCGTCCGCTTCCTCGGTAGAAATTTCCCCGGAGGAATGGTCAAGGATCCGCTTCTCTGCATAGGGCTCTTCCTCCGTCAGGGTCACCACATTGCAGCGAAAAATGATATCGTCCGGCTCCATCTTCACACCCACGCTCAAAGCTTCCAGGGGTGATCGCCCGGTAAAACAGGTTTTCGGGTCGTAACCCATAACGGACAGGTTGGCTACCTCACTGCCCGGGTGCATTCCCTGGGGCACATTCTGCACCATGCCCATTTCCCCGCCGGAAGCCAGGGCATCCATGGCAGGGGTCTTGGCGTATTCCAGAGGGGTCTTGCCGCCCAGCGCTGCCAGGGGTTCGTCGGCCATGCCGTCGCCCAGCACTACAATATACTTCATAAACAGGCTCCTATCATTTGTCCGCGCTTTGCAGACAGATACTCTATGATTATAGTATCATTCTTTAATCAATAAAACAATATCTAAACTGTCCGAAAAACCGACACAAATGGTTCGGATTCGTAGTCATTTTCCCAGACAGCGAAAAAATCACAATTTTCCGGCAATGACATTGCCCAGCCAGAAAAGAATCGCGATATGAACGGGGTAAAAGACATAGAACAGGTACTTCATTCCCCTGCCCCGGCTGCCGTTGTAGCGGAGCATAAACGGCAGCGCCAGAATTTGCAGCCACTGAATGCTGTCCGTGAAGAGGTAGGAAAGCCACTGGGTCTGCCCCAGGAGATAACCATTTCGCAGGGTGTAAAGGAAATACACCAGGCAGTAGCCGCCAAAGCCCAGAGCAAGGCGCTTTGGGCTATCCTTGCAGAAGGCAAGCACCAGACCCATAAGAACTGCCCACTGGCCGCCCTCGCAGTTATCGTAGTTGGGCAGAAAGCCCCGAAGAACTAAGAAGAAATTCCGGCGGCTGACCCCAAAACCGCTTTCCATGGCAGGAACCAGCGGAGACGCCAGCAGGCCGGTGCACAGCAGCTGCGCAAGCTCGTTGATGGCGAGAAACGCTGCTACCGCCAGAACCTTTTTCTTCGGCTCCTGCCATTTTTCCCAGAGATAGAGGAACAGGCACACCAGGAAAAGGGTGCCGAAGATGTTGTTCCTACACTGACGCAGGGGTTCCGCCACGCTTTGGTTCAGGACGCAGTCCAGAATCCCCATAAGCACCGAGCAGTCATATAGGCGCAGAAGGTAGGTTTCCCGGCTGCGGGTATGATGGAAGCCCCAGGCCGTGCAGAAGAAGAACAGGGGGGCGCTGATTCTGCCGAGAATTGTGAGGATCACAGGCATTCCCGGGAGAAATTCATAGATATGATCGATGAGCATCAGCCCCAGAGCCAGGAGCTTCAAGGCAGTTGAGGACATGGAGCACCTCCTAAGTTGACGCACTGACAATAGGGCGTTTAGGCTCCCCTTGCTGACCAAGGGGAGCTGCCCCAGTGCGCACACTGGGGCTGAGGGGATCAGAACTTTCCTTTTTTACAATCCCTCAGTCACAGCCTTCCGTGAGACGGCTGTGCCAGCTCCCTTTACACAAGGGAGCCATTGGTGCGCAGAATAATACAGGGGCCACAAGACTGTGACCCCTGTTATTTTAATTCAGATTCAGCTTTCTGTCAACCAGCCAGTACATGAGGAAGTAGCCGCCCAGGCTCAAAGCCGTCATCAGCAGCGCCGTGCGGCCAAAGAAGCCGGACGCTGCCGCCAGCGCACCGCCGCTGAGCCAAACAGTTGCGGACATCAGGAAGGCGGTGGCAATGGAAATCAGCACATGGATGCCATAGAATACGGCAACCGCCGCCAGAATCTTGTGCTTCTTGGCAATCAGGGAGCCGACAGTCACCGCCAGCATCAGCATCACCAGGCTGTTGATGGCGCCGGTAAGGGCGCTCAGCACCCCCTTTACCAGCACGGTGCCGGGAATCTGCCCCAGCAGCTCCCGGACAGCCTCCCAGCCCCGCTGCCACAGCTCCTGACCGTGCAGTCCCAGGGTCTGATAGAAGCCCTCCACCCCGGCGAAGGCAATGGCCAGCCACAGGACGCCGCAGGCGCAGATCACCAGGGTCATCAGAACCATGCCAACGGCGGTATTTACAAGACTTGCCAGCAAATTCTGATGGGTGTTTACCGGCAGGGTGAAGGTCAGGTAGCCTTCGTCGGTAAACCGGCTCTTGTAAAACCGCCCCATGTATACCACCACAGCCGCCACGCCCACCACCGCCAGCGCGATCATGGCCGCGATCATGAACAGCACACTGAGAATCTCCAGCGCATCGCTTCCTCCACCGTCGTGGGAGCTGACGTAAAACAGATAGCACATGGTCAGGCCGCCCAGCAGGCTGGCCCCCAGGCTGATCAGGCTCAGAATCCCCAACATTCCACGGGTGGATCGCCACTCGTGCTTCAGCAATTTGGCAAACATTTGAATACCTCCCGGAACAGTTCATCCAGCGATTTTCCGGTTTCCTCCCGGACGGTGTCGGCTTCCCCTCTCTGAATCACCTTGCCCTGATACAGGAACAGGAATTCATCCAGCACCCGCTCCACGTCGGAGATCAGGTGGGTGGAAATCAGCACCGTTGCGCTGGGGTCGTAGTTGTTGATGATCGTGTTGAGAATGTAGTCCCGGGCCGCCGGGTCTACACCGCCGATGGGCTCGTCCAGCAGATACAGCCTTGCCCGCCGGGACATGGTCAGCACCAGCTGCACCTTCTCCTGGGTGCCCTTGGACAGAGTGCGATATCTGGCCTGGGGGTCAATGCCCAGGGCATTCAGCATCTGCTGCGCCCGATTTGTGTCAAAATCGGCGTAAAAATCCTGGAAAAAGTCCAGAAGCTCCGCAACCTTCAGCCGTTTATTGAAGCAGGTTCGATCCGGCAGGTAGGAAACCAGCGCCTTGCTGGCAGGGCCGATTTTCTCGCCGCAAATGGTAATTTCCCCGGCCGTTGGGGTCAGCAGCCCCGCCGCCAGCTTGATAAAGGTGGTCTTGCCGCTGCCGTTGGGGCCCAGCAGACCCACGATTTTCCCCTGGGGCAGCTCCAGGTTCAGGTTGTCAAGAGCCGGGCTTCCGTGATACCGCTTGGTAAGCCCGGATGCTTTCAATACGCTTTCCATGTTTACTCCTCCTTTTCCAGCTCCAGCAGCAGCTGTGCCGCCTGACTGGGCGTGATGCCGAATACCATAAATTTCTCGGCGCATTCCCGCGCCAGCTCCTGCAGAACCGCTTCCCGCATTTTCTCCAAAACCTCCGGATTTTCCGTAACCGTCCGGCCGCTGGTGCCGCCGCTGACCAGCAGTCCCTCCCGTTCCAGCTCGGTCATGGCCCGCTGCATGGTGTTTGGGTTCACCTGCGCCTGGGCAGCCAGCTCCCGCACCGAGGGTATTTTCCCGCCGGGGGGCAGCTCCCCTTTCACGATGCCGCCGCGCATCAGCTCCATGATCTGCTGATACACCGGTCGGTCGCCCGAAAACTTCCAGTCCATTGTGTTCATCTCCTTGTGCCACTGTATTAGTGCATTAGTACAATAACACACTCATACAGTTTTGTCAAGGGCTATTTTGAAAAAAGGTTGTCGGTTGCATTTTTTTACGGTTGTGGTATAATGCTCTACAAAGATTCCAGAAAGGAACGAGAATTATGAACCGAATCGTTACCATGGTGCTGAAAAATCTGGGCATGGTGCCCGGAGCCTGGTTCAAGCTGTGCCGCTACGCCAAAAATCCGGACAAGTATCCGGAGTCGGAACGCTACGCCCATATCCAGTATATCCTGCGCTGCGCCGTCAAGGGGGGCAACGTGGATTTGCAGGTGGACGGTCAGGAGAACATCCCCGCCGAAGGGGGCTTCATGCTCTACGCCAATCACCAGGGCATGTTCGACGTGCTGGCCATCGCCGCCACCTGCGACCGTCCCATCGGCGCGGTGCTCAAGCAGGAGCTTTACGGCATCCCCTTTATCCATCAGATCGCCCTGTGCACCAAGTCCTTCCCCATGAACCGGGAGGACGTGCGTCAATCCCTGACCGTGATCCAGCATGTGACCCAGGAGGTCAAGGACGGACGCGGCTATCTGATCTTCCCCGAGGGCACCCGGAGTAAAAAGGGCAACGAAATGCTGGACTTCCACGGAGGCAGCTTCCGGTGCGCCACCAAGTCCGGCTGTCCGGTGATACCCATTGCCCTGGTGGACTGCTTCAAGGTGCTCGATCAGCCCGGCAGCAAGCCGGTGTCCGTCCAGGTGCACTATCTGAAGCCCATCACCGCCCAGGAATACGCCGGCATGAAGCCCGCGGAGCTGGCCGCATTGGTGAAGGAGCGGATCCAGGAAAAGCTGGACGAATGCCTGCAAGAAGCGTGAGGTTCGTTAGAATCTGTAGGGGCGACGATTCGTCGCCCGCACAGTGTAAATTGCAAAATTCTACTATATTGAGAAAAAACCGGGTGATTTCCTCAGAAATCACCCGGTTTTTCAGCGTGTCAAAAATGTCCGAAAGATACGTTGTCATTCCGAACCAGTCCGCAGACTGGTGTGGGAATCCCCCGGTTGAACGTAAGAACCGATGATTTAGGGACGAAAATGTTTGAAAATCAGGGGGATTGCCACGCCAGTGTGAGCACTGGCTCGCAATGACACGGTTTTTCGACAGCCTCAAAATCCGGGTGATTTCCTAAGAAATCACCCGGTTTTTTCATTTCAGAGAAGCGCTGTTGTTGAGCACCAGGGTGCTGTACAGGAACAGCACGTCCTGGCCGTGGAAGTCCAGGAAGCTGTCCAGCTTTGCCGAACTCACATAGCGGATGTCCACCAGCGTCACCTTGGCATAGTCTTCCAGCAGCAGCGGCGCCATAGAGCTTCCGAAGGAGTCCCGGAACACGATCAGCTCCCGGTCGGTTTTGGCATTGGGATTTTCAATCGTCAGCAGTGCCCGGGCACCGGACAGGAACACGTCGTAAGGATCCCGGCTTTCCGTCAGCTTGGCGGTGTCGTAAACGGTTCCGGTTTTCCCGGTTTCGTAGTCGTAAACAGTGCATTGCCGGAGGGTTTCGTTTTCCAGCCAGGTCAGGGTATCCGGCTCCATAGGCAGAGCCGCCTGGCCGTAGTAAACCCCATAGAAGGGCCGCTCCGACTGTATCCGCGAATAGTCCTCCCCCTTCGGCGTCGTCACTCCCAGAGCATCACAAATAGCCGTTGCCGCCGGAAGTAAGCATTCCTGCCGCCAATGGGTGTCCGTCCGGTAGTAGTCCCCGGCGGTCAAAGCCTGCCGCAAATCAATCTGCACCGCCCAGGGCAGCCCTGTCTCCAGCTTGGCATACAGGGCGTCATAATCCATGGCCAGATGTCCGCTGGACTGCGCCAGGTAATATCCCTTATCCGGAACCACAGCGAAAAAGCACCGGCTTTCTCCCAGAAAATTCTCGTGAATGGTGTCAAACTTTCGGATGGCCGCCTCCAGGGAGGTCTCGTTCAGGGGGTACTCCTGCTTGACGGCGATGCCCTTGGTCAGGTAAATGCCGTTGTTGTCCTTCATTCCCAGCACCTGGGTGTGAAACAGAGATTTCAGCGTCCGGAAACCGTCCCGGAAGGGAAACTGATCCAGGCTGTAGTCTTCAAATTTCTCCCGGAACTGGCCGCTTTCCAGGGCGGAAAGGGAAAACTCCGGCATTTGCGCCAGGGGACGCCGCTCCGCCTGGGAAATGTCCTTCGGCGGGTGGAACCAAACCGCCAGCGTCAACGTGGCCCAAAGGGTCAGCAGCAAAATCGTCTGATATTTTTTCATAGTGCCACCTCAGAACCGGAAATACAGGAAGGGGCTGAAGGAGCCGTCCACCAGATAGCCGGTAGCCACCAGGGCAAGTCCAATCCAGAAAAGAGGCTGAATTGTCCGAATGAATCCGTTTTTCTCCAAATACCGACCGTAATTTCTTACCACCGGCGTAGCCCCCAGCAGGGAAATGAGCAGCAGAGGCAGATAGCTTTCCAGATAATACCCGGTTTCCGCCGTGAAGACGGGCAGTCCGCCAAAACCGAACAGGGCGGCAAAATCCCCTGCCGCCTGGGAAAGAGACTGGGCATTGAACAGCACGAAGCTCAGGCACACCGCCAGCAGCACATAGGCCTGCCGGACAGGATCGGGGAGCCTTTGCAGCCCCGGCACCCACTTTTCCAGAAGCAGCAGCCCGGCAAACACCAATCCCCACAGGACAAAATTCCAGGCCGCCCCGTGCCACAATCCCGTGAGCATCCAGACAATCAGGATATTGCGCACCCATTTGCCCCGGCTCACCCGGTTGCCCCCCAGGGGAATGTACACATAGTCCCGGAACCAGCCTCCCAGGGTCATATGCCACCGCCGCCAGAATTCCGTGACGCTTTTCGCGCAGTAGGGATAGTCGAAATTCTCCGGGAAACGGAAGCCGAACATCCGACCCAGGCCGATGGCCATGTCGGAATACCCGGAAAAATCAAAGTAAATGTTCAGCATAAAGGAAAGGGCGTGCAGCCAGGCAAACACCACCGAAGGGGCGGTGCTCTGCCGGTAAAGATTTCCCAGCAATGCCAGATTGTCCGCCAGAATCACCTTTTTGGCAAGGCCGATCACAAACCGCCGCAGACCCAGGCCGATGTCCTCCAGGCTGTGCTTTCTCGTTTCCAGCTCCCGGGCTACGTCCCGGTATCGGACAATCGGCCCGGCAATCAGCTGCGGGAACAGAGCCACATAAGCTCCAAAGGAAATGAGATTCCGTTGAGGCTCCACCTGCCCCCGGTACACGTCCACGGTGTAGCTCAGGCACTGGAAGGTATAAAAGCTGATGCCCACGGGCAGAGCCAGCTTCAGAAGGGGCAGGCTCAGGCCGGTAAGGGCGTTGAAGCTGGAAAGAAAAAAGTCCGCGTATTTGAATAGCCCCAGCAGTCCCACGCCCACGCAGACGGACACCGTCAGCCACAGCTTTTTGTGTCTTTCGCTTTTCCCGATGGCAAGGCCGCAGAGGTAAAAGGCCAGAATGGTCGCTGCCATCAGCAGCAGCAGCTTCGGCTCTCCCCAGCCGTAAAACAGCAGGCTCCCAATCAGCAGCACCGCGTTTTTCCCCTTCCTGGGGGTGAGGAAATAGACGATCAGCACCGCCGGGAGAAAGTAGTATAGAAACGGAATACTGGAAAAAACCATGGCTTCTCCTTCATTTTCAAAAAAGGCAGCGGCACTGCCGCTGCCTTTTTGTCCTCAGATTACAAAGTCCAGCTCTCTGCCCGCCACGCTCTGGAAGGCATCCACAAAGCTCTGGGCGGTCATGCCGTCCTCGGAAGCCAGCATGATGAGCATCACCACATCGCCGCAGCCGGCAACCAGCATATCGTCGGCCTCCACGCAGATCCACTTCCGGGGGTTGATGCCCTCCTTCATGGCCTGGGCAACCGCCTTGGGATCCACCGCGTCCGCCGTGCGAACCATCACCAGAGAAAAGGCGATGGAGCTCATCATCGGCTCAAAGAACGCCGCCTGCTTCAGCTGAGCCGGATCGGACAGCCCCGTGGTGCTTTCAAAAGTCCAGGTTCCCTCCTGGCTGGTGTCCGTCAGGTCAATGGCGGCAACCTCCCCGTCAAATCCGGAGGGCTGCTTCTCCAGAACCTGGTTCAGCAACTCCTCGACGGTGCCATCCAGATTGGGATTCCCGGGAGCGGTCGTCTCGGTGCTGTCTTTGCCGCAGGCCACCAGGGACAGCAGCATGGTCAGTGCCAGCAGGGCACAAAGCAGTTTTTTCATTTCAGTTTCCTCCTAAGTGTCGTTTCTTGCGCTTACAAAGGCAATCATATCCAATTGAAAGCAAAATCATTCCCGTGAGTACGCCGCAGGTGTCGATTCCCACATCCCGCAGCCCAGGCCCCCGTTCGGGGACGAACATCTGAATGGACTCGTCCACGCAGGCAGCCGCCACACCCCACGCAACCGCCGGAAGCCGTCCTTTTTGGAGCATTCCAAACAGCCAGGTCAGGCACAGACCCAGGGCGGTGAACTCCGTAAAGTGAGCCAGCTTCCGCAGAGGGAACACGCTTTCCTCCGGAAGCACCTCCCCTTCCGGCAGCAGCAGCTCCAGTATATGCTCCACCTCGTCGCTGATGGCTTCGGAAATCTCCCCGGGAAGCAGGGAGTTGCCCCAGATAAAGGCCAGGCACAGGGCCGTAAGGATACAGCAGAGGGTCATTCTTTTTTTCGTGCGAATCAAGCCAGCACCCCCAGATGCTCCAGTAAAATCTTCACGCCCAGGAGAATCAGGATCACGCCGCCCGCGATCTCCGCTTTTTTCTCAAACCGACTGCCGAAGACATTGCCCACCTTCACGCCGATGGCGGAGAGGAGGCAGGTGCACAGGCCGATGAGCGGGGCGGCAAAGAAAATATTCACCTGACCCACCATAGCCAGGGAAATGCCCACGGCCAGCGCGTCAATGGAGGTGGCCACCGCCAGAATAAACATGGTCTTCACGGAAAGGTCTGCGGTCTCCCCTTCCGTATCCCCGGACGCAGCCTCCTTGAGCATGTTCACGCCGATGACTGCCAGAAGCCCGAAGGCAATCCAGTGATCTACCGCCTCGATGGCCGCGGCAAACAGGGTGCCCAGAAAGAAGCCCAGGGTGGGCATCAAGGCCTGAAAGCCGCCGAACCACACCCCGCAGGTCAGTTCCGAGCGCAGCGTAGCCTTCTTCATGGCAAGTCCCTTGCACACGGACACGGCGAAGGCGTCCATACTCAGTCCCACTGCCAGCAATATCAATTCTCCGATTCCCATAAAAAAGCCTCCGTATCAGAATTTAAGGAAGCTCTGATGAAATCGGCAAGAGCTGGCAGCAAAAGATCCGCTGTCCAGCCGCCGACGATTTATTCAGAGTTTCCTTAGAAAACCCGAAGTTTCCCTTAACCGACACAGAAGCTGCAAAGAGACTGAGCCGGCCTTCCAAGTCTCGTCATTTCAGGTGGAACCGGGGTTTCCCCAGTATGTCGATTCCGCCCCGGGTCTTCCCGCCGACTACTCCCTCTTCTGGGTTAAGTTATAACAAAAGCCTCCCGGTTTGTCAAGACAAACCGGGAAGATACACAGTTATTTAACAATTTTTCCTATTTTTTCCTTCTGGGCAGAACAATGGTTTTTCCAGCAAAACCAGCTCGATTCCGGAAATGCCGTTGAAATCACAGGGCACGATGCCGATTTCCCGGTAGCCAAGGCCGGCGTACATTTTTCTTGCCCGGGCGTTGCGCCGGTTGGTGTCCATCCGCAGGACACGGCAGCCGTTTTCCCGGGCGTATTGCTCATAAAAGGCCACAAAGGCCTTGCCGTAGCCCTTTCCTGCGGTATTGGGGTCGATGGTCAGAGTGTGCAGCACCATGACCTCTTCATCGCTGGCAGGAAACTCCCAGGGTGCGCCGTAATATTCCGGCACCTGGGTCTGGTTGAGAATGGCCGCGCCTACCACCTTTTCGTCCTCTTCCATGACAAACAGGTCGCCCCGCTCAAAAGCCGCCTGGGCTGTTCCCTCTGTGGGATACACTCCCCGAACCCAGCCGATTTCCGCCTTCCCTGCTTCCTCAGCATCGTGAAGCCGGTCGTAAATGGCGGCGATGGCCGGAATGTCCCCCTGGACTGCTTTTCGAATCACGCCAACACCCCCAGCATTTTCAGAATAAACTCTACAATCAGCACCGCCGCGCTGCTGCTCAGTGCCACCACGATCAGGCTCTTGCCCCGATAGGCAAGGAGAATCGCCACCGCCAGAGCCGCCGCCCCGCTGATGACCGAGGCCGTGCTGGACAGGATGGCCGGGAAGGTCATGGCCGTCAGGCACACATAGGGCACATAATAGAGAAAGGAGCGCAGAAACCGGCTGCGGATGGGCTTGCGGAAAATGGTCAGGGGCAGCACCCGAATCAGATAGGTGGTCAGAGCCATGGCCAGAATGTACACATACAGATTCACGCGGCCGCCTCCTCTTTTTCTTCAATGGGCAGAAGCCAGGCGCAGATGCCCGCCGCCGCCACGGTGCAGATGACGATGGAAATGCCTGCGGACACCTGCTGAAGCATGGGCACCCAGGCAAAGGCACTGCTGCAAAGAAGCGCCAGAATCACGGAAACCAGAACCTTCCGATCCTGCTTGGCAGGGGGAATCACGATGGCCACGAACATGCCGTAGAGCATGACCCCCAGCGCCGCCTGGATGGAATGGGGCAGCACGGAGCCCGCCAAACCGCCGCACAGGGTGCCCAGAGTCCAGCCCACAATAGGCAGGGTCCCAAGACCCAGCAGATAGGGCACCGTCAGCGGTTCCGTCCTCGCCATGGCCAGGGCGAAAATCTCGTCGGTGTTGAAAAAGGCAATGAAAAGCCGGGGCAGCAATCCGATTTTTTCGCCCATCCGCTGGCTCAAAGCCAGACTCATCAGGGCATAGCGGCTGTTGATGATCAGCTGGGTCAGAATCATTTCCCACAGGGTGGCCGCCGCCACAATTACCGTCAGCCCCGCAAACTGGCCGGCGCTGGTCAGGTTGGTCAGGGAAATCAGGGTGGCGCTCCAGGTGGAAAGGCCCTGGCTCACCGCCATGGCTCCGAATCCGAAGCTCACGGAAAAATAGCCCATTCCCACCGGAAGACCCCGGTTGACTCCGGCCCGGTACTCTTGAAAGTTCATTTCTGTCTTACCTCGTTTTACTCTTCTGTCATTCCCTGATACTCCAGCATTTCCAGCACCTGTTGGCCCCGCTGGGTCAGCGCCATGCTGCCCCGGATGGGAAGGCTCTCATAGGCGGGCCCATACTCCCCTTTCAGGGGCTTGTCATAGTCCAGGGAGATCAGGTTCTTTTTTTCCAGCAGCTGCAAAATCAGGAAAATATTCTCCGGGGCATCCGGCTCCGGATAGCAGGGGGTCAGATCCCCCATTTTCCGGGCTACCGGCAAAAAGGCATACTGACCCAGTTTTTTCAGAAATTCGATTTCCCCGGGGCTTACCACCAGCTCCCGGGCACAGCCGGAGCTTCCGGCGCAGCCGCCGCAATTTCCGCAATTACTCATGGTTCATCCTCCAGAAACCTCCTCATTATAGCAACCGGCCCACAATCTGTCAATTTTCAGTGTGTACAAAAACCCGTGAAAAAACCGGTGTGAAACTCACACCGGCTTTTTCTCCATCCAATTTGCGTAGTGCTGCTTCAAAGCCCGGAAGGATTCATCGGAAATGGTATGCTCCATCTTGCAGGCATCCGCCAGGGCGGTGCCCTCCGATACCCCCAGCTCAATCAGCAGCCGGGACAGCACCGTGTGCCGCTCGTAGATTTTTTCCGCCACTTCCCGGCCCGCGTCGGTGAGAATCAGGGCTCCGGTGTCCTCCACCCGCACATATCCTCCCTTACGCAGAATACCCATTGCCCGGGAGACGCTGGGCTTGGAATATCCCAGATACTCGCCCACATCCACGCTGCGGGTAAAGCCGTTCTTCTGGTTCAGCACCAGAATGGCCTCCAGGTACATCTCCCCGGATTCATGGAGATTCACAGCAATCCCCCTCCTTCATTTTTCCGAATTCTATCTATTAGAATACCACAGCTTTGGGCAGAATGCAAGAACTTAAGTTTTTTCTTTTCTCGGGTCTTTCCAAATTGGGGAAAATAGTGTAAATTATGGATAAGCAATTATAAGGAGGAATCATCACATGGACTACGCGAAAGAATCCCTGCGGCTGCACAAGCAGTGGGGCGGCAAGATCGAAGTCACCTGCACCGTACCCTGCGCCACCAAGGACGACCTGTCCCTGGCCTATACCCCCGGCGTGGCTGCCCCCTGTCTGGAAATTCAGAAGGACGTAAACAAATCCTATGAGCTGACCCGGCGGCACAACCTGTGCGCCGTCATCACCGACGGCTCCGCCGTACTTGGCCTGGGCGATATCGGCCCGGAGGCGGGTATGCCCGTTATGGAGGGCAAGTGCGCCCTGTTCAAGGCCTTCGGCGACGTGGACGCTTTCCCCATCTGCGTAAAAACCAAGGATGTGGACGAATTTGTCAACGCCGTGTATCTGATTTCCGGCTCCTTCGGCGGCATCAACCTGGAGGATATCTCCGCCCCCCGGTGCTTTGAGATTGAGCGGAAGCTCAAGGAAAAATGCGACATTCCCATCTTCCACGACGACCAGCACGGCACCGCCGTCATTACCCTGGCGGGCCTGACCAACGCACTGAAGGTGGTCGGCAAGAAAAAAGAAGATGTGAAGATCGTCACCTCCGGTGCCGGTGCCGCGGCCATCGCCATCGTGAAGCTGCTGCTCAGCGCGGGCTTCCGGAACGTGGTCATGACCGACCGGCAGGGCGCGATCTACGCCGGACGGGAGAATCTGAACTGGATCAAGGAAGAGATGGCTCAGGTTACGAATCTCCAGAAGGAAACCGGCAAATTGGCAGACGTCATCCGGGGAGCCGACGTGTTCATCGGTGTCTCCGCCCCCGGAACGCTGACCACCGAGATGGTTGCGACCATGAACAAGGATGCCATCGTCTTCGCCTGCGCCAACCCCACGCCGGAGATTTTCCCGGACGATGCCAAGGCGGGCGGAGCCAAGGTGGTTTCCACCGGCCGCAGCGATTATCCCAACCAGATCAACAACGTGCTGGCCTTCCCGGGCATTTTCCGGGGTGCTTTCGACGTTCGGGCCAGCGATATCAACGAGGAGATGAAGGTAGCCGCAGCCAACGCTCTGGCCGGTCTCATTTCCGACGAGGAGCTGAACGAAAACTACATCATCCCCGCGGCCTTTGACCCGAGGGTGGGTGCGGCGGTTGCCAAGGCCGTTGCCGAAGCCGCCAGAAAGTCCGGCGTAGCCCGAATTTAACGAGTGTTTTCAAAAACCGGTGTCATTGCGAGCCAGTGCTCACACTGGCGTGGCAATCCCCCGGTTCTTCCGAAGACCGATTAGGAGCAAGTAGGGGCGGCCATTGGCCGCCCGAGGCTCCCCTATTTTACAATTCCTCAGTCATGGCCTTGCGTGAGACGGCCATGACTTACACTATGGTATGACTGCCATCGGCAGTCATTGGGATTCTAATTCGCTGCTCCGATCACCAGTGCGTTTTTCGATAGTTCCCGGAAGAACCGGGGGATTGCCACACCAGTCTGCGGACTGGTTCGCAATGACATACTTCTATCGAAAGCACTCTGTGAATCCAGCAATTCACCCAAAACAAGCCAGAGCCTCCGGGTTTCTCGGAGGCTCCTTTTCCTTCTTTACTTCGTCAGCCGTTTGACGGTCTTCCCCGGAATCAGTTCACCGGAAACCATAATCCGATCCACCAGGGTGGTCTTGGGATGCTCAATCAGGCTGATCAGCCGATCGGCGGCGATTCTGCCCAGAGCCTCGGTGTCCTGACGATAGGTAGTCAATCCCAACACCCGCGCCAGGTGAATGCCGTCGTAGCCCATAACGGACACATCCTCCGGAACCTGAAGACCCATCTGTGCCAGGGCGTTCTGGCCGCCTACGAAGGAGTAGTCGTCCGGGAACAGAATACAGGTAGGCCGCTCCGGCAGCTGCATCAGTTCCATGGTAGTCGCCGCGCAGCGATCCGGGTCGTGATAAGCCGCCTCCCGGACATATTCCTCCGGAATTTCCAGCCCCAGTTCTTCGCAGGCCCGATAGAAGCCCACCAGCCGGTTCTGGGTAACGGTGGTGGTTTCGCCGTGGAGGAAGGCAATCCGCCGGTGACCCATCTGATAGGCATAGCGCACCAGAGCCTCCACGCCCTGGACGTTGTCGGACATCACCGCCAGCCGGTTGTTGAACACATGATCCAGCGTCACCAGGGGCAGATCGCTTTCCGCCAGCTCCCGAACCAGGGGGTCCAGGAAATCCACGCAGGCGATGACCACCCCGTCCACTCCCCGGTAGCGGCAGTGCTGCAAATAGGAAGTGGGCTTGCCGCCCACATTGCGATTGATAAAGGTAATGTCGTAGCCATGCCGCTCGGACTCCGTCTTGAAGCTTTCCAGAACGGTGGAAAAATACTCATGCCCCAGGCCGCTGCGCTTCTCGTCCACAAACAGCACGCCAAGATGGTAGGTTCGGTTGATTTTCAGGGCACGGGCGGCAGAATTGACGGTATAGCCCATTTTCTGAGCCATTTCGCATACCCGAACCCGAGTCTCCTCGCCGATGTCCGGCTGCCCGTTCAGCGCCTTGCTCACCGTGGCCACGGAGACACCGCAGGCCTGGGCAATGTCCTTCATGGATACCAAGTCTGACCCCTTCCTCTCCTTGAAATCTAAAACGTTTTCGCCTTATAAATATACCCGAAAATGCGAAAAAAAGCAATGCTTACTTTTCGCCATTTTCGGGAATCTCAATTTTTTGTTGATATCATACATTTTGCGTCCCGCATTTTGTCTATTATGGCAACGCAGATTTCTGCCGCAAAAATATTTCTCTATTTCCTTCGGAAAAAGTTCTGATTTTGCGAAAAAAAGTCTTGCATTTCCGGGAAAAATCCGCTATGCTATGAATGTAAAGCAGCGGGCTGCGGCAGCTTAATCGTTATCGTTCCCGCAACTATGACAAGTTAGGAGAGTGCACATATGAAATTCGGTCATTTCGATGATGCCCGTCGGGAGTACGTCATCACCACCCCCGCCACTCCTCTGCCCTGGATCAACTACCTGGGCAGCGAGGATTTCCTGGGCATGATTTCCAATACCGGCGGCGGCTACTGCTTCTACCGGGATGCCAAGCTGCAGCGCCTGCTGCGCTACCGCTACAACGCCATTCCCGGCGACGAGGGCGGCCGCTTCTACTACATCAAGGAAGCGGGAAAGCCCGCCTGGAATCCCGGGTACCTTCCCACCAAGACGGAGCTTGACCGGTACGAGTGCCGCCACGGCATGGGCTACACCACCTTCGATAGTGCCAAGGACGGTCTGAACGCCAAGATGACCTTCTTTGTGCCCGTGGGCGAAAACTGTGAGCTTCACGATCTGGTGCTGACCAACGAAACCAAGGAAACCAAAAACGTCCACGTCTGGGGTCTGATGGAGTGGTGTCTGTGGAACGCCGTGGATGACAGCACCAACTATCAGCGCAATCTGAATATTGCCGAGTCCGAAGTGGAGGACGGTGTCATCTATCATAAGACCGAGTACCGGGAGCGTCGGGATCACTATGCCTACTACGGCGTGAACCGGCCTGCCGCCGGCTGGGACACCGACCGGAACACCTTCCTGGGGCACATGGGCGAGTGGGCCGATCCCCAGCTGGTTCGTGAGGAGCGCAGTGCCTTCTCCAAAATCGTGGGCTGGTATCCCGTCGGCTGCCAGCACATGACCGTCACCCTTGCTCCCGGCGAAAGCTGGCGGGCTACCTTCGTTCTGGGCTACGGTAAGAACCCCAGAGATCAGAAGTTCATCGCTCCCGGCGTCATCCGCAAGGATACCGCCAAGCGGGTCATGGCGAAATTTGCCACCGCCGAGGCCGTGGATGCGGCTTACGCAGAGCTTGCCGCCTACTGGGACAAGCTGCTGGGCAACTATCAGCTGGTTTCCGACAACGAAAAGCTGAACCGGATGGTGAACATCTGGCATCAGTATCAGTGCATGGTCACCTTCAACATGAGCCGTTCCGCCTCCTACTACGAAACCGGCACCGGCCGGGGCATGGGCTTCCGGGATTCCTGCCAGGATCTGTACGGCTTCATGCACATCATTCCTGACCGTGCCCGGGAGCGGATCATCGACATCGCTTCCATTCAGTTCGCCGACGGCTCCACCTACCACCAGTATCAGCCTCTGACCAAGCGGGGCAACAACGACATCGGCGGCGGCTTCAACGACGACCCCCTGTGGCTGGTAGGCGCGGTGTGCACCTACATCAAGGAAACCGGCGACTTCTCCATTCTGGAGCATCCCACTCCCTTCGACAACGTTCCCGGCACCGAGGTGCCTCTGCTGGAGCACGTCCGCCGGAGCGTAAACTTCACCCTGAACAACCTGGGCCCCCACAAGCTGCCCCTCATCGGTCGGGCGGACTGGAATGACTGTCTGAACCTGAACTGCTTCTCCGCCGAGCCCGGCGAAAGCTTCCAGACCTTCGGCCCCAGCGAAGGGCCGGTGGCCGAGTCCGTGTTCATTGCCGGCATGTTCGTCAAGTACGGCGGCGAGTATGTGGCTCTGTGCCGTCAGCTGGGTCTGAACGAGGAGGCCGACACCATTGCCAAGGCCGTTTCCGACATGGAGAAGGCCGTTCTGAAGGACGGCTGGGACGGCGAGTGGTTCCTCCGTGCCTACGATGCCCATGGTGACAAGGTGGGCAGCCATGAATGCCGGGAGGGTCAGATCTTCATTGAGCCTCAGGGCTTCTGCACCCTGGCCGGCATCGGCAAGGATTCCGGCCAGGGTCTGAAGGCCATGGAGTCCACCCGGAAGCGTCTGCTGGGCGAGTACGGCGTGGAGCTGCTGGATCCCTGCTATACGGAGTACCACCTGGAGCTGGGCGAAATCTCCTCCTATCCTCCCGGATTCAAGGAGAACGGCGCGGTATTCTGCCACAACAATCCCTGGATTGTCTGCGCCGAGGCCACTCTGGGTCGGGGCAACGAGGCCTTCGACATCTACCGCCGGATCTGCCCGGCCTATCTGGAAGACAAGAGCGAAATCCATGAGACCGAGCCCTACTGCTATGCCCAGATGGTCACTGGTCGTGCCTCCGGCGCCCCGGGACACGCCAAGAACAGCTGGCTCACCGGCACCGCCAGCTGGACCTTCCTGTCCATCTCCCAGGCCATCCTGGGTATTTACCCGGACTACCAGGGTCTGCGGATTCAGCCCTGCATTCCCGATGACTGGAAGGAATACACCGTCACCCGGAAGTTCCGGGGCACCGAGTATGTGGTGCACGTGGGGCGCACCGGCAAGCCCGGCATGACCGTGGACGGCCAGGCCGTGGATGGCCACATCGTACCTCTGAGCGACAAGAAGACCGTTCAGGTGGAAGTCAGCCTGTAAAAAACCTTTGCCAATGGGGCTGCCGCAATTTTGCGGCAGCCCTTTTTGCACCTTGCCGGATTCTTTTCCGATATTTTCCATTCCTTTATGCACTGTGCCAAAAATGTGCAAAACCGCAATTTAGTACTTTACTTCTCTAAAGTGATGAAGTATAATGCAGGCAGTTGAGATCCCAAGGGGTAACGATCGCGTTCCCTAGGGGCAAAGAAAGGAAGAAAATGATATGAAAAAGATGTTTGCTCTGCTGCTGGTTCTGGTACTGGCTTTGACCTGCCTGTCCGCCTGCGGCGCCTCCTCCGACTCCGACCTGAAGTACATTCAGAAGAAGGGCACCATGATCGTGGGCATCACCGACTACGAACCCATGGACTACAAGGACGAAAACGGCAACTGGACGGGCTTCGACGCGGAGCTTGCCGAGCAGGTCTGCGAGAAGCTGGGCGTCAAGTGCGAGTTCCTGGTCCTGGGTGACTGGGGCAAGAAGTTCTACGAACTGGAAACCAAGAACATCGACGCCATCTGGAACGGCATGACCATCACCGATGAGGTCAAGCTGAACACCAACTGCTCCGATGCCTATGTGGTCAATGCCCAGGTGCTGGTCATGAAGGCCGACGCTCTGGCAAACTACACCACCCCCGAGTCCCTCAGCGATCTGACCTTCGCCGTGGAGAACGGCTCCGCCGGTCAGGAAGCGGTGCTGGGCATCGGCATTCCTGAGGATCAGATCATCGCTGTCCAGGATCAGGCCGCGGCTCTGATGGAGGTCGCCGCCGGCACCTCTGACGCCTGCGTCATCGACATCACCATGGCCAACGCCATGACCGGCGAGGGCACCAGCTACGCCGACCTGGCCGCCGGCATCAGCCTGACCAGCGAGGAATATGGCATCGGCTTCCGGAAGGGCTCCGACGTTACCGCTAAGGTCAACGAGCTGCTGCAAGCGATGAAGGCCGACGGCTCTCTCCAGACTCTGGCCGACAAGTACAGCCTGACGCTGGCTGATTAAATCCCCACAATCCACCTAAGGGAGGGCACGCGCCCTCCCTTCCTTGAGTAAACTACCAAAAAGAGAGGTAAGGCTATGTTCCTCCCGGTTACTTTGCAGCTTCTGGTAGGGTTCGGAAAATCCCTGGAAATTTTCTGCCTGACCCTGCTGTTTTCCATCCCTCTGGGGCTTGTGGTCTGCTTCGGCTCCATGAGCAAATTCTCTCCCCTGCGCCGTCTGGTGCGGTGCTTTGTCTGGATTATCCGGGGCACTCCCCTGATGCTTCAGCTGATCATCATTTTCTATGGGCCGGGTCTGATGTTCGGCATGTCCGCCATGCCCCGGTTCACCGCCACCATTGTGGCCTTCGCCATCAACTACGCCTGCTATTTTTCCGAAATCTACCGGGGCGGCATTGAGTCCATCCCTCTGGGTCAGTACGAGGCCGGTCAGGTGTTGGGCATGACGAAGAGCCAGATTTTCTTCAAGGTAGTGCTTTTGCAGGTGGTCAAGCGGATTCTGGCTCCCATGAGCAACGAGATCATCACCCTGGTGAAGGACACCTCCCTGGCTCGGATCATCAGCGTGTACGAAATCATCTGGGCAGGCGAGGCCTTTATCAAGAAGGGGCTCATCTGGCCTCTGTTCTACACCGGTGCCTTCTACCTGATTTTCAACGGTCTTCTGACCATTCTCTTCGGCAAGCTGGAAGAAAAACTAAACTATTTCAGAGGTTGAGCCATGGCAATTTTGGAAGTAAAGAATATCAAAAAGGGCTTCGGCTCTGTGGACGTGCTCAGAGGCGTCAGCTTTTCTCTGGAAAAGGGTCAGGTGCTGGCTATCATCGGCTCCTCCGGCAGCGGCAAAACCACCCTGCTTCGCTGCCTGAATTTCCTGGAAACTCCGGACGAGGGCGAGATCCGGGTGGATGGCAAGCTACTCAACGACGGCAGCCTGACGGAGGAACAGATTCGGCAGAACCGGCTTCATTTCGGCCTGGTGTTCCAGAATTTCAACCTGTTCCCCCAGTACACCGTGCTGGAAAACGTGATGCTGGCTCCCAGGCTTCTGAAGAAGGGCGACCCGGGCGCCTTGAAGGAAAAGGCGTTAAAGCTTCTTGACCAGGTGGGTCTGCTGCAAAAGCAGGACAGCTATCCCTATCAGCTCTCCGGCGGTCAGCAGCAGCGGGTGGCCATTGCCCGGGCCCTGGCTCTGAGCCCTCAGGTGCTATGCTTTGACGAGCCCACCTCCGCTCTGGATCCGGAGCTCACCGGCGAGGTTCTGCGGGTCATCCGGGGGCTCAAATCCAAGGACAACACCATGATCGTAGTGACCCATGAGATGGATTTCGCCAAGAGCGTTGCGGACGTGGTCATCTACATGGCCGACGGGGTGATCGAGGAAATGGGTACCCCCGAGGAGGTTTTCGACCATCCCAAGAGCGAGAAAACCCGCGCCTTTATCCGCGGTACTCAGCAGAGCTTCTGATGCGCGTATATCGTATTATGCCCCCGGGATCGATGATCCCGGGGGCATTTTTTGAGTCTAAAAGGACCGCACAAAGTCTCGTATAACGCATGTCATTGCGAGCCAGTGCTCACACTGGCGTGGCAATCCGTTTCTCTTAAAAATGTTCTTAAATTGAAATATCGTATGAGGATGCGGATTGCCACACCATCCTGCGGGATGGTTCGCAATGACATTGTATATTTTGGCTATGTTGACCCATAGGGGCACTTAACGAGACAACCCCATTTTTTGGAGTCTGGAAGAATCACGACTCAGCTCACACTGGTGTGCAATGACATACATTCCCTGACTGTTTCCAGGCATTTGAAGGAGCATCTCTAAACGCATTCAGGCCCCCGGGGAACCCGGGGGCCTGGACGCTATATACTCTCTTTTCCTGTCATCAATCGATCTTGATATCCAGGGTGATGCTTGCCTTCTTGCCGGAACCGTCGGTCGCAGTGGCAGTGATCTTCACCTTCCGGTTGCCCTTCTTGATGGTCACCTCGCCGTCCTGATTCACGGAGGCATAGCTGGTGTTGTTGCTGGTCCACTTCACGTTCTGAGAAGCATCGCTGGGATTCACGGACGCGCTCAGATCCAGCGTCTTATCGCTGACGTGAACCGGAATCACTTCGCCGTCCTTATAGCCGTCGATGGTGACCTCCTCAGCCAGCGCGCAGATGGTGAGCGTGAGTTCGTTGCTCTCCGCGCCGTACCCGTCAGCGGCATAGGCCTTCACGGTCACGGTCTTGCCAACAATGTCCTTACCCTTCTTGGCCGTCACTACACCGCTTCTGGGGTTGATGGTGGCGTAGTTGGCGGATTCGCTGTCGGCAAAGGCCCAGACAACATTCCGGTTGGTGGGAACCACGGGAGTACCGTCGTTGTCCGCCTTGATGGTAGCCATCAGGCTGAGACTTCTGCCCAGAACCAGCTCCTGGCCGGCAGCCTTGGGAGCAATGCTGATATCCGTTACGCCGTTGACCAGGTTCAGGGTGATCTTGGCGGTTGCGGACTGCTTGTTGGCCTTGTCGCTGAACTTGGCGGTCAGAGTCACCTTACCGGTGGTCTTGAACTCCGGTACGCCGCCCACGATCTCAACGATCTTCTTGTTGCTGGTGCTCCAGGTGACGTGGGGATGATCCAGGCCGATATCCTTCTCGTCATTCACAGTGACCAGGTTGCCGCTGACAATGGACTGATACAGATCCAATTTCAGGTTGCTGGCATCCATCAGGTTGACGGGAACGGTCACGGTGCCGGTCTGCTCCTCATCGTCCATATCCCGGAAGGACAAGGTCAGCTGGCAGGCAGCCTTGGGCAGAATGTCGATATCGATGTAAGTGGTCATGCCGTTCTCGGCGGACTTGGCAAACACACGAACGGTCTTCATCTCGGTAACGGTCTTGGGCCGCAGAGTGCTGCCGGACATGGTGGCGTACACGGAGGAATCCTTTACGGTGCCATCCTCGTCCAGGTCAACCACACTCCAGGTGAACTTCTGGTTGGCAGCCTTCACGCCCGCGAACTTGTCGTTCCAGGCAGTGGCCTTCAGAGCCAGAGAGCTGCCGCTGCGCACGTTGGTCTGCTTGGGCGTGGTGATTTCCACGGCGTTGACCAGGGCCTGCACCTTCACGGTGATCTTCACGGTCTGCACCCGGGCACCATCGGCATTATCTACCCAGCTGACATAGATATTGGCGGAGCCGCTCTTGCCGGTCGTCAGGTTGCCGTATTTATCCACCTTGGCGATCTTGGGGTTGGAACTCTCGTATTTGCAGTCCGTCGCGGGAATATCCATGTACTCCCCTTCCCCACGGTCATAGTATTTGCCTAAGAGCTGGTAGTCGGTAGCCGCATCCAGCAGTTCGTTGGCGCTCAGCTTCCGATCCTGGGTCTCGCTGAACTTGCCGCCATCGGCAAACACAGCGAAGGTATGCGCCAGCTTGGGGGTAATGGTAATATTCTTGGTATCGGAAATCTCGTTATCCTCAGTAGACTCGTCGGACACAGCCTTGACGGTAACAACGGTGTTCTCCTCTACGGTACCAGCGGCCACACGACCGGCGGCACTGACGGAAGCGGCGGAGGTCTTCACCAGCTTGCCCTTGTCGTTCAGCTCACCGATGCTCCAGGTGACCTTCTGGTTCTCAGCCAGCAGGCAGCTGTCGGAATCACTCTCATCGTAAACCGTCCAGGCCTCGGCTTTCAGGTTCATGGAGCTGCCGGAAGCCAGGAACAGGTCGTCCGGATCCTCGTCCTTGCCGATGATGGGGGTGATGGTAAGCTCATTGACAGGGGCCGTGATTTTCAGGTTCACATAGGCCTTCTTGCCGGAGCCGTCCTTGGCGGCAGCGGTAATGCGCACATTACCCGCGGCCTTCAGCTTCAAAGTGGGGTTCATAGTATCGGTGACGGAGGCGACTTCCACCGTCTTGCCCTCGCTGTTGACCTCCTCGAAGCAGGCCAGCTTGATATTGCTGACTGTCCAGGTCACGTTCTGCATGGCGTCCTGGGGCTTGATCTCCGCCTCCAGCTCCACGGTGCCCTCGGTCAGCTCGACCTTCATGTTGTCTTCCAGGCCCACGGCCTTGGCCGTGATCTCCCGGGCACCGGGATACAGGACGATGGTGGCCTCAGCGGGCTCCACGTCCAGGTCAGCGGCCACCCAGGCCAGCACCTTGATGACGTGCTTCTCGGTGATATCGGCGCTGGTGACCAGCAGGCCGTTGTTCTCACCGATGGTGGCGTACTTGGAATCGGGGTAGTTGCCGTCCTCGTCAGGATCCGCGTCCTCGTCGATGACCTGCCAGATGACACCCCGATCGCTCAGGCCCTTATCGGTGGCCAGGTTGGTGGTCAGGGTCCGCTTGGTGCCGCCGATCATGAAGGGAGTGCCGCTTTCGTCCTCTTCGGGCAGGTTCTGGATCTCGATTTCCGTCGCCAGCTTGACAAAGCGGATGGTGGTCTTGGCCTTCACGCCGCTGCCGTCCAGAGCGGTGGCGGTGACGGTGAGGGTGCCGATCTTGCCCCGATGCTCCAGGCTCAGGGAGTATTCATCCGAGCTGTCCGGCTTGATGTACAGGGACTCGCTGCCGTTGACGGTCCAGCTGACGCCGGGACGGGCGTCCTTGGGGCCCACGGCGGCGTTGATGACCGCCTCACCGACCTTGTCGATGTTGACCAGGACTTCCTTGTTGGTGCCGTCCTCGCCGTTCACATCCAGGGTGACACGGGAGACCCGGGGAATCAGGATCAGCTCGATCTCCGCGCTGGTTTCATCCTCATTGTCGCGGTTGTAGGCCTGAACGAAAACACTTCTGCGCTCCAGAACCGCCTTGGGATAGGGGGTCAGGATACCGCCGGAGGTCAGACGGGCATAGCCCGCATCGTCAGGATCGACAAACTTCCACAGGAAGACCTTGCTCTTGTCGTCGGGATCCTTAGCGGTCAAGGTGATAGACTCACCGGCCAGAACCTCCCGCTCCGTCTCGTCCGCGTTGGCGTCGGGCGTGGTGACGATGGAACCGATGGATGCCGCGTACTTGGCATTCTCCTCCTCCAGCAGGGCCACGGTGGGCTCGGTAGCCTCCTCGGTGGCCTCAGTCTCTTCCATAGGAGCCTCAGTGACCTCGGTAGGCTCGGTCACAGGGGCCTCGGTAGGCTCCGCGGCGGGAGCGGTGGTTTCGGGAGCCGGGGCTTCCGTGGTTTCCGGCACCGCCGGGGCCTCGGTAGTCTCGGGGATTTCCGGTGCGGCCGTGGTCTCAGGGATCACAGGTGCCTCGGTCTCCTCAACAACAGTTGCTTCGGCTTCGGGCTCGTCCTCTGCCAGGGCCTGGAAGGGCACCACGGACAGAAGCATAACCACCGCCAGAAGCAGGGAAAGGATACGCTTGCTCATAGAATTTGCCTCCTTTATTTCTTGCGACAATAGTCGTAACTATTTGCATTGATTGTAACATATCTGTAATCAGATTGCAACCACTAATTGCAAAAATTTCCAAGGAAGCTCTGATTAAATCGGCAAGAGCTGGGAGCGAGAGATTTTGTTCTCAGGCAAGGTTTGGAAAATGGAGGAATACTGTATGTATTTCCCATTTTTCAAACCGCAGACTGGGGGCAAAAGATCCGCTACCCAGCCGCAGACGATTTATTCAGAGCTTCCCCAATATTTTCGATCTTCCTCCCGTCACGGAAAATTGACACATTTGACGCAGAACCCCCCGCGCGGCTTTTGGCCGCGGGGGGGCGTTTTCTTTTCTTTTGGCGCTTATACGCGTTTTCAGATAGACCCTAAGAAATAGTATTATTCCGCCAGATACTCGGAAAAACCGGCAGTTTCGCTGAGATTTCCCTGGGTATCCAGCCACATGGCCTCCGCCCCGGCCTTTGCCGCCAGGGCCTTGCCCTCTTCCAGAGGCAGCACAAACAAAGCCGTGGACAGAGCGTCCGCCAGGCCGGAATCGGTGCAGACCACCGTCACACTCCGGAAACGAGCCGCCGGATACAGGGTTGTCGGATCAATGATATGGTGATACCGCACCCCGTCCAGCTCGAAATACCGCTGGTAGTCCCCGCTGGTGACGATGGCCTTGTCCCAGTCGTACAGAGTGCGCAGGTAACCCTCTCCCCCGTCCGGATCGGCAATGCCTACCACCCAGGGAGTGTCCTCACGCTTGGGGCCGGTGGCGCAGACGTTGCCGCCCACGCTGATGAGAAAGCCCGTTGGAGCCTGCGCCGCGGCTTTTCCCGCCGCCCAGCCCTTGGCAACCGCGCCCACGTCCAGGCTCTGCTCCGAATCGGTCAGGTACACCGTAGAGGCCTCTTCATCGATCTGAACGGTATCCCAGCCGCAGTGCTCGGCCGCCGCCTGCAAGACAGCGTCCGTTGGCAGATTGGCGCTTCCCGGGTCATCCAAGGCCTGGGTTCTGGCCTCATGCCAAAGCCTCAGCACACTGCCCATGGCCACGTTCACCGCATGATCCGTCCGCTCATAATAGTCCCGGCAGTCCAGCAGCAGCCGGATGATCTCGCCGTCCACCTTCACAGGCGCAATTCCCGCATGGTCGTTGACGGTTTTCAGGTTGTTCAGGCCTTCGTAATCATTGTAAATATCGAATAGGCGGTGATAGAACAGCAGCGTCTCGTGAATTTTCTCCGCCGCCTGCTGAAAATCCGCCTCGTCCATGCCCACCGCCGCCACGGTGGTCACTGTGTCGAACACGTCCAGATACACCGCCTGGCGGCTTTCCGGCTGATTGGCCGCGCAGCCGGAAAGAAGCAGCACAGCGGTCAGAGCTGCCGCAATCCAACGCCTCATTGCCCCGCCTTCTTCCGCCGCAGCAGCTGCACCGCCGCAAGATTGGCAATTCCGATTGCCGCGCCGCGCAGGACGTTTTCGGTTTTCGAGTGATTTGCCATAGTATCTTCCTTATATGCTGATTTTTCCGGCCCTCATACTGAACTCCAATTAGGGCCTATCTGAAAACCGGAAATATGACCAACGGCGAGGGATTTTCCGCCTGATGAAGCCATTTTTTTGCAGGAATACTCTGCGTATTGCAAG
>CAKTOH010000004.1 GCA_934589705.1 uncultured Oscillospiraceae bacterium | reverse complement strand
GGCAAGGCCTACAAGTACTATCAGCCCGCCAACGGCAGCAACGCTACCGATGACGACCGGATCGATGCCGCTACCCTGGCCTGTGAGAACGGCGCCGAGGTGGTCGTGGCCGCCGGTTTCATGCAGGAAGCCGCTCTGAAGGCTACCGCTACCAAGTATCCCGATGTTCACTTCATCTTCATCGACGGCTACCCTGTAGCCGGTGACGACGGCAATGTTCTGAAGAACGTGGCCGGTATCGCCTTCGATGAGCAGCAGTCCGGCTACCTGGCCGGTTACGCCGCCGTTATGGAAGGCTACACCAAGCTGGGCTTCACCGGCGGCGGCGGCGGAGACAACCCCGCCTGTGTCCGCTTCGGCTACGGCTTTGTCCAGGGCGCTGACGCGGCTGCCGCTGTCAAGGGTGTCAAGGTCGACATGAACTACTCCTGGCTGTACGGCTCTTCCTTCTCCGCTTCCAATGAGCTGCAGACCATGGCCACCGGCTGGTACACCAACGGCACCGAGGTCATCTTCTGCTGCGGCGGCGGCATGTTCTCCTCCGTGGCGGCGGCTGCCGGCGCGGAAGACGGCAAGGTCATCGGCGTTGACGTTGACCAGTCCTTCGAGTCCAGCTCCGTCATCACCTCTGCCATGAAGGGTCTGGCTGACGCCACTCAGTGGGCCATCGGTCAGCACTACGCCGGCAGCTGGGACGCCATCGGCGGCACCTCCACCTCTCTGGGTGCCAAGGACAACGCCGTGGGTCTGCCCACCGCTACCTGGTCCCTGCAGAACTGGACCGTTGACGACTACAACGCGCTGCTCGCCGACATCGCTGCCGGCAAGGTGGAGATCTCTTCCGAGCTGGTCTCCGAGCCCGCCAGCACTGCCAACGTGACCGTGAATATGGTCAAGTAACTCGTTTTTTGAAAAGGGGAAGGCTTCGGCCTTCCTCTTTTTTTTGCATTCCGAGGAATATCCTTTGAAAATAATGTTGTATTTTACCGTCCGGAATGTTAGAATAGTTGTGACATTTGTGTTAACCACACTAGGAAGGAGGGCAACAGATTATGGAGTCCCAATACATAATCGAAATGCTCAACATCAGGAAGGAGTTTCCCGGCATCGTTGCCAACGACGACATCACCTTGCAGCTGCGCCGGGGAGAGATCCACGCCCTGCTGGGTGAGAACGGTGCCGGTAAGTCCACCCTTATGAGCGTCCTCTTCGGCCTTTACCAGCCGGAGGCAGGCGTTATCAAGAAGAACGGTCAGGTCGTTCACATCAACAACCCCAACGATGCCACGGCGCTGAACATCGGCATGGTGCACCAGCACTTCAAGCTGGTGGACGTGTTTACGGTGCTGGACAACATCATTCTGGGCGCGGAGGATACCAAGCTTGGGTTCCTCCAGAAGAAGGAAGCCCGCAGGAAGGTTCAGGAGCTGTCGGATAAGTACAAGCTCCATGTGGATCTGGACGCCAAGGTGGAGGACATCACCGTTGGTATGCAGCAGCGAACCGAGATCCTGAAGATGCTCTACCGGGACAATGAGATCCTGATCTTCGACGAGCCCACCGCCGTGCTGACCCCCCAGGAGATCGACGAGCTCATGGAAATCATGCGGGGCTTTGCCAAGGAGGGAAAGTCCATCCTCTTCATCACCCACAAGCTCAACGAGATCATGGCTGTGGCAGACCGCTGCACCGTCCTGCGCAAGGGCAAGTGCATCGGCACCGTCAACATCAAGGACACCAACAAGCAGGAGCTGTCCAACATGATGGTGGGCCGTCCGGTTCAGCTGGAGGTTCAGAAGGCTCCGGCGGAGCCCGGCCAGGTGGTTCTGGATGTGGAAGATATGACGGTGCCCTCCAAGCTCCACAAGAACAATGCCGTGAAGAACGTCTCCTTCCAGGTTCATTCCGGGGAGATCGTCTGTATCGCCGGTATCGACGGCAACGGTCAGACGGAGCTTGTCTACGGTCTGTCCGGCCTGGAGAAGGTCTCCGGCGGCAGAATCACCCTTTGCGGCAAGGATATTACCCATCTGTCCGTCCGCAAGCGCAGCGAGGCGGGCATGAGCCACATTCCCGAGGATCGGCATAAGCACGGCCTGGTGCTGGACGACACGCTGGAAAACAACATCGTCCTCCAGCGCTATCGGGAGCCCCAGTTCCAGCATAGCGGCTTCATCAAAAAGGACGCGGTGCGCTCCTACGCCGAAAAGATCATCGATCAGTACGATGTCCGCTCCGGTCAGGGGCCGGTGACCATTGCCCGAAGCATGTCCGGCGGCAACCAGCAGAAGGCCATCATCGGGCGGGAAATCGACCGGGATAACCCCTTCCTCATTGCCGTGCAGCCCACCCGGGGTCTGGATGTGGGCGCCATCGAGTATATCCACGGCCAGCTGGTTGCCCAGCGGGACGCCGGAAAGGCAGTGCTGCTGGTCTCCCTGGAGCTGGATGAAGTTATGAATCTGGCGGATCGGATTCTTGTCATGTATGAGGGCGAGATCGTGGGAGAGCTGGATCCCAAGAAGACCAACGTGCAGGAGCTGGGCCTCTACATGTCCGGCGCAAAACGCAATACGAAAGGAGGAGCGCAGGCATGAAAAACAGCTTGGCAAGCCTCTATGAAAAGGAAGCTACCAAAAAGGTGCTGGCTTCTTTGATTTCCATCCTCATTGGCCTGCTGGTAGGCGCGGTGGTAGTCACTATCGTAGGCCTGACCAAAAAGACCATCGGCCTTGCGGGTCTGTGGGACGGTATCCGGATCGTCTTTGTGGGCATTTTCTGCAAGGGGCGTGACGCTGCCGGTGCTCTGGAGTGGGGCTTCAACGGCCGAACCGTAGGCAATATGCTTTTCCGGGCCACCCCCATCATCATGACCGGCCTGTCCGTCGCCGTGTCCTACAAGACCGGCCTGTTTAACATCGGCGCGCCCGGTCAGTACCTGATGGGTACCATGGCTTCTTTGATGATCGCCCTTGGCATTCCCAGCAGCACCATGCCCGCGGGGCTCATCTGGGTTCTGGCGTTTGTGGGCGGCATTCTGGCAGGCGCTCTGTGGGGCGCCATCCCCGGAATTCTGAAGGCCTTCCTCAATATCAACGAGGTTCTGGCCTGCATTATGACCAACTGGCTGGCAGCCAACATCGTCACCTGGGCTTTTGACATGTCCAGTTTCAAGAACGTCACCGAGGGCACCAAGACCGCCTATGTCTACAAGACCACCTTCAACGGCGTGGCGACCCCCAAGCTGGGGCTCGACAAGCTGTTCCCCAACTCCCAGGTCAACGCCGGCATCCTGATTGCCATTGTCTTCGCCATTGTGATGTACGTCTTCATCAACAAGACCACCCTGGGCTATGAGCTGAAGACCTGCGGCTCCAACCGGCACGCTGCCCGGTACGCCGGTATCAACGACAAGCGGAACATCGTTCTGTCCATGGCCATCGCCGGAGGCCTGGCCGGTGCGGGCGCTGCCCTCTACTGGCTCTCCGGCAACACGGAGTTCTACTGGTCCACCTATCAGAGCCTGCCCGGGGAAGGCTTCAACGGCATTCCCGTGGCGCTGCTGGCGGTGAACAACCCCATCGCGGTGATTTTCACCGGCATCTTCATGGCAATGCTGAAGATTGTCGGTCAGAACCTGACGGGCTACACCGCCTACAACGAGTACATCACCGACGTAATCATCGGCGTCATTGTCTACCTCAGCGCCTTCTCTCTGGTCATCCGCATGTGGCTGGAAGGCAAGAAGAAAAAGGCAAAGCCCGCCAATGACGCAAACGCTGAGAAAGGAGGGGCCAAGAAATGACATTCATCATTCAGCAGACTCTGCTTTACGCGGTTCCTCTGATGATTGTGGCTCTGGCCGGTGTGTTCGCCGAGCGAAGCGGCATCATCAACCTGGCTCTGGAAGGCATCATGATTTTCGGCGCGTTCATCGGCGTCCTCTTTGTCCGCTCCATGCAGGATCTGGATGTGTTCGTGAACGCCGCCCGGCAAGGCTCCTGGCTGACCCTGCAGGGGCTGGAGATTCTGGCCATGCTGGTGTCCGCCGCCCTGGGTGCTCTCTTCAGCCTGCTTCTGAGCTTCGCCTCCATCAACCTGAAGGCGGATCAGACCATCGGCGGCACGGCTCTGAACCTGATGGCTCCCGCTATGGTGCTGTTCCTCATCCGGATCATCGACGGTCAGAACATCCTGGATATGAAGACCGGCGATTCCGCCACCTGGTTCATGCTGAAAAAATCCACCTTCGGCATTCCCAAGAGTCAGGACATCGGCTTTCTGGGAGAGACCTTCCTGAATAAGGTCTACCTTGCCACCTATATCTGCATTCTGCTCTTCCTCATTATGTCCATCCTGCTCTACAAGACCCGCTTCGGTCTGCGGCTCCGGGCCTGCGGCGAAAATCCTCAGGCGGCAGACAGTCTGGGCATCAATGTCTACAAGATGCGCTATGCCGGCACCACCATCTCCGGTGCTCTGGCGGGCATGGGCGGCTTTGTCTACGCCCTGACCACCACCAACTGCACCAGCAACGGTGACGTGGCAGGCTTTGGCTTCCTGGCTCTGGCGGTTATGATCTTCGGCAACTGGAAGCCGCTGAACATTGCCGGTGCCTCCCTGCTCTTTGGCCTCTTCAAGTGCATTGCCGCCGCCTATTCCAGCATCGACATCAACGGAGACGGCGTGTATATGCTGGCGGAAATCGGCATTTCCTCCCACCTGTACCGGATGCTCCCGTACCTGGTGACGCTGATCGTGCTGGCCTTCACCTCCAAGAAGTCCCGGGCTCCCAAGGCCGAGGGAATTCCCTACGACAAGGGCAGCCGCTAAACACAAAGTAACCCCCCGGTGCCGCACGGCACCGGGGGGTTGACAAAAATACAACTCTGAACTATAATTCATATAGACAGGGGTGCTGCCAACAGACGGTTCCCCCAAGGTTTTGGTTAGGAAGTAACCGCTTGCTTGGAGGCTGGGCGGTTACTTCTTTTTATTATCGTGCTCCTGGAGAACCAGGGAGATAAGAGCGACAAGAAACAGGCCGAATTGGAATAAATCCTGCCATGTAACCATGTACTCACACCCCCTCTCGCAATGGATTGGGGGCAAAAGAAGTGGATTACCCCCGAAAAAGGGGGAACCGCCTGCCGGGGTGCTGGCAGCACCACAACTATAGTAACGGATTTCCTTCGGAAAAGCAAGCAGAATTCGACATAATTTGCCCCGGTGCCGCACGGCACCGGGGGCATTTCTCACTTTTCCGGGGAATACAGGGTTGTCATCAGAACCAGGGGCGCAGTCAGGATGATGGGGTAGGCGTACCGGAATTCGCTGTACACCGGGGTTCCCAGCCACAATCCTACCACCAGCACCAGCACCGGAACCCCGATAAGCCACTGCCGGTTCTTTTTCAGCGCATTGATCAGACAGCAGGCAATGAGAATCCAGACCTGCAAACCGATGCTGTACAGGGGTTCCAGTACCGTGGGCTTTTCCAGCGCCCGGAACCAGGCCCCGAAGGCCGCCGTTACGATCCGGTTTTCCCTGCTGTGGACAATGCCCATCACCGGGGTCTGGGAGGAACGGGCGGGGTAAATCCAGTAGAAGTAGCCTCCGTTCCAGTAGCCTCGGGTTTCCTCCACCCAGGCCTTCCAGTAATCCGCCGGATACCGGGCGCCCAGGGACAGGTACAGCCGCAGATATTCCCATTTGTGGGTCTGGATATAGTCGGTTTTTCCGTATTGGAAGGTCTCGAATTTCACCGGATCCACGGTCTGGGGGTCGTAGACCTCTTTCATTTTCTCCAAATCGAAAATTTCCGAAAGCAATGCTTCTTCCTCTGGTTCCAACTCCCGCTCCTGGGTCACCACCCGGGCGATCTGCTGCATGGGCACGGCGAAGGCCTCCACGATGTTGGTTTTCGGCACCTTCAGAAGCCACAGCACCGGGTTGATCATCACCCAGGAAACCGCCAACACCGCCGTCAGAATCCACAAAAGCTTCTTATGTTCCTTGTGCATAAGGACGGCCAGCAGCACCAGCACCGCCAGCATGGCAAACCAGCCGTTGGTGCGAAGCAGGCTCACCCCCAATGCGCCGAGGACGAAAGTTACCCAGTTTGTCAGGGGTTTGCCCACGCTTTTCAGCAGCCGGTAAAAGGCAGTGGCCAGCAGTAAAGCCGATGCCCCGAAGGGGATGTCCTTCCACAGCGTTACGCTGTAGACGATATTGTAGGGCAGCAGTCCATAGGCAAAGAACACCGCCACCAGGCAAAGCCGGGGCACGCCGATCTGGTAGAGGGTCATAAGGGCGTAGGCAAACACCGCCGCCAGGAAGAAAATCTGGAACACATGGTAACATGCCATCGCCCGGTTGATCTCCCCGAAGAGAGCCAGCCCGATTTTCACGAACACCTGCACCAGCATGGTGTGCCAGAAGGGCATGGTGTTGTCATAGTTGCCGTTCAGAATCTGGGAGACGGTGGAGTAGGAATCCGTGGTGAGCACCCCGGGGTACCGGGCACCGAACAGGTACAGTAGGTCAATGACCGCAATGACCCCGAACACGCCCCAGAATACCGCCGCCGGGTGCTTCCGCTCCCGGGCATCCCGGCGCAGAGGCAGACGGCAAAGCATGGCGGAAAGCATCTGGAAGCCCACGCAGTATCCGCCGGCCAGATCCAGCATCAGATTCAGCTTGCTTTGCAGGGCGGAAAAGGGCTGGTACAGCTCGTAATTGCCCATAACCACCGCCAGGGAAAACAGTCCGGCGAAAATTTTCACCGCCAAAGGCTGCTTTTCCTGCCGCCGGTTGGCAAGCAGACAGGCCAGCCCTGCCAGTCCGCACAGCAGGTACACGCTGTAATAGGTTTCCGTCTGCGTCAGGGGAGACAAATCCGTCAGCCATACGAATATCAGCGCGCCCTGAAGCAGGATTCGGTATTTTTTATCCAATTTCAATGTTTTCCCCGCCTTTCTTCCGGATTTCCAGAAGCACACAGCCGAAATAGCCCCGCTTTTTCAGAAATTCTTCCACACTTTGGCCCCAGTTGTCCGGACCGCCGGAATCCCGATAGGTGTTGTAGCCCTGAATGCCGGTATCCGTTTTTTCCAGAGCCACAAAGTGGGCCCCCAGCCCCTTCTTTCCTGCCCAGTGGTAGAAAACAATGGCCGCGTCCGCCCAGTCCAGGGCTTTGTCGAACTTTTTTCGGTCAAACACCAGCCTGGTTTCAAAGCCCCACTGGCGGAAGCACCGCTCCGGAGCCCAGAAGGCCGTGCCCAGATTGCCGTGGATGCCCGGAAGCATCCAGGTGAAGTACCGGACGAGAGCCTCTTTATCCGTGGTATAGCCCAGGATTTTCAGGGCGTTCCAGGCGGCAATCCATCCGCAGCCCACCTGGGCCGAGGAGCGCAGGCCGTAGGGAATCTCCCCGCAGGTCTGCTGGTTGTAAATCAGGTCTTTCACGTCCGGTTCTCCAGCGGATGGGCGGCGATGTAGTCGTCCAGAATCTCCGCCGCGCAGTACACCATCCGGGCACAGGGGCGGGTTTTGTAGAATTCCGCCGTCCGGGGCGTGGGCGCCGGATCGCTGGGGGGATTTTTCAGAATTTCCCGGCAGATGATGCTGCCGTTTTTCTCCCGGAATTTCCCGGCCAGCTCCTGAACCAAGGCATAATGCGCCTTTTTCGCCCGATCCTCTTCCCCGTTGTCATCGTAGCCGTACAGAAGTCCCAGCACCATCAGCATTCCGCTGACCGCCCCGCAGACCTCCCGCATCCGACCCATGCCGCCGCCGAAGGAGGAGGCCATTTTCGCCGAAAATTCCGGGGTCAGCCCGGTTACGTCGCAGAAGGCCACCGCCACCGCCTGGGAGCAGCTGCGCCCGTTCAGAAACAATTCCGCCGCGTATTCACTGTGATTCATCTATCTTTCCTCCAAAGTAACCGGCACAAAGCCGATGATTTCCATACTTTCCGGCCTTACCCGACAGCGCACGGCCAGTACCCGCACCCCGTTTGCCGCCGCCTCCCGAAGCGCCGCGCCGAAGGCCGGGTCGGTTTTGTCGTTGGGGTGCATGGACACAACGTCCTCGATCTGAATGACGAAGAGCACATAGGCTCCGTACCCCTCCCGAGCCAGCCGGGTCAGCCCATGCAGATGCTTGGTGCCCCGCTCCGTGGGTGCGTCCGGGAAGGCGCAGACGCCGCCATCTTCCAAGGTTACGCCCTTGACCTCCAGAAAGCAGGGCTTCCCATCTTTGGTAAAGGCGAAATCAAACCGGGAATCCCCGTGAACCGTCTCCCAGCGAAGGTCATGCAGCTCCCCCAGTCCGCCAGAGGCCAGCCACTCCCGGGCGGCAGCGTTCGGCGCCTGGGAGTCCATATTGATCCACTTCTCCCCTTTTTTCACGGAGATCAGGTCATATTGGGTCTTTCTTGCCGGATTGTCTGACTTCTGACACCAGACCGCCGCTCCCGGAACCAGCAGCTCCCGGCACCTACCTGTATTTTTCACATGGACAGTCTCCGTCTGACCGCCGATTTCCACCTGGGCAATGAACCGATTGGGGCGGCTCCGGAAAATTCCCGGAATCATATGGGAATACTTCATAAATCCACCACCCTTCCGGGTTAGCATAACAGAAATCAGGCAGAAATCAAGTGCTTCTTTCCGTTTTCCTAGAATTTTCAAAAATCCTGTTGACTTTTCCGAAAAACGTGGTATAATACATCCTGTTCCGACATGGAGGCATAGCTCAGCTGGTTAGAGCGCATGCTTCACACGCATGAGGTCACAGGTTCGAGTCCTGTTGTCTCCACCATGTGGCCCCGGGTCACATATAGAGGATTTGTGTAACGGTAGCACACCGGACTCTGACTCCGTTTGCGGGGGTTCGAATCCCTCATCCTCTGCCAAAAAATGCAGATACCCTTTTGGGTATCTGCATTTTTTCTTGCCCAGGTGAGGGATTCGAACCCATCTAAATGCAACAGCGTTAGCGGACTGTTGCCAAAAGCGTCCCCGCCGGATGCTCCTTACGTTCCGCCTCCCGGCGGAACGGCAATCGAATCCCTCATCCTCTGCCCTCAATTGGTGCCCCCGGAAGAGCAAATCGTGCTATGGATTGTTTTGGTATTCCGGCCAAAACAACATTGACACGGAAATGGCAATATGCTACATTAAATGTGTGGCTTCCCTTTTATTTTGATATTCTTTCACACGGGAGGTATCTCTATGTCCGATGAATTCTGGACATTTATTATTTATGCGGTCGTCAAGGCACTGATCTTTGGCTTTGCATGTCGCGCAATTGAAAAGAGCAAGGGATACGAGGACGGTGGCGCCTGGTTTCTCTGGGGAGCTCTGTTTGGATTCATTGCCCTGATTGTCGTTTGCGCCAAACCTGCAAAGGTGGAAAAGGGGCCAAATGTATCCCCCTATATTCCGTATATCTCAAATGTGGGCATCCCGGAAGTCACATACACCGGCATTCCCCGTGTCTTCTATTGTCCCAACTGCAACTCCACCTACAACAGCGAACGGATGTCGAGGCTGATCTGCCCGGACTGCAAATTGCCGTTGATAGAAACCACTTTTTTATCTGACAAGTGGCAGCAGTTTTCCGAGGAACGCAAAGAAGAACTCCGCCAGAGAATGCGGGAAGGGCACGGCCTACTGGGCGAAGTGGAAATAAATCCGGAGGAAACGGTTGGTGCCGCCCCCGCATTCAGTCCTGCCGACGAAATCAAAAAGTACAAGGAACTTCTCGACATGGGTGCCATTACCCAGGAGGAGTTTGACGCAAAGAAACGACAGCTGTTGAATTTATAGACAGTATTGCACCCCGGAAGCTAGTAACTTCCGGGGTGCTTGCTGTGTTAGCAGGAGAAACGGATTGTGACCGGAGGGAATCCTTGGAAAGGGCCACGCCAGTCTGCGCTACATTAAGGTATGACTGCCACTGGCAGTCATTAGGATTTTGATTCGCTGCGCGGAGCACCACTGGTTCGCAATGACACGGTTCTTCCGGAAGCTGGTTCGCAATAATGACACGGGTAAGACACTGTTGCCGACTATAGCGCAGACTCCCAATTCTCCTTCAGCCAATCGATGGCAGTCTGGGCGAAGGCATTGACCACCGGCAGAGCCTCCCCCTGGGGGATGGCCAGGGCAATGGTCCGGCTGGCCTGGGGTTCCAGGGGACGCACCGCCAGATTCTGGGCACGGCCCCGAATGAGCAGACTGGGCACGATGGAAATGCCCAATCCTTGCTCCACCATGGCAAGGATGGCGTAGTCGTCCTTGGTGGTGAAGCGAATTTCCGGGTGAATGCCCGCGTTGTCCAGAGCCCGGTGAATGTCGTGGGCAGAGCTTTGGAGCAGGCTGATGAAGGGGTCTCCCTCCAGCTCCCGGGTGGGAATTTTCTCCAGCTTCGCCAGCCGGTGATCTTTCGGCAGAATGGCGACCAAGGGATCCTCCGCCAGGGGAATGAGTCGCATGTCCCCCGAGCCGGGCAGGGTCACAAAACCCAGATCCACGCTGCCTTCCCGGAGCCACTGATCCACATCGTGATAGTCCCCGCTGCGCATTTCCAGCTTGGCTCCGGGGTGCTCGGCCTGGAAGCTGCGGATCATCCCGGGCAGCCAGTGAACCGCCACGCTGGTGAACACGCCAATCCGGACGGTTCCGGCGTTGGCATTGCGGATCTCCTGAATGCACTCGGAAAGCTCCTGCTCCCGGCGCAGAATCTCCCGCATTTTCGGCAGCACCAGCCGGCCGGCCTCGGTCAGCTCAATGCCACCCCGGCTTCTGCGCATCAGGCAAAAGCCGTATTCCGATTCCAGATCGCTTAAAATATGGCTGATCCGGGACTGGGTCGAGCCCAAGTCCTGGGCGGCTTTGGTCAGGCTGCCCAGATCCACCGTGCGGACAAAGGCTTCGTATTTTTTCAGACTCATGTGCCATCCCTCTTTACTATGCTGATTTTTCATAGTTTCTTGTTGATATTATCATATATTTCACAGAATCGCAACTGTTTTTTGTGAATCTCCCCGGGCAGTTTTTGATTGCAAAATGTCGAATCAGGGATTATAATAATTTCATCACAAATATAGCATAGATACATGATATTTTATCATGTATCAGAAGAGAGGGAATTCTATGAACATTGTCGAAATGCTGGTATTCGTTGCCTACTTCCTGTTTATGTTGGGCATCGGCGTGTTTTTCTTCCTGAAATCCAAGGACGCCGGCGAAAAGGACTATTTTCTGGGAGGCCGGAACATGGGCGCCTGGGTGTCCGCCCTGTCCGCCGGTGCTTCCGACATGAGCGCCTGGGTGCTCATGGGTCTGCCCGCCTCCATTTACGCCTTCGGCATCGGCCAGACCTGGATTGCCATCGGCCTGGGCATCGGCTACGCCCTGAGCTGGATTTTTGAGGCTCCCCGGCTGCGCCGGTTCTCCATCGCCGCCAAGGACTCCATCACCATTCCCCAGTACCTGACCAACCGGTTCCTGGAGGAAAAGAAGACCCTTCAGGTGCTGTGCGCGGTGATTTTCCTGGTAGCCTACACGGTCTACGCCGCCTCCTCCATCAAGGCCTGCGGCACCCTGTTCAACACGGTGATGAACATGGACGCCACCGCGGCCATGTATCTGGCGGCCTTCATCATCATTTCCTACACCTTCCTGGGCGGCTTCTCCGCCGTGTGCTGGACGGACTTCTTCCAGGGCATGATCATGCTGGCGGCGCTGCTGCTGGCCCCCATTTTCGCCCTGGCACTGGTAGGCCAGGGGGAGGGCGCCGTAGGCGGTCAGCTGCCCGAGGGCTTCTTCCATCTGTTCACCACTCCCCAGGACGTGATTTCCGGCCTGGGCTGGGGTCTGGGCTATTTCGGAATGCCCCACATCATCATCCGCTTCATGTCCATCAAGAGTGAGAAGGAGCTGCGCAAGTCCAGCGTCATTGGCATTTCCTGGACGGTAATTATTCTGGTCATGTCCGCCCTGACCGCTGTGGCCGGTCGGCTGTACCTGGGCGAAATCGAGGATTCCTCCACGGTGTTCATCACCATGGTGCGGCGGATTTTCCCGGCTCTGGTATCCGGACTGCTGCTGTCCGCCATTCTCTCCGCCGCCATGTCCACCGCCGACTCTCAGCTGCTGGCCGCTTCTTCCGCCTTCGCCAGCGATGTTTACAAGCCCCTGATCCGCAAGAATGCCTCCGATAAGGAAATGCTCTGGGCCAGCCGTCTGGTGGTCATGGCCATTTCCGTGGTGGCACTGCTGATCGCCTCCAATCCCAATTCCGGCTCCATTATGGGCCTGGTAGAGAACGCCTGGGGCGTGTTCGGCGCGGCCTTCGGCCCGGTGATTCTGCTGAGCCTGTTCTGGAAGAAGCTGACCTTCGGCGGCACCGTGGCCGGTATTGCCGTGGGTGCCGGTATGGACGTGCTGTGGCTGATTCTGGCCAAGTCCGCCACCGGAATTTACGAGATCGTCCCCGGCTTCTTTGCGGGGCTGCTGGCCGCCTGGCTGGTGTCCGTCCTGGACAAGAAGGGCCCCGGCGCGCAGGTGGAGGCTCTCTTCGACGAGGCCTCCAAACCCGAGCTGTAAAAAATATTGAGGGCGCGGTGCACAGCACCGCGCCCTCAGCGTGTCAAAAAAGTCCGAAAGATACGGTGTCATTCCGAACCAGTCCGCAGACTGGTGTGGGAATCCCCCGGTTGAACGTAAAAGCTGCTGGTTTAGGATTGAAAATATTTGAATATCAGGGGGATTGCCACGCCAGTGTGAGCACTGGCTCGCAATGACATGGTTCTTTGACAATCTCAGGGCGCGGTGCACAGCACCGCGCCCTTTTGCGTTATTCCGCTTTTCCCTCGATCCACTGCTTGAACAGCTGATGCAGTCCTGTGGATGCCAGGCCGCTGAGAGCTCCGGAGAGCAGAATGTCCGGTGTCAGAACCCCCCACTGGTTCATCCAGAGGGCGGTGATGATTCCCACGACAACTACGGTCACAGGAATGAGCCGGTTGCTGACCCTGGGCAGCAGATGCTTCACCGCATAGCCCACCACCAGACAGATGGCGAGAATTGTGGGGTTGATCCAGGTATTGAGCATTGTGATGTTTTCCATATTTTCCTCCTTAATTCGGCTTGTGATATTCCTCCAGATCCTCAATTCTGTGATTGATGACCTTGATCTGTTCCTCCACCACCGGCATTCGCCGGGCGAAATTGTTGTGCTCCCGAACCTCCCGGGTCAGCTCGTCCAGCTTGGTTTCCGTGACGGCCTGGGTTCGGGAATTGGCGATCAGCACCCCCACCAGCGTCACGCCCCCGCCGATGAGGGCTGTGAGAATCGCTTCCAACGGTTCACCCCCTAGGCAACGTCCATGTGGACGAAGCTGCCGTCAATCCGGTAGGCGTAGCGAACGGGCAGCGTCCGGACATAGGCCAGCAGCTTCTCGCCGGACACATTTTTCACCCGGAAGTCCAGGGCCTTGCCCAGCAGGTGTCGGCTGTTTTTCACCCCGCCCACGGCGGCGTTGTGCGCCGGGCAACGCACCCCGCTGGAAATCAGCACCGGTGCGTCAAAAGCCGTGCGCACCCGCTCGGCAAGCCGAACCAGCTTTTCTTCCGGCTCTGCCGGAAAGCCGCCGCAGGCCCCGCAGGGACAGCGAAATTCCGCCCGCCGGAAATGGGGGATTTCCTGCCACCAGGCGGGAGGCTCCGGCTCCGCCCCTTCTCCGATGACCTGCCGGATTTTCGCCTCCGTCTGTTCATCAAAGACCCCGCTGGCGGGAAGACCCCAGGCCTGCTGAAAGGATCTGGTTGCGGCTCGGGATTTTTCGCCCCAGATGCCGTCGGGAACAGCCAGGTAATAGCCCAGATATTGGAGCAGATTCTGCTTCTGCCGGTTGGTCATGGGCTCACACCTCCAGCCGCAGGTCGTACACCTTGAAATTGCCGGACACGCCGATGGCGAAGCCAACGTACCACGCTCCGGCGACCTCCGCTGCGTCCAGGGTCAGGGTTTGCCGCCCGGTGGTACGGGTAATGGCCTCGTGGTCGATGCCAGCGGCGGCGTTGTTCAGGCTGCTGTAGCCGGCCTTCCGGGTCAGAACCAGCCCGACGCCGTTGAATTTCGCCTCGGAGCTGCTGCTTCCGGCAGTGGTTACGTCCACGTCCGCAATCACCTTGCCGGCGTTCGTCAGGTCGAAAGCCTCCCCGGACAGAACACCCGCCGCTTGGCCGGACAGGCTGTTGCGGATCTGGACGTATCCTGTTTCCTGGGTGGGTGCCATCGACCGACCGGAAATCAGCGGGTTGGACAGGCCCTCCCCGGTAAGCACCCCGTCCTTCACCAGCCACCGGGCCAGACGCACCGTCTCCGTCTGGCCATTGGCGGCAATCTCCGCCTCCGCGCTCCAGTCCCCGGCGGTGAATGTCCAGGTACCCCGGTGATACACCGTGCAGCTCCAGGTGCCGGTGGTGTCCGGGGCGGTCAGGGTGGTGCCGCCCTCGGTGGCCCTGCAGACCAGCCCCGCCGGGTAGACGATTTGAAGATTGGCAGCGAAGAACATAATTTCCTCGGTGTAATTTGCCGTGATCTCCACGGTTTTGCTGGCCGTGTCCGTACCGTCTGTGATGGTCAGCGTCCAGGTGCCGGTTTCCAGCCCCCGGAAAACCGCCTTTCCGCCGGAATCAGCGGTTGCGGTTTTTGTTTTGCCGCCCCCCGTAAGGGTGACGGTCACCCCCGCCGGAGCGGTGACGGTCAGAGTCGCTCCGGCACTGCCGCCTCCGCCGCCAAAGCCGTATAAGGGAATGGTTGTATCCATGCGCATAGCCTCCTTTTGTTCGGTTGTTACCGTAAGGCCATTGTAGCGGCGGGCGGCGGATTGCGCCATCGAACGATAATCGTAAAAATCCGCCCGGATTCGCAGAAAAAAATCCCCCGATGCAGCCGCATCGGGGGAAGATATGTATTTGAAATCCAAAAGCCTTTCCCCCACGGCGAAGCCGTGACGGATGAGGGCCTCGCCTCTCCCTATGGGAGAGGTGCCCCGCAGGGGGCGGAGAGGGTTTGTTTTACCCTCTCAGTCAGCTTCGCTGACAGCTCCCACAAAGTGGGAGCCAAGGAAGACTGCGGGAAACGGATTGCCCGCCCGGGCACCGGGCCGACTATTTCATAAACTTGTCGATGGCCTGACACAGGTCATCGATGGCCTCGGTATCCCCTGCCGCCACCGCGTCCACCATGCAGTGGCGCAGGTGATCCTTCAGGATTACCTTGCCGGTGTTGTCCAGGGCAGAACGCACCGCCGCCAGCTGAATCAGCACCTCGGAGCAATCGTAGCCTTCCTCCACCATCCGCTTCACCTTCTCCAGGTGGCCGATGGCCCGGCTCAGCCGGTTGATCACCGCCCGCTGGTTCTCATGGACATGACCGTGGCTGTGGGCGATACCATGGGCATGGAGGTAGGCGTGATCGTGCTCCGGTTTCAAAGCTTCCTCGTAAAAATCGGACATTGCGCCCCCTCCTTTCTTTCTGATACTATTTCCTGATTAAAATCTTAATTTTAATCAGGAAGGCATCGCCTGACGGCGCTGCCTGTTTTGTGATTTATAAGGAAAGAAATCACAAAACAAGTCTCATATGAACTCCATGCCCTTCAGGCAATTAAAATCTTTTTTAAAGATTTTAGGGTCTATCTGAAAACCGTCAACATGCCCAAACAGCGGGTCTTTTCCGCCTGCTGTGCACCATTTTCCCTTGTAATACACAAAGTATTCCTGCGGAAAAATGGCTTCAGCAGGCGAAAAATCCCTCGCTGTTGGTCATATTCCCGGTTTTCAGATAGACCCCAGGAAGGCATCGCCTGACGGCGCTGCCAGTTTTGCGATTTATAAGGAAAGAAATCACAAAACAAGTCTCATATGAACTCCATACCCTTCAGGCAATTAAAATCTTTTTTAAAGATTTTAATTGGAGTTCAGTATCATATCGCTTTATTATACACGGGACAACCCTCAAAGGCAAGCCCCCCAGGGGGATTTCCGGTGAAAAATAAATGTTTTGACACCGGCTTTATTCGGTATTATAATATAATGCGTACGGAACAACGCAAAGCGCCTTGAACGTCAAGGCGTTCAGGCATTTTTTGCGTTGTTCTGGTGCAAGGGTTTTGCGCTAAAAAGTGCAAAACCCTTGCACCTGCCGAATTGCATGGAACGCCATGCAATTCGGATACGCATTGATTTCTGTCTGAATTCCATAAAAACGGTTTCAAAGAGCCGTTTTTATGGAATTACGCACCTGACGGTGCGTGAATAAGCCGCAAAGCGGCTTATTCAGCAGACATTAATATAGAAAACATTGAAAGGAGATTGATTTCTATGCATCTCGATCACGATCATACCGGTCTTCCTCACGACCATGACCATCCTCACACCCACGAGCACACCCATGACGGTGTGACCCATACCCATGAGTATGTCCACGATCACGAGCACGACCATCACCACGACCACGACTGCCAGGGCAGCTGCGGCACCTGTCCTTCCCAGTGCGAGCACACCCCCATGGAGGAGCTGACCGCCCTGATGAAGTATATGGTGGGTCACAACGCCGCCCACGCCAAGGAACTGGCAGACCTGGCCGGTCAGCTGGACAAGGCCGGCAACCACACCGCCTATGAGCAGGTGATGACCGCCGTTTCCGATTTTGAGAAGGGCAACATGCGCCTGAGCGTTGTCCTGACCAGCCTGGAGCACGAATAAGGAGGCTTTCTTATGTGCCTGTCTACTGTTTACAAGAATAAGCTGACTCCGGAGACCATCATGATGAAAAACGTCATGCGCATTGAGTGCAAGGACGGCATGGTGATCCTTACCGATCTGATGGAACGTCAGATGGCTGTGGAGGGGACGCTGGAAATGGCCAACCTGGTGGACGGCGTCGCCGTCATCAAGGAAGCTGCTGTCTAAGCCCGGTGTCGGCAAAGCCAACGGCTAAAGCGTATCTGATATGCCAACAAACACCATGATCCACCCCTTGACGATAGGAGCGGATCATGGTATAATGAGCGTAGAAAAGGGTGCTGCCGATAGACGGTTCGCCTCCCCTGTGTCACTTAGAAAAAGTAACCGCTTGCTTGGAAGGCTTGGGCGGTTACTTTTTCTTGTTTACGATCTCGATAATGAGACCGGCAAGACCAATAAGTACCAAACAAAACTGGCATAGTTCCGTAAAAGTCATTTTGGTCACCCCCTTTCCGCAGAAGGACAGGGGGTGAAAAAGTGTGTGCGTACCCCCTGTTGAGAAGCAAGAGGGAAGCAGAACCGCCACCGGATGGCAGCACCCCGGTTCCGAAGAACCAAGGTAATTGTAGCAAAGCCTTCCGAGCGTGTCAATATCAAAAGCTTTGGGTGCCCCGGAGTCGATGCGGGCATCGGCCCTACGGCGTGTTGTCTGCGTTTCCTGAATCCCCCACCGGCTCCCAGGTTCGGGAGCCGGTATCCATTCAAAATTTATTTGCAAATAATTCTTATTTGCATATTGACAAACAGAAGCTTCCGTGATATACTCAGCTCGTAAACAAGAATCACTTACAAACAGAGCTTACGGAGGTGCCTATGGAAGTCGGCGCAAAGCAATTCAAAAAGCGCAACGCCATTCTCACCTGCCTGCGCTCCACCAAAAGTCATCCATCTGCGGAAATGGTGCACGAAATGCTCCAGGCGGAGCATCCGGATATTTCCCTGGCGACGGTTTACCGGAACCTGACCTGGTTCAAGAACCAGGGACTTGTGACCAGCGTGGCCACCGTCCGGGGTATCGAGCGGTTCGACGCCAACACGGAGCCCCATGTGCATTTCATCTGCAACCAGTGCGATGCGGTGCTGGATCTTCCGGAGATGGAAGTACCCCAAAGCCTGAGCAATGGAGCGGAGCAAGCCTCCGGCTGCTTGGTTCAGGACTGCCGGCTGACCTTCACCGGGCTGTGCCGGAACTGCGCGAAACTCAGAAAAGGATACACAAATTAAAAATCAATTTAGGGAGGATATTATTATGAAGAAATTTGTTTGCCCCGTCTGCGGCTACGTCTACGAAGGAGACTCCATCCCCGAAGGCTTCAAGTGCCCCGTGTGCCATGTGGACGGCTCCAAGTTCAAGGAAATGGAAGAGGGCAAGCTGGCTGCCGAGCACGAGTACGGCATCTACGCCAAGACCGTCAAAAACAACCCCGACATCTCCGATGAGGACAAGAAGTTCATCTTCGAGCAGCTGAAGGCCAACTTCCAGGGCGAGTGCAGCGAAGTGGGTATGTACCTGTGCATGGCTCGGATCGCCCATCGGGAGGGCTATCCGGAAATCGGCCTGTACTGGGAGAAGGCAGCATATGAGGAAGCCGAGCACGCCGCCAAGTTCGCCGAGATGCTGGGCGAGGACCTGGAGCCCAACATGAAGGCCTCCACCCGGGCGAACCTTGCCTGGCGTGTGGACTGCGAGTTCGGCGCCACCCAGGGCAAGTTCGATCTGGCCTCCTGCGCCAAGCGCAACGGTCTGGATGCCATCCACGACACCGTCCACGAAATGGCCCGTGACGAGGCTCGCCACGGCCGCGCGCTGAAGGGTATGCTGGATCGGTACTTCGCCAAGGAGATCGCTCTGGAGAAGGCCGCCGCCAAGGCCAACAAGGTCGCCGAGAAGGCCGTTGACGCAGCCGCCGATGTAGCCTCCAAGCTGGGCGACATCTTCAAGAAGTAAGGTCGGTATCGGCACATTTCTGCACAAACCTTCGAAAGAAAACGCTCATCGGGAACCGTCCTCCGGATGGTTCCCGATTTCACCGAAAGACAAACACCGTATTCCCAAATCAACAGAAAGTGTGGTAAAATCACTATGACAGAGAATCCGTTCCTGAGGGATGCCCGAGACAAGCAACTCATCGACGACCGGGAGATTGCCTTCATGGCCGACGTCACCTGCTCGGGCGGCAATCAGGGCCGTGCCTGGTTCTTCCTGAACGGCAGCCGGCTGTCCCTGTATACCTGCGTAGGCATGGGCGGTCTGGGAGAATTTGTGGAGGAACTGGATCTGCGAAAGGCCAGATTCCTCAAGGCCAGCAGTTTCGTGCTGAACACTTGGCTGAAATTTCAGTACGGCAGCGATACCTACACCTTCAAAGGCTTTGCCCAGGGCAAGCGTGTCGTGGAAGCGGTGAAATCCGCCTGCGGCGTAACGGAATAACGCCGCCCGATAACCCGAAAGGAGAAGCACCTATGAAATATGTCTGCGATGTCTGCGGCTGGGTCTACGACGAGGAAGAAACCGGCGTCAAATTCGAAGACCTGCCCGAGGATTTCGAGTGCCCCCTGTGCGGCGTGAGCAAGGATCAATTCTCTCCCGCCGAGTAAAATCTATCCGAAAAAGAGGAAGCAAATTTCGGTTTGCTTCCTCTTTTTGTGCATTTTAGGCAGATAAAGGAGCAAGTGCCATCCAACTGGCACTTGGCAAATGTCCACCGGACATTTGCATTGAGAATGGTTCGATTCCCGTCCGTCCTCAATATACAAGAAAAGCACCCCTGGTGGGGTGCTCTTTTCTTGTATGGAGCAGGGTACGGGAATCGAACCCGCCTCTGTGGCTTGGGAAGCGACCGTTCTACCGATGAACTAACCCTGCGTTGTGGGGTCATTATAACAGACCCCGGCCAAAAAATCAATCCCTTTTTGTCGAATCGGAGCTGTCTTACAGTCCCAGAATGGACTTGGCGAACATGAAGTACACCAGAAGGCTCAGGGCATCCACAATGGTGGTGATGAAAGGCGAAGCCATCACCGCCGGGTCAAAGCCCAGGCGTTTGGCAAGCAGAGGCAGGGTGCAGCCCACGAACTTGGCCATAATCACCGTCACCCCCAGGGTCAGGCTCACGACCCCCGACACCAGCAGGCTGATGCTGGCGTTGCCCATGAGCATCCGATCCACCACCAGCACCTTCACGAAGCACAGTGCCGCCAGGGTAACGCCGCAGAGAACGGCCGTCTGGAGCTCCTTCCACATGACCCGGAAAATATCCTCGAATTTCAGCTCATCCAGACTCAGGGAACGGATCACCGTCACGGAGGACTGGGAGCCGCAGTTACCGCCGGTATCCATCAGCATGGGGATGAAGGCGGTCAGGGCAGGCAGCAGCGCCAGGGCACTTTCAAAGGACGAAATGATCATTCCCGTGAAGGTTGCCGACACCATCAGCAGCATCAGCCAGGGAATCCGGTGCTTGTACAGATCAAAAGGCGAGCTCTTCAGATAGGTCTTCTCGGAAGGCGTCATAGCCGCCATGATCTCCATATCCTCGGTGGCCTCTTCCTCCATGACGTCCATGGCATCGTCGAAGGTGACGATACCCACCATCCGGTGCTCTCCGTCCACCACAGGCAGAGCCAGGAAGTTGTACTTGCTGAACATCCGGGCCACTTCCTCCTGGTCGGTCTGGGTGGTGACACAGATCAGGTTGGTGATCATCAGCTCTTCAATTTTATCGTCGTCATCCTCCGCAAGAAGCAGATCCTTCACGGTGACAATGCCCAGGAGCTTCCGGTCACTCGCGGTGACGTAACAGGTGTAAATGGTCTCCTTGTCCACGCCCTGCCGGCGAATCCGCAGGATGGCCTCACCCACGGTCATTTCCGGCCGCAGGGAAACGTACTCCGTGGTCATAATGGAACCGGCGGAGTTTTCGGGATAGCGCAGGATCTGGTTGATGGAGTGGCGCATTTCCGGGTCGGCGTGAAGAAGAATCCGCCGCACCACGTTGGCGGGCATTTCCTCGACAATATCCGCCGCGTCGTCCACATACAGTTCGTCCAGGACTTCCTTTAGCTCGTTATCGGAGAAGCTGCGGATCAGCAGCTCCTGAGCCTCCGGCTCCATCTCCACGAAGGTTTCCGCCGCCAGCTCCTTGGGGAGCAGCCGGAACATCAGCGGAATCTGCTTTTCCTCCAGACAGTCAAACAGTCCTGCCACGTCGCTGGGATTCATGGTCACAAGAATGTCCCGCAAAGTCGGGTACTTCTTCTCCTCCAGCATGGTGAGGACTGCTTTTTCTACAATTTCAAAACGTTCAGCCATGATTTCCCTCCTATTTTCTTAATTTTGAGAATAAGAGGCAATGTATCTGATCTACACGAGAAGGCTCACCAGGGAGCCCGCGCTACTTCGACCAGGTATATTGCCACTGCCGCCAGCGTCCATGGTGGTACCTCCTTCATTAAATATTTAATCTTATTTTACCCACTCAGACCCCAAATGTCAACCTTGACGAAGGCTTTTTTGTGACGTAAAATGAAGTTGCCGGAGTTTGCCTTCCGACCCTACACCCCATTGTCAAAGCGAGGTCCTTCTGATGCTTCGAATCGCCCGGGAAGCGGATCTTCCGGAAATGCTGGAAATCTACGCACCCTATGTGCTGAACACCACCGTAAGCTTTGAGTACGCGCCCCCCTCCCCGACGGAATTCCGCCGCCGGTTCACTGAGTACACCAAGCAGTTTCCCTGGCTGGTCTGGGAGGAGGGGAATCGGATCCTGGGCTACGCCTACGCCAGCGCTCCCTTCACCCGGGAGGCCTATCAGTGGTGCGCCGAGCCGACCATCTATCTGCGCCGGGAAGCCCAGGGCAGGGACATTGCCCGGAAGCTCTACGCCGTGCTGGAGGAAATTCTCTTTTCCCAGGGCTATCAGGTGCTCTACAGCCTGGTCTGCGGGGAAAATATTCCCTCCCTGCGCTTTCACGAGAAAAATGGCTACCGGATTCGGGCGGAATTTCCCCGTCAGGGCTTTAAGCAGGGTCGCTGGTTGGATATGATATGGTTGGAAAAACGGCCGGAAATAGCAAATATTCCCAGTGCTCCCCCATGCAAATGGATAGAAATTGTGCAAAATACTGAAAGTCTCGCTAATATTTTAGATAAATTGTCCATTTGCGAATCGCAAAAAGTATGATATGTTATGGGTGCGAAGAAATGTGTATGCCGCGTTTTGAAAACACGACCACCCGCGGCGTTCATCAAATCATATAAGGAGCTGTGACCATGTATTTTCAGAAAAAACGCGTAATCGCCATGCTGCTGGCCGGTGGCCAGGGCAGCCGTCTGAAGGTTCTGACGGAGAAAACCGCCAAGCCTGCCGTCCCCTTCGGCGGCAAGTACCGCATCATCGATTTTCCCCTTTCCAACTGCGTCAATTCCGGTATCGACACCGTAGGTATCCTCACCCAGTACCAGCCCCTGGAGCTCAATGAGTACATCGGCAACGGTCAGCCCTGGGGTCTGAACAAGACCCATTCCTGCGCCCAGGTTCTGCCTCCCTACGAGCGGCATGACAAGAAGTCCGGCTGGTACAAGGGCACCGCCAACGCCATCTATCAGAACATCGATTTCGTTGACCGGTTCAACCCGGATTATGTGATCATCCTCTCCGGCGATCACATCTACAAGATGGACTACAGCGCCATGGTGGAGTATCACGAGAAGCACGGCGCTTCCTGCACCATCGCCGTGCGCAGTGTGCCCCTGGCGGAGGCCTCCCGGTTCGGCATTCTGAACACCAATCCGGACAACACCATCTATGAATTCGAGGAGAAGCCCGCCCATCCCAAGTCCACCAACGCCTCCATGGGCATCTACTGCTTCACCTGGAGCGTCCTCCGGGACGCCCTGATGTTTGACGAGGACGACCCCAACTCCTCCAACGACTTCGGCAAGAACATCATCCCCATGCTGCTGACCTCCGGCCACAAGCTGATGGCCTATCCCTTCGACGGCTACTGGAAGGACGTGGGAACCATCGACTCTCTGTGGGAGGCCAACATGGAGCTTCTGGGCAAGGAGCCTGCCTTCCAGCTCCGGGGCAATAAGCGCTCCACCATCTACGCCCGGAACTCCGCGCTGCCCTCTTCCTACATCGACACCAAGGCCGTCATTTCCGACTCCTTCGTAGCCGAGGGCTGCGAGGTCTACGGCAAGGTGAAGCACTCCGTCATCTCCGTGGGCTGCACCATCGGCGAGGGTGCCCAGATCGAGGACGCGGTGGTCATGCCCGGCGTGGTCATCGAGGCCGGTGCCATCGTCCGCAACGCCATCCTGGGAGAAAACTCCCGGGTCTGCCGGAACGCGGTGGTAGGCGGTGCCTTCGCCCCCAACGAAAAGAAGCGGATCAGCGTTACCTCCAAGGGCGCTGTGGTCGAAGCCAATGCCGTGCTGAGGCCCGGCGACATGCTGTAAATTAGGAGGATACCACAATGAACGTAATGGGTATTATCTTTACCAATGACGCGGACATGGGTGAGCTGACGGACAAGCGCACCATGGCCTCTCTTCCCTTCGGCGGACGCTACCGCCAGGTGGACTTTGCCCTGTCCAATCTGAGCAACGCCGGTGTGCGCCATGTGGGCGTGATCTCCCGGCACAATTACCAGTCCCTGATGAACCACATCGGCGACGGTGAGGAATGGGGTCTGGAGCTGGAGGAGGGCGGTCTGGAATTTCTGACCCCCTATGCCCAGTCCTCCACCCACACCTACCGGGGCAAGCTGGAGTCCCTGTCCAACGCCATGGACTTCCTGGAGTACGGCGCCGGGGACGAGCTGGTGGTCATGACCGACTCCGCCATCCTGTCCAACATCGACCTGAACGCGGTGCTCAGCGCCCACGTTGCCTCCGGCAAGGATGTGACGGTCGTCACCAAGGCCGGCATCTGCAACGGCGAGAAGGTCATCGACCTGGCTCTGAAGGTGGACGACAAGGGGGAGGTCACCGACATGCTGGTTGACTACGCCGCTCCCGCGGACTATGTCTCCTCCATGGATATCTTCATCCTGGACAAGGCCTTCCTGATCCGCTCCGTCAAGGAGATGATCGCCCGGGACAAGTTCCACATGGACCGGGATCTGGTCATGGGCGGCTGGCAGCGCAATGTAGTCACCGTGAACACCTTCCCCTTCGACGGCATTGCCTTGTACAACGAATCCGTAGAGGAATACTTCAACAACTCTCTGTCCCTGCTGAACGGCGATATCCGCACGGATATCTTCAACGGCCGTCACCCCATCTACACCAAGGTGCGCTTCCGTGTTCCCTCCTACTACGGCGAGGACAGCCGGATCGACAACGCCCTGGTAGCCGACGGCTGTATGCTGGAGGGCGAGGTCAAGGACTCCGTTCTGTTCCGCAACGTCACCGTCTGCAAGGATGCCCAGGTGGAAAACTGCATCCTCTTCAACGATGCCGTCATCGGCGAGGGTGCGGAGCTGAAGTATGCCATTCTGGATAAGAATGTCACCGTCACCCCCGGTGCCAAGCTCATCGGCACCAAGAAGAACCCCGTCATCGTCAAGCGAGGAGAAACTGTATGAAAATTGCCATCTGCGCCTCCGAGGGCGCGCCCTACTGCAAGTCCGGCGGTCTGGGAGACGTGATGGAGGCGCTGCCCGCCGCCCTGTCCCGGATCGAGGGCAATGAAGTCGCCCTGTTTTTGCCCTATTACCACAAGATCAAATCCAACACCGCCTACATCACCGAAAAGATAGCCGAGTTCCGGGTGTCCCTGGGCTGGCGGAAGCAGTACTGCGCCGTGATGAAGCTGACGAACCGGGCGGACAAGGTTCAGGTCTATTTCCTGGACAGCGAATACTATTTCGGTGCCCGCACCGGCGCCATCTACGGCGACATGGACGACGGCGAACGCTTCGCCTTCTTCTCCCGGGCCTGTCTGGACGCCATGCTGGCCATCGAGTTTATCCCGGAGATCATCCAGTGCAACGACTGGCAGTGCGGCCTGATCCCCGTGTACCTGAAGGCGGTCTATCACGACCGGCTGAGTAATACCCGGTGCATGTACACCATCCACAACATCGAGTATCAGGGCTGGGCCAACAGCTCCTTCTTCGATGACATGCTGGCGCTGCCCTGGGAGTACCGTCCCACCCTGGACATGAACAACTCCGTCAACGTGATGAAGGGCGCCATCGAAACCGCCGATCTCGTCACCACCGTGTCCGAGACCTATGCCCGGGAGCTGATGTATCCCTATTACGCCCACGGTCTGGACGGGATTCTGGCCAGCAACGCCTGGAAGCTCACCGGCATCACCAACGGCATTGACGTGAATACCTTCAATCCCGAAACCTCCAAGTCTCTGCCCGCCCATTTCAACTCCGAAACCTTTGTGGAGGGCAAAGCCAAGTGCAAGGCCGCCCTGCAAAAGGAGGTCGGTTTACCCGAAGCCCCGGACGTGCCCCTGATGGTCATGGTCACCCGGCTTGCCGGTCACAAGGGTCTGGATCTGCTGTGCTACATCGCCCGGCGGCTCATGTGGGAGGAAAATGCCCAGCTGCTGATTCTGGGCACCGGCGAGCCTCAGTACGAGAACTTCTTCCGGGATCTTGCCAAGCAGCTGCCGGAGCAGGTTTCCGCTCAGATCACCTTCAACCTGGGACTGGCCGACCGGATCTATGCCGGCGGCGACATCTATCTGATGCCCTCCAAGAGTGAGCCCTGCGGCCTGAGCCAGATGAACGCCATGCGCTACGGCACCGTGCCCGTGGTTCACGCCACCGGCGGCCTGAAGGACACCGTGCCTCCCTGCGACGCAGACGGCAAGGGCGGCCTGGGCTTCACCTTCCAGAGCTACAACGCCGACGATTTCTTCGCCTCCATCCAGCGGGCCCTGAATCTGTACAACACGGATCGGGAGGCCTGGCGGGCTTTGCAGAAGAAGGAAATGGAAACCGACTTCAGCTGGGATGTTCCCGCGGCTCGGTATATGGAGCTGTTCCGGAATATGCTGTCCTGGTAACATCCAGAGGCAAAAAATACACATTGTGGGACTGTCGCAGATCATTTTGCGGCAGTCTCACTTTCTTTTTGAACATTTTCCGCTCAAAAGCGGAAATGGATTGAAAAAATGCGCAAAATGAGATATGATATAGAATACATAAGGAAGTCAATCCGGAACAACAGGAGGCTGCCATGAATATCCAATTTGCAACCGATGAATACAACCAGGCACTGCGTGCCGGTCAGAAGGAATTCCGGGAACTGTCCGCCGCCGGTCAACCCACCCATCCGGCGGTTCTGGACGAGCTGCTGCCGGAAAATGGTGCCCACACGGTGGTGGACGTAGGGCTCATAGAGATTCCCTCCGAGCGGATCGTCGGTACCAAATCCGCCGGGCGGATTGCCGCCTTCACCCCCTCCTTCCACCCGCTGCTGGATCCCAAGTCGGAATTTGCCGCCAAGTGGATCAGCCTGTGCGCCGCCCACTTAGGCGAAACCGGCATCACCGACCCCATTGTCTGCTACGAATACCTGGGCAATTTCTACGTCCAGGAGGGGAACAAGCGGGTCAGCGTCCTGCGCTGCTTCGGCGCTCCCCGGATTCCCGGACAGGTGCGCCGGGTCATGCCCGCCCCCTCGGAGGATCCCCGAATCCGAGCCTATTATGAATTTCTGGACTTTTACAAGGTCTCCCGGCTGTACACCATCCAGTTCCGCCGCCCCGGAGACTACGCCAAGCTCCTGGGCTACCTGGGCAAAAAAGGAGACGAACCCTGGACGGAGGAGGAGCGGCGTACCTTCAACGCCTACTTCCACTATTTCCGGGACGCGTTCCTCTCCCTGAACTCCCGGCAGGAGGACGTGCTCCCCGGTGAGGCGTTGCTTCTGTGGCTGGCGCTGTATCCCTACAAGGACTTGGGCCGTCTCACCACCGGCGATCTGCGCAAGAGCGTCGCCGAGCTGTGGGAGGACATGGTTACCTCCTCCAAGGATGACGGGGTGAAGGTGCAGACCAAGGCCGAGGACGAGACCAAAACCAGCCTCGTCAGCCGCCTGGTTTCCGGTATCGACGTGCTGCATGTGGCCTTTATCCACCAGCTGAACCCGGCCCAGAGCGCCTGGGTGCTGGGTCACGAGGATGGCCGGGCCCACATTGAATCCGTCTTCGGCGACCGGGTTCTGGTGCGCAGCTATTACGACGCCAACACCACGGAACTTGCCGAGCAGAAAATTGAGCAGGCCGTGGCTGAGGGGGCCCAGGTGGTCTTCACCACCGCCCCGCCCCTGTGCACCGCCACTCTGAAGGCCGCGGTGAAATACCCCAAGGTTCGGTTCCTGAATTGTTCCGTAGACCAGGCCTATTCCAGCATCCGCACCTACTATGGGCGAATTTATGAGGCCAAATTCATCACCGGTGCCATCGCCGGGGCCATGGCGGGGGACGACCGGATCGGCTACATTGCCTCCTATCCCATCTTCGGCGTGCCCGCTTCCATCAACGCCTTCGCCCTGGGTGCCCAGATGACCAATCCCCGTGCCCAGATTGAGCTGCGCTGGTCCTGCGTGGCCGGAATGCCCCAGGCGGATTTCCTGGCCGACGGCATCCGGGTGGTATCCAACCGGGACACCCCCACCCAGTCGAAAATGTACCTGGATTTTTGCAGCTACGGCACTTATCTCATGGACAGTCGGGGGGATCTGGTGCCACTGGCAAGTCCCGTGTGGGTCTGGGGCAAGTTCTACGAGTTCGTCATCCGCAGCATTCTCTCCGGCGGCTGGAAGCGGGACAAGGCGGACACCACCGCCCTGAACTACTGGCTGGGTATGGACAGCGGTGTCATCGGCGTCGGCCTGTCCGACAAGCTTCCGGAGGGCGTCCGTCAGCTGGCAAACCTGCTGAAAACCGGCATGGAGCAGGGCTTCATCGATCCCTTCGCCCGCAAGATCATCGCCCAGGACGGAACCGTGAAAAACGACGGCACCAAGCGTTTCACCCCCACCGAGGTGCTGCATATGGACTGGCTTTGCAGCAACATCGCCGGCTCCATCCCGCCCTTTGAGGATATTCTTCCCGTCTCCCAGCGGATGGTGCGCCAGCTGGGCATTTACCGGGATTCCATCCCGCCGGAAAAGGAGGCCCCGAGCCATGAAGATACTGGCCATCTCCGATGAAGAGTGCCCTGCCCTCTGGGATTACTACACCCCGGGCAGGCTCAGCGGCTACGACCTGATTCTGTCCTGCGGAGATTTGAAGGCCAGCTACCTGAGCTTTCTTGTCACCATGGCAAAGTGCCCGGTGCTGTATGTCCACGGCAATCACGACACAAGCTATGACCGGAACCCCCCGGAGGGCTGCGACTGCATCGACGATCACATCGTGGTCTACAACGGCATCCGTATTCTGGGACTGGGGGGCTGCCGCCGGTATCACCCCGGTGCCCATCAGTACACCGAGCGGGAAATGCACCGCCGGATTCAGAAGCTCACCTGGAAGCTGAAGCGGCTGGGCGGCGTGGACATCGTAGTCACCCACGCGCCACCGGCGGGACTGGGGGACGCGGAGGATCCGGCTCACTGGGGCTTTGAGGCTCTGGTGAAGCTGCTGGATGAATACCACCCGGCCTACCTGGTGCACGGTCACGTCCATACCTCCTATGACCATCGGCTGCCCCGGGAGATTCAATACCAGGACACCAAAATACTCAACGCCTGCCAGAGGTATGCCTTTGAGATTCCCGACCGGGAAATTCCCCTGAAGCAGATGTATCAGGTGATTTACAAAACCCGCAGACCGGCGGAATCCCATACCGGCATGATTCTGCGCTGAAAGGAACGCAGCCCTATGTTTACCGGCTTTACCCCTGAAACCATGGATTTCCTCTGGGGAATCCGCATGAACAACAACCGGGACTGGTTCACCCAGCACAAGGGTGACTACGTCCGCACCCTGTACGAGCCTATGAAGGAGCTGGGCCAGGCGGTATTCCAACCCTTTCTGGAACGTCCCGGAAACCTGCTGAAAGTCAGCCGCATTTACCGGGATGCCCGGATGCACCCGCCCACCCCCTACAAGGAAAGTCTGTGGCTGTGCATCCGCCGGGACGTGGACTGGTGGGCGGAGAACCCCTGCCTGTACTTCGAGCTGAATCCCGAGGGAGCCAACTATGGCTTCTTCTACTGGAAGCCCAGAACCGCCGTCCTGGAGGATTTTCGCCGGAACATTTCCGCGAAGCCCGACGATTTTCTGAAGCTGATTTCCGACACCGAGGCCGCCGTAGGCCAGCCCGTCACGGCCGAGTGCTACAAGCGGCCAAAGCCCACGGACAATCCGGCGCTTATCCCCTACTTTGCCTGGAAGGGGCAGATCGGCTGCACCCGGGAAATCGCCCCCGGAGACAGGCTGTTCGGCTCTCAGCTGGAAGAGGAGGTTTCCGGCTTCTTTGAGGCACTTACCCCGCTGTACGAGTATTTCAATCAATACACCCTATGACACTTGGAGAAACGCTATGAAAAACACCATTTTTACCGGTATGGCCACTGCCATCGTCACCCCCATGCACGCCGACGGTTCCATCGACTATGAGGCTCTGGGCCGCTTTGTGGAATTCCAGATCGGCTCCGGCATCAACGGCCTGGTGGTCATGGGCACCACCGGCGAGAACGCCACCATCGAGCCGGAGGATCAGAAGAAGGTCATCGCCTACACCGTAGAGAAGGTGGCCGGACGGGTTCCCGTCATCGCCGGCACCGGCACCAACAACACCGAGCACGTTTTGCACAACACCCGCAACGCCTGTCAGGTGGGGGCGGACGCCGTTCTGGTGGTCACTCCCTACTACAATAAGGCCACCCAGAACGGTCTTGTCACCCATTTCACCGCCGTGGCTGACGAGAGCACCCTGCCCGTCATTCTCTACAATGTGCCCAGCCGTACCGGCTGCAATCTGCTGCCCAAAACCGTGGCGAAGCTTTCCGAGCATCCCAACATTGCCGCCATCAAGGAGGCCACCGGAAGCCTGGCTCAGATGATCGAGATCATGCACCTGTGCGGGGACAAAATCGACGTTTACTCCGGGGAGGACGGGCTCACCGTGCCTATGATGGCCATGGGAGCCAAGGGCACCATCAGCGTGCTCAGCAACGTAGCCCCTCGGCAGTCCGTGGCCATGACCGATGCCTGCCTGCGGGGAGACTACGCCGCCGCGGCGAAAATGCAGTGTGATCTGCTGCCGCTGATCAACGCCCTGTTCAGCGAGGTCAACCCCATTCCCGCAAAGGCCGCCACCGCCGCCATGGGCTTTGGCGCGGACGCGCTGCGCCTGCCTCTGACTTCCATGGAAGAGCAGAACCGGGCGGTGCTCTTCGCGGAAATGAGAAAGCTGGGCATTGCCGTATGAGAGCGGTCATTTGCGGCGCCAACGGCGCCATGGGCACCCTGCTGTGCGGCATTCTGAAAGACGAAGTGGCAGGCCGGGTCAGCATTGACGGAGGAAACGGAGCCGCCAGAACCTTTGACGAGCTGGGAACCCTGGATGCGGACATGGTCATTGATTTTTCCCACCACACCGCCATTTCCGCCGTGCTGGACTACGCCAAGAAAATCGGCGCGGCTGCCGTCATCGGCACCACCGGCCACACCGAGGAAGAGAAGGCTCTGATTTTTGCCGCCGCCAAGGAAATTCCCGTATTCTACAGCGGCAATATGAGTCTGGGCATTGCAGTGCTCTGCCGTCTGGCAAAGGATGCCGCCCGGTATTTCCCGGACGCGGACATCGAGATCGTAGAGGCTCACCACAACCGGAAGGTAGACGCCCCCAGCGGCACGGCGCTGATGCTTTTTAACGCCGTCAAGGAGGTACGGCCCAACGCCTGGGCCAACTGCGGCCGCTCCGGCGAGGGCAAACGAACCAAGGAGGAAATCGGCATTTCCGCCCTGCGCATGGGAAGCGTGGTGGGAATGCACGAGGTGATTCTTCACACCGGCACCCAGCAGCTGACCCTGCGGCATGAGGCCGTCACCCGGGCCATGCTGGCAGACGGGGCAGTGGATGCTGCCCGATTCCTGCTGGGAAAGCCCGCGGGGCTTTACAACATGGAAAGCATTCTGAACCAGTAAAGGAGCGAGAACCATGCAAGTAACCTATATGAACGGCGCGGGCAATGATTTCATGGTCATGGATGCCCGGGGACAGCAGCCGGACTTTTCCAAGCTGGCCGTCGAGTTATGTAAACTTACCCACGCCGATGGCTTTATGGCAGTGGATAACTCCGAGAAAGCCGATTTCCGGCTCCATTTTTACAATGCCGACGGCTCCCGTGGCGAAATGTGCGGCAACGGCGCCCGGTGCATCTGCCGCTACGCCTATGACCACGGCATTGCCGGAAAGACCATGGTGGTGGAGACCGATGCCGGTCTGGTGCCGGGTGAGCGGCTGGACGAGAACACCTACCGGGTGCAGCTGAATAATCCCGGCGTTCTGGATTTGCACCGGAAGGGCGACATTGCCTATGTGGAGCTGGGGAATCCCGGCGTGCCCCATGCGGTGGCCGAATACAAAGGCGACCTATGGGGGGATGCGGATTCTCTCCGGGAGGAAATGCGCGCCCTGCGCTTTGACCCGGCCTTCCCCAAGGGAGCCAACGTAAATTACTACCAGCCTCTGGAACCGGGTATTGTGCGGATTCTCACCTTCGAGCGGGGTGTGGAGGACTTTACCCTGGCCTGCGGCACTGGCGGCGGCTCCGTGGCCTGTGTGCTGTGGCTGGAGGGCAAGAGCAATACCCTCACCGCCCATAGCCGGGGAGGCACCCTGAAATACACCGTCTCCGGGGAAAATGGAGCCGTTACCTCCCTTCTGCTGGAAGGCCCCACGGAAGTAGTTCGTACCTACGAAATCTAAGCGTAAAAATTACGCCCAAGGCTGACGGTGTCAGCCTTGGGCGTTTTCTTTTTTTGGCGCGCCATCGTATCACGCATGTCATTGCGAGCCAGTGAATGTGGTATAATGATTTTGGACAACTCATAAAAGAATGTGGTACAATTTTCCGGTTTTTCTGAGAAACATCGCTAAACGCACTGGTGCGGGAGCACCCAAAGGCTCCCTTGTGTAAAGGGAGCTGGCAAAAATCTTTGATTTTTGACTGAGGGATTGTCAAATTGCGGCAATGAAAGCACACAAAAAGATGGGAGTTCTGATCCCCTCAGTCTCGTGCTTGCGGGGGACGCACGAGACAGCTCCCCTTGATCAGCAAGGGGAGCCTTTTGCCCTCATCCGTCGCGGCTTCGCCGCCAGCTCCCCCTGAGGGGGAACGGATTGCCACACCAGCGTTGCGACGCTGGTTCGCAATGACAACTTCTATTCTTAGAAGCGATACCCCGCTTCCAGCAGTCGGGTCAGCGCCTCGTTGGCCTCTTCGTCAGTGAACAGGCCGGTGAAGCGTTTGTCAACAGCCAGCGCCTCCAGGCTCAGTTCCAGATGACCCTGCTTCCGCAGGTCATTGAACCCGTCGCTGAGCCGACGGCCGGCAAGAACCCGCCTGGCCATTTTCAGGGCTTCGCTATCCGCCGCCGGGCGGATTCTCACGCCCAGAGCCGCCGCCTTTTCCCGGGCGGCAGCCCAGGCGGCAATGAATTTTTCTTCCATTTTTCGCTCCTTACTCCCGACGCAGTGCCTCGATGGGGTTCAGGTTCGCCGCCTGATAGGCCGGCAGCATTCCGAAAATCACGCCGATGAGGGTGGAGAACACCACCGCCACGCCGATGGCCGGAATGCTGATGGACACCGGAATCTGCATCATCTTGGAGATCAGCTGGGCTAAGACAATGCCGCTGATGACCCCGATGATGCCGCCCAGACTGGTGAGCACCGCGGACTCCGTCAGAAATTGCAGCAGGATCCGCTTTTTCTTGGCGCCGATGGCCTTCTTCAGGCCGATTTCGCTGGTTCGCTCGGTGACGGACACCAGCATGATATTCATAACGCCGATGCCGCCCACAAGCAGGGAAATGCTGGCGATCCAGATCAGCTGGCTGTTGGTGGACTGGGACATTTTTTGCAGCTGCTGAGCCTGTTCCAGCATATCCTGGCTCCGATAGTCCAGCTTGCTGTCCGTGTTCACAATCTGCTTTTCCGTCAGAATATCCGCGGCCTCCTTGCCGGCCATGGTCATGGCATCGGTGTTTTCCACCTTGATGGCCACGTTCTGGGGCTCCTCAAACTGGTACACCGTGGGCCACACGCTGCTGGGCACATAGACGCTTCCGGCGGAGGTGTTGGCATAAAGCTGGTAGTCCTTCATGGAGTTGATCACCGGGGCAAACTCCTTGGACTGGGCCACCACCCCCGTCACGATATACACGTCGTTCTGAATTTCCAGGCTTTTCCCCACCGGATCCAGGCCGCCGAAGAGGCTGGTGGCCGCGGTGGTATCCACCAGCGCCACCTTCCGGCAGTTGTCGAAGTCCCCCTGGGTAAAGCCCCGGCCGGATTTCACCTGATAGCCGTAAACGCTGAGGTAATTTTCATCAATGCCATAGAGCTTGCCGTTGAACTGGGTATTCTGGTAGAACAGGGTCTGGCTGTAGTTGCGGCTGTAATAGAGAGAAACCTTCTCCGCGCCGCTGATTTTCTCCAACTCCTGCCGGGTATCCTCGGTGATCTGGCGGATACCCTGGGGCACGGAGTTCCAGCTGAAATCCAACTGCTGACCGTTCTGATAGGGCTCCACGGTGACAACGTTGTTGCCCGCGCCGATGAGGTTTTCCTTGATCTGCTCATTGGTGCCCTGAATGGTGGAGACGATGGTAATGATGGAGGCAATGCCGATGATAATGCCCAGCATGGTCAGCACCGAACGCATTTTGTGCCCCCAGATGCCCTGGAAGGCAAGTCCGATATTTTCCCGCATATACCCGCCTCCTTAGAAATTGTACAGGACGGAGGGATCCCCCTCCTGGGTACCTGCCCCGGGCTTCACGTTCTTACCGTAGGGGAAGGCCACATAGTCGTCGGCAGTCAGGCCGCTGCGGATTTCCGTATAGCTGCCCCACAGGGACTTGCCGGTGGTAACATACCGCTTTTCCAGCTTCCCGTGAGCGCCCCGGACGTAGACGTAAGGCTCCCCATCGTCGGTTCTCAGATAGGGATTTTCCAGGTACACGCCGTTTTGCGCATGGGCGGCGGAATAGGTTATGCTGACATAACCGTTCTCCTGCAAGTCCGCGCTGCCGTCGATGAAAACCCGGAAGGGATAGTAGGAGGCATTGGGATTTCCCATGCCGTTCCAGCCGTTGCCGTCCACGGGGAAGTCTCCGATGGACACCACCTGACCGTCATAGATATTGCCGGTATTCCAGTCGTTGACGGTAACGGACTGGCCGATTTTCAGATTGTCCTTTTCCAGCTCGCTGACGCTGCCTGTCACATAGAAGCCGCCGCCGCCGGAAACCTTGATAATGGGCTGCTTGTTCTGCCGGGCTTCATCCTCGGTGAGCACGGAAACCACCTCGCCGTCCAGGTCGGCACGAATATTGCCGTCGTTGAATTCCCGCTCCATGAGGTTATATTCGGACTCGGCCATCTGGGCAGCCTCGTAGAGATCCCGCACCTTCTTGGTCTGCTCCCGGCGCATCTGGGCAAGCTCCGCGGAGGTCATGCCGCTGCCGAAGTCAAAGCTGAAACCGCCGCCGTCGTCGTCGGAATCGCCGAAGAATTCGCTTTCCGCCGGAGCGTCAAACAGGGAGAAGCCGTAGTCGTTTCCGTTGTAGACATAGACATGAACGCCCTGCCACAGACTGGTGGGCGCCTTCTCCCGGTCGCCGCCGGTCTTTTTCAGGACAACATAGAAATCATTGATGACCTTGGAGGGGACGGACGGCTCCACCACCTCCAGGGTAAAGCGGAAGGCAGCCGTCTTATCGCCCACGGTGGCCGTCAGCGTATACTCCGTTTTTCCTGTCTGGCTGACCCGGCCGGACAGGGCGCAGGTCTGCTCGCCCCGGTAGGCCAGCAGCTCGCCCGCGGCAGGCTCCACGCTCCACTCGGTTTTCTGCTTGGTCTTGTTGACAAAGGTCAGGTCAACCGCCATGCCCTTATCCACGGTAAAGGTGCCGCCGTTTTTCACATTGGGGCTGGTAATGACGGGAGCCGGTGTCTCCGGTTCCGATGGTTCCGGTTCCTCCAAGGGCTGCTTGGGCGGCTCCGTGGGGGCTTCCGTAGAAGGGGTCGTAGGCTCGGAGGGGGCAGAGGGTTCACTGGGTGCGGTGGAAGGCTCCGGGTCTTCCGAGGGAGTCGTCGTGTCCGGAGTCTCCGAGGCGCTGGATTTTGTCCGGGAAAGGGTGCTCATCAGCTCCTGATTGTTCAGAGCCTGGTAATAAAGAGCCTGAAGCACGGAGTTGTTCACCGGAATGTCCGAGGCAATCCAGCAGACCAGGGCCGTTTCCGGGCTGCTGCCGTCGTAGGAGGAATCGGTGATGACCTTATACTTGCTCTCTCCCAGCTTGTCGCCGTAGTCCGGGGTAACGACGGTTCCGCCACCGCCGCCGGAGGGCTTCAGCTGATTGATCCGGCGCAGCTCCTCCTCGGCCTCAGTGACCTGGAGCTTGGCCTTCTCCACGTCCAGGCGCTTGCGTTCCAGCTCCAGCTCGGACAGGGTGGTGTCGTAGGTCATCAGCACATCGCCCTTTTTCACATGGGCGCCGACCTCCACCGGGATACCGGTGATGATCTGGGTGTCGCTCAAAAATACGGTCTGAATCTTGTCCGTGGTCACAGGGCCGTAGCTCTCCTGGTTGTCGCCCCAGTATTCCGTCATGCCCACCATAGCGAAGGGGTACACGTCCACCGTCTTCCCGTTACCGCGAGTGCCCAGCACAATCCCCGCCACGATGGCCGCGGCGGCAATGCCGGCTCCGGCGCAGACCAGAACCTTCTTGCCCTTCCCCTTGGGAATGCCTTTCCACTTGGGCACGCCTTGCCACTTAGGGATTTTCTTCCAGATCTGGATTTCTTTCCAGTTAATCTTCTTCATGGGGTTCCTCCCGGGTATGCAGCTCGCCGTCCAGAATCCGATAGGTCTTGTCCGCGCAGGCGGCAATGGACGGCTCGTGGGTAATCATAATGATGGTCATGCCCTCATCGCTGAGGCGGCGGAAAATCTCCATAATCTGATTGCCCGCCTTGGTGTCAAGCGCGCCGGTGGGCTCATCCGCCAGCAGCAGCTGGGGCTTTCCCACGATGGCCCGGGCAATGGCCACCCGCTGGCACTGGCCGCCGGACAGCTGGTTGGGCAGGAAATGGATCCGCTCTCCCAGGCCTACGGCCTTCAGGGCTTCCTCCGCCCGCTCCCGCCGCTCCTTCAGGGGCACGTCCGCGTACAGCAGGGGCAGCGCCACATTGTCCAAAGCGTCCATTTTGGGCAGCAGATAGAACCGCTGGAACACAAAGCCGATATGCTTGTTGCGCACCTCCGCCAGTTCGTCGTCGGACAAATCCTTCAGCGCCCGGCCTTCCAGGGTATAGCTGCCGGAGGTAGGCACGTCCAGGCAGCCGATGATGTTCATCAGGGTGGTCTTGCCGGAGCCGGAAGGGCCCATAATGGCCAGGTAGTCACCCTTTTCCACGGTCATATTGATGTTTTTCAGCACCCGCACAGGCTCCTTGCCCTGCTGGTAGTCCTTGCAGATGTCCGTCAGTTCCAGAATTGCCATCAGGCTCCACCGCCTTCCAGGCCTTCCGTTGCCGGCGTATCCGCCGAATCCATACCGGAGTCCATGCCGCTGTCCATACCGGAATCCATGCCGGAATCCATGCCGCCGTCCATGCCGCCGTCCATGCCGCCGTCCATGCCGCCGTCCATGCCGGAATCCGTGTCCTCCACCGGCATGTCATGGGTGGTCGGCGCACCGGGCTTGCACAGGTCGGGATCCGGGTAGGCGATGTAGTCATCGTAGCTCAGACCCTCGGTGATCTTCTGCACATCCGTATCCGGATTGTAGGTTCCCAGAGTAACCGCCCGCTTTTCCAGCTTCCCGTTCTTCTCTGCCCAGACATAGGCGGAGCCGTCCTCGTTATAGCACAGGAACGCGCCGCTGACCCCCACTCCGGGGGTATCGTCGTCGGTGTTCCGCTCGATATACAGATGCTGACCCAGCAGCAGGCCGTCGGTGGAATCCAGGGAAACATAGAAAGGATACTTGCTGGCACTGGTCATCTCATCGGAGGAGGTGCCCATGTACCGATCGGTATCGCTGCCCTGAGTGGGATTTTCGTAGTCTACCAGGGTCACTTTTCCCGTCCAGGAGCCATCGCCCCCGGTACGGGGGGTCATCTTCACCCGGTCGCCCTCCCGGAGGCTGCCCCGCTGCAATTCTCCCAGCACGCCCTTGACCCGGTAGGAGCCGGACTGCTGGATGACAATATAGGCCGCGGGCTTGCCGCTGTCATCGGTGGTGGCGCTCTCGTTGATCTTCTGCACCCGGCCGGTGATGGGGGAGGTCACGGTGGAGTTGTTCAGCAGCTCCTCCGCCTTCTTCACCTCGTCCTGCTTGGTTTTCAGCTTCAGCTCCGCCTCCTTCATATCCACCTGGGCGGACTGAATCTCCACGGTGTACTGAAGCCGGGCGGTGCCGGTGACGCTCTGCCGCTCCCGCTCCAGGGTTTTGATTTTCTCCTGGCTGCTTTCAATGGTGCTTTGCAGCTGGGCGGCCTCCAGATTTTTCTTGTCCAGGCTCAGCTGAAGCTCCTCGGTGTCGTAGCTGAAAAGAGCCTGACCCTTCTTTACGTCGTCACCCTCCTTGACCATCAGCTCCTGGATGGTCTTTTCCGAATCCCGGGTGATCTCGGCGGTGTGCTCGGACACCACCAGTCCCAGGAACCGGTCTCCCGGGGCAATGCCCCCGGCAGAGGCCAGCCTTTCCACAGACTGAACATAAACCGCATCCTGCTTTGTGCCGCAGCCTGCCAGCGCCAGGCACAGGGCAAATGCCAAAATTACTTTCCGTTTCATAAATCTTTCCTCCGGAATCGATAGGTTCTTTCCTACTATTATACGGATTTTCTCCGGAGAATCAACCGGGTAATGATTAAAGTTTCCTTAAAACTTCCGCGAGGTTCTGACAATTCCGGAAAAAGCCGGAAAAAAGCGCACCGCAAATCCGGTGCGCTTTGGGTGAATCGCTGTTTTCCGCCAGAAGCTTACTCCACGGTCACGCTTTTTGCCAGATTTCTGGGCTTATCCACGTCCAGACCCTTGGCTACGCTGACATAGTAGCCCAGCAGCTGCAAGGGCACCACCGCGAGGCTGGCGGCAAAGTGCTCATCCACCCGGGGCACATAGACCGTAAAGTCCGCCCGATCCTCGGTTTCGTACTTGCCGTAGGTGGTCAGGCCCATCAGATAGGCTCCCCGGCTCTTGCACTCGACCATGTTGCTGACGGTCTTCTCGTAAAGGTCGCTCTGGGTCAGCACGCCGATGACCAGCGTGCCCGGCTCGATGAGGCTGATGGTTCCGTGCTTCAGTTCCCCCGCGGCGTAGGCCTCGGAGTGGACGTAGGAAATCTCCTTCAGCTTCAGGCTTCCTTCCAGGCACACGGCGTAGTCCACGCCCCGGCCGATGAAGAACACGTCATGGGCACCGGAATACTTGGCGGCAAACCACTGAATGCGCTCCTTGTCCTCCAGAACCCGCCCGATCTTTCCGGGGATGGTCTCCAGCTCGTTTAAGTAGTAAGTGTATTTTTCTGCATCGATGGTGCCCCGCACCCGGCCGAATTCCACCGCCAGGCAGTACATGGCTGCCAGCTGGGCGCTGTAGGCCTTGGTGGTGGCCACGGAGATTTCCGGCCCGGCCAGGGTATAGAACACCTTGTCCGCCTCCCGGGCAATGCTGCTGCCCACCACGTTCACCACCGCCAGGGTGCGCAGTCCCTTCTCCTTGGCCAGCCGCAGGGCGGCCAGGGTGTCCGCGGTCTCGCCGGACTGGCTGATAACGATGACCAGGGCGTTTTTATCCAGAGGGGGCTTGCGGTAGCGGAATTCCGAGGCCAGCTCCACCCGGACGGGAACCCCCGTCAGATCCTCGATGATGTACTGGGAGGCCACGCCCACATGCCAGGCAGAGCCGCAGGCGGCGATGACGATCTGGCTGGTTTCCTTCATTTCCTCCTCGGTAAGCCCCACCTCGGAAAAGTCAATGACTCCGTCATGAATGACGCTGTGCAGGGTATCCGCCACGGCCTTGGGCTGCTCGTGGATCTCCTTGATCATGAAGTGCTCGTAGCCGGCCTTTTCCGCCGCCGCCGCGTCCCACTCGATGGTACTCGGCTCCTTGTGAATCTCCTCGCCGTCCAGGTTGTAGAAGTGCGCCTGGCCGGGCAGCAGCCGGGCAAATTCCAGGTTCCCCACATAGTACACCTGTCGGGTGTACTTCAGAATGGCAGGCACGTCCGAGGCCACAAAGGTCTCCCCATCGGCAATGCCCACGATCATAGGGCTTTCCTTCCGGGCAATCCAGATTTCCCCGGGGTAATCCCGGAACATGAGCTCCAGGGCGTAGGAGCCCCGCACCCGCACCATGGTCTTGGCAATGGCGTCGATGGGGCCGATGTTGTACTTCTTATAGTAGTAGTCCACCAGCTTGACCACCACCTCGGTGTCGGTCTGGCTGTAGAAGGTATAGCCCTTTTTCAGCAGCTTCTCCTTCAGCTCCTGGTAGTTTTCGATGATGCCGTTGTGAACACCCACCACCTCGGATTCCACCGGGCCGGAACCGGAGCCGGTGCAGTTGCCGGAAACGTGGGGATGGGCGTTGGTCTGGGAGGGCACCCCGTGGGTGGCCCAGCGGGTGTGACCGATGCCGCAGGTGCCGGGCAGCGCCCGTCCCTCGTCGGTCATTTCCATGAGATTTTTCAGCCGGCCGGTGGCTTTGACCACCTCCGCCAGCTTTTCCCCGTCCCGGACGGCCAGTCCGGCGGAATCATAGCCTCTGTATTCCAGCTTGCTCAGACCGTCCAGGAGAACGGGAGCCGCCTGTTTTTTACCGGTATAGCCAACAATACCGCACATAATAGCCTCTTTCCCGACGGCATCACGCCGCCGCAGCAAAGTCGTTACGGGACATTATAGCAGATGGGAATCGATTTTGCAACATTTTTTGTTGGAAGATGCAAAAATGCCCCTGGCAATCCCCGGAGGGGGCCCCACCAGCGTGTAAGAAAACCGCCGGGTTTTCTATCCCCCTGGGGGGCTTCCGAACCTGCTGTTTCTCTGATAGAATTGAAGATAGATTCTCGCGGGCATTTTCCGCAAAGAAAGCAGAAGGGAAGGAAACCACAAAAATGAAGAAAATCGTTACGATGCTGCTGGCGCTGTCTATGCTGCTGGCTATGACCGCCTGCGCGGGCACACCGGAAGCGACAGCGCCCGCCCCGAAGGAAACCACCGCCCTCCAGGCCGCCTCCGAAGAAACCGCGCCGGATACCCGGATGATTACGGACGGCATGGATCGGGATGTGGAAATCCCCGATTCCGTAGAGCGCATTGTGTGCGTTGGTGTTGGTGCCCTGCGCTATACCTGCTATGTAGGCGGTGCCGACCGGGTCGTCGGGGTGGAGGATTACGAAAAAGAGCCCGGCATGAGCCGACTGTACAACTATGTGAATTACGATCTGTTCAAGGATTTGCCGGCAATCGGAACCAACGGGGAGCCCTTTGCGGAGGAAATCATAAATGTGGATCCCCAGGTGATTGTCATGAGCAGCTACGCCAGCCAGGATCCCGACGAGCTGAGCCAGAAAACGGGCATCCCCGTTGTAGTGGTTCCCGGAAGCGACACCACCCTGGATGAGAAAGCCTACGTCACCATTCGCATTCTGGGCGAGCTCTACCGGCTGGAAAGCCGGGCAGAGGAGCTGACCGCCTATCTGAAGGCCATCCAGAAGGATCTGGACGAGCGGACTTCCGTCATTGCCGAGGAGGCAAAGCCGACCTGCTATGTGGGCGGCGTGGCCTTCAAGGGGCAGCACGGATTTGAGGGAACGGAGGCTTATTATGGCCCCTTTGAGCTGATTCACGCCAAGAACCTTGCCAATACCACCGAGCAGACCGGCGCTTTCAACATCGACGTGGAGCAGGTTCTTTCCTGGGATCCGGATCTGATCTTCCTGGATTTTAACGGAATGAGCCTGATTGGCGAGGACTATGCTGCTCACCCGGATTTTTACAATGCGCTGACCGCTGTCAAGGAGGGAAAGGTCTATTCTCAGATTTCCTTCCGCTCCTATGCTTCCAACCTGGAAACCGCGCTGGCGGACGCTTACTATGCCGCCTGCGTCATGTACCCTGAGCAGTTCCGGGATATTGACCCTGTCGAAAAGGCCGGAGAGATTTTCACCGAACTGCTGGGCAGCAATCCCTATTCTGATCTGGAGGAAGCCGGCTATGCGTTCTGCCAGATTACCCTCGGCGCCTGAACACCAGCTGACGGACTACCGAAAAAACCAGATTCGCAGCACCCTGTTCCTGGTGCTTCTGGCACTGCTGCTTCTGGTGTCCGTGCTGCTGTCCCTGCGTGCCGGCTCCTATAACACCCCGGTGGCGGAGCTTATCCGGGGAATCTTCGGACGATCCGCGGATAAGAAAATCAACCTTGTGATTCGCAATAACCGAATGCCCCGTATCTGCACCGCCATTGTGGCGGGAGCGGGGCTTGGGCTGTCCGGCTGTATTTTGCAGGCCATTCTTCACAATCCCCTGGCCTCCGCTTCCACCCTGGGTGTCTCCCAGGGTGCCACCTTCGGGGCGGCCTTTGCGATCATCACCCTGAATCTGACCGGCGGCGTGGGAATTTCCCTCTGGTCCTTCCTGGGCTCCATTGCCGTGGCGGCGGTGATTCTGGGATTGTCCCGGCTGAAGCAGGTTTCGGCAGAGGGAATCGTGCTGGCAGGTGTGGCAATCAGCTCCATGCTGGGCGGCGCAACCACCCTGATTCAGTATTTCGCCAACGAAATCCAGCTGGCAAATCTGGTATTCTGGACCTTCGGAGATCTGGGAAGCACCGATTGGGGTGAGCTGCGGGCGATGACCGTCATGGTTCTGATTCTGATTGCGTATTGCGTCAGCCATCGCTGGGACTATAACGCGCTGCTCAGCGGGGAGGAAACCGCCATAAGCCTGGGCATTCATGTACAGAGGCTTACCCTGACGAATATGATTCTGTGCTGCCTGACCTGCTCTGTCATTGTATCCCGGGTGGGACTGATCAATTTCATCGGCCTGGTGGCGCCGCACATTGTGCGCATGGTGGTAGGCAATAACCATGTGTACCTGATTCCCGGCTCCGTCCTTGCCGGCGCGACGCTGCTCCTGCTGGGAGATCTGCTGGCCCGGGTGGCGATTATGCCCATTATCCTGCCCATCGGTGCCATTACCGCGTTCCTGGGCGGACCGCTGTTCCTGTATCTCCTGTTCAAGGGAGGAAAGGGAAAATGATGGAAGTGAAAAACATCTCCTACCACTACCACGGTGGCGGAGAGGTTCTGAAGGACGTGAGTATGACCCTGGAACAGGGTCAGTTCCTGGCAATTCTGGGAAACAACGGCGTGGGGAAAAGCACGCTGCTGAAGTGTCTGAATAAAATTCTGAAGGCGGACTCCGGGGAGCTGCTTCTGGATGGGGAGAGCATTCTGCAAATGAGCAACCACCAGGTTTCCCGGCGCATTGCCTTTGTCTCCCAGACGGTTCCCAATACCCAGATGACGGTTCACGACGTGGTCATGCTGGGAAGACGGCCCTATATGAAGTGGGGATTTACGGAGAAGGATCATCAGATCGTCCACAGCGCCATGGAGCGGCTGAATCTGGAATCCCTGCGGGGACGGTTTCTGAATCAGCTCTCCGGCGGTGAGCGGCAGAAGGTTATGCTGGCAAGAGCGCTGGCCCAGCAGCCGAAGCTGCTGCTTCTGGACGAGCCTACCAGCAGCCTGGACATTCACAACCAGTATCAGGTGCTGGAAATTGTGCGGGAGCTTTGCCATCAGGACGGCCTGACTGCCGTTGTCGTGATTCATGACCTGAATCTGGCGCTCCGGTTCTGCGACCGGTTCCTGCTGCTTCGCCAGGGTCAGGTGTACGCCAACGGCGACTACAGGGTTCTGACCCCGGAGGCGCTGAAGGCTGTGTATCAGATTGACGGCCGGGTGGTAGAGGTAGAAAATCAAAGAATGGTTCTGGTGGAATCGTAAGCCAACCGGAAGAGAAAGGACGGATTATCATGGACGAGAATAAAGCGTTGTGGAAAAAATGTGTGGAGTTTCACGGGCACGAATGCGGCGGCCTGACCATTGGCTACAAGGCCTCGCTGTATGCCATCGAGCTTCTGAAGCTGGGGCTGGGCGGCGGCGGAAACGCGGGATGTCTGTCGGCGGATGAAGAAATTGTATGTATCAGCGAAAACGATGCCTGCGGTGTCGATGCCATCCAGGTGATTCTGGGATGCAGCATCGGCAAAGGCAATCTGCTGTTCCATATGCGGGGTAAGCAGGCGTTTACCTTCTTCGACCGGAAAAACGGGAAATCTCTTCGGCTGGTTCTGAAACCGAAGCCGGAGGGCATGACCCGGCAGGAATCCTTTGCCTATTACCAGAGCTGCGCCCCGGAGGATATGTTCCGGGTAATGGAGGCGAAGCTTCATCTGCCGGAGGCGGCGCGGATTTTTGACTCCTATCCCTGCGAATGCTGCGGCGAAAGCACCGGAGCCAATTGGATCCGGCTTGCGGGGGGAAAGAAGCTTTGCCTGGATTGTTACGAAGCCTACGACCGATTTGACGTATAATAGAAAGCAGGGGCATCCGACAGCCGCCGAATGCCCCTGCTCAGCGTGTCAAAAAAGTCCGAAAGATACGTTGTCATTCCGAACCAGTCCGCAGACTGGTGTGGGAATCCCCCGGTTGAACGTAAGAACCGATGATTTAGGAACGAAAATGTTTGAAAATCAGGGGGATTGCCACGCCAGTGTGAGCACTGGCTCGCAATGACACGGTTTTTCGACAGCCTCAAGCAGGGGCATCCGGCAGCCGCCGGATGCCCCTGCTTTACCCTTGCTGAGGAAAAAACACCCCCGAAAGCAGTGCTTGGAAGGTTCCCAAGGCTGCTTTCGGGGGATTGCCGTATTTACAGAACGTGGACGTTTTCCGGGTCGAAGGTCAGGCAGCAGCTTTCGCCCACCTGATAGATCCGCTTGTTCTTGGGGTTGGGGTCGGTGAGCTTGACCAGGGTATCGCCTACCTGCACATGGTAGTTCTGATAGGAGCCCATGAAGCAGGACAGAACCACCTTGCAGGGCAGACCGCCGGATTCCGCCAGAGCCGCCGCTTCCGGCCGCAGGACGATGGTGTAGTCCTTGCCCACCTCCATGCCGGGCACGGCCGCGGCGTGACAGATGTCGCCGGAGACGTTCAGCCGGGCACGGCCGTTTTCCAGGGCTTCCAGCTTGCCCTTCAGGAAGTTGGCCTCGCCGATGAAGTCGGCCACGAACTCGTTGACGGGATGGTAGTAGATCTCCTGGGGGGAGCCGATCTGCTCTACCACGCCGGAGCGCATGATGATGATCCGGTCGGACAGAGCCATGGCCTCGCTCTGGTCGTGGGTGACGTAAATGGCGGTGATGCCCACTTCCTGCTGAATCCGGCGGATTTCCGTCCGCATGGTCACGCGCAGCTTGGCGTCCAGGTTGGAAAGAGGCTCGTCGAAGAGCAGCACGCTGGGCTCGATGACCAGGGCACGGGCCAGTGCCACACGCTGCTGCTGACCGCCGGACAGCTGGTTAGTCATCCGGCCTTCCATGCCGGACAGCTCCACCAGGTCAAGAATCTTCATGACCCGCTCCTTGATCTGCGCCTGGGGCACCTTCCGGAGCTTCAGGCCGTAGGCCACGTTGTCAAAGACGTTGTAGTGGGGAAGCAGCGCGTAGCTCTGGAACACCATGGCGGTGTCCCGCTTGTTGGGGGTCAGAGCGTTGATGGGCTCGTCTCCCAGATAAATTTCGCCTTCGTCCGGGCTTTCAAAGCCGGCGATCATCCGAAGAGTGGTGGTTTTGCCGCAGCCGGAGGGGCCCAGCAGCGTCACAAACTCGCCGGGGGCGATGGTCAGGGAGTTATCCTTGACGGCGTAAAAGTCCTTGCCGGTTTTGGGATCCTGGTAAATTTTGGAAATGTGCTCCAGGCGCACACCTTTTTTTACTTTCTCCATGGCTTACTTGCCCTCCTTGATCTTTCTGCTGGTGCCGAAGTATTTGGTGACCAGGTTCATGAGCAGCACGCTGCCGTAGGTAATGCCAATCAGGATGGTCGCGAAGGCGCAGGCCAGGCTGAAGGAGCCCTTCTCGGCAAACTCGTTGATCTGCACGGTGATGAGCAGGAACTGGGGGGTCACCAGCAGAATAATGGCGGAAATTGCGGTGATGCTTCGCACAAAGGCGGTGACGAGGCCGCTGAGGAAGGAATCCTTGATCAGCGGCAGGGTCACGGTCATGAACACCCGGAAGCTGTCCGCGCCCATGTCATAGGCGGATTCCTCGATGGACTTGTCGATCTGCCGCAGGGCGGAAATGCCGCTGCGGGTGCCGGTGGGCAGGGAGCGAACCACAAAGACAATAATCAGAATGGCGCCGGTGCCGTAGAGCCCCTGCAGGAGCCCCGTGTGGAACAGACCGCCGGAGAAGCCCCGGATGTAGCCCACGCCCAGTACCGTGCCGGGCACGGCCATGGCCAGCATGGACACCGCTTCAATAAAGCCCTTGGCCTTGAAGTTCCGCTTGACTACCAAGTAGGAGATGATCATGCTCAGAAGTGCCGTAATGGGGGAAGCAATCAGGCTCAGCACGAAGGAATCCCGGAAGGCCTGGAAGCCGTGATACCGGGAGAACACCAGCTTGAACCACTTGCCGGTGAGGGGGAAGAACTTGTAGCCCCAGGTGGGGAAGCAGGCGCCGATGGGCACGCAGATGTACATCAGAATGACGAAGAGGGCAACCAGGGTGCACAGCACGGTCAGAGGGATCTTCACACTCTTGTCCGTAATGAGCATCCGACCCCGGGAGGCCTTGCCCGTCAGGGTGGCGGCGGTCTTGCGCTCCAAGTAATACTTCTGCACCGCAAACATGCCCAGGGTGATGCACAGCAGCACCACGGCCATGGCGGCGGCACCGGCCTTGTCGTAAGCGCCGGTAATTTGCAGGTAAATGGTGGTGGCCAGGGTATCATAGGAGCCGCCGATGATCATGGGGTTGGCAAAGTCGGCGATGGACTCAATGAAAGTCACGAGGAAGGCGTTGCCCAGACCCGGCAGCATCAGGGGCAAGGTCACGCTGGTGAAGACCTTCCACCGGGAGGCACCCATGTCCCGGGCGGCTTCCTCCAGGGAGGGGTCGATGTTCTTGAGCAGACCTTTCAGCATCATGTAGCAAACCGGGAAGAAAGTGAGGGTCTGGACGATGGCAATGCCCCAGAAGCCATAGACGCTGTTGTCGTAAATGCCCAGCAGGAACCGGGTGATGATGCCCGCCTTGCCGAAGAGCATAATCATGGAAAGGCTCAGCACGAAGGGTGGGGACACCACGGGCAGCATGGAAACCACCTTGAACAGACCGCCAACGAACTTGTCCATGCGGACGTAGACCTCCACATAGGCAAAGAGCAGGCCTACCAGGGTGGAAAGGATTCCCACCAGGAAGCCAACCTTCAGCGTGTTGGTGATGGCCCGGGTGAAGGTGGGCATGTCAAAGATCCGCCGGAATACATCCAGGCTGAAGCCTCCGTCGCCCACAAAGCTGTCCACCAGGAGGATTGCCAGGGGGTAGAGAATAAAAAGCGTGAGGAACGTAATCAGCACGACAATGGTTGTTACCAGAATGGGGTCGCCCATCAGTTTCTTTCGGTCCAGAGCCGCGCTTTGGGTAGTAGCCATAGGCCTTCTCCCTCCTTGTTGAAATAGGGAACCTCTGAATAAATCGTCTGCGGCTGGATAGCGGATCTTTTTCCCTATCCGTGCGGCTTCAAAAGTGGGCAATATAGCGCAGCCGTTGCCAGCGCAAGCTGGCTTACGGATGCGGCATACCCCTTGCGGGTACATCCAGTATTCCTCCGCTTTTGAACCCTTCGGCTAGAGAAAAATCTCTCGCTCCCAGCTCTTGCCGATTTAATCAGAGCTTCCATGGCTTTCGGAAGCACGGATGAAATCCGCGGATGGAATTTCATCCGTGCTTCCGAAAAAAAGAGGGCGGCGGCAGAAGCCGCCGCCCTAAGGGTTCGGTAAATTACTCGGTCTTGAAGCGATCCGCACCGGTGTCAGCGCCGCCGGCGTTCAGAGCAGCCATGACCTCTTCGATGTAGGTGCCGATGTTGTTCTTGGCATCCTCGAAGTCATAGTCCATGACGTTGTCGGGATCCAGGCCGAACTGCATGGCAACCTCGGGCTGAGTGGCGTTGTCGATGACCAGGAACTGGTAAGAACCGTTCTGGGCAGCCAGGTTCACGCACTCAGGAGACAGAGCGTACTCAATCCACAGCTTGGCGGCATTGGGATGGGCAGCGCCCTTGAAGATGGCGGTGGCGCCGACCTCGAAGGAGGTGCCGGTGGAGGGGATGACCAGCTGGACGTTGTCGTAGCCGTTGTCCACGATCTGGGTGATGCCGTCATGCAGGAAGCCGATGCCGATGACGCACTCGCCGGTGCCCACGTTCTTGGAGGGGCCGGAGCCGGACTTGGTGTAAACCTCGATGTTCTTATCCAGGTCCACCAGGTACTGGATGCCTTCGTCGTGGCCGTACTTCTGGATCATGGTGTTGATGACCAGCTTGGCGGTGCCGGCGGTGTTGTAGTTGGACAGCCAGATGAGACCCTTGTACTCGTCCTTCAGCAGATCCTGCCAGTCGGCGGGAGCTTCCAGACCCATACGGGTCAGCTCATCGGTGTTGACCATGAAGCCCAGGATGCCCTTGTAGATGCCGTACCACTTGCCGTCCGGATCCTTGTACATATCGCTGAGCAGGTGGGAAGCGTTCTGAGCGGCGTAGGGCTCCAGCAGATCTTCCTTCGCCAGCACGTTGTAGGGATCGGTGGTGCCGCCAAACCAGACGTCGGCGGAAGGATTGCCCTTCTCTTCCTCGATCTTGGCCTGAACCTCACCGGTGGACAGACGCTGATAGTTGACCTTGATGCCGTAGAGCTCCTGGAAGTGCTCACAGGCAGCTGCCAGGTACTCCTCCTCGCAGGAGCCGTAAACGGTCAGCTCGCCCTCGGCCTGAGCCGCGGCAACCAGATCAGCCATGGGATCGGCCTCGGCCGCCTCGGTAGCAGCCGGAGCATCGGCCTTAGGAGCCTCGGTAGCGGCGGGAGCCTCGGTCTTGCCGCCGCAGGCGGCCAGAGACAGAACCATCACCACTGCCAGAAGCAGTGCCAAATACTTTTTCATAGAAGTTTTCCTCCGTTCCTCAAAATTCCGGCGCCGATTCAGGTACCGGATTGAACAGACATTATTATAAACACAAACGGGATAATTGTCAATCCTAAACAGAAAAAGTTTTTATCTGCTTCGGTATTTGTGGATTATGGACAGTTTTTTCAAATTCCGGCGGAAAATGAAACCTTTCCACGGATTTCTGCCGGAAGAATCTTTGAGCTGAGGGAGATTCCCGGTACGCAGGTTTTCTGCTGCCCTTTTCGCCGCAATTGATACTGAACTCCAATTAAAATCTTTAAAAAAGATTTTAATTGCCTGAAGGGCATGGAGTTCATATGAGACTTGTTTTGTGATTTCTTTCCTTATAAATCACAAAACTGGCAGCGCCTTCAGGCGATGCCTTCCTGATTAAAATTAAGATTTTAATCAGGAAATAGTATCAAAAATCAGTGCATTTCCTCAATGTGGTAAATGTAATCCAGGGAGGACAGAGCCTGGATGATTTCCACATGGGTCTTATACTTTTTCAGCTCTGGGGAGCAGATGGTCAGGCAGATGGAATACACGCTGAGGCCGGAACCGGCGTAGGCCTGGTTGGCCTCAATATCGTCGATGCGCAGCCCCAGACGGCGGCTGACCGTGACGAAATCCCGCAGATACGCGCTGCTTTTCAGCTCCATGTGAACCTCAAAATGGTTGGAGCGGTTTTTCAGATAGGTTTCAAAGGAGGGAAGCCCGGCAAGAATGGCCAGCAGGAACAGATACACGATCAGGGTCAGGGCGTACAGCCCCGCGCCGGCGGTGAACCCTAGAATGCAGCAGCTCACAAGTCCGGCGGAGGTGGTCAGTCCCTTGATCTGCCCCCGGGAGGAATAGAGAATGGAATTGGCGCTGACGGAGGTAACGGCCAGCAGGGTGGCGGCGGACAGAACAGGCACTTTGCAGCCCAAAAGCAGGTACAGATACTGATCCAGCAGCGTGGACACCGTGGCGGAGAAGGCCACAAGCACGAAGGTTCGCAGACCGGCGCTGTGCCGCTTGCTGGATCGCTCGCAGCCGATGGAGGCCGCCAGACATACGATCAGCGTGAGCCGCAGCAGCAGGGAGCCGGGATTGATTCCCTCGCTCCAGGCGCCCAGCAGATGGGCGATGGGATCGCCCATGGACATCCATTGCTTCATTTTTTATTCCCCCTTGTCATAACCGGATTGACTCTTCCGGATGCGGTGAAGAACGATTCCATCTGGGCGGAGTGCTCCGCGGCGGCCTCGGTGAAGGCCTCCTCGTCCTCATAGTAGGGATTGTTGTGCCGGGGAAGCTCCCGCTGGATGGCCTGGATCCGCTCGATCAGCAGCTCCACCTCGGATTTGGGCGGCTGGCCGGGCTCCGGGGCGGGAATGGGCGCTAAGTCCTCCAGCTTTGTGGAGTAGGAACCGGACAGATACAGCGACAGCTTGGCGCAGGCAGGGCCGATCAGCTCATAGAGCACGCTGGAGGCCAGGATGATGGTTTCCAGGGCGTTGCCCATTTCACCGCCCAGCGTCCGGGCGCCGGTGGCGGCCAGGCCGATGGCCACACCGGCCTGGGGAATCAGGGCAAGACCCAGGTAATTGCGAACCTTTCCGTCCTTTTTCGTCGCCAGGCAGCCCAGGAACGCGCCGATATACTTTCCGACGATCCGCACCAGGAAATAGAGAATTCCCACCACCACCAGGGGGGTGGCGCCGATGCTGTCGGAGGTATTCACGAGAGAGCCCAAGTCAAAGTTCACCCCGGAGCGCACGAAGAACAGCAGCAGAATGGGCGGATTGAAATAATTGAGCTGCTGGAACAGCCGCTTGTCGCCCGTGAGATTGATGTAGACCGTACCCATGGACATGCAGCCCAGCAGCGGGGAAACATCCAGCATGGCGCAGATGCCGCAGAAGGCGAACAGCAGGGCGATGGAGACGATAAGCCGGTTGTCCGTGGAACGCTTGTGGAGCAGCAGCTTCAGAAAGAAGCCGAAGGCTCCGCCCAACAGGAGCACCAGAATATTCACGGCAATGGGCTTCAGAACGGAACCCATCTGAAAGGTGCCGGTGCCGGAGGCCAGAGCCACGGAAATGGCGATGCTGTAGGCTACCAGCCCCACCACATCGTCCAGGGCAACTACCTGCAACAGGGTGTCCACGAAATCCCCCTTTGCGTGGGTCTGCCGGATGGTCATGACGGTGGAGGCGGGTGCGGTGGCGGAGGCCAGGGCGGCCAGAACGATGGAGAAGCTCAGCTCCAGTCCCAGTACAAAATAGGTGACGATAAATACCAGAACGGAGGCCAGAACCGCTTCCAAAACGGTGATCACCGTGACCTTCGCCCCGCTTTTTTTCAGGGTGTCGAGCTTGAAAAACTCGCCGGTGCTGAAGGCGATGAAGGCCAGGGCAATATCGGCGATGAAATCCATGCCGCCAATTACGTTTCCGGGTATCAGATTCAGGCAGTAGGGGCCGATAAGAATGCCCGCGACGATGTAGGCCGTCACATTGGGCAGCCGCAAACGCTTGGTGACACGGGTGGCGGCAAAGCCGCAGATCAGCATCAGGGCGATGGAGATGATGATTACGGAAACGGTATCCGTAATGTGCAGCTTTTCGTAAAATGGGGTAAGCAAAGGACAACGCTCCCTTCTGAAGTATGATATTCGGAGGGCCTGCAAAGCCCTCCCTTAGAATCATTATATAATACACACAAAGCCCGGAAAAAGCAAGCCCTAATTTTTAGAATAAATGACGATAAAAGCCCGGAGAAGCAATCGCTTCTCCGGGCTTATCTGTCTTTTACAGGGGAAAAACTCAAATCCAGCGAAGCAGCCGCATGAGGTAGAGCCAGAAGGTCAGGGAAGGGGCGGACAGAAGAGTGGACAGGAGCACCGCATTGGCGGTAAGTACGCTGTCTGCCTTCATATTTTTGGCCATGATGAAGCAGGCCACGGTGGTGGGAGAACCGGCCATGATGAGTATGGCGATCATCTGGCTGTCCCGGAAGCCCATGGCTCCGGCCAGAGGCAGGAAAATGGCGGGAAGCAAAAAGAGCTTGACCAAGGCAGAGACCGTGGCGCTTTTCCAGCGCTTGAGTGCCTGAGCGCCGGAGAAGGAGGCGCCGACGACCAGCAGGGCAATGGGCGTGGCGGTGTTTCCGACGGACTTGAGGGCGCTGTCGATCATTGTCGGAACGGTGATCCGCAGCAGGGCGAAGGGAAGTCCTGCCAGAATCCCCAGAATCAGGGGATTTTTCACCACGTTCACACAGGCGGTTTTCACCGCGGCCATGCCGTGGCTGCCGGGAAGCAGGCGGCCGTTCTCGTCCACCTGGGGAGAAAAGCTGAGAATCAGCACGGAATATACATTAAAAAAGGGCACCGCGGACATAATCATCATGGGCACCATCCCCGCGTTTCCGTAGATGTTCGTAGCCAGCGCCACGCCTAAAATGGCCGCGCTGGATCGGGCGGAGGCCTGGGCGAAGGCACCCACCTGACCCTTATCTTTCAGCAGCAGCCAGCTTGCCCCCCAGACCCCGGCGAACATCACCGTGGTGCCGAGAAAGCAGAACAGGCAGAACCGGGGATCAAAGTCTCCGTAAAAGTCCATGCCCGCAATGGAGCGGAAGAGGCTCACGGGCAGGGCGCAGCGAAAGACGAAGGCATCGGCGGTGTTGTTGAAGCTGTCGTTCAGAAAGCCGATCTTCTGTAAAAAGAAGCCCAGAAGGATAATCAGAAAAACGGGGACAGTAGCGTTCAGGGCGAAAACAAAATTACTCATACTCTCTTCCTTTACGGTTCTTCGGGGAACAGGGGGTAGTCCTTGACGAAGGAAATGAAGGCCTCCACGGCAGAGGGCGTGTACTTGCCCTTGCGCCAGATGAGCCCCACCTTCTGCTCAATCCGTGGCTCTAAGGGCACGCCTACAATGTCCGGGTGGTCTTGCAGTAAGGACGCGTAGAAGAAGCTGACGCAGGTGTTGTTGTGGATCATGCTTTTCATGGTGTGGATCTGGCTGGTGTAGATGAGAACATAAGGGACGATGCCCAGAGCGTCAAACCGATTGCGGATCACATGGTTCTGGACGGAGTCGGTGTTGTACATCACAAGAGGCCGACCTTCCAGCTCCTCCAGGGTCACGGATTCCCGACCTGCCAGAGGGTGATTGGGGTCTACGGCAATGACAAAGTGATCCCGGCCGATGGGAAGCATGTGGAATTTTTCCGGGTCGGTCTGGCTCAGATTCACCAGAGCCACGTCCAGCTCCTCCTCCTGAACGAGATTTGCCGCCCGGGCGGAGCCGTATTCGTAGAAGGTCAACCGGATGCCCGGATGCTTCTCCTGAAAATCCCGGAAAAGATCGGGGAAAAAGGTGGTGCCCCACATAGGCGGAATGCCCACCCGGACAGGCTGCCGGGAGCCGCCCAGGTCATGCAGCTGCAATTTTGCCGCCTCTACCTCGTGCAGAAGCTGCCGAGCCTTGGTATAGAACCGCTCCCCGTCCGGGCTGAGAGCCAGCCGGTTCCGGGTATGGGAGAAGAGAATCACGGAAAACTCCTTCTCCAGCTCCCGGATGGCTCCGGAAATGGCGGGCTGGGTCACGAAGAGCTTTTTTGCCGCCTTGGTGATGCTGCCGCATTCCACCGCCGTGCAGAAGTATTCCAGCTGGTTCAGATTCATGGCGTTTTCTCCCAACTTCCAGTTATTTACTGTCATTTTAGCAGATTGTACAAAAATTGCAAATATTTTTGACAACATAAAGGAAACTGATATGCCTATATTTTACCCTGATTTTACATTTTGACAATTATCTGTTATGGTAATCCCAGAAAGCAGACAGTTACCGGCCGGTTTCCCGCTGCAAAAACTAAGGAACCTCTGAATAAATCGTCTGCGGCTGGATAGCGGATCTTTTTCCCTATCCGTGCAGCTTCAAAAGTGGGAAATACATACAGTATTCCTCCACTTTTGAAGCCTTCGGCTAGAGAAAAATCTCTCGCTCCCAGCTCTTGCCGATTTAATCAGAGGTTCCCGAAAAAAGATTAGGAGGGCTTCCCTTATGAGTCCCAGTACCATTACGCTGATCTTCCTGGCCTTCGCCATCGTCAGCTTCATCCTGGAAAAGATCCCCCTGGGCCTGACCGCCACCATCGTGGCCATCGGCCTGAACCTTACCGGAGTCCTTACCACTTCCGAAACCTTCGCCGGTTATGTCAACAGCAACGTGATCCTGTGTGTCGGCATGTTCGTGGTCGGTCAGGCTCTGTTTGAGACCGGCATGGCCAACAAGATCGGCTCTCTGGTCACCCGGTTCGCCAAATCCGAGCGGCTGCTCATCGTGGCCGTTATGACCATCGTGGGCATCATGTCCGGCTTCCTGTCCAACACCGGCACCGCCGCCGTGCTGATCCCTGTGGTCTGCGGCATCGCCGATGAATCCGGCTACTCCCGCTCCCGGCTGCTGATGCCCCTGGTCTTCGCCGCCGCTCTGGGCGGCAACCTGTCCATCATCGGAGCTCCCGGCAACCTGATGGGCGTCAACGCCCTCCAGGAGATGGGCATTGCCACCAGCTTCTTCATGTACGCTCCCGTAGGTGTGCCCATGCTGGTCGCGGGTATCGCCTTCTTCGCCCTGTTTGGCTACAAACTGCTGCCCGACGGCATCCACGGCGGCGAGGCTCCTGAGGCTCCCAAGGATTACTCCAACGTGCCCGCCTGGAAGCAGACCGTTTCCCTGGTGGTGCTGGTGGTCGTGATCCTGGCCATGATCTTCGAGGACAAGATCGGCATTAAGATTCAGGTTTCCGCCTGCATCGGCGCCGTCATCCTGGTGCTCACCGGCGTTATCTCCGAGAAGGATGCCCTCAAGTCCATCGATCTGAAGGTGGTGCTGCTCTTCGGCGGCTCCCTGGCACTGGCCAAGGCTCTGGAAACCACCGGCGCCGGCAGCCTGATCGCCGACGTGATTGTCGGTGCCCTGGGCAAGAACCCCAACCCCATGATCCTGCTGGTCGTCATCTTCGTGGTCGGCTGCGCCCTGACGAACTTCATGTCCAACACCGCTACCACCGCCCTGATGGTGCCCATCGCTACCTCCCTGGCCGAGAGCCTGGGTGCTGACCCCCGTTCCATGATCATCGCCACCGTCATCGCCTGCTCCTGCGCTTACGCTACCCCCATCGGTATGCCCGCCAACACCATGGTGGTTGGCCTGGGCGGCTACAAGTTCCGGGATTATGTAAAGGCCGGCCTGCCCCTGATCGCCGTGTCCTTCGTGATCTGCATCGTGCTGCTGCCCATCCTGTTCCCCTTCTACGGTTAAGTAAGTTATCACATATGGAGGTTATCATATGAATAAGGAAGAAAATGTCAAGAGACTGACCGACATGGTGGCCGATTTCGTTGGCCACATCGGCAAGAAGCTGCCCGACGACGTGGTTGCCAAGCTGGAAGAGCTGGGCCGCCAGGAAACCGCCGCCCTGCCCAAGGTGCTCTACGAAACCATGACCAAGAACCAGAATCTGGCCGTGAAGCTGGATCGCCCCAGCTGCCAGGATACCGGCGTCATCCAGTTCTGGCTGAAGTGCGGCACCAATTTCCCTTACATGGGTGAGCTGGAGGCTCTGCTGAAGGAGGCCGTTGTTCAGGCTACCTTCGCCACCCCCCTGCGTCACAACTCCGTGGAGACCTTCGACGAGTACAACACCAAGCGCAACGTGGGTAAGGGTACCCCCACCGTCTGGTGGGACATCGTCCCCAACTCCGACCAGTGCGAAATCTACGCCTACATGGCCGGCGGCGGCTGCACCCTGCCCGGCAAGGCCATGGTGCTGATGCCCGGCGCGGGCTACGAGGGCGTCACCGATTTCGTCCTGGATCAGATGACCTCCTACGGCCTGAACGCCTGCCCCCCTCTGCTGGTAGGCGTGGGCGTGGCTACCTCCATCGAGACTGCCGCGCTGCTGTCCAAGAAGGCTCTCATGCGCCCCATCGGCTCTCATAACGAGAACGCCAACGCCGCCAAGATGGAAAAGCTCCTGGAGGACGGCATCAACGCCATCGGCCTGGGCCCCCAGGGCATGGGCGGCAAGTTCTCCGTCATGGGCGTGAACATCGAAAACAGTGCCCGTCACCCCTCCACCATCGGCGTTGCCGTGAACGTGGGCTGCTGGTCTCACCGCCGGGGCCACATCGTGGTGGACAAGGATCTGAACGTGACCTGCGACACCCATTCCACCTGGAAGTTTAACGGTTGATAGGAGGTAACTAAAATGGTTGAAATCAGAGGAAATAAAAAGGTTCTCGTGACTCCCGTCAGCGCCGAGGATCTGAAGGATATCCATGTGGGCGACATTGTCTGGCTGGACGGCGATCTGATGACCTGCCGGGACGTGGCGCACCGCCGCCTGATTGAGTACGGCCGGGAGCTGCCCTACGACATCCGCAACAAGGCCATTTTCCACGCCGGCCCCATCGTCCGCAAGATCGAGGGTACCGAGGACGACTATGAAATGGTCTCCGTTGGCCCCACCACCTCCATGCGGATGGAAAAGTTCGAGTACGAGTTTGTGGGGCACACCGGCGTCCGGGTCATCGTTGGCAAGGGCGGCATGGGCCCCAACACCGAGCGGGCCTGCAAGGAGTTCGGCGCCATCCACTGCGTCTTCCCCGCCGGCTGCGCCGTGGTTGCCGCTACCGAGGTGCTGAAGATCAAGGAGCATCACTGGGACGAGCTGGGTATGCCCGAGACTCTGTGGTGCAGCGACGTCAAGGAGTTTGGCCCCCTGATCGTGTCCATCGATCCCGACGGCCGGAACCTGTTTGAGGAGCAGAAGGTCATCTACAATCAGCGCAAGGAAGCGGTGAAGCAGGAGATCTATCCTCAGGTCAAGTTCATTAAGTAAGGGAAACTCTGAAGAAAGCGTCTGCGGCTGGAACCAAAATTTCTCGCCGTCAGCGCTTGCGGATTTCATCGGAGTCTCCTTGGGCATTCCCTACCCGCTGGAGGGGGTGCCCACCCCCACCAGGGAGCAGGTCGCTGCCGCCGAGGCGATCCTGCTAAAAAATCAATAATCCCTCCTTACCATAAAGGAAACTGCCGAGAAACACCGAAAGGTGCTCCTCGGCAGTTTTCTCGCTTCACGGCTAGGGAACTTTTCCTGCAAATTTTGCGGGAGAAGTTCCCTGGTGCGAAAGGAGAAGTTGGTGCAGAAAACCGGTTGGCGAACGGGCGTGGGTATGCTATAATAGGGGTATTCGTTATGGAAGGGGGCTTTATATGCCCGGGGAGACCAAAACCGAAAAACGCCCCCTGAATGTGGGACTTCTTGCCCATGTGGACGCGGGAAAGACCACCCTGTCCGAGGCGCTGCTCTTTGAAAGCGGGGCCCGGCGGGTATTGGGTCGGGTAGACCACCAGGACGCCTTTCTGGACACCTACGCCTTAGAGCGCAGCCGGGGCATTACCATTTTCTCCAAGCAGGCCCGGCTGGAAACGGAAGGCCGGAAAATCACCCTGGTGGACACCCCGGGCCATGTGGATTTTGCCCCGGAGGCCGAGCGAACCATGCCCATTCTGGACTGCGCCGTGCTGGTCATCAGCGGCACCGACGGAGTCCAGGCTCACACCCTGACCTTGTGGCGGCTGCTGGAACGTTACGGCGTGCCCACCTTCCTGTTCCTCAACAAAATGGATTTGCCGGGCAGCGACCGGGAAAAGCTTATGGCCCAGCTTCACCGGCAGCTGTCCCCTGCCTGTGTGGATTTTGGAGAAGCCCCCGAAAAAATCGCGGAAAACGCCGCCATGTGCGACGAGGCGCTGCTGGAAAGCTACCTGGAAACCGGCAGCGTGACGGCGGGGAACCTGCGGGGGCTCATCGCCGGACGGAAGCTGTTCCCCTGCTGCTTCGGCTCTGCCCTGAAGCTGGAGGGTGTGGGCAAACTGCTGGAAATTTTGGATAGATATGCCCCGGAACGGGAATATCCAGCAGAATTTGCCGCCCGGGTGTACAAAATTTCCCGGGACGTCCAGGGAAATCGACTGACCTGGCTGAAGGTCACCGGCGGCGGCCTGAAGCCCAGAACCCAGCTGAGCTATCTCAATGCCAAGGGGGAGCCGGTGCAGGAGAAAATCGTTCAGCTGCGGCTGTACTCCGGGGAAAAATTCACCGCCCCGGAGGAAATACCCGCGGGCACACTGGCGGCGGTGACCGGCCTGACCCAGACCTGGGCGGGACAAGCCCTGGGGGCAGAACCGGCGGGAAAGCCCAATCTGTTGGAGCCGGTGATGACCTATCGGGTGGCGCTGCCTGCCGGAGCCGACCCGGCGGTTGCGCTGCCCAAGCTCCGCCAGCTGGAAGAGGAAGAGCCCCAGCTGCATCTGCTCTGGCAGGAGGGTCAGATTCATGTGCAGATCATGGGCAAGGTGCAGCTGGAAATCTTCCGGGCACTGGTGAAGGAGCGGTTCGACCTGGACGTGTCCCTGGAGGATCCGCGGATTTTCTACAAGGAGGCCATCGCCGATACCGTGGAGGGCGTGGGGCATTTTGAGCCTCTGCGCCACTATGCCGAGGTGCACCTGCTGCTGGAGCCCCTTGCCCGGGGTGCCGGGCTGGTTTTCGACACGGTATGCCCCACGGACGTGCTGGACGGCAGCTATCAGAACCTGATTCTGACCCATCTGGCGGAGAAAACCCACCGGGGCGTCCTCACCGGCGCGCCCATTACGGACATGAAAATCACCCTTTTGGTGGGAAAAGCCCACCTGAAGCACACGGAAGGCGGCGACTTCCGGCAGGCAACCTATCGGGCGGTGCGCCAGGGGCTTATGCAGGCGAAATCCCTCCTGCTGGAACCCTGGTACGATTTTGAACTGACCCTGCCCACGGAGCAGATCGGACGGGGCATTACGGACATCCGCACTATGGGCGGCCAGGTGGAGCCGCCGGAGACGGTGGAAAATCTCTCCGTCCTTCGGGGTCAGGTTCCGGCGGCGGAGATCCGGGATTATGCCGAGACCGTGGCGGCCTATACCCAGGGGTTGGGTCGGCTCCAACTGACGCTGCGGGGCTACGAGACCTGCCACAATGCGGAAGCGGTGATTGCCCAAGGGGACTACGATCCGGAGGCGGATGTGGAAAATACCCCGGATTCCGTGTTCTGCGCCCATGGGGCAGGCTTCAACGTGCCCTGGAACCAGGTGAAGGAGTACATGCACCTGGAAAGCGGCCTGAAGGAGGAGAAGCCTCCGGAGCTTCTGACCCGGAATTTACAGCTGGAAGACAAGGAGCTGGAAGCCATTATGCGCCGGGAGTTTGGGGAAATCCGCCGGCCTCAGTACGGGGTGCGTACCGGCAACCGACCGGCTACCGAGGAGATTACCATTACCCCGCCCCGGGAAAAATGTCTGATTGTGGACGGATACAATGTGATTTTCGCTTGGGAGGAGCTGGCAAACCAGGCGAAAACCGACCTGGATGCCGCCCGGCGGCAGCTGTGCGACACCCTCAGCAGCTATGCGGGCTTTACCAAGTGCCGGACGATTCTGGTATTCGATGGCTACAAGCAGAAGGGAAATCCCGGAGAAAAGAGCCGTTTTCACAACATTCAGGTGGTGTACACCCGGGAGGGGGAAACGGCGGACGCCTACATTGAGGCGCTGGCCGACCAGATCGGCGGCAACTACGCCGTCCGGGTGGCCTCCTCCGACGGCCTGGTGCAGCTGTCCAGCTTCCGCAGCGGCGTACTGCGGATGTCCGCCCGGGAGCTGAGGCTGGAAGTGGAGCAGACCCGGCAGAATATGCAGGAACATTTTCGGAAATAACGGGAATCGGATTGACAACCCCATACATTTCCCGTTATAATAGGGTCTATCTGAAGACCGGAAATATGACCAACGGCGAGGGATTTTCCGCCTGATGAAGCCATTTTTTTGCAGGAATACTCTGGGTATTGCAAGAAAAAATGGTGCCCAGCAGGTGGAAAAGACCCGCTGTTTGGGCGTGTTGACGGTTTCCAGATAGACCCTAAAACAAAAACCCATAAGGAGGCATCCCTATGAGCGACCCGATCCCCCACTCCGATGATCCCAAGATTCAGGCCAAAATCGACAAGGCCATGCACCGCAACAGCGTGGTAGACCAGACCCTGCGCTGGCTGCTGCACTATATCGAGCGGATCATCGCCGTGATGACCATTCTGGCACTGCTGGGTGCCCTGGGTATGGAGATTTATCACATGATTGCCTCCGGCGCGGCCTATTTTGCCGATGTGGAGACCATGCTCCACCACATTCTGAACATCGTGGTGGGTCTGGAATTTGTCCGGATGCTCATCGACACCACCCCCGCCAACATTCTGGAGGTGCTCACCGTGGCGATCACCCGGCATGTGGTGCTCAGCCATGACGACCCCTGGAGCAATGTGGCCTGCATTGCCTGCATTGCCGGACTCTTTGCCATCCGCCGGTTCCTGATTCGCAGAAGCGAGCTGAAAGAAGGAATGGTGGAAGACCAGGTGTGAATTACGAAAATCCCCGCCGCGAAACGCGGCGGGGGTTTTAGCGTGCCAAAAAAGTCCGAAAAACACATTGTTATTCCGAACCAGTCGCATCAAGTAGTGTGGGGATCGCATCTAAGTATCAGGACACTTCCTGGCGAAGCGCAAAGCCCCCCTTGTGTAAAGGGGGGTGGCACGGCGCAGCCGTGACGGGGGGATTGTACATTTCCCACGGTACTCATCTGTTGCCGCGATTTGACAATCCCTCAGTCAAAAATCAAAGATTTTTGCCAGCTCCCTTTACACAAGGGAGCCGGGGTGCTCCCGCACCAGTGCGTTTTTCGGTGTTTCTTAGAAAAAACAGAGAATGATACCTCATTCTTTTGGGCTCAGCCCTCTGTGCAGGCGTTGAAGATGCCCTGGGCCGTGGCCTTTTCCAGAGCCTGGACGGCGGACATGATGGCCTCCAAATCCTTGTCCTCCGGGGAAAGGCCGAACCGGCGGCACAGGCTTTCCCGGGCAGTGAGAATATCCCGATAGGCTCGGTCATAGTTACTGCCCTCTCCGGTGATATCCGTCACCCCGGGAAGCTGATTTTCCGGGGTGAGATACCCCAGAACCGTACCGTAAAGCTGCTCAAATGGTGTCATAGTGGTTCCTCCTGAAATAAAATGCCTATGTATACAAAGAATACAATGCAAACGTAGCTTTGTCAACAGCAAACGTATACGATGTATACATGAGGTGATTGTGTGTTGAAGAAGACAGAATCCGTGACCTATCGGACGGATAAGAAGGTAAAATCCGTGCTCCAGCAGATTGCGGCGGAAAAGAAATGGAGCATCTCCCAGCTGTCGGAGGAGATCATCAAGCAGTGGCTGGAAGAAAAGCACCCGGAGCTGATGAAGGAGGAATAAAAAGCCTTCCGGCTGGCAGTGGGCTGCCGCTGAACCAAAACACAACCCCGGTACGAAGCCGTACCGGGGAGATGTTATGTCTTGCGGATGAATTTTTCCCGGCACCGGGGGCAGGTGATGGAAATTTTCCCCTTGCCCCGGGGCACGCGCACCAGCTGGTGGCACTTGGGACAGTCGAAATAGCGGTTGTGCCGATCTTTCAGCCGTCCCACGATTTGCAGGAATTTCCGGTTTTCCTGATAGCGCTTATAGGTGTTCCGGGAGAGGGCCCGGAAAATGGCCCAGATCATCATGCCGTAGCTCACCACAAAGAGCACCAGATTCACGGACGGCACCTGAATCCACATGGAAAACAGGCTGGCCACCAACCCGATTCCCAGAATCAGCATATTCAGTTTGTCCGTGCCGTACCGTCCGGCCATGAAGCCGCGCAGTCCCGCGCCCATCCGGGCGGAGAATTGCCTGAGCCAGTTTTGAATGCTATTCATGCGCCAATCACCTTTGCTAAAAATAACGTCTGTGCCTATTATATTGGAAATAAAACAGAATGCAACACGGGAAAGGGAAAGTTTACGGATTGTTTAAGATTTATTTAAGGGGAAAATGCCTCTTGGCGCGGGGCGGAAAATATGGTATACTGAATCGAAGAATCCGCGAAAGGGGGCAAGCCCATGGAGATTCTGGATCCCACGGAAGAAAAAGAGGAAGTGAAGACCGGGCAGTCTGCGGAGCAGCTGCCGGAGCCGGAAGAGGCGTCGCCGGAAGCCGAAATTCCCGAAAAGAAGGGCTTTTCCCTGGGCCTGACGGAGCGGATCATGGCTGCCATTGCGGTGGTGGCGGCGGTGGCGCTGGCGCTGGCGCTGGTGGTGAGTCTTCCCTACATGCACCGGCCCAAGGTGGATGACGACCCGGAAATCTACCGGGACTACGGGGAAGAAATCAGCCTGCCCGCCCCGGAGGAAACGGTCATCCAGGAGCCTACCCCGGAGGAAACCGCCCCGGGCAGCCGGAACGCCACCCTTGACCGGAATCCCTACAGCCGCTTTGACTTTCAGTTCACCCGGCACAACTACCTGAAGCTGCAAAACGTGCCCAGCAGCGTGGGGGTGGACGTGAGCCAGTACCAGGGAGAAATCGACTGGAACAAGGTGCGCGCCTCCGGCGTGGAGTTTGCCATTATTCGCCTGGGTCTTCGGGGCTACGGTCAAGAGGGCAGAATGCGGGAGGACACCTGCGCCCGGCAGAATCTGGCCGGAGCCAAGGCCGCGGGGCTGAAAATCGGCGTTTATTTCTTCTCCCAGGCGCTGAGCATCCAGGAGGTAGACGAGGAGATTCAGTTTATCCTGGACATCCTTTCGGACACCGGCACGGAGCCGGATATGCCGGTCGTCCTGGACTGGGAGATTCCCGCCGCGGACAATCCCCGGACGAAGAACATGGACGGTCGGACGCTGACGGACATTCAGCTTCACTTCTGCGGCCAGATGAAGAAAATGGGCTATCAGCCCATGGTGTACTTCAACTGGCATCAGTCGGAAAATCTGTACTACCTTGCGGATTTGGAGGACTATCCCTTCTGGCTGGCTCTGTATCAGGAGCAGATGACCTATCCCTGGCGGGTGGAAATGTGGCAGTGGACTCACACGGGCCGGGTGCCCGGCATCTCCGGGGACGTGGATATCAACGTGTATATGCCCTACTAAATCTTACCGCCGAAAGACGCATGTCATTGCGAACCAGTGGTGCTCCCGAACGAAAAACGCCCCCGGTTCCTTCCGAACCGGGGGTGTTTCGTTTCTCTTTGCCTGTTTTTGCGTTTATACGAGTTTTTAATAAAACGCTTAAAAGCGTTTTATTAGGCCGCAGGATTGCGGCCAGCGGCCACTGCCGCTAAAAAACGAAGTCAATACATTTCTTACCGCCGTCCAGGCGGTCTGCCGTGAAACGGCAGAATAAAATGATGAAATCATTTTATAAGAAATAGTATTATACGACGGTAAATTCCTTGACCGTGTACCACTGAACATCATAGAAATTCCGGGACAGGGGCGGCTCCCCGGACATAGAGCTGTGGTTTGACTAGTCATATTTATCCAAGTAAAAACTTGGCGCTATCATAATCCTTGTTTGAAACGTAGAGATCGTAGGCAATCTGATATTCCGAGAGCTGCCCAAAGGTGCCTGCCTGCAGATTGCCATTATGCGTTTTTAGAACGGTTTTAATGCCATGCTCCTCAAGTATGTGTACTTTCTGGTCGATAGTTTCCTTTGAGAAACTCGAAAAAACACATCGGTGTGTAATCCAATATGGAATTTTCATATTTTCACCCCCCTTCTCTTTTAATTTAGAACCCATCAAGGGAAAAAGTTCCCTTGGAGCACGCTTCGTCTGCGCCAACAATGCCGAAAACCGGCGAAAAAGAAACCGCTTCGGGTTTACATCTGCGCAACCGGTAACTGCGCGGGGCGTTTCTGAGGAAATTGGCGCAGTTGCCGGAAATGATTTATAAAGATAATATCACGAAATCCGGAAAAATTCAATCTGTTCCGAATTTGAAACAGACGGGAATTTGCTGTGATTTTTGTCGATTTTGCTGGTGCCGCCGCAATGACATTCTTACTTTAAAAATCTACTTTAAGACGCAAAATGCCGCCCCTTCCGGATGGAAAGGGCGGCGAATGTTTGTTTTTTCCGGAACTCAGGTTCCTAAGTAAGCGGCCTTGACGGCTTCGTTGGTCAGAAGCTCCCCGCCGGTGCCCGTCAGGGTAATCCGGCCGGTCTCCATCACATAGCCCAGGTCAGCGGTTTTCAGAGCCATGTTGGCGTTCTGCTCGATGAGCAGCACCGTCACACCCTGCTTGTTGATCTCCTTGATGATGTCGAAAATGCCCCGGACGATGATGGGCGCCAGACCCAGAGAGGGCTCGTCCATCATAATGACCTTGGGGCGGCTCATCAGCGCCCGCCCTACAGCCAGCATCTGCTGCTCGCCGCCGGACAGAGTGCCGCCGGCCTGCCAGGAGCGCTCCTTCAGCCGAGGGAACAGGTCGTAAACCCAGTTCAGGTCCTCGGTCAGGTCGTCCTTGCGCAGATACGCGCCGATTTTCAGATTTTCCAGCACCGTCATGTCCGGGAAAATCCGCCGTCCCTCAGGCACCAGGGTGATGCCCCGGGAGACGATCAGGTTGGAATCCTTGCCGGTGATGTCCTCCCCCTGGAAGGTGATGGTGCCCGCGCTGGGCTTGACAAGACCGGCGATTGCCCGCAGTGTGGAGCTTTTGCCCGCGCCGTTGGCGCCGATCAGGGTGACGATCTGCCCCTGGGGCACGTCCAGGGAAATGCCCTTGACGGCCTCGATGCCGCCGTAATGAACCTGTAAGTCCCGGATTTCCAGAATATTACTCATCTTCCGATACCCCCAAATAGGCCTCGATGACCCGCTTGTTGTGCTGCACGTCCTTGGGCACGCCCCGGGCGATCTCGCTGCCGAAGTCAATGACATAAATATAGTCGGAAATCTTCATGACCAGATCCATATGGTGCTCAATGAGCAGCACCGTCAGGTTGTGCTTATCCCGGATCTCCCGAATGTAGTCCGCCAGCTCCTGGGTCTCCTGGGGGTTCATGCCCGCGGCAGGCTCATCCAGCAGCAGCAGCTTCGGCTCCGTGGCCAGAGCCCGGGCAATTTCCAGCCGACGCTGAAGGCCGTAGGGCAGGCTGGTGGCGATTTCATCCTTGTACTGCTCCAACCCCTGCTCCTTCAGAAGCTCCATGGTCTCTTCCCGCATCCGGGCTTCTTCCTTGGCGTTCAGCCGGAAAATGGCGGAAAACACGTTCTGCTTTGCCCGCATGTGCTTGGCAACCAGCACGTTTTCAAAGACCGTCATGCTCTTCCACAGCCGGATGTTCTGGAAGGTTCGGGCGATGCCCAGCTGAACCACATGGTCGGGAGTGGGGTTCACGATTTTCTCGGAGGTGAATTTGTCCTTGTCGGAGCCAAGGTAGGTTTTCTTCATTTTGCCTGTGGGATGGCTGCAAATCATGGTCTGACCCATGAATTCCACCCGGCCGTTGGTGGGCTGATAGACACCGGTGACGCAGTTGAAGGCGGTGGTTTTGCCTGCGCCGTTGGGGCCGATGAGGGCTACGATCTGCCCCTGGGGCACGTCCAGAGAAAGATTGTTTACGGCCACCACGCCGCCGAACTGCATGGTGATGTTTTCCATCCGGAGAACCATTTTCTCTTCCATGGCTCAGCCCTCCTTTTCCGCCGGAACCGGCTTGGGTTTCTTGTGCTTTTTCAGCCAGCCGCCGATGCCCTCGAAGGTCAGCTCCTTATCGCCCATAATGCCCTGGGAGAAGAACAGGACGATGATCATGATGACCACGGAGAAGACCACCATCCGGAAGCCGCTGCGAAGCAGAGGCACCTTGAAGGAGCCGATGTAGGTCTCCGCGTCCAGGAACCGGAGCCACCACTCGGAGCAGGCCACATACAGCAGCGACCCGATGATGGAGCCGGACACGGAGCCGATGCCGCCGATGACCACGATGAGCAGAATCTCGTAGGTCATGGTGGAGGTGAAGACCTTGGCCTGGGCGTTGGCGACGTACATGGCAAAGAGCGCACCGCCGACCCCGGCGAAGAAGCTGGAAATGACGAAGGAGAGCATCTTGTGCTTGAACAGGCTGATGCCCATGGCCTCGGCGGCCACCTCGTCGTCCCGGATGGCCTTGAAGGCCCGGCCGTAGGAGGAGTGAATCAGCAGCACGATGACGGCAATCGACAAAATCGCCAGCAGGAAGGGCACGAAGGTGCTCAGCCGGAGCACCACTTCTCCGGAGGCGTTTTTAATATTGAAGTCGGCGAAGGTGGGGAAGCTCTTGAGCATGTTGGCGCCGTTGGTGATGGGGCCCAGGGTCTGCCACTGGAACAGAGCTCTCAGGATTTCCGCGAAGCCCAGGGTGGCGATGGCCAGGTAGTCACTCTTCAGCCGCAGCACCGGGGTGCCGATGGCGGCGGCAAACAGGGCGGCCACCAGACCGGCGCAAAGGATGCCCACCAGCACGGCGAGAATCAGCGCGACGGCTCCGCCGGCACCGGCGGCACCGAAGATGCCCTGGAACAGGTCAACCAGGGAGAATTTCACCGCGCTGCCGCCGTACAGGTAGTAGACCTGCTCCTTGGCGGCCATGGGAACGGTGAGAATGGCGTAGGTGTAAGCGCCCAGCAGCATGAAGCCCGCCTGACCCAGAGAGAACAGGCCGGTAAAGCCGTTCAGCAGGTTCATGGACACGGCTACCAGGGAGTAAACCGCGCCCTTTTTCAGCACGGTGAACAGCTGGCTGGTGGGGGAGAAAACCGCGGGCATTCCGGGAATCCAGGCACTGATGTTTTCCAGAACGATAATCAGCGCCAGCAGGGCGGTAACGCACAGCACCGCCCGGAAGTCCTTTGCGTGATTGGGTTTGTTCATAGCTTCTCCCTCCTTAAACCTTGTCGGTGGCCTTCTCGCCGAACAGGCCCGTGGGCTTGCAGGTGAGAATGACGATCAGCAGCGCGAAGGTGAAGGCGTCGGAGAACACGGACACATTCCAGCTGGAGGGCAGACCCTTGATGATGGTCTCGCAGATGCCGATGAGGAAGGCGCCGATGACGGCTCCGGGAATGGAGCCGATGCCGCCGAACACCGCGGCCACGAAGGATTTTAATCCCGGCATGGCACCGGCGGTGGGGGTAATGGCGGGGTAGGTGGTGAAGTACAGAATGGAACCCACCACCGCCAGGGCGGAGCCGATGACGAAGGTCATGGAAATGATGTTGTTGATCTTGATGCCCATGAGCCGGGCAGTCTCAAAATCCTTGGACACCGCCCGCATGGCCATGCCGATTTTGGTGTGGTTGATGAGGGTGGTCAGAGCCACGATGAGCACCAGCACCAGAATGGGGGTCAGGATGACCACCAGCTTGGTGGAAGTGCCGAGGATATTCACCGTCCGGCTGAGCAGCTCGATGGTGGGGTAGGTCATGGGCTGGCCGCCGGTGACGTAGGTGGCGGTGTTTTCCAGCAGATAGCTGACGCCGATGGCGGAGATCATAACGGACATTCTGGGCGCGCTGCGCAGGGGCTTGTAGGCGGCACGCTCAATGAAAAAGCCCAGCCCGATGGTCAGTGCAATTACGACGGGAATTGCGATGTACATCGGCAGGGCGGCGGAAATATAAATGCCCAGCAGTCCCGCTACCATAAATACATCACCGTGGGCGAAGTTAATCAGGCGCAGGATGCCGTAAACCATGGTATAGCCAATGGCAATCAGTGCCAACTGGCCGCCCAGGGAAATGCCGCTGAGCAGAATGGATACAATATATTCCGTGGATAGCAGTTGCTCCATGGGGAAACCTCCAGTTCTTCTACATTTTTGACTGGCGACTGCTCCCGGAGGAAGGCCGTGCAGGTGTTGGACGGCTTTCCTCCGGAAACAGGAAAATACGACCTTAGGCGGGGGTAGAAACCCCCGCCGTAGGAAGTGTAAGGAGAAGGAAAACGCTTACTTGCTGGCGGTCTGGACAGTTTCCAGAGCCCAGGTGCCGTCGGCGGTGTTGGCGGTCTTGATGTAGGCGGTGTCACGGACGGCGTCACCCACGGAGTCGAAGGCGATGGAGCCGGAAACGCCGGTGTAGGTGACTTCGGGCAGAGCCTTCATGATGGCGGCCTTGTCGCCGGAGTCGGCCTTCTTCATGGCCTCCAGCGCCACATAGTAGGCATCGTAGCCCATGGCGGTGACGGCGGAGATGGTGTCGTTGCCGCCGTTGGCAGCCAGAGCCTCGCTGCTGGCGTTGATGTAGGCCTTGATGCCCTCATCAAACTCGGCGGAGCCGCCCTCCTGATAGAAGGTGGAAACGTACAGCTTCAGGTCGGTGCCCTTGATGGCTTCCAGAACCATGTTGTCGTCCAGGGTGTCGGAGCCCAGGAAGGGAGCGGTGATGCCCAGAGAAGCGGCCTGCTTGATGATCTGCACGGCGTAGGCAATGGACACGGGGGTGAAGATCACGTCAGCGCCTTCGCTCTTGGCCTTGTTCAGGTAGGAGCCGAAGTCGGAGTTGCCGGTGGGGAAGGAGTCGGTGATGACCTTGCCGCCGGCGCCCTCAAAGACCTGCTTGAAGAAGGCGATCAGGCCCTGATCGTACTCGTTGCCGGTTTCGCCCAGGCAGTAGGCGGTCTTGGCGCTGAACTTATCCATGGCGAAATTGGCCAGCACGTCGGCCTGGAAGTTATCCAGGAAGCAGATACGGAAGTAGTAGTCGTTGCCGGCGGTGACGTTGGGGTTGGTGCAGGTCACGCCGATGGCGGGGATGCCGGCCTCCTGGAACTTGGGGCCGCCGGCGATGGAAACGCCGGAACCGTAGGAGCCAAGCACCACGCTGACACCCGCGCTGACCAGAGAAGAGGCAGCGGAGGGAGCCTTGTCGGTAGAGGAGCCGTTGTCGCCGTAGACCAGCTCGACCTTGTAAGTCTCGCCGCCCAGAGTGACCTCGGGGGTCTGGCTGTTGGCGTACTGCATACCCAGGATCTCCTTCTTGCCGCCGGAGGCGGAGTCGCCGGAGGAGGGCTCAAAGACGCCGATCTTGATGACCTTCTCGCCGGAGGCGGAACCGCTGCCGGAGCCGCCGCAGGCGGTCAGGGACAGAAGCATACATACGGTCAAAAGGACTGCTAGGATTTTTTTCATATTCTTTTCCTCCCATCTGAACGGATATCCGCACCAAGCGGACATCTGTCTTTATGGAAGCAATTATAGCGGATGAATTCTGGAAATGCAATTGTGAGTTCTTACGCCAATATGAAAAAATCTTGACCATTTTTAGGCAATCAGCACAATGGATTGCAAGAATACGGCAGTAATCCTGCAAAATGGCCGGGCAGCATAGCCGAAAAGTATCGATGCCATATCTTCCGGCTATGCCGTGATCGGACAGGCGGGAATCCTCGGCATCGGAGCCGGGAAAAGGCCGGCCTCCCCGGAGAGAAAAAAGTTTATTACAGAAAGAACGCCGTCTCTTTTCCAAAACGCAATCGGAAGCAAAACCTGTAACGAACGGGAGGAAAAGGATACGGATTTTCCGGAAACCTGCAAAGCCGCCGGAAATTTGTGCTTGATTTGTCGGACGCACAATGGTATGATAAAATATCGTTTTGTAGAAAAATGCGAGGAAAAGTCGAAGGCTGCCGCCATGCCGGCGCAGCGGAACGGGAGATGAGGGAATGGGGCGTAAACAAATTCTGGTCGTTGAGGACAACGAACTGAACCGGGAGATTCTCTGCGCGATTCTGAAGGAAAGTTATCAGGTCTTGCAGGCAGAGAACGGTCAGGCTGCGCTTGACCTGCTCCGGCGGAAGGGAGAGGAAATCTCCCTGATCCTGCTGGACGTAGTGATGCCGAAAATGGACGGCTATACCCTGCTGGACATCCTCCGGGAGGATCCGGTGCTGTCGCTGATCCCCGTGATCGTCACCACCCAGTCCAGCAGCGAGGAGGACGAGGTGGCGGCCCTTTCCCACGGCGCAACGGACTTCGTACCCAAGCCCTACCGGCCTCAGGTGATTCTGCACCGGGTGGCCAGCCTCATCAATCTTCGGGAAAACGCGGCCATTGTGAATCTTTTGCGGTATGACCAGCTTACCGGGGTCTATACCAAGGAATTCTTCTGCCGCAAGCTCCGGGAGTGCCTGGATGCCAATCCGGATAAGTCCTACTGTATCGTTTGCGTGAACGTGGAGAACTTCAAGCTCTTCAACGACACCTTCGGTGTCCGGGAGGGCGACCGGCTGCTCCGGGCGATTGCCGATACTCTCCGGAAATCCATGGGAAAAGAGAACTTCTGCGGGCGGTTCGGCGCGGATCGGTTCCTGTTCCTCCAGGAGGCCGACCCCCGGTGGCTCACCGGCGAGGGGATAAATCTGGAGCCGGAGGTGCTGAACCACAAGGTGGTGCTCCGCTGGGGCGTTTACGAGATCACCGACCGCACCGTCCAGGTGGAGCAGATGTGCGACCGGGTGCTTCTGGCGGCGCAGACCATCAAGGGAAAATACAATCAGTTTCTGGCGGTTTACGACGATGCCCTGCGGGCGAAGCTTCTGCGGGAGCAGGCCATCAGCGATGCCATGGAGCCGGCTCTGGCAAATGAGGAATTTGTGGTGTATCTTCAGCCCAAGTACAGCCTGAAGCAGGGCTGCATCGCCGGGGCCGAGGCCCTGGTGCGCTGGATTCATCCCCAGTGGGGCTTCATGTCCCCGGGCGAGTTCATCCCTCTGTTTGAAAAGAACGGCTTCATTCCCAGACTTGACCGGTATATGTGGGACAAGGTCTGCTGTCTGCTGGGGCAGTGGAAGGGGGAGGGGCATCCCATGGTTCCCATTTCCGTGAATATCTCCCGGGCGGACATTTTTCAGCAGGATCTGGTGAAGACCCTGACGGGACTGACCGAAAAGTACGGCGTGGAGCCAAAATATCTCCACCTGGAAATTACGGAAAGCGCCTATGTGGACAATGCCAGCCGAATCGTGGAGACGCTGAAGGAGCTGCGCCAGCTGGGCTTCCCCATTGAAATGGACGACTTCGGCAGCGGCTACTCTTCCCTGAATATGCTGGGACAGCTGCGGCTGGACATTCTGAAGCTGGACATGCAGTTCGTCCGGAACGAAACCGGCAAACCCGAGGACAGAAGCATTCTTCGGGACATTGTGACCATGGGTCATCGGCTGGGTCTGGGAATCGTGGCCGAGGGCGCGGAAACCCAGCAGCAGGTGGAGCGGCTGAAGGCCGCGGGCTGCGATTACGTCCAGGGCTATTACTTCGCAAAGCCCATGCCCCTGGATCAGTTCGAGGAACACTGGAAAGCCCGGAATTACGCCCGGGTCAACCCGGAAGAAAAATAAACATCGGCTGTCATTGCGCTTATCCGGCAATGACAGCCTTTTTTATTGCCGAAAACAGTTGCACCCCAAAGAAAACAAGGGTATAATGGGGAAATCACGAGAAGACCACGAAACCCCTTGGAGGTATCACATGGAAGACAAAACCGAAGAAAAAGAGCTGTCTCAGGACATGCGGAGCTTTTCTCAGCTGGAGCAGCTGGGGGAGGAATTCCGGGACGTGGCCCAGCGGCTGGAAGAAAACGTCCAGCAGATTTATCGGGAAATCCCCGAAACCGACGACCTGGACGGCCTGGAGAAGCTGGCAGGGGAGCTCATGGACATGGGCGTGCGCATCGGCAAGGCCGGGGCAAGGCTTCTGAGCGTTGCGGACGAGCTGGCTGCCCGGTGCCGGGACATGCGCAATCAGCGCAAAAAGCGGGGTCTTATCTCCGCCGCTCCCGCCAACGGAACCATTGACCTGGAGGAAATGGCAGGGGATCATTTTGCCAGAGGCCTGGGACTTTACAAGCTGCTGCTGGTATGCTTCCTTGGCAGCTTCGCCGGTGTGGTGGTGGAGCTGGGCTGGTGTCTGATCCGCAACGGCTACCTCGAAAGCCGCTCCGGCCTGGTCTACGGCCCTTTTAACCTGCTCTACGGCGCGGGCGCGGTGGCGCTGACGGTGTGCCTGTACCGGTTCCGGAACCGGGGGAACTGGCTTTCCTTCCTGGGCGGTATGCTTGTGGGCACGGTGGTGGAGTACCTGTGCTCCTGGGGCCAGGAGGTACTCTTCGGCTCCCGCTCCTGGGACTACAGCCACATGCCCTTCAACCTGAACGGCCGGGTGTGCCTGCTGTACTCCGTGTTCTGGGGCATTCTGGGGGTGCTGTGGATCAAGGATCTGTACCCCAGAATGGCCCAGCTGATTCTGAAACTGCCGAACAAGCTGGGAAAGATACTTACCGTGGCGGTGACGGTGTTTCTGATTTTTGACAGTCTGGTGTCTCTGGCCGCCGTGGCCCGGTGGGCGGAGCGGGTTCACGGCCAGCCGGCTTCCAGTGCGGTGGAGACCCTGCTGGACGAGCGGTTCCCCAATGATCGGATGGAAAAAATCTACGCCAATATGGATTTTTAGCCTATGGAAGCCTGGAAAACGGAAAAAAGCGAGCAGGTTTTGGACACTCCCTGGGTACAGGTGCGAAAGGACACGGTTTCCCTGCCCAACGGAAAGCGGATGGAGGACTTTTACGCCGTTACCATCCGGGATGCCGCCGCCATTGTTGCCCTGGACGAAGAGGGCAATGTGCTTCTCAAGCGGGAATACCGGCACTGCTACGGCCGGGAGCTGATCGAGATCCCCGCCGGAGCCTTTGAGCCCGGCGAAACGGACGCTCTGGCGGTGGCGAAACGGGAGCTGCTGGAGGAAACGGGCTATGTGTCCGAGCACTGGCAATACCTGGGCTCCACCATCGACAGCTCCGCGAAACTGACAAACTACATGCACCTGTTCCTGGCAACGAACTGCCGCCGGGTGGCAGGGCAGCACCTGGATGCCACGGAGATTCTCACCGCGGAGGCCGTGCCGCTGAAAAAAGCCGTGGATATGGTGATGACGAATGAAATCTGCTGCAACAGCTCTGCCAACGGCATTTTACGGGCGGCGCGGCTGCTTGGCAAATAGGAGGAAAGAGAATGAATTACAGGGAAGAATATAGCCGCTGGCTGGAAAAGGTAACGGATACGGAACTTTTACAGGCCTTGGGGGAAATGGACGACAAGGCCGTGGAGGATGCTTTTTACCGGGACTTGGCTTTCGGCACCGGAGGCCTTCGGGGGGTTCTGGGCGCCGGAACAAACCGGATGAATGTGTACACCGTGGCCAAGGCCTCCCAGGGTCTGGCAAACTACCTGAAAACCCACGCTGCCGCCCCTACGGTGGTCATCGGCTATGATTCCCGGCTGAAATCCGATGTGTTCGCAAAGACAGCGGCGGCGGTGTTCGCCGCTTCCGGGGTGAGTGTCCGGCTGTGGCCCCGGCTGAATCCGGTGCCTACCGTGTCCTTCGCCACCCGGTATCTGGGAGCCGACGCGGGTGTTATGGTAACCGCTTCCCACAATCCCAGCAAGTACAACGGCTACAAGGTCTACGGAGCCGACGGCTGCCAGATCACGAGCCAGGCCGCTTCTGAGGTGCTGGGGGAAATCGAGAAGCTGGACATTTTCGCCGACGTAAACCGGGGGGATTTTTACGCTTCCCTGGAAAACGGCACCATTCAGTACATCCCGGACGAGGTGCTCACCGCCTTTCTGGAGGCGGTGAAAAAGCAGTCCGTGCTCTTCGGCGAGGAAGCCGGTCGGGATGCGGCCATTGTCTACAGCCCTCTGAACGGCACGGGCTATGTGCCGGTGACCCGGATTCTGGCGGAGTGCGGCTACCGGAATGTGACGGTGGTGGAGGAGCAGCGGCTGCCCGACGGCCATTTCCCCACCTGCCCCTACCCCAACCCGGAAATCCGGGAGGCCATGGCCTTGGGGATGGAGTATGCCCGCCGGTGCAATGCCGACCTGCTGCTGGCTACTGACCCGGACTGTGACCGGGTGGGCATTGCCGTGAAGGACGACAAGGGGGCGTTCACCCTCCTGTCCGGCAACGAAACGGGTCTTCTGCTGCTGGACTACATCTGCTCTCAGCGGAAAAAGCACGGGAAAATGCCGGAAGAGCCGCTGATGGTCAAAACCATCGTCACTATGGACTTAGCCGAGCGGATCGCCGCGGACTACGGGGTGCGGACGGTGAACGTTCTCACGGGCTTTAAGTACATCGGCGAGCAGATCGGCCTGCTGGAAAAGCAGGGCAAGGCGGATTCCTACATTTTCGGCTTTGAGGAATCCTACGGCTATCTGTCCGGCAGCTACGTCCGGGACAAGGACGGTGTGGACGGAGCCTTCCTGATCTGCGAAATGTTCGGCTATTATGCCGCCCGGGGAATCTCCCTCTGGGAAAAGCTGGGTCAGCTGTACCAAAAGTACGGCTACTGCCTGAACACTCTGCACAGCTATGAATTTGACGGTTCCGCCGGTTTCCGGAAAATGCAGGCATTGATGGCCTCCTTCCGCGCCGATGTGACCGTGGGTACGGCTCTCGGCGGAAAGAAAGTCCAAAAGGTGCTGGATTACAGCGCGGGGCTGGACGGCCTGCCCAAGGCGGATGTGCTCAAGTACCTGCTGGAAGGAAACTGCTCGGTGGTTGTCCGCCCCTCGGGCACAGAGCCGAAGCTGAAAACCTACATCAGCGTCTGCGCTTCCACCCGGGAGGAGGCTCAGACCCTGGAGGCGGCCATTTCCCGCCAGCTGGACGGCCTTCTCCGCTGAGAGCCCAACCGGACAAAATGCGCAAGTAACGATCACCGTGTCATTGCCCCACCGGCGCAGGGAAGGACATTCGGAGACAGGTACGAAGCCGCCCCTCAAAAAGCGGCGGCGCGGCGTCCTCATGTATCCAGGGTGCTGGCATCCGGGAAGATTTCCTGACTGGCGCATTTGCGCCGGTATTCCTTGGGAAGCATCCGGTAATACGCCTTAAAGGCGGCGGAAAACCGGCTCTGGCTGTCGTAGCCCACCTGCCGGGCAACGTCCGCAATGGACATATCCGTCTGAGCCAGCAGCCGGGCGGCGGCCTCCATCCGGTGCTCCCGGATGTGGGCGGCGATGGAGGTGCCGTAGACGGTCTTGAACATCTGCTTTAAGGTGGTGGGGTTCATCAGATACTGCCGGGACAGCTCCTCGATGGAGCACCGCTGCTCCAGATTCCCGATGAGCCGGTCGTGAATCTGCCGGATAATTTCCACCTGCTCTGCCGGGTACTCGGTCAGCCGTTTTTCCCGGCAGCCCTCCCCGGCGGCCAGAAGCACCAGCAGCTCCAGCACCTTGATTTTCCAAAAAACCAGCCGGTAAGCCTCCGGGCCGGCCGACAGGCTCTCGAAAACCTGCCGCAGGGCCGGCTCGGCGGAAAAGGGGACAGGCCTTCCGCCGGGGCTGTAGCTTTCCAGCAGCTTTTCTTCCGTAATGCCGCCGCCCGCCAAAGGCTCCGGAGGATTCTGCGCCAGCGCTTCCCCATTCAGCCGGAGCATCCACCCTCCGTAATCTCCGTTGGGAAGGGATATCTCCGCTTCCCCCAGGGTCCGGGAATCGGTCAGAAGAAATTCTCCGGGGCCCAGGTAGACGGAAGCGGGCAGCTTCCAGCCGATCCGGCCGGACTGGCAGTAATGCAGGACGATTCCCTCCCCAGGCTGGTCAAAAGTCGGGGCTTCCTCTGCCTGGGCCTGGAGCCAGGACAGGGTAATGCCCGGATAGAGGACGGTGTCGGTTCGCTTCATGGAAACGCCTCCTTAATCCGGGCAGGCGATATCCATCACCTGCTCAATGGTCTTGTGGAGCAGCTGGGCCACATCCTCCTCCGATGCCCGATAGTAGACCTCCTTGCCCTCCCGGCGGCTGACGATCAGGCCGCAGCTTCGCAGCACCCGCAGATGATGGGAAACCGCCGGACTGGACATGTCCATCAGGGCGGAAATGTTCGTGACGCACTGCTCCGTATGGCAGAGCATCCAGAAAATCCGAAGCCGGGTGGTGTCGCTGAGCTGCTTGAAAATATCCGCCGCAATTTCAAATCGCTCGGTGCGGGTCAGGGCGGCGCCGATGTTTTCCATGTGACTGGGGATATCGTGGGCGTGGGGCAGGGCAGACTGATTCATATCAAAGACTCCTTTTCGCTGATTTGGAAATTCTTTTCGCCTGTTTGGAAGGGTATGCACTTTTCGCATTGACTTTTCCTCTTTTCCCCATTATACTACAACCATAACAATTAAGCAATTGCTTAATCATAAAAAGATTAGGCTGAAAAGGAGTGTTGGATTATGCACGAACACGACCATGGGCATGAACACCATCACCACGACGGCGGCTGCTGCTGCGGTCACGACCAGGAACAGGAGCACCACCATCACCACGATGACGATGATTGCTGCTGCGGTCACGACCATGGGCATGAACACCATCATCACCACGATGACGACGATAACTGCTGCTGCGGTCATCATCACGAGCACCATCCCCATGACGGCTGCTGCTGTGGTCACGACCATGACCACGAGGAAGCCGCCCAGGAGGATGTGCCCACCCGCTCCCACACCCACTTTGTGGTAGAGCACGTCCAGACCCCGGGGCACCCCGCCGACTGTCAGTGTCCCCTGTGCAATCACCATGCGGAGTATTGCGATATCTGCGGCGAAAGCCTGGCCAAATGCACCTGCAAAATGCCCGACGAGGACTTGGAAAAGCGGGTCTACATCCTGGAAGGCATCGACTGCGCCAACTGCGCCACCAAGATCGAGGCCAAAATCCGTTCCATGCCTGAGGTAGCCTTCGCCACCGTGTCCTTCGCCACCAAGCAGCTCCGGGTCGCCGCCGACAATCAGGACGCGCTGCTGCCCAAAATGCAGGCGGTGGTGGATTCCATTGAGGACGGCGTGACCCTGGTGCCCAGAAAGCGTCGGGTCTCCGGCATGGCTCCCACCAGGATCTACATTCTGGAGGGGCTGGACTGCGCCAACTGCGCCGCGAAAATTGAAAAGAAGCTTCAGACTCTGCCCGGGGTGGAGGAGGTGACCATCACCTTCGCCACCAAGCAGATGCGCCTGTCCGCCAAGGATCCGGACGCTCTGATTCCTCAGATTCAGCAGACCATCAACGCCATGGAGGACGGCGTCACCGTAGTGCCCAAGGAATCCGCCCCCGCCCCGGCTCCCAAGGATGACGAGGCCGAGGAAAAGAAGGAGCTTCGGAGTCTGATTGTGGGCGCTGTTTTGTTCGTGGCCGGCGAAATTCTGGAGCATTTAGGCGCTCCCACCCCGGTGCTTCTGGGCGTGCTGGCTGTGGCCTACCTGATTCTGGGCGGCGAGGTTCTGATGGCCTCCTTCCGGAACATCAAAAAGGGTCAGATCTTTGACGAGAATTTCCTGATGTCCATTGCCACTCTGGGCGCTTTCGCCATCGGGGATTTTCCCGAGGCCGTGGGCGTTATGCTCTTCTATCGCATCGGCGAGTATTTTGAGGATCGTGCCGTCAGCCAGAGCCGCAAGCAGATCATGGACGCGGTGGATCTGCGGCCTGAGGTAGTCAATTTGGTGGTTGGCGAGGACATCCGGGTCATTGACGCGGAGGAAGCCAACGTAGGCGACATTCTGCTGGTGCGCCCCGGCGACCGGATCCCTCTGGACGGCGTGATCATCGAGGGCGAAAGCCGGATCGACACCTCTCCCGTCACCGGTGAGCCGGTGCCCGTAAAGGCCGCCGTCGGCGACAGCGTGATCTCCGGCTGTGTCAACACCTCCGGCACTCTGAAAATCCGGGCGGAAAAGCTGCTGGAGGAATCCATGGTCACCCGGATTCTGGACTCCGTGGAAAACGCCGCCGCCAACAAGCCCAATATCGACAAGTTCATCACCCGGTTTGCCCGGGTGTACACCCCCGCCGTGGTCATCGGCGCTCTGGTGGTGGCGCTGGTGCTGCCCTTCCTGATTCCCGGCTGGCACTTCTTCGTTGACCCGGCCTATACCGGCGCGGAAACCGTCCTGCGCAGTGCCACCGGCACCGCCTCCGTCTTCACCGCCCTGACCTTCCTGGTCATCTCCTGCCCCTGCGCGTTGGTTCTCAGCGTGCCTCTGGCCTTCTTCTCCGGCATCGGCGCCGCCTCCAAGAAGAACATCCTCTTCAAGGGCGGCAACGCAATCGAAGCGCTGAGCGGCGTCAAGGCCGTGGTCATGGACAAAACCGGCACCATCACCAAGGGTAACTTCGTAGTTCAGTCCGCCCTTCCCGCCGGGGAAGGCGTCAGCGAGGCCGAGCTTCTGGCCATGGCCGCCAGCTGTGAGCTGTTCTCCACCCACCCCATCGCCGTGAGCATCGTCACCGCCGCCCAGGAAAAGGGCATTTCCATCGAAAACCCCGCGAATCTTCAGGAAATTGCCGGGCAGGGAATTGCGGCGGACACCTCCCTGGGTAGGCTCCTCTGCGGCAACCGGAAGCTGCTGGAAGCCCATGGGGTTGACCTGTCCGATTGGCAGGAAACCGGCTTCGGCACCCAGGTGCTGATTGCCCGAAACGGCAAATTCGTCGGCAACATCGTCATTTCCGACACGCTGAAGGGCGACGCGGTGGAAGCCATCGGGAAAATCCGGAAGCAGGGCATTGTCACTGCCATGCTCACCGGTGATGCCCAGGACAGCGCGGAATTTGTTGCCAAGGAGACGGGCATTGACGAAGTCCACGCCAAGCTCCTGCCGGAAAACAAGCTGGAAACCCTTCACGCCATCCGGGAAGCCCATGGCAGCGTGATGTTTGTCGGCGACGGCATCAACGACGCGCCGGTGCTGGCCGGTGCGGATGTGGGCGCGGCTATGGGCAGCGGCGCGGACGCGGCTATCGAAGCTGCCGACGTAGTGTTCATGACCTCCGAAATGTCCGCCATTCCCGAGGCTCTGCGAATTGCCAGAGCCACCCGGCGAATCTCCTGGCAGAACGTGTACTTTGCCCTGGCCGTCAAGCTGATTGTCATGATCATGGGTCTGTGCGGCTACGCCAATATGTGGGTCGCGGTGTTCGCCGATACCGGCGTTTCCATGCTGTGCCTGCTGAACTCCGTCAGAATCCTGCGGATGAAATAACCCAACGAAGAATCGCCCTCCGGGTTTCCGGAGGGCGATCAGCGTGTCAAAAAGTCCGATAAACGCACTGGTGCGGGAGCACCCAAGGCTCCCTTGTGCAAAGGGAGCTGGCAAAAATCTTTGATTTTTGACTGAGGGATTGTCAAAATAAGAGAGTTCTGATCCCCTCAGCCCCAGTGTGCGCACTGGGGCAGCTCCCCTTGGTCAGCAAGGGGAGCCTTTTGCCCCCCTTTACACAAGGGGGGCTTTGCGCTTCGCCAGAAGCATTCTGACACTTAAAAAGAATTTCCACACCACTTAATTCGCAATAACAACGTGTTATTCGGAGTTTCTCAGAAGAATCGGAAATTGTACCGCATTTTTTACAGTCACACCGCCCTCCGGATTTCCGGAGGGCGGTGTTTTCAGGTTCTGGGGATAATGTTCTTGTAGATCCGGGAGTTGGTATAGACCAGATAGTCGCTGGCGTTGCTGCCGCTGATGGCGTTCTGGTTCTCGTCCAGCAGCTCCGCCTCCAGGCGGATCTTGTAGTTGGCGTAGATCATCCCCTTGGCTTCCAGTGCCGCGCCCGCCAGCAGGAACATATCCGCGGAAATCTCCAGGGGCACGTTCTTATCAAGAACTTCGTCCAGCCGGAAGGTTGCCGTATAGGTGGCGTTCACGTTATTCTCGGTGTTGGTGGGATTGTCCGCCTCGATGACCTGCTCTGTTTCGGAGTCCGTATAGCGCAGGCTCAGCTTCATCTTCTCCCCGGTCAGGCACTTGCCCCAGGGGACTGCCGCCCCGTAGCTGACGAAGGGCTGAGTGTCGGTGTTGTTCCTGGGAGACAGGGTCAGGGTGCAGCGCAGATACCTGGCATTTTCCGCCCGGCTCACCGCGCTGACATTGTAGCTGGCCGCGGACCGCAGCTCCGCCGAATTGCCCTCGAAGCCGTTGATGCCCAGTTGGTTGATGCTGTCCATCTCGGTGTCGCCCACGGCATCGTAGTTCAGGGAGGCCACGCTGACCTCGCCCCGGTAGAAGTGCCGATACCGGGTGTCCTCGGAGGGCGGCTGAGTGCTGAGGGTGGAGCTGGTCAAGGTCTGGGGCGTGTAGGACAGCGTCGAGGTGACCGCCATCAGAATGCCCTCATTCTCCCTCTGCCGGATGGGGAACTGATCCACATAGGAAGAGGCAAAGTCCAGGGTCAGCTCCGCGGTAAGCTCCACGGCGTGCGCTTGAATGTCGCTGCACGGGATTTCCTTAGGGAAGGTCAGCCGGTAGGAACGGGTGGCCGTGTCCACAATGTAGTGCTCCGTCCAGGTGTTCTCGGCGTAGCGATACACCGCCGTGATCTGGGTGCCCGGGGTCAGGTTGACCTGGGTTTTGGTGCCGTCCTCATAGCGGTAGAACACCAGATTGAAGCACTGGGACAGCTTTTGGTCACCGGCGTAGTTCTGGAACTGCTTGGCACTTTCCGCGTCCTTGAACTGGATGGTTGCGGTCATGCCGGCCTTCACCTGGGTGTTGCTGTCGGAGATCATCTCCAGCTGGCTTTCCGCCGTGGTCAGGCTCACCTCCTGGCTGAAGCAGGAAGCGATGACAATCCGGTTCTCATCAGCGTTCCGGGCAAAGCCGTTGTTGGGGTTCCGGTCGCTGGCGGGAAGCCGCTTGGTAGGCAGGCCGTTGCCGACAGGGTTCGTCAGCCGGTCGCCACAGGTGAGCAGAATGTTCAGCAGCTGCTGGCTGTTCGCCGGAGTCTGGAGGGTCAGATAGTACCGCTCGGACAGTTCTCCGTTCAGTTCTCCAACGGTGATGGCGTACTGGGTCTGATTCTTGTCCTCGTCGGTGGCCTTCCGGTAGTAGGTGTCGCCAATCTGAACCGTTGCCTGGGTTTTGTCCGCCGCTATCACGAACTTGCCCGTCAGGGTTTCGTCCGCCTTTTCGGCCTCCGTCAGTGCCCTGGCCGTCAGGGGCAGAAGCTGGCTCAGCGTCACCGGAGCCCAGCTGGCTCCCGCCTGATCTTGGAAGCCGGTGAATTTCAGCTCATAGTAGCTGTCCACCTGCTGAAGGGCCTGGGAAGCGGTTGCGTACCAGGCCTTATCCCGGTTGTTCCGGTCCACCAGCACCAGCCGGGTATCATCCGGCAGTCTGACGCTCAGCCGGAGCTGCTTCAGGAAGTTCCACAGCAGATTCTCGCCGTCATTCACCGCCTTCTGCCATTCCTCCCGGGTGCGGGTGTAGTCGAAGCCCAGAAGGGCCGTGACCTTCTCGTTGTCCGAGGCAATGGCCAGCCGGTTCAGATCGTCATAATTGCTCTGAATGTAGCTGGTGCCGGTCAGCGCCGAAGCCCAGAACCGGAAGTTGAAGACCTTTTTCACCAGAATGGGCAGGTACAGAGTGTATACCGTCTCGTTTGCGTCCGCCGGGTTGGCAAAATCCGCCCTCAGCAGGGTGAACCGAGCCCTCTGGTTGTCGTACTGGCCGTTGAGCCGAATACGCTTGGTGGTTTCATTCAGGGTAAAGCTGCCGTCCTCCTGGGACACCTGCCACTGGCCGCCGCTGTAGACGTAATTGGTCAGGGACAGTTTCATGTCCGCCGGAGGGGCCGGATCCAGATCATTGGTGATGGTCTTGCCGTACATCACCCGGTTGGTAAGCAGGGACAGGGCACTGTAGAGCGCCCGGTTGGCCTCGTCCGTACTGGTGGTGCTGATGACGAACACCGGGAAATTGCCGCCGGAGTAATCGCCGTTGTCGCCGTCGCCGGTGAAGCTGCCGAAATAGGCCATATCCGAAGGCCGATTGGTTTCGGTGTCCGTCAGGTATTTCCGGGCTTCCTCCACCGCCGTGTGGGTCAGGTTCCGGTTCTCCGTGCCGCCGCTGTCAAAACGGATCTTCTCCCCAATGGGGGTCGTGCCATCAAAGCAAGCACCGTCACCGGTAACGTTTTGACCCAGAAGCGCCATCAGTGGGCTAATGGGATTGGTGGTCACATGGGGGTATGCGCTCAGGGCGGTTTCCTTCTGGACGCCGGTGTAATCCGAGCGCACCAGGTAATCCCCCTCGCTCAGAGCCGTTCCGAAGTCCTGGGTGGGCACGGTGTTTTCCGCTTGCACCAGGCTGACGCCGGTGAATTTCAGGGTATAGCTGTGGCCGCTCCAGGGGCTTCTCTGTCCGCCGAAGATACCGGTGTTTTCGCTCTTTCCATTGACCAGGCCGATGGGAAGGGACGCAGACCAATCACTGGGCACGCTTCCCCGATAGTTATTTTTCTGGTCGTTCAGCAGATAGCCGATCCGGTTGTCTTTCAGCAGAATGTTGTAGCCCGTCAGGTTGGCAGTGCATCCGCTCAGGTAGCCATACAGGCCGCCTACGCTGCTGCGGGAATTGCAGGCGGCAATGTCGGAGTTTTCAATGGACAGATTTTCCAGCTGAATCTTCGGCACATAAGCCGCGTCCGTACTCCGGCTCTGGTTTTCCACCTGACCCACCGCGCCGCCGGAGGCTCTCTTTCCGATGATTGCCGTATGATTCAGACGGATATTGCTAAGGGTCATGCTGGGGTACAGGCAGACCACGCCCAGAAGGCCGCCGGTAATGCAGTCGGAGCTGCCGTTGCTGCCCGCGAGAATCTGAACGGTGCCGCTCTCGGAGCCGACGCTGACCCGATCGATGGTCATCTGTCCTCCCGGGTTCTTCATCAGACCGATCAGACCGCCCAGCTGTCTGCCATTTACCATCCGGACAGCGGAGCCCGGTTCCCCGCCGATTTTCACATCCGAAACGGAAAGATGGTAGGCCGCGTTACTGGTTCCCTGCCAATGGTTGGCATTGACATCGCTGAGATAGCCGAACAGGCCACCTACGTTGGTTCTCACGTTCGCGTTTTCCCCGCCGATCAGCTCCACCTTTCCTTCCAGGCGGACGCCCTTGACGGTTACGGTCTGACCCTTGGCAACGCTCTCGTAGCCCACCAGACCGCCTACGGTGGTGTTATCCGTCCAGGTGACGGTGCCCGTTACCTTCAGATTCCGGATGGTCATAACGGCGTTGCCTTCCGGGTTGATTTCCAACGTGCCGGTGCTGTCGTCATAGCGATGGATATGGCCGAAGAGTCCTCCCGCATCCTGACGGCCGTCCTCCACGTTCATGCAGAAGGGGGCTGTCGCCCGGATATCGCCGTCTGTCAGCTCCACATCCTGGGTGTTGCTGACAGTTACCTTCGTCGCCGCGGAGTAGCCCGCGAAGCCGCCAGCCATAATCAGCGCCCGAACGGTCAGATTCTCATAGGTGCAGTCGATAAACCTGGCTTCGTTTTTGAACTGGGTATTAAACCCGATCATGCCAATGAAGCCTCCCGCGGTGGTGCAGCCCAGGGAGTCAGCGTTGACGCGGGCATTTTTCAGCGTAACCCTATTGAGGATAACGGCGTTGGTTCGGTGGGCGCAGAAGCTGCTGATGAGCATCCCCGCCGCCGCCATATTGGCCCGTTTCTGCGGAGCCCACAGGGTGTTGCTGTTATCCAGGATACTGCCTGCCTGGCAGGGGTTGCCGTCTTTGTCAAAGTAGGTGATTCCGGTGTTTCCGGAGAGAATCAGGTTGGAGAAGGTGGAATCCGTGGCATTGCGCACCGCCAGGAACAGGCCGGAGCCGCTGACCGTCCAATTGTTCTTCTCCGCCACATACTCGTTGCGCTGCTGGTTCAGGGTAATGACCGCCCGCTTGTCATCGGATATTTTTCCGTCCACAGTCTGAATATGCAGCTGGCGGGTAAAGTCCTGCGGCGTGCCGACGTTGATGCACACATAGCTGCCGCCGATTCCCCGGAAGCCGTTGCCGTAATCCGTCATGTCGCAGTCCGCCGTGAACCGGATGGTAAGCAGGAATCCCGAGGTAGTAGCCAGCCTGCTGAAATCCCCGGACACATATTTGCTCAGATAGCACTGAGACGCGGTCTTCGCTGTCAGGCGGACCCCGCCAAGGCAGGTGTCGTCCTTCCGGGCGGCGGTAATGTCAGTCATGGCATAGCTTCCGATTCTGGGGCGGCTGAAATTGTAGGCCTCGTAGCCGTCCATCGCCGCGGCGCCGCTGTTGGCAATGGCGGAAAGCAGCCACAACCCTTCCGCATCCTTCACCGTGGCAGTGACCTTATTGCCCGACCGAGAAATCGCCAGGTGGGAATCCACGGCAGCTGCGGAGGAAATATTGGGAATTTGGTAATTCTTATTCGTATTGTCCAGGGAAACGCCGTCTCCCAGCACATAGCCGTCCAGCACCCGTCCCACATAGGGATTGTAGTAGAACTGGCCGCTGGTTTCGCCGGCATTCCCGCCGGTCAGGCCGGGGCCGATTGTCCCCCGGAACACCACGCCGCCGCCGTACTTGTTCTTGCCGCTGTGGCTGGCTCCGCTGAAAGCGCCGCCCACAAGTCCCACATAGCCGCCCACCGCTGCCAGATAGGAATACTTGTCCTTGGTCTCCGGCTGGTTCGCAATGGTAACCGAAACGCCGTCCAAAATGGTGTCGCCGCCAAAGGCATAGCCCACTACGCCGCCAAAGAAGGAAGGGCTGATTTCGCTGCTGGGCGGCGCGGTGCAGCTCAGGGAAATACTTCCGGTGTATTCGACGGTGATGTTGCGAACCACGCTGCCCATGCTGTACTTGACCAGGCCGCCAAACTGGCTGGCTGTGCTGCCCGGGATGGTGAAGGTGTGACCTGCGCCGTCAATCTCGCCGCCGAAGGCGATGATCTGACTGCCGGTCTGGCCGGTGGAGTCCGCGTGACCCAGGCCGTCCCAGCTGTTGTCGGCGGTAATGTCCTTGTCCAGCTGGTAATGGGCGTTTTGCAGGTACAGCCGCATAACCGCCGGTTCCACGGTGGTTCCGTTCTCGGCTTCCCAAAGGCCGTCCTCCGGCGAATAGGTATAGCTTACATGTCCGCCCTTCACATTGTCCCGGGTGTGCTCGTCCGTATCCGTGAAGGACTGCTTATTTTGGACGTTTGCCAGCACTTCGGTGTCCAGATACACCGGCCAGTTCTCGGCGGTGCCGTCCCGGAGCACCAGATTCAGGGTCTTCAGCTGGCTGAACTCGGTGATGATATAAGGATCCGTCCGGGTTCCGCAGCCGATCTCCAGTCCGGTGGTGTTCAGGTTCACATCCAGCTCGTGCTGGGTGCTGCCGGAGGCGGTCAGATTTTCCGACTGGTAGACATAACGTGTGTAATTCTGATAGAAGCTGTTCCAGCCGTCGGCGCTGCCGCTGACCAGCTTGCCTTCCAGCTTTCCGCCGTAGTACCAACGCTGCTCATCGTTGTTCCGGCCGGAGACCGGGCCGTCTGTGGCGTTGGACAACTCCCGCCCCAATGTGCAGGCATCCTTCTCCGCCTCGGTAAAGTTATAGACGCCGCTGGAAGCCTCCACATAGTCAAAGGACTCCAGGAACAGGGCCCGGCTGAAAATGCAGCCGGTAGTGCCATACATCGGGGCGTTGTTCCGTCCGGGGCGGCCATCCAGGCACATTTTCCTGAAGGTCAGCCGGATTTCCTTGCCGGTATTGCCGCCCACCCTGCCGATCAGACTGCTGGCGGCATATTTGGTGCCGTCGGTGTTCAGATCCTCGTAGCCGGTGGAGGTTTTCACGCCGTTCATGTCCAGGGTGCTGTAGCTGCCCAGGCTGTAAATCAGCAGGGGCTTTTCCGCCGAACCGGAGCTGACCCGAATACCCGCCAATTCCACATTCTGGATCGTCAGATACATCCGGGCATAGATGGAACTGCCGGTGAAGGGCCCGCAGCACAGGGCTCCCGTGCCGGTGGCGCTGCGTCCCACTGTGCCGGACAGTTTCAGACCGTTTACGTTCAGATTCTGGTCTTTATCCGTGGCCTTGCCGCCGTTGAAAATACCGGTGTGCATCTGATAGTGCTGGCTGGTGGATTGCCCCAGCGGCTTGTTGCTTGCGCCCGTCTCGAAGCCGTTCATGGTATCATAATCGAAGGTAATGGACGCGTTTTGGATGGAGGTATCGTTGATAAACGGGGTGGGGTAGAAGGAATAGCCGCCCAGGTCGATCTCCCCGGAGATCACAAAGCCCCCGGTCTGTTTGGAAAAATACTTGCGCAGGCCGTTTTCGCTGTCGTGGTAGGCATTCCAAAGCATCAGTTTAGGCGCGGTGTCCACGGTGCCCAGATTGGGGCTGTCGCCGATGGTGCCGGTTTTGGCGTCATAGCCCAGCGCGTCCCGGTAGGCATCCAGATTATAGTAGTACCGGGTCTTTCCGTTGACCCAGGTTCCCCCCAGCTGAGACTGATAGGTATTGCAGCCGGTTCTGTCGATAAGGGCATGACCGGGAAGGGCAATGGACACAATGCCGTTGTTGTTTGCGGACTGGTTGCTGCCCACGATTTCGTCAAAATACTGGGAGCCGCCGATATTCACGGTAGTGCCCTCGGCCTTGTAAGCGTCCTCCCGGATTTCCAGGTACAGGGCTGTGTTGCCGTTCTTTTCGCCCTTGGCTACAATCAGGCCGCTGGGTGCGCTCTGCTCGGATTTGCCGGTGAAGGCATTGCCGCTGGCAAAGTGAATGCCCGCAGCCGCCGTGCCCTTCTCCACCCGCCAATAGCCGGAGCCGGTATAGACCAGGCCGCCGAACCGGGCGTTGGAGCCGGCGTTCAGAGTGCTGTTTTTCACGGAAACCCCGGTGATGGTAGCCCTGGTGTTGGGCCATTCGTAGCCCAGCAAGCCGCCGCTGGCGACGTTAGCGTTGGTCGTAATGGTCAATCCATCCATCGTCAGGCCGTCGATGGTCAGCTTATGGGTGCCGTTGTCTCGCAGAGACGCAGCCAGGCCGCCCACTATGGCATTGTCTTTCGACTCAGTTTTCTGAATTTTACCGGAAATCCTGCCGTTTTTCACGAAAATTGTGGTGTCTTGTCTTTCGTTATTTCTGGCATAAAAACCGCCAAGCGCACAGTCGGACTTTGTGGATTCCACAATGGAGCCTGTCCATTCGCAATCTGTGAAAGAGGCGTTCGGGGTCGTGGCGAGAATGCCGGCAATCCGACCATCCCAAATACCATAGGTATTATTGGGTTCCGCATCTACCAGCGTTTCCGTATTTCCGGTGACCTTTTCCAGCGTGGCCCTGCCCGTTGCCTCAGCGCACAGTGGGCCGATATACAGAGCAGAACCTGCATGGGCAGTGATTTTGCCGTTCACCGTGACATTGGAGGCGGTGAGATTCGTGGTTTTGGTAAAGAGACCCTGGCGGTCGTGATTATTGCCGCCGGTGTAGACAGGGATATCCGGCAGGGTGACGGTGTGACCGTTGCCGTTCAGCGTGACGTTCACCGCTGCCGTATTGCTCACATCCCGCTGGAAGCCGGTAATGCCGATGTTCTCCAGATAGTTTACGTTGGCCGTCAGGTCGATGGTCTGGGCGGCATTCAGGTTGGCGTCTCCGTTCGCAAATTTCAGGGAGTTGGTTTCATCCAGCTGATAGCGCAGAGCCAGCTCCGCAAATTCGGCGGCGTTGCCCACCGTGTAGGTGCCCTCAGCGCCGCTGGGAGCCGCCACGGTCACCGCCCGTTCGGTGGCGTCATAAGTCAGAACGCCGGGCAGATTGTCGGAGCGAACCACCTGACCCCAGCCGCCGATGTCGTTGGTGGTTCCCTTCTTGGGTTTCCAGCTCTGATCGGTGTATACCAGGGTGTTGTCCCGGTCGCCCAGCACCCAGCCGTTTTTGCCGCCGGAGCCGGGCTGATGGATGGTGATGTCCTTGCCCAGGTACAGCACGCCCTTTTGCATATAGCCCACCAGGCCGCCGCTGGCACTGTTTCCGGGAAGGCCGGAGGCCGTCACGCCTGACAGCCGCAGCATATGACCGCCGCCATCCAGCTTGCCGATGAGGCCGCCTACATGGTTCGCCGCGTTGTTGTTTGCGGTGCAGATGGGCGCGGCCTTCTGAACTTCAATATAGACACCGTTATTTCCATACACGCTGCCGATGATGCCGCCGTAGCTGTCGCCGCCGTTTCCGGAGAGGGAAACCGTTCCGGCGTTTACATAGAGGGATTGAGCAGTCAGGGAATTTGCCTCGTATCTTCCCATCAGACCGCCCAGGCTATTGCCCTTAGCGGCGGTGACTGTGACGGCCTTCTCCCCCTTCAGGTAGAAATCCCTTGCGGTGTTTCTCACATTCACATAGCCGTACAGGCCGCCTACGTTTCCGCCGCTGTCGGACAGATTGACGGTGACGGCAGGGTAGCCGTTGCCGTCATAGTAGTTTCCGGTTTTGGAATAGGTATAGCTTCCGATGAGGCCGCCCGCCGTGGAACTGCCGGTAATTCTCGCGGCAGTCACCTCCGGCATACCGCCGTCCAGAACCAGATTTTCCCCGAGGCCGATCAGGCCGCCCGCATTCTGGGTGGCCTTAACGGTGCCGGTAACGGTGACCTTGGCGGTTCCGGACAGGCCGGAAAGCCGGGCTCCGTCCTTCATTTCGCCCACCAGGCCGCCCGCATTGCTGCCGCTCAGATTTGTTTGGACGGTGAGCTCTTCGGAACCGGTCAGGGAAAGGGCAGAGCCCTCCGCCATCTGACCCACCAGGCCGCCCGCTCTGCCGCCGGCTGTTATCTCGGTGACATTCAGAGTCAGGTCGCCCGTCACCGTCACCTGGGCGTTTTTCCCCATCTGGCCTACCAGACTGCCGCCGGTGCCGCCGGCATCGATTTTTCCGGCGCAGGTCAGGCTGCCGGAAACCGTCAGGGTGGCATTCTCGCCCATTTCGCCCACCAGGTCACCGGCTCCCCCGGCGGCCTGGATGGTTTTCTCCGGGAATATCAGGTCGGTCTGCACGGTCAGAGCCGCACCATTGCCCATTTTGCCCACCAGGCCTCCGGCCGCGCCGGAGGTAGCCTTAATAAAATACTCCGTCTGTTTTGCCGTGATTTGCTCGTAGTGCTCTAAAGTCAGCTGTGCGTTTTCCCCCATGCTGCCACAAAGCAGGCCTGCGTTTTCGGCCTTCACCGGATACCAGTAGCCGTCCTTCACGGACAGCGTCATGACACTTCCGGCTTCCATGGTGCCGATAATGGGAACGCTGTAAGGCTGAACATCCTCTGCCCGGGAATTGTAGACGGCAACCTTCCACGCCGAGCCCGTTCCCCCGCCCGTCAACACTTTGGCAAGGAGAGCACCCGCCGCATTGTTGTCGGTCAGCTGCAAATAGCCACCGTTTGCGGAGTTATTCACCGTGCAGGTGGCCTGGGAGGAAAGATAGTTGAAAAGAGGCCGGGACAGGGTAAGGTTGGCTTCCGCGTCGCCGTTAAAAATCAGATTCCCGGCAAAGGGGGCACTGCTGCTGCCCAAACCCTTGAACTGGTCGGCAACGGAGGACACGTCGCCGGATTTGAAAACAATCTCAATGTCGCTGTTTGCGTAGTCGGAAGCGGGCAGAGTAGAAAGGCCCACCAGCTGGGCAAGGGATTCGATTCGGTAGGTGTTGCCGTTTTTTACAGGAATCTCCGGCTCCGCAAGCAGCGACAGGCCAGGCTCCGTTTCCGCAGGCTCGGTGGTCTCCTGGGTGGCCTGGGTAGGCTCTGTCTGGACTGTGGGCTCGGTCGTCTCTGCCGCCTGGGTGGTTTCTTCCGGAACCGTCGGCGCCTGCGTCTGCTCAGTAGTCGAAGGCGCCGTGGTCTGGGGAGGAGCCGGAACCGTTTCGGTGGGCTCTTCCGTCGGTTCTTCCGCAGGCTCATTTTCCTGGCTCATCTGGGCGGTAGAAGGCGCAGTATCCTCCTGCCCGTGAACCGGCAGCACAACCATATTCAAAAGCAGACTTGCCGCCAGCATCAGCGCAGTCAGTCTGATTCTTCTGTCCATTGTCTTGCGTTCCTTTCTGGAAAATGCGTTTTGGAACAGCGCTGCCTCAGGCAGGCCGGAAAGTGACGTATTTCAGAACGTCCTCCCAGGTTTCGTCCTCCGGGATTCCGTTCACACGGTAAAATTGGAGCCGGTAGCTGGTGGGTTTTCCGTCGCCGCCCAGATTCAGGGTCAGGCTGGAATCGGTGGCACTTGCCACCGGCAGTTCATCCCGGGACCAGGCGCTTAAAGCTACCTTCTCCGGATTCCAGGACAGAACCATGGTGGCCTGGGCAGTGCCGTAAATCTCATAGTTAAAGCCGTCCAGCTTCTTGGGGTCGGGATTGCCCTTCCGGTCGTCCTGGAACTGACCGCTCCAGCTTCCGTCCTCATTTCCGGAGGCGGAAAGCCACAGTCTGGCCTTCAGCAAATGGCTGCCTATGGCGCAGTTCGGGCAACTGTCCGGCTCCGCCCGCATCTCCACGGTCAGGGTGCTCAGCAGGGTAATATTTTCCTTGGCGCAGGTCACAGCGTAGACGTTCTGGGAGGCTTTGCCGCCGGTCAGGGCCTGTCCGGTCAGGGACAGACTGCCGTCCGCGCCAAAGGCCTGGCCGTTGATCTTCAGCGCCGCCACCGCCTGGGTCAGAGCATCGCCGGTGAGCACTTCTCCGGCAGTATCCCGCAGCTGGGCATAGAGGGTATAGGTAATGTCCTCTTCGTGAACCTTTTTCAGGTCGCTCTGGGGGTAGTTGCACACAGTCACGGCGGCGGACACGTCGCCCTGGCTGCTGACGGAAATCATTTTCAGGGGCATCAGGCTGTCACTGCTTTCCCGCAGATACAGATAGTTGGAGGAAAAGCGGATTTCCGAGGTAGCGGTCTTCGCCACGGTGACGCTTTTGGCGTTGCGGATGCTGATATAGGCGGCGTAGGTTCCCGTAATCATCAGCAGGGCACATAAAATTACCAGCCACAGTGCCCAGAGATATTTCTTCTTCCCCTTCATTTACGCGCCGCCTCCCGTGGTTTCGGTGCCGGCCTCCAGAATCGTCGCGACCGTAACGTAGATCATTTCCGTCTCCTTATAGAGGCTCCGCTTCACCGCGTCCGACAGGGCAGACTGCTCCCAGTTGACTTCCAGCACATAGTACTGGGTCTCGCCCCGCTTGATTTCCCGGGCATCGTCCGCCTGCCAGTAAACCGGCTCGGCGTTGTACTGCACCTGATCATAGCTGCCGAAGGTAATGGCGTGGGTGTCTGTCAGCTGTCTGCCCGTAATGGGGTTTTTGTCGTCATAGTAGAATTTGTCCACCTTTCCGGTCAGGCCGTCCAGAACGCTCTGACTGGCATGGTAGATCTTGTAGCTCAGGGGCAGATTGGTGGTGTGAGAAAGCTGGAGCATATACTGCGTGTCGGCGGTGGCGTACACGCCGAACACCCGCAAAGTGGGGGTGGTGGAGCCGATATCCAGGCTTCCTAGATCGATCCGGGAAATGTCGCTGCCCGCCTCATCCCGCAGATAGAGGATGGGCATCTGCATTCTGGCCATGGTGATCAGGCCCCGCTCATAATTCAGCCAGGCCAGGGTGCCCATGATCACAGCCACGACGGCCGCCATCGCCAGTGCCAGCACCAGCTGCCGCTTCTGCCAGCGGACGCTCTTTTCCTCGCCCTCTCTGTGATTCATGCGCACACCTCCTTAGGCTCGTTTTCCAATCATTTTCAGGGATACCGCAAATACATATTTGCCGATGTATTCATCCGCGCTGTTGTACTGCTCGTTCAGGGTCTGTAAATCCGCGTTCAGTCCGGCCTCAGGCACCGTCTCGAAGAAGCAGCCCGGATTGGCCTGAGCCAGAGCCCGAATCGACGCATTCTCGGCGGCTTTCTCCCAGGTCAGAGGCCAGAACCAGTTCACGGTGACCGGAATGGGCACATCCACCTGTTCGGCTCCGATCTCGCCGAAATTCAGGGTGCAGGGCTCCGCCTGAATCAGATTTACCAGGGTCTCGGTGTCATTATAAGAGAAGGCGAAGAGCAGGTGGCCGTGGAGCAGATCCCCGGCCTTCCGGGCTTTGTCGTCCCCCATGTCCATCTTTACCATTCTGTTGTGCTTCTCGTCATAGTCGTAGGGATTGACCTCCAGGGTGAAGGCGATTTTCAGGGAGCCCGGCTCCCGGGGAATCACATAGAATTGGAGCTTCCCGGAAGCCCCGGGCCGCAGGCCCTCGGATTCGGCGGTGCCGGACATGTTGTCAAAATTGCTTTCGTCCGTCATCTGCCACTGAATTACCTGGTGCCGACCGGCGGTCCACTTCCATTTGACCTTGGGGGTATCCTGGGAGCCATAGGCCTCGCCGGTGGGATCGGTATAATCCTCCGGCATGGTCACCTCCAGATTGGGCAGGTCTCCGGCGCTGGCCAGATCAAAGCCATAGCCGCTCAGCCGAACCGCCATGCCCTGAGCCGTTACCGACCCCGCGCTGCAAAACCAGGCATAGCAGGCCACGGCAATGACGATCAGCGCCGCCAGGGCAAGCAGTCCGCTGTGGACGATCTGCTTTCTGGCTTCCTTTTCCAGTTCCGCCCGGGTCATGCCGGAAAAGCGGTTATTTTTTTCTGCCATTCCGGCTTCCCCCTTTCGGTTACGTTTCTTCGGAATGCTGCTCAGCCTGGATTTCCTCCAAAGCCTGCCGGATGGCGGCCTCTTCCTCCTGCCGGGCCAGATCTTTGGCGATTTTCACCGCGTGCCACAGGTTCCAGAGCAGAATTCCCAGCAGGGGCAGCAAAATCACGCTGCCAAACACCAGGGGGTTGGACAGCACGGCTACCGCCTTGCCCCAGCCGGTGGACACATGCACCGCCTTGCCTACCACCATGTCCGCCCGGACGGGATAGGTATCCTCCAGCACGTTGGCGTCGCCCTTGGTGCAGAAAATTTTCTCGCCGTTTTCGGTCTGAATGTCTACCACCCGGTGGGTGTTCACCGCCCCCTCCAAAGTGGGGTCAGGAGAGAAAAAGGAGATCACGTCCCCAATCTGAATCCGATCCGTGTCGGTTTTTTTCACCAGAAGCAGGGAGCCTTCCGGAATCTCCGGCTCCATGCTGCCGGTGAGCACCCGGAACACGCTGAAGCCCATTACCTGGGGCACCTGCCCCGCCGGGGTGAGCACCACACTGAGAAGCACAAACACCGACGCCAGAATCAGCGCGATGGCGGCTCCGTTGAAAATTTTCAAAAACCAGCTTTTTTTCATGGTCAGTTACTTGATTTCTTCCTCTTCCCGGGATTTTTCCCCTTCCGCGGCATCCCGTTTGGAATTGCGCCGGTTGGTAAAGGCCTCCACCAATCGCCGGGCAAGGGTGTTTTCCTCCAGCCTGGCCTGGGCTTCCTCCCGGGCAATTTCTGCCTGACGAGCCTGTTCCAGTGCCTTCTGTTCCCGGTCGAGGGCTTCCTGCTCCCGTGCCAGCGCCGCCTGCTCGGCAAGTTTGGTCTGCTCCAACTGCTCCTGGACAGTCTTGAGCGCCGCCTCAGCCCGCTTCAGGGCGGCGGTAATCTCCCGCCGCTTGTAGCGAGCCTGGAAGGCATCGTCCTGAGCGGCCTTGACTTCTTCTTTCAGCGTCTTCTCCTGAGCGAGCGCCTGGGCTTGCAGTGCGGCCTGGGCATCCTGGGCGGCCTTCTTTTCCGCTTCCATAGCCGCCTGATGGGCATCCGCCTGACGGGCCGTTTCTTCCTTGGCCTCCGCCAGGGTCTTCGCCGCCGCCTGGCTTTGGGCTTCCATGGCGGCGTTCAGCTCGGCTTCCCGCTGTGCGGCCTTTGCCTGTTCCTGATTCAGGGCATCGGCGGCGGTCTGGGCGGCCTTTTCCATGGCGGCGTTCCACTGGGCTTCCTTCCGGGCAGTCTTTTCCTGCTCCTTGGTCAGAGCTTCGGCGGCGGTCTGCTTTTCCTTGTCCAGAGCCGCTTGCAGCTCCTGCTTTTCCTTTTCCGCCTTCTGCTTGGTAAATTCCAGCCGATCCTCCGCCTGACGCTCGGCCTCCCCCCGCTGGAATTCCGCCTGCCAGCGGTACTCCTGGAAGGCCTTTTCGCTGTCGGCAAGCTGGGCTTCCAGCGCCTCCCGGCGGGCGGTTTCCTCGGCCAGCTTGGCCTCCGCGTCCAGCTGAGCCTGGGTCACCTCCTCAACGATGACCTTCCGCACTTCCACGTCGGGGATATTGTAATCGGTGACAATTTCCTCCTGGATTTTCTTGATGAACTTGGGTTTTGTGATTTTTTTCCGCTTGGGGGGAATTTCGCTGAGCTTCCGGGGGTCGGCCTCCAGAAGGCTCTTGAACACCGTGTAGTTGGTAATCAGGTTGGAAAACAGCTGAATCTGGTATTCCTCGTCGAATTCCAGAGGGGTGTCCCGCTCCTCAATGGAGTAGCCCACCTCGTCGTAGCTCTCCAGAAACTGCCAGAGCCGATAGCACACCCGGTAATCCGGATCCTTCATAATGGTGTTGGTTCGCTGGATGGGGCTTCGCACTCTGGCGCAGCCTTTCATAAGATCGCAGAAGGCGCTGGTGCGCAGAGCCATGACCATTCGCCGCACCCGGTCGATGCGCATAAAGACGGACATGTTGTCGCTGTCGTTTTCCGCGAAGCTCTGGGTATTTTTGACCTTCATTTCCAGCTTGTACTCGATCTGCTCGTAGGCGTCGTCCACCTTGCTGTGCATTTGCAGGGTGTTGCAGGTCTCGTCGCCGGTGGACCAGAAGATCACGTCCGTACGCTTATCGATAAAGGTGACCAGCCGCTGGATCAGGTGATAGATAAACCGGTTTTCGTACAGGTCGTAGGTTTCCTCCACGGTCACGTTCAGTATTTTGGTGGGCTGAATTTCCCCGTCCTTGCTGCTGGCGATGAACTGGGTGTTCATGCTCAGATGGCGGACGCTGTCGGCGGTGATCTTCCGGGCCAGAGCCACGGGCACCACCTCTTCGTTGCTGGTGACAAACCGCCGGGGATGCTCGGTGATCCGGTTCAGGGCATCCAGGCTGTCCTCGATGACCCCCAGCCACCGCTCGTCCACCTGCTTGTGCAGGACGGTGTGATTCTGCCGCAAGGTGGTGCTGCCCGCCTGAACCATTTCGAAAAGGTATTGGAAATACCGGTCGTTTTCCAGGGTTTTTCCAACCTTATTCACATATTTTAAGTAGAGATCGTTGATGGTTCCGGCCATAGCCGCACCCCCTGTGTGTGATGTTGAATGCTTGATAGGATTTTAATAAAGATTCTGAATTCTGGTAAGATATGCCTTGCTGTCGGCCATGTTGGACTTGCCGAAGACCTTCTCAATGTACTCGATCAGACCCTTGATCTCGTCCCGGACGAAGGTAACGTTCAGGCTTTCCAGCTTCTTGAGCACCTTCCGGGCCACGATGTAGTCCATGCCGTCCAGCTCGCTGCCGCCGCAGGCCACATACACCGGCACGAAGTCGTACATCTGCTTGATGATACGGTTGCCGAAGGCCAGCTTGAACCGGGTCTGCAAGTAGCCGTCCAGCTTATCGAGCTTGGCAATGGAAGCCTCACTGATGGGATGCTCCTGCTTGGCCTTGGCGAACATGGTCATCAGGTGGGCGCTCGTAATATGGCAGGGCGGCTGGGGATCGCAGGTGAAGGCCGCCGCCCGGTCGTTGAGCTCAATGGGCATGGCACGGTCGTAGACCTTATCGGTGATGGTAAAGGTGGAGTCGTCGTTGTTGGCGGTGCCGATGAACCAGATGGAATCCGGCACCTGAATCTTGCCGTCAAACAGGTGCTTGGGATCCTTGTCCCAGGCGGTGGGCACCAGGTCAAGCACCCATTCGTCATGGCTGGGCATTTCCAGCACGGAGAGCATTTCGGCGAAATAATACTCGATTCTCGCCAGGTTCATTTCGTCCAGAATCACCATGCTGGGCTCTTCCCGGTAGCCCGCCTCGTACAGGGCCCGGAGGAACTCGGTCTCGTTGAACCGCTTGGAGAATTCGTTGAAGTAGCCCAGCAGCTCCGTCCGATCCCGGTAGGAGGGCTGGACGGAAACCATGGTGGCAGGATTTTCCAGGAAGCGGCTGAAGGAGTGGGGAAGGCTGGTTTTACCGGTACCGGAAATACCTTCCAGAATCAGCAGCTTGGAGGAAGCCATGCCCGCCACAAAACGGCGGATGATCTCCGGGGAGTAATACAGGTGCATCTGGCTGCAGGCGAAGAGCCGGTAGTCCTCCACCAGCTCCTCCAGGGTAATCTGATCGTCAAAGACAGGCCGGACATAATCGGCATATTTTTCGTCCACCAGGGTCAGCTTGGGGAACCGGCTGGATTCGGGGGCGACTACCTCGCCCTCCTTGGCATCACCGTGCAGATTGCCGTTCTGGATGGTAATCTGGGCGTTGGCGATCTCGCCGCCGGCACCGGCCACCGCCGGGGCGGCATGGCCCGTCACGTTGCCCAGCGTGGGGATGGCGTCGTCCAGCAGGGCAGAAGCACCGGCGTAGGGCACCCGCTCGGTGCCGCCGATGCTGCTGACCTTCAGCGCCAGAATCTTGTTCTTCTCGTCCATCAGGTTCAGCACCTGCCGGTTCAGCTTGCCGATCTCCCGATAGAGCTCGGCGTTGTCCTCCTTGTCGCCCTTCAGCTTCCGGCGCAGGCGCACCGCCCGCACCAGCAGCACAATCGCCAAAATGGGCACGGCGACGAGAATCAGCATCAGGATAATGGCCAGCAGCTTTGCCGGAAGGCTCAGCGTGCCGAAATAGGTAAAGAAAATGGCAAAATACTGACCCCAGCCGGTGATAAACAGCCGCAGGGCCGCCGCAATCAGCTGGGCAATGTTGTAAACCACCTGAGAGATGACCTCAAAGGCAAATTTCAGAAAATCACTCATTATGCTCCCCCGCCGCCTGTACGGCCTTGGCGGCCTCTTCCTTCAAACGCTTTGCTTCCGCCAGCGCGGCCTGGGCCTCCGCTCTGGCCTTCTCCGCCTCGGCCTTCGCCTGGGCGGCCTCCGCCAGAATGGCATCGGTGTCGGTTTTCTCCTCGGGCTTCGGTGCAGCCTGAGCCGCGGCCTGGGCCTGCTCCCGGGCAGTCTCCACGGCGATGGCCCTCTTAAGATCAATGGACACGGTGATCAGGTGATACACCTGGTAGATGAAGAAAATCAGCAGGGGCAGCACGATGACGAGCAGGAAGCCCAGACTGCTGGACAGGAAGCTCATCACCTTGCCGAAGCCCGCCAGATGCCCCACATATTTGCCCACGATGTCCCCGTCGGCGATCATGTGGATATCGGCAAGCTCGTTGTTGTCGCCCTTGGTCACATAGTTCCGGGCGCCGCCCAAATCCTGGATTTCCGTAATCCGGTGGGTGTTCAGGGCGAACTCATTGTTGATGATGGTGTGGAAGGTAACAATATCTCCCTCTTTCAGCGTCTCCGGGTCGCACTTGCGGATGATGATCAGATCTCCCGCCCGGAAGGTGGGGGACATGGAGTCGGATGCCACCGTCAGTGGGGTATAGCCCGCCAGGGAAGCCACCTGATTGGTATCCTTGGTAGCCAGGGTGGTGAAAGCGAACAGAGCCGCCAGCAGGATCACCGCCCACAGCACCACGCTGATAAAGATTTCCGTTCCTCGTTTCACTGCGTTCATAGTTACTACCTTCCTTTTCCGCCAAGCTTCAGTTGCCGGTTCTATGTTTTTCGTTGCGTTGATCGATTAAAGGGTTGCCGTTTTCATCGGTGCCGATGAATCGGAGCCAGATCTTGAAATCCGCATTCCGGATGGAGTCGTTGCAGGCCGGGTCCGTGCCCTCCAGCCAGACGCGCACCACCACCGGCTTGTCTTCGTTTGCCTTCAGAGAGAACAGGGCGTTTCCGTCGTTGTAGGTCACGGTGCCGCCTGATGGCAGGCCGAACTGCTTGCCGCCGTCTATCGGGGTGGAGGTGTCTCCCAGTCCAGGGTCATAGACGCTGATATCCGCCTCGGTGAAGCTGATGCGCATGGCGTCGGGAACGCCCTGCCGCTGGGATTCCACCCGGGTGCCGTCGGAGCCGCCGGAGCTGCTGGCACTGGTCAGGTGGACGATCATGTCCTCGGTGGCCATAAAGTGCAGGGTAAATTCCAGATAATATTCCTTTTTCGCCGCCGCGCCGCTTTCCAGCACAAAGGTTTCAAAGTTCCGGGTGGTCACCGGGGTCAGGGGATGGGTCTTGGGGTCATAGCCCTGATCCCGGGCAATCCGGGCGGCGATTTCGTCAAAGGACAGGGTCTTTACATAGTCCTCGAAGCTGTCGTGGGCATCCAGGTCAAAGCGCAGGTTGGCGCCGGTAGTGATCTCCATACGCATACTGCGCACTCTCGTCCGGTCGGCGATGGTCATCCAGGCGGCGGTGGCCGCGGTGACGCTGACAAAGGCCAGCAGAGCCAGAAGAATTGAGGTGGTCAGCAGCCGCCGGGTATTGTTTCTTTCCTTCATGGCGCCTCCTTACTGCCGGAGCATTCCGAAGAACGCCAGGCTCAGGTAGGCATCCGTCATGCCCACGGTTTCGTTCAGGCAATCCGGGTCGCAGCCTTCCAGGTAAAAATAGATGTCCAGCTGATAGATTTTGTTCAGCTCCATGGTCAGCAGCGGCGTTTTCTCGGGGTTAGCTGCTTCGAAGCGCAGACTGTCCAGGGATTCCGAGGGGTCTGCCGCCGCCACAGGCCCGCCTGCGGCATAGCCCAGCACCTGACCCCGCTCCAGGAGCTTGCCGTTTAAGTAGGTCACGCCGGAACCGGCATCCACATCGCTGAGGCGAATGATTCTGGGGCTTTGGCCCTCGAAGGCCAGACCCAGCCGGGCGGCGGTGAGAAGCTTTCCGTCCTCCGAGCGGACGATGGGATTTTTCTGGGCGTCGCCGCTCAGGTACAGTGCCAGTCCGGCAGCCGCATCGGTGCCGGTGCCGGAAGCCCGGAGGTAAACGGTGTCGTGATAATAATATTCCCCGGTTTCATCCAGAACAAAGCCCGTGGTCTGACCGCCTCCGTCAAAGGTGGGACTTGACCAGAAGCGGCTTAAGTCAGCGGTGGACACGGGCATGAGCTTGTCCTCCGCGTCCGGGGTTTTCAGAGCCACCTGGCTGATATCGTTTCCGCTGTCATCCTTGGCCTTGCCGGGACTGAAAGGCTCCCGGGTGCGGCTGATTTCCAGCGTCACGTCGGCAGAGCCGGTTTTTCCGGTGATTCTATCCGTCTGCACCTGCCGATTGGCGGTGAACCAGGCGTAGGTAGCGGTGGTGAGGGTCAGAGCGATGAGCACCAGAAAGGCGGCAAGCGCCCAAAGATTCAGAATTTTTCCTTTCGTACCCTCACCTCCTGTTTGCTTTCGTTTTGCTTGTGTGCTTCCTTGGTTATGTGGGATCCCCGGCGAAGCCCAGCTGTAGGGCAATGTCCTTGCTCTGCACCGGGTTGTAGCAGTTGGGGTCGCAGCCCTCCAAGTAAAGCCAATACTCCACCGTGGCCACTTCCTCGGCCTTCAGGGTCATCAGCGCCTTGGCTCCGGCATTGCCATGGATGCAGCCGTTCAGGCCTACCGCCGGGTCATCGGCAAAGGTAGGCTCTCCCCCGGCGTTGACGCTCCGGATGACCAACGCCTGGTTGGCCTGACCGGCAGGCGGGGCGATGGTCGCCCGGGATTCGGCGCCGGAGGTACTGCCCAGGTCGTCCAGACTGAAAATATAAGTGCCGGAACCGGTGGTCGCGCCGGTGATTTTCAGCCCCAGCCGCCCGGCGGCCAGCCACTGGGCATCGGAGCCCACATCCAGAGGCGGCTTGTCAAAATACACATTTGCCCCGCCGCCGGCGGATTTCAGATACACGGTTCCGTGAATCAGATATTTTTCCGGCTTCCAGCCCGCGTCCTTGCTCACCTGGGAAAACCGCTTGCTGATGCCCTCCTCCTGATAGGTGGATACGAAGAAATCCGTGAGATTTTCCGTGGAAATGGGGGACAGGGCACTGGCCATATGCTCCGGCACCAGGACGCAGGATTTGGCGAAGCCGGTGGTGGGCTTGTCGCTGATGAGCAAATTGGCCTCGCCCCCGGAAATTTTGCCCTCCATGGGGGTCACGTTGGTGTAGGGGTCGAAGGTAAACCAGGCGTAAGTCACCGCCCCCAGGGCGATGACGGCCACCAGCAGGCAGAGAATCGACAGCATCAGGGAGGTTTTCAGTCCTTTGTGTTTCATGACCGTCCCTCCTTACAGCCCCGCGAAGATCAGGGACACCAGCTCCATGGTCTGCCCCGCAAGGTCTACGGTGCAGTCCTCGTCGCAGCCCTCCAGCCACAGGTACACATCCACGCTCACCGGCTCGCTGTACTGGCCTCCGGGGCCGGTAAGGGTGCAGATTTTCACGGAATTCTCCTTCCGGCTTGCCGCGCCGGTAGCCGGGTCGTAGTTGCACAGGGCGCTGTCATCCAGAGGGGTGAAGGGCACCACCGTGCCGTCGTTTTTGGTGCTGTCCAGGACGTAGTAGCCCTCGGCCTTTTCCGAGCCGTTGTCGCCGATGCGATCGGGGTTGGAGGCCTTATTCAGTTCAAAAATGTACTCCTGACCCTGAACCACCAGCCCCAGCCGCATGGCCGTGGACAGATATTGCCCCTCCCGATCGGTGGAGCCGATGTCCGCCAGGTACACGTCCAGGCTCTGGGCGGTGGTGCGCAGAAGCAGGGTGGTTTTGTAGTATTCCTTCATGTCCGTGGCGTTCTGGAAGTACCGGGCAATGGAGCGGTAAGCATCCCCCTGCCATTCCCCCCGGAAGCCGGTGACCGCCTGGAAGCCGTTTGCGATTTTGTCCGTGGACACGCTGACCAGGCCGTTTTCCATAGGCTCCATCTGGGTGGCGGAGCCGAAGGCCGTCTCGCCCTTCTCGTCGTAGTCCTTTTTACTGGCGATTTGCAGGGAAACACTGGAACCGGCGGACATTTTCACCTCCGTGGTTCGGGCGGAGGTATTGAAAATATACCAGGCGAAGGTTGCCGTGGTGATGGAGAGCAGGACGGCGGCTACCGCCAGGGCGGCCAGTGCCAATCTGCGTTTCAGCTGTTTGGAAGAGTTCAACGCCCCGCTCCTTTCGGTTGACATAATTTTGCTCACTTTTTCGAAAAAGGGTAGCGCAAAGCTGCCCCCAATGAGCCATCATCATTGTACCACCTGAAATCCGAAAATGCAACATTTTTACCGAAATAATCCGGCAGAATTTGGAAATAGTGCTTGCTTTCCCTGGGAAAATGATACACCGCCGGAAAGATACCCTCTTCCCGGCGGTGTTTTGTTACAGTTTTCCCGCTGGCCTGTAAGCGGCAGAATGCCGATTTCCTGCCTGTAGGGGTCGATGCCCCCATCGACCCGTCCCCATCCCATGGATGCTCCCCTTGTGTAAAGGGGCGAAAGGCTCCCCTTGCTGATCAAGGGGAGCTGTCATGGCCGTCTCCCGCAAGGCCATGACTGAGGGGATCAGAACCCCCGTCTTTCTGAGCACTTCCAATAAAACACGATTTGACAATCCCTCAGTCAGCTGCGCTGACAGCTCCCTTTACACAAGGGAGCCGCAAAGGCTCCCCTTGCTGATCAAGGGGAGCTGCCCCAGTGCGCACACTGGGGCTGAGGGGATCAGAACTCCCCTCTTTCCGGGCACTCCCTGTGAACGCAGTTTGACAATCCCTCAGTCAAAAATCAGAGATTTTTGCCAGCTCCCTTTACACAAGGGAGCCTGGGGTGCTCCCGCACCAGTGCATAGACGAAAGCCCGGCCGGGGAGGAATCCCGGCCGGGCGATTTTTCACTTGTTCCCCGCGCCACAACTACGCGGGAAAAATAGGGGAAAGATTCAAATCAAGCACCAACAACGCCCATGCTGCTGAACTGGACAGTAACGTTCAGACCCTCAGTATTGAAGTTATCGGAGAACAAGTTGTGATCCTCGCCCTCGAACCAGACGTAAATCTGAACCTTAACAGCCGCATTCGTATCCGCAGAAATCGTGGTGGTTTCATCCAGAATCGGGGAAGTGGTCTTGCCAACCTGTGCCAGGGTCACAACGGAACCAGTGTTATCGGTAGCATCCTTGTACCACTTGTAGTTGTCCGAAGGCTTGTTTCCCTCATCCGCACCACCATTGAGTTCAACAGGCCCATAGATATAGGCCTTATTGTTGCCAGTATTCGTGCCATCTACATAACGGACACCAACACGCAGAGCGGTGCTCATGGTCTGACTTGCGCCGTCTACTGTGACCTTCTCAACATACAGGCCCTTAGAAAGCGCATCTGCAGCGGTGGAACGAATCTGGAACTCTCTCATAAGAACATAGCCGTTGTCGTCCGGAACTGCATTTGCCTTAACCACCGTGTCGGTAATATCCTGTCTGGAAGCCTGAACAGCCGCAGGATTGTTGGAAGCCTGAGCGGTTGCGTGAGACCAGTTTGCCAGATTCTTAGTAGAAGCGGGATAGAGGCGCATAGCCTCAGTAACACCGCCGGAAGCGGAAGTGCCCCAAGCTTTACCGCCAAAGCTAATGGCAAGACCGCCTTCGGACTGTGCCTGAACCTTCATGCCGTAAGCTTCCACAGTACCGGAAGCGACGAACCATGCGTAGGTGGAGCTGCCCAGAGCAACGGCGGCAACCAGCACCATGGCGACAGCCGCGAGCAGCTGCTTTTTGATTGCTTTAGAATTCATTAAGAAATCCTCCTTCTTGCCCGTTGCCGGAGGCGCTGGGCGAATATTGTTATTTCAGCCGTGGTTGCGGCACGGCAGGAATACGGTAGAAAACCTTCCCCTGGGGGAAGGTGCCCGAGGAACGAGGGCGGATGAGGGAAATCAAAATGCATGTAGGCCCTCATCCGTCTCGCGCTTGCGGGAGACGCGCGAGCCACCTTCCCCGGAGGGGAAGGCTTTGGGGAAACGGATTGCCACACCAGTGTGAGCACTGGTTCGCAATGACAGCTTCTATCCTCCGCTTAGTTAATCGGATGCGTGAGCTCCGTTGCATCGGGGATGGGGCGGGTATATTCCGTGGGGTCGGTGGGGGTGGTCTGGATGGGTGCCGCGGCATCGGGGCTTCCCCCGTTGCGGCGGGTGAACCAGGTCACATCCTGACCGGAATAGTAATCCGGGGCATCGTTGCCGGCGGCGGAAATGGGCCGGTCGCTCTTGAGGGTGTCCATAATATCCCGGATGAACTTGGCAAGCAGGTTGGTATCGTCATCGTTGTCCGCGTCAATGCGCATGGTGAACTCCACGGAGCCGCCGACGATCTTGTCCACGCACTCCGGGTCGTCCCCCTCCATCCAGATGACGATGGTGTATTTATCCACGTTTCCCACCAGGAAGTTTTCCTCCCGGTAGGCGCAGACGGTCTTGTCGTCGGCAAAGCTGACGCAGCCTGCCTCGGGCTGACCGTCGGCGGCGGGCATGGCGTACACCGTCCGGGTGCCGTTGTGCCAGACCGCCACCCGAACCGCCTCCTCCGCGCCCTTGGCGCAGGAATCCAGGGTAATCCGGGCGTTATACCACACATCCTCCTTGCCCGCATTGCGGACATAGTAGGTATAGGCCATGTAATTGTCGCCGTTGTGGCCTCCGCTGACCTCGTCCAGGTCGTCGGGCAGGTCGTCTATGGAGATATTCGTGGCATCGGCCACGGTATTGGCAATGAGCCGGGCGGTAGGCCGGGTGAAATAGGGATCGTCGGAAATGGCGATGCCCTTCCGGTACAGCTCCAGACGGTTCAGGTTGATGGTGAAGTTGCCCATTTTCTCCTGGGCAAAGGCGGCGATGAAGAGGATCCCGATCACCGCCAGCAGGGCGATGAGCCACAGGGACATTTTATCCAGCCGCAAAATGGCATCGGCAAAGAGCTTGCGCCGCCGGTGGGGCATGTACAGGGAGACCACGGTTTCCGGGTCAACGTCCCCGCCGGTTTCCTCCAGCAGCTTCTGAAGCTCCTCAATGCGAAGCATTTCTTCCTTTTTCTTCCGCTTACGGCCTGAAAAAGGGAGCTTTTCTTTCAGATCTGTCATAGCTTATACCGCTTTTTGATATTGGCAACGTACAGCTGCATCTGCTCCCGCTCCTCGCCGTCCGCGAACCGGAACTGATAGCCGCAGACGAAGCGGAAGGGACTGCCCTTGGGCGCTTCCCGAATCCAGCAGATCGCCGCCAGGGCGGTAATGGCCTGACCCTCCCGGCCGGTGCCGATGGCGGGCAGATTGATGTCGCAGACCTCGCCCACAATCAGGCGGCGGTTCACATAAGACGCAAGGCCGCCGGCGGAAATATCCAGGGTCAGACCCTCCTCCTGGCGAATCACGCCATCGGAGTCCGGCTGCCAAGTGGGCTGGCTGTAGGTAATGGGGACGGTGACCTTCAGACGTTCGTCCGCACGCTGGAAGAACTGACGCTGCTCCGCCACCCGGCGGATTTTCCAGCAGCGGCGGATGCCCTCCTTCACCACGTCGTCGGCGTAGCCCGCCACGATCATGGCATCCTTATCGGTGCCGTAGCGAATCAGGAGCTTCCGGGTATCGTCCATGGGCATGGGCTGACCGTCCCGCATGGGGATGGAGATCAGGAAGGAGGCCATGTCCAGAGATCTGACGAAGGTGCACACCAGATTGAACTGGGGCTGCTGGCCAATGGGAACATCCAGAGCCATCCTGAGCTTGGTGCCGGGCTTGATCCGAAGTTCTCCTGCCATATGTTTACCTTACCTTTCCCGTTACGATATGTAATTATATCACGGTCAAATATGCTTGTCAATTTTTGGAAAACGAAATTCAGACGGTTTTTTACATAAATTTCAGCGGGTAAAATGTATGCTTTTAACAAAACCTGCCTTCCGCCCAGGCTGTTTTTCCGCACCCCGGTGATTCGTTTTGTTACAGTATGGAGAAGCCTCTGCTTTTCCGGAAAACCGCCCTGGGCTAGGGGATTTTTCCGGCAGTCAGGGCTTCCAGCGAAGGCCTCTGGGGTAGAAAAAGCGCAGCTTTTCCGCCGCCAGGGAGATGTCCACGGTTTGAGCGGTGAGCAGCTCCCCGTCCAGATTCACCGCGCTTGGCTCGTCGCAGATTACGCGCAGCTGCCGGGTCTGAAAGTGCCGGACGAACTGGGGAAGCTCCTTCCAGCGGCCGTTTTTGTACTTGCCGATGATGCCGGGAACCTGGAGAAGGCTTACTTTCTTTACCAAAAGCACCTCCAGAAGGCCGTCCGAGGGGTCAGCCTCCGGCACGGGATGGAAGCCGCCGCCGTAATACTGTCCGTTGCACGCGCACACGAAGGTCTGCTCACCGTCGATTCGTTCTCCACCCACTTCCACCACATAGTGGGCGGAAATGCCCCGGAAGAGATTGATGACCGTGGAGGCGGCGTAGGCGTTGAAGCCCTGCAAAAAGGGCAGGCGCTTATACCGGGCCACATCCGTGCCGATCCGGGCGTCCAGTCCAACGGAGCAGACGTTCAGAGCCAGATCGTCATTGCAGCGAATCAGGTCAAAGACCGTTTCCTCCGCGTCCAGCAGCCGGGAAAGATCGGAAAAAGCGGCGCTTTCCGAGAAAATCCGCACAAAATCGTTGCCGCTTCCTCCAGAAAAGGCAGTAACCGCCGCATTGGGAAAGCCCGCCGCGCCGGAGGCCACTTCGTTCAGGGTGCCGTCGCCGCCGCAGGCGTAAAGGCGCACTTCTTCCCCGGTTTCCGCCGCCGCCCGGGCAATCTGGCGGCATTGCCCCGGCGCCTGGGAGACCCGGATTTCGTAGTCCAGCCCGGCGCAGTGGGTTTCAATCTGAGTGCGATACCAGTCGGTCCGGTCGTGGCTGCCCGCCGCGGGATTGATGATGAACAGGTGCTTCATGGGGCGCCTCCGATTCTTTATTTCTTTTGTCTGCCGCCCAAATACATATAATAATCACATTTGATCATGCCGTTGTACAGCTTTCGCTTCTTATCCGCCCGCCTGCCAAAGTAATGCTCAAACTCCGGCTCGGAGGTGATGATATACTTTTTCCAGCCGTCGGCATAGCGCAGGTGCCGCCCCAGCTCCTGATAGAGCCGCTGGGCCGTCCGCTGCTCCAGCATCCGCTGGCCGTAGGGCGGGTTGCAGATGAGAACGCCGCTCTGGGCGGGCAAGTCCATCTTGGTGGCATCCCCGTCCCGGAAGGAAATACAGTCGGCAACGCCGGCCTTTCTGGCGTTGGACATGGACAGGGAAATGCACTTGGGGTCGTTGTCCGAGCCCAGAATCTGGTATTTTCCCTGGAATTCCTTGTCCTTTGCCTCGGTACGCACCTGCCCCCAAAGGCTGGGCTCCATCCAGGCGAAGGCCTCGGCGGAAAACCGGCGGTTCATGCCGGGAGCCCGGTTTTTGGCGATCAGCGCCGCCTCGATGGGGATGGTGCCGGAGCCGCAGAAGGGATCCCAGATGAAATCCCGCCCCCGATAACGGGTCAGCTGCACCATGGCGGCGGCCAGGGTCTCCCGCAGGGGAGCGTCGTTGCCCTGGGCACGGTAGCCCCGCTTGTGAAGTCCCGGGCCGGAGGTGTCCAGGTACAGCTGCACCCGGTCGTTCATAATGGAAAATTGGAGCTGGTATTTCGCGCCGGTTTCCGGCAGCCAGGACACGCCGTACTTTTCGCCCAGCCGCCGGGAGGCGGCCTTCTTCACAATGGCCTGGCAGTCCGGCACGCTCATGAGCTGACTGCTCAGGCAGTGCCCCTTCACCGGGAACGCCCCGTCCTTGGGGATGTAGTTTTCCAGCTCCGCGCGGTAAACCCCCTGAAACAGCTCTTCAAAGGTGGTTGCCTTGAAATCCGCCAGCACCAGCAGCACCCGCTCGCCGGTGCGCAGGCACACGTTGGCCTTGGCCAACGCCCGCTCGTCTCCGGAAAACAGCACCCGGCCGTTCTCCACCCGAACGTTTTCCATATCCAGCCTGCGCAGCTCGTCGCCGGCAATGCCCTCCAGGCCGAACAGCGTCGGCACGGAAAATTCAAAATTCGTCATAATTTCTCCTTAAGGAATGATTTTCTTTGGTTTCATGTACCGCTCTTCTTCGGAAAACACACAGCCGCAGTACTTCTGCATATAAAAGCCGTGCTCCCGGGCGAAGGCCTGTCCCTCCCGGAAGTAGGGTCGGAAATCCCGGTAGAGAAACTGCACCCCGTACTCCGCCGCCGCCCGCTGGGCAACCTCCCGCATCAGCTCATGCTTCTGGTAGGGGCTGATGAAAAGGGAAGAAGTAAAGCTGTCGAAGCCCCCCTCGGCGGCCTGTCTTGCCGTCTCGTACAGGCGCATTTCGTAGCACTTGACGCACCGGCCGGGAATATCCTCCGCCACCGCCCGGACAAAGGGGCGCAGGCCGTAGTCGTTTTTCAGGATCAGGGGCAGCTCGATTTCCTGGGCATAGGCCTGCAGGCAGTTCCGCCGGGCCCGGTATTCCGTCACCGGATGGATGTTGGGATTGTACCAGAAGCCCGTGACCTCGATGCCGTCGGTTCGCAGAATATCAATGGGACGGTTGGCGCAGGGCGCGCAGCAGATGTGCAGCAGGGTTTTCATAGTTGCCTCCAAACAGCAAAAATCGAGTTATTGTAGCATAGATTTTTCAGAAATACAACCGGAAAATGCGGTGATTGTTTATAGGGCGGCCTCGTTAAACGTATGTCATTGCGAGGAGGCCGAAGGCCGACGTGGCAATCCGTTTTCCCCCTTGGCTCCCACTCTGGGGGAGCTGGCGGCGAAGCCGACTGAGAGGGTAAACGCGCCCTCTCCGCCCCTTCGGGGCACCTCTCCCATAGGGAGAGGCAAGGCCCTCATCCGTCGCGACTGCGCCGTGCCACCTTCCCCGCGGGGGAAGGCTTAGAGAACGGATTGCCACACCAGTCTGCGGACTGGTTCGCAATGACAAGCGTTGTACGACAGTTTCCTCAATGACACGCGCTATACGGCAATCGCCTGGTTAATCCAGCTCCGCCAGCACGCCGTCCCGGTAGACTTCCAGCACGGTGACGGTGCGGATTTCGTTGTGCAGGTCTTCGCCTCTGGCGTAGACCTTGATATAATTGGGGGCGTGGCCGGTGTAGAATTCCCCCTCCCGCTCCTCAAAAAGCACCTCCAGCGTTCGCCCAGCAAAGCTCTCCCGGTAGGCCCGGCTCATTTCCTCCGCCAGGGCGATGGCCGCCCGGCTCCGGGCCTCCTTGGTGGCGTTATTGTGCTGACCGGGCATTTTGTCCGCCGGAGTGCCCGGCCGCCGGGAATAGGGGAAAATGTGCATATCCGCGAAGGCGCATTTGCGGATAAAAGCCAGACTTTCGGCGAATTCTTCCTCGGTCTCTCCGGGGAAGGCCACGATCATATCCGTTGTGACGGCGCACTCCGGGAAGAATTTTCGCAGAAGCTCCACGCTCTGATAATACCGGGCGGTATCGTACTTTCGCTTCATCCGGGAGAGCACCGTGTCGCTGCCGGACTGCATGGAAAGATGGAACTGAGGGCACAGATTGGAAAACACGCTGAGCCTCCGGCAGAAATCCTCCGTCACCACACGGGGTTCCAGTGAACCCAGGCGAATCCGCAGATCGGGCACGGCCTTGCAGATCTCTTCAACCAGCAGCGCCAGCTCCGGTTTCCCCGGCTGATCCTGTCCCCAGCCGGCGATTTCAATGCCCGTGAGCACGATTTCCCGATAGCCCCGAAGGGCCAGCTCCTTTGCCTGAGCCACCGCCACCTCCAGGGGAGCCGAGCGGATGGGGCCACGGGTGTAGGGAATGATGCAGTAGGTGCAGAAATTGACGCACCCGTCCTGAACCTTCAGCATGGCACGGGTTCGCTCCTCCAGGCCTCCGGCGGGCAGGCACTCGAATTCCCGGCGGCCCAGGGCGTTGTCCAGCTGCTCCTCATGACGCTTTTCTCCGGCGGCATCCAGAAGCATTTCCACGAAGGCCTGCCGCTGGCCGCTGCCGCCGATGACATCGATGCCCAGAGCCCGGACGGCCTCCGGGTCGTGCTGGGAATAGCAGCCGCACACGGCGATCACCGCCTGGGGATTGTCCCGGCGGCAGCGGCGGATCACCGCCCGGTTCTTCTTATCCGCCACGGCGGTGACGGAGCAGGTATTGATGACGTAGCCGTCACAGGCTTCCTCAAAGCTGCCGATTTCGTGTCCCTTTTCCAGAAGCAGGTGCTCCATGGCCTGAGTCTCATACTGATTTGTCTTGCAGCCGAGGGTATAAAACGCAAATTTCATTTGTCAAAACCACCAATATTTTCCCTGGCTTCTTGTGTTAATCATCCAAAACGCCAGTTGCTTTTTTGTAAAAAAGCATTATAATAAATCGCAGTCCCGTTAATCGGCGGGTTGAGACCGATTCGCGGGGTCTTTGCTCCCCATTATACACGACAAACGCCACTTTGTACAGTTTGGAGGGCGAGAAATATGCGAGAATTTTGGATTCGCCTGGGCAGCATGGAGGATGTGGAGGCATTTGTCTCTATCGCCACCTCCCGCGCCTTCCCCATCAGTGTCCGGGATAACCAGCATAAGATCCGGGGCAGCAGCTTCATGGAGATGTTCTGCCTGGATTTCAATAAGCCCTTGCGGGTGGTTGCCCAGTGCTCCGAGGAAGAGCTGGACGCCCTTCGCCGGGACGCGGAAAGGTTCCTGGTCAAATAAATATGGCTCTAGTAGCACCGTCCTGGGAATACTCGGGGCGGGTTTTTTATTTGTTGGAAAGAGAGCAGGGCGCACCGGCCACACCTGAGCGTCCCCGTTAGAACCGCCCAAAGCAATCCAAAATATTCCTCGGTACTTCCGGCGATGCGGCCGGGGGGTACTTAGGGGGGCGGCTTTTCGGCAGCGCCCCCTAAGCCGGCTTCTTCTCAATGTTCTTGCCGGGACAAGAACATTGCCCCCGGAGGGACCAGCACCGAAATATTTATGGAAAGTAGAAATACACGCATAGGACTTCGCTTTGGGACAATGGAGGCATCGTTTTTGCCCTCATCCGTCTCGCGCTTGCGGGGGACGCGCGAGCCACCTATACATTATTGTGCAATTGCCACTGGCAATTGTTAGATTTTGATTTGCTGCGCGGAGCACCACCCCAGAGGGAAGGCAGGAGTTACGGATTGCGCAATGACATGCGTGATATGTGGCACCCAGAAAAACCGGGGGATTGCCACACCAGTGTTGCGACACTGGTTCGCAATGACATGGTTTTTGACAGTCTCTATTTTTTTCAAAGGACTCTCTTTTTCAGCCAGCCCCTTTGACATTCCCGGGCCGGCATGGTATCATATTCCGGTAAAAACGAGGAGGAAGCCTATGTTTCTCTATTACAGTCTGTTTGTCGCCCTGATCGTCATCGCCGATCAGGTGGCAAAGTATTTTACCGTACTCTATATTCCCGCCGCGGGCGCTCAGCCCTTCATTCCCGGACTGCTGCAAATCACCTTTGTGCGCAACACCGGTGCTGCCTTTTCTTCCTTCGAGGGGCAGCAGTGGCTCTTCGCCCTGATTTTTCTGGCGCTCACCGGTCTGATTTTCTGGGAGTATTTCAAAAAGCCCATGGGCTTTACCAAGCTGGAGCGGTTCTGCATCGCCGCCATCTACGGCGGCGGCCTGGGCAACATGATCGACCGGGTGCGGCTGGGGTATGTGGTGGACATGCTGGAAACCACCTTCATGGACTTTCCCGTGTTCAACGTGGCCGACTGCTTCATCACCTGCGGCTGCGCTGTGCTGATGGTCAGCCTGCTTCTGGTGCACAAGGATTTCTGGAAGGAGAGCAAATGACTCTGTATGCCGACACCCCCGGGGAGCGTCTGGACGCCTTTCTAACCCGGAGCGTACCGGGTCTGAGCCGGAGCGCCGCCCAAAGACTCATTGAGGAAGGGCAGGTTCTTCGCTGCGGAAAACCCGGGAAGAAAAATGACAAGCTGAACCCCGGCGACCCCGTATCCTACGAGATTCCGGAGCCCAAGGCCGTGGATATTCCGCCCAAGGACATACCTCTCGATATTGTCTACGAGGACGAGGATTTGCTGGTGATCAACAAGCCCAAGGGGCTGGTGGTGCACCCCGCCGCCGGGCACCAGGACGACACCCTGGTCAACGGCCTTCTCTACGCTCTGGGAGACGACCTGTCCGGCATCAACGGAGAACTGCGCCCCGGCATCGTCCACCGGATCGACAAGGACACCTCCGGACTGCTGGCCGTGGCAAAAAACGACCTGGCGCACACGGTTCTGGCCTCCCAGCTGAAAGATCACTCCATGGCAAGAACCTACGAGGCCATTGTCTGCGGGGTGCTGAAGGAGGATTCCGGCACCGTGGACGCCCCCATCGGCCGCCACCCCAGCGACCGGAAGAAAATGTGCGTCACCCAGCGCAATTCCAAGCCCGCCGTGACCCACTGGGAGGTCATCCGCCGGTATCGGGGCTATACCCACATCCGCTGCAAGCTGGAAACCGGCCGCACCCATCAGATTCGGGTGCACATGGCCTACATCGGGCATCCCATTCTGGGCGATACGGTTTACGGCCACAAAAAGCCGGAGCTGGGTCAGTCCAGCCAGTGCCTCCATGCCGGGGTGCTGTGCTTCGCCCACCCCAGAGACGGCCATCCGGTGATGGTGTTCGCCGAGCTGCCCCAATATTTCAAAGATGTGCTGCAAAAGCTGGAAAGGATGACATAAATGGATTTTTCGGATGTTCTGCTGACCGTTGACTACGACCGGACGCTGACTGCCCCGGACTCCACCATTCCGGAGCGGAATCTGGAAGCAATCCGGTATTTTATGGCAAACGGCGGCGCTTTCACCGTAAACACCGGCCGCAGCGTGCCCATGATTCAGCGCTTCCGGGACATTGTGCCCGTGAACGCCCCGCTGCTTCTCTACAACGGCTCTGCCGCCTATGACCTGGCTGCGGGGAAATTCGAATTCTGTCACCCGATTCCCCTGGATGCCTGGGAAACGGTGAACACCGCCCGGCGGCTGTTCCCAGACCTGACGGTGGAGGTGCAGGGGCTTCAGGCTCATTACGCCTGTCCCGATCATCCCGGCTGGGACGCTTTCTGCGCCAGTCAGGGCTGCGCCTATCAGTTCGTAAAGCCCGGAGACGACCTGGGTACCTTCCTGAAATTCTCCCTGTACGGCACCTTCAAGGATGGCACCGTGGACAGCATGTTCTCCGGCACTCCGGAGGAGGTGCGCCGGATGGACGAGGCTGAGCGGATTCTGAACGAGACCTTCGGGGATGCCTGCGTGGTGTTCCGGGCAGCCGCCCGGATCATCGACGTCCACGCCAAGGGGGTCAGCAAGGGACGCTCCGCCCGGCAGCTGCAAGCCCGCCTGGGTCGGAAAATCCTGGTGTGCGTGGGCGACGCGGACAACGACCTGCCCATGATGACAGACGCGGATTACGCCTTCGCCCCTGCCGACGGAAAAATCGCCGATCGGTACGAAAATGTGTGCAAATGCGCCGATGGGGCGGTGGCAGACGTGATTTACGAAAAAATTCCCGGGATTCTGAAAAATTTCGATTGACAATTCCGGCGCTCTATGGTAAAATGCTCTGGCTGAAACTGCTAAGGGCAGGGACTTGCGGGTGTAGTTCAATGGTAGAACACCAGCCTTCCAAGCTGGATACGCGGGTCCGATTCCCGTCACCCGCTCCATAGAAATGCGCCAGTAGCTCAGCTGGATAGAGCAACTGCCTTCTAAGCAGTAGGTCGGGGGTTCGAGTCCCTCCTGGCGTGCCATCTTTGCCCGCCCCGTTTTCAGCAAATTGCATATGGTGGATATGGCCTAGTTGGCTAAGGCGTCAGATTGTGGCTCTGAAGATCGTGGGTTCGAGTCCCATTATCCACCCCATAAAAAATGAGACACCCTAAAGGGTGTCTCATTTTTTATGGAATGGATACGGGACTCGAAGAGAGCGGCCCGCCCGAAGGGCGGGTAAAAAAGTGTCCAGTGGACACTTTTTTAGCTCGGGGGAGAGTCCCCTTTTCTTCGGGCGCATCCCGTCAGGGGTGTGAACGAAGAAAAGTCATTCGATGGTACAGCCGCGGGACTCGAAAGGGCGTTAAAAAACATGTCATTGCGAAAAACCGAATGTGGTACATTTTTCCGGTTCTTCCGAGAACCATCGATAAACGCACTGGTGCGGGAGCACCTAAAGGCTCCCTTGTGTAAAGGGAGCTGTCAGCGCAGCTGACTGAGGGATTGTCAAAATAAGAGAGTTCTGATCCCCTCAGCCCCAGTGTGCGCACTGGGGCAGCTCCCCTTGATCAGCAAGGGGAGCCTTTTCCCTCATCCGTCACGGCTGCGCCGTGCCACCTTCCCCAGAGGGGAAGGCTTGAACTGCGTTCTTTCGAAGGTTCTCGGAAAATTTGCGGGTTTTCCCTCATCCGTCACGGCTACGCCGTTCCGCTTAGAACTCCTCCACCGTCAGCTGAGCCAGAATGGCATCCAGCTTGGCGTTGACCATGTCGAAATCCGACACCGCGTCCATGATTTCGTCGTAGGCCACGTCCTTACCCGCCGCCTGGAGCTGAGAGGCCAGCTCCGCCACCTCCTGGGCGTGGGCATCATTGTGGCTAACCAGATACCGCATGAGCACCAGCAGCTCCCGGATGGGCGTGGCTCCCGGCTCCGGAGTGTGCTCGTGGGCTACGTCCCCATGGGTATGGGTGTGGGTCAGACCGCCGTGGGTATGGGTGACCCCGCAGTGCACCTGGGCCAGCGGATCCCGCTTGACCCCGCTGACCTGATACAGCAGCCGGTTGGCGACCATAATTTCCACATGAAAATGGGGCTCAAAAAGCTTCACCAGTTCCTCCGCCGGGGGCATGTCCTGAGCCTGGGCTGGATCGCAGGCGATGCTCAGCCGTCCGTCCTCCTTCAGAAGTCCCGCCAGTCGGCGCAGCAGCCGCTTCACATTCATGCCCTCCGGCAAAGAGCCGTAAAGCAGAATCCGATCGTATTCTCCCCGGAGGGATTCCACCTGGGAAAGCGCCCCTTCCACAAGGCTTTTCGGGCTTCTTTCCCGGCACCCGGCGGTGAGCGCTCCGGCGGAAATGTCCAGAATGTCCATCCCCGGAGCCACTTCGGCGTTCTCCAGAATTTTCTCTATGATTTGCTTGTCCATTGACCGTCCCTCCTGTGTTTTCCTGCATCATAACACAGGAGGGACAAAAGCGCAACCACTTCCTCTTCTCCGGAAATCCGTCAAAGTTTTTTTCGGATGTCCGGTGTTTCGACAGCATTTGCACCCCTTTTATGCTACCCTGTAGGCAGGCTGACAGGGCGCAGACGGATGACCGCAACCGTGGCATCGTCTTCCGTTCCTACGCAGCCTCTGTCCAGAATTTCCGCCGCCAGCTCCCCAGGCGGCGCATCCGGAGATAGGACAGACTGGTGCTGGATACCCTCTCCATCCACACCGTCGCTGACGAGAATCAGCACTTCTCCCCGGCGAAGGGACAGCTTCTCCACCGTCATCCGGTTTTCTTCCAAAGAAAGACCCGGCGGCGGCGTGGCTGTCCCTATTTTTTCGGTTCCACGGCGGGTGAGCAGCCAGCTGGGCGCCGCCCCCCATTTGAAAAGGCTGGCAATGCCCGTGTCCAGCTGCACCTCCGCCAAATCCACCGTCACCTCCCCGGCACTGCCCCGAAGTGTCAGAAGACTGTTGAGCGTTTCCAGGGCATCCCCGGCGGGAAATCCCGCCGCCAGCATCTGCCGCAGAAGCCCCGCGGCGGTGAAGCCCGCCTGCGCCGCCCCCAGGCCGGTGCCCATACCGTCGCACAGAAGCACATAGTACCGGCACCCGATGCCGGGAAAGGCAACGCACCGATCCCCGTTGGCCCGCTCCTTTCCCCGGCTCCGGGCGGCGGCCTGGGCCTGAAATTCCGGCAGGGGATGCCGTGCCTTCCGGGGGAGCCCGTCCGCAAGGCTTCGCAAATACTCCCCCAGAAACGTATATTGCTGCGCCAGAGCCTGCCGGTATTCCAGCAGGCGTTTTCGATTTGCTTCCAGCCCCCGGCGCTGCTCCTGGGCAAGGCGCAGCTGAGGGATGAGCCGCCCCTGCTTCCGGCAGTCCGCCTCCAGGGGGTGCTCCAGGTGTTCCGGGGTCAGGCTCAGCCGCTGGGTGCATCGGCTCCTTGCGGAACAGGTGCCGCAGGCCCGCTCCTGTGCCCGCTCCAGCAAAGCCTTGGCATCCACGGCAGGAGGCTCCGTTTCGGTGAGCAGCTGGCGCAGGGTGAAAAACATCTCCGCCCCCACCTCCAGCCGCACCTGGGCGGCTCCCGTCTCCCCCCGGCGGCGGGGAATCTGAGAGCGGGCAGGAAGCAGAGCCGCCGCCCCGCCTCCCAGCACCAGCCCCGGCAGCACATTCCAGTCCCAGATGCCGCAGGCCGCCATCACCGCCACCGCCCCAAAGCCTGGGGCGGCGTAGTGCTGCCAGCGTTTGTCGAAGGGAATCAGCCGGATGAACCAGGCAAGGCACACCGCCGCCGTCATGGGCACCTTCGTCACCTGGGCTAAGTCCAGTCCCAGCCCCGCCAGAGCCGCCGCCGGAAAAGCGCCGCTCACGCTGAGCACCCCCGCCGCCACACACCCGGGATTCACCATGCCCAGGGGAATCTGGGCCAGTGCCAGCGTCGCCAGAGCCCCGATGAGCCAGTCCGTCACCGGGTCCCGGCACCGGACGGCCTGGGTAAAAAGCATGGCGGTCAGCCCCGTCAGGCCGATGCCCAGGCCGTACAGCAGCGGCGGTGTCCGCTCCTTCAGAAAAATCCGGAAGCACAGGCCGGTGATGGCCGTGAGGAAGGCGGCGATGGCGGGAATCATCAGGGGCTGATTCCGGCTTTCCTCCCGCCGTCCCAGAAGCAGCGCCAGCAGTCCCGCCGAGGCCGACCAGGCAATTCCCTGCAAGCCCCTGCTGCCCCAAAAAGTGGGATAGCCCGCCAGTGCCCCCAGGGTGATGAGCACCGCCCGCCAGCCGGTGAAGCCGCAGATCATCCCCATGGCGATGGGCTGAGGGGAATTTCCCAGGCTGGCCGCCGTCAGAAGAAATCCGCTGCCCCCGTAGAGCAGAGCCAGCAGCAGCCCCCGAATTCCCGGCTCCAATAGCAGCTGCTCCATCCGCCGGCGTCCCCGCCGCAAATACGCTTCCACCATCATTGGTACACCACGCCTTTCTTCCAGAATGGCACCATCCTAGCACAGGCGGAAAAATTATGCTGTCGGAATGGAAGTGCTTAGAATGTTTCTTGCATCCGGAATTGGTTCGGTGTATAATGATGGGCAAAGGCTGAAAAGGAGCGCCACCATGGGAAGAGAATTTGAACTGAAATATCAGGCTCATGCGGAAGATTTGGAAAAAATTTGGGAAAAATACGGCTCTTTCCAGGAAATTTCCATGGAGACCACCTATTATGACACCCCCCTGCTTGCCCTCCGGGCACGCCGCTGGACGCTCCGGCGGCGGCTGGAAAACGGGGTGTCGGTGTGCACCGTCAAGACCCCCCTGCCCGATGGCAGCCGGGGCGAATGGGAAGTGGAGGCTCCGGATATTTCCGAGGGGCTTCCGAAGCTCATTGCCCTGGGCGCGCCGGATGAGCTGACCCAGATTGTCCAGGACGGTTTGGCTCCTTTCTGCGGGGCTCGGTTCGTAAGGCTTGCCAAGCTTCTTCCCACCCAGGACGGCACTTTGGAGCTGGCTCTGGACAAAGGCGTGCTCCTGGGCGGCGGGCGGGAGCTGCCCTTTGCCGAGGTGGAGGTAGAACTGAAATCCGGCAGCGACCGAGCTGCGGAAGAGTTTGCGCACGCTCTGGCAGCGGAGTTCGGACTGGTGCTCCAACCCAAAAGCAAGCTGGCCAGAGCCATGGCACTGGCCAGAGACTGACATTACGGAGAAAGAGATTATGTTTACATCCCTGTTTGAGAAATACGACCGGCTGGTGCTCTTCGACACGGAAACCACTGGGCTCCAATACAGCCGGGACGAGATCATCGAGTTCGCCGCGGTGGTGGTGGAGCCGGAAAACGGTCAGCCCAAGGTCACCCGGGAATACGATGAGCTGGTGGCTCTGGCTCCCGGCAGCTTCGTGCCCCCGAAAATCGAGCAGCTCACCGGCATTTCCACCCAGGATCTCCGGGAGCGGGGGCTGTCCAAAACCCGGGTCTGCCGGGACATCTCCGAGCTGATTCAGGGAAACACCTTGCTTCTGGCCTACAACGCCCACTTTGACCTGAGCTTTCTGTTCTACATGCTCCTTCGGGACGGCGACCCGGCCATCTTAAAAGGCAAGGACAAGCTGGATCTTCTCACGGTCTACAAGGACCGCCACCCCTTTCCTCACCGGCTGTGCAACGCCATCGAGGTCTACGGCCTGACCGGCAAGGTGGTCAACTCCCACCGGGCAGTGGACGATGTGCTGGCCACCGTGGCCGTCATGTCGGAAATGGAGAAGGAAAAGGACGATCTCGTTCGTTATGTAAACCTATTTGGCTACAATCCCAAGTACGGCGTGGAGGGAAAGCCCATCGGCTCCGTGACCTACAAGGCTCAGCCCTACGACCCCGCCGCACCCCTGTACGAGAACTAGGAGGAAGAATTATGGTAAACCAAAAAGCCTACGCCCTGGGAGCCAACCGCTCCTGCATCCGGGATTTGTTTGAATACGGCCGCCGGCAGGCCGCCATTGTGGGGGCGGAGAACGTCTACGACTATTCTCTGGGCAACCCCTCCATTCCCGCGCCGCCTCAGGTCAACGAGGCCGTCCGGGCGATTCTAGATGACACCGACTCCCTGCTGGTGCACGGCTACACCTCTGCCGTAGGCGATTATGAAGCCAGACGCGCCATTTCCGATGATCTGAACGCCCGCTACGGCGCGGCCACGAAGCCGGAGGAATTCTTTCTGGGCTGCGGCGCGGCGCCGGAGCTGGTCAGCGTGTTCCGGGCACTGGCAGTGCCGGGGGGAGAGCTGCTCACCGTGGCGCCCTATTTCCCGGAGTACAAGCCCTTCGCCGAAGAGGCGGGGCTGATTTTCAAGGTCGTGCCCCCGGATGTGCCGGATTTTCAGATCGATCTGAAGGCTCTGACCGCCATGCTTACCCCCAATACCCAGGCGGTGCTTCTGAATTCCCCCAACAATCCCTCCGGCGTGGTGTACACCCGGCAGACCCTGGAGGCTCTGGCTGCCATTCTGAGACAGAAGGCGGCGGCCTTCGGCCATCCCATTTACCTCATTTCCGATGAGCCCTACCGAGAGCTGGTTTACGGTGTGGAAGTGCCTTATCTGCCCGCCATCTATCCGGATACCATCATCTGCTACTCCTACTCCAAGTCCCTGTCCCTGCCCGGCGAGCGAATCGGCTACGTTCTGGTTCCCGGCTCCTGCGCGGACAGTCAGATGGTCTACGCCGCCGTGGCCGGGGCCGCCCGCTCCTGCGGACATGTCTGCGCCCCCAGTCTGTGGCAGAAGGTCATCGCCCGGTGTGCCCACCTGCGGCCTGACCTTCTGAGCTACGACCGGAACCGACAGGCTCTTTATCAGGGGCTGACCGCCATGGGCTACAAAATGGCAAAGCCCGACGGAGCCTTCTATCTGTTCATCCAGGCTCCCGGGGGAGATGCCAACAAATTCTCGGATTTGGCGAAAAAGGAGAATCTGCTGCTGGTGCCCGGCGACGGCTTCGGCTGTCCGGGGTACTTCCGGATCTGCTACTGCGTCAGCTACGACATGATTCAAAGAAGCCTTCCGGTGTTTGAGAAGCTGATCAAACAGTTTCCGTAAGAACTGCTACACTCTGAGCACTTCCCATCCAAATGCGCAACTAATAAATTAGCTGTCATTGCGAACCAGTGACCGATGTCACTGGTTCGCAATCCGCATCCCCCGAAATGTCAGAATAATTGATATGATAGGAGAACGGATTGCCACACCAGCGTGCGCGCTGGTTCGCAATGACACGGTTTTTCGACAGCCTCAAAGGCTCCCCTTCCGTATGAAGGGGAGCCTTTCAGCGTGTCAAAAAAGTCCGAAAGATACGTTGTCATTCCGAACCAGTCCGCAGACTGGTGTGGGAATCCCCCGGTTGAACGTAAGAACCGATGATTTAGGGAGGAAAATGTTTGAAAATCAGGGGGGATTGCCACGCCAGTGTGAGCACTGGCTCGCAATGACACGGTTTTTCGACAGCCTCAAAGGCTCCCCTTCCGTAGGAAGGGGAGCCTTTGCCCTCATCCGTCTCGCGCTTGCGGGAGACGCGCGAGCCACCTTCCCCCGTGGGGAAGGCTTTGTGCGCTCTTCCGGCGGCACGGGGCGATGAGGGCATCTGCCCTTACTTATATTTTCCGCGGGTTCGCCCTTCTTCCCAGGGAATCTCTGATTAAATCGGCAAGAGCTGGCAGCGAGAGATTTTGTTTCCAGGCAAGGTTTGGAAAATGAGGGAATACTGTATGTATTTCCCATTTTTCAAACCGCAGCATGGGAGCAAAAGATCCGCTGTCCAGCCGCAGACGGTTTATTCAGAGATTCCCTAGTTTTTCCTCCTTTGTCGAAATTTGTCTAAAAGTTTAGAAAATATGTAATTTCTGTAAGTTACAGTCGTTTTTATTGACAAAAAGTTGTGCTTATGCTATTATCCAGGCAGATCGGCACAGGGCCGGTCTCAGAAACACAAGGAGGAACCTTTACTATGCGCACATCCCTGATTCGGCGCGCGGCAGCTTCTCTGCTGGCGCTGAGCCTGGTATCCGCCGCTCCCCTGGCCGTCCAGGCCCAGGAAGACGAGGCCCAGGAACCCATTTCCCTCACCCAGGAGCACGTCACCCTGGAACACACAGAGTACGAGTACACCGGCAATCCCATTGAGCCCAACGTCACCGTCCGTGTGGAGGGCACCCTGCTGACTCTGGATCAGCACTACTTCCTCAGCTTCGCCGACAACACCGAGGTCGGCCAGGCTAAGGCCACCGTCACCGGCATCGAAACCGCCGGCTACACCGGCAAGGTGGAGATTCCCTTCACCATCGTGCCCAAGGCCACGGAACCCAGCCAGCCTTCCGAGCCTTCCGAGCCTTCTCAGCCTTCGGAACCTTCCGAGCCCCCCAAGCCTCTGGCCATCACCGAGGACAGCGTGAAGCTGGAAAAAACCGAGTTCGTCTACGCCGGCAAGGCCGTGGAGCCCAAGGTCACCGTCACCGTGGAGGACAAGGTTTTGACCGCAGGTACGGACTACAAGCTGGCCTACGAAAATAACAGCAAGCCGGGCACCGCCTACGCCGTTATCACCGCCGCTGACGGAAGCAGCTACACCGGCTCCGTCCGGGTGAAGTTCACCATTACCGAGGCGGAAAAGTCCCCCGCCTATACCGTCACCGCCGGTGCCGAGGGCAAGTGGTACCAGAAGAGCGGCAAAACCCTGAGCTTCACCGCCAGCGGGGAGTTCAGCAAGTTCGTGGGCGTGTCCGTGGACGGCAAGCGTCTGGCGGATTCCGCCTACACCGCCAAGTCCGGCAGTACCGTCGTTACCCTGAAAAACAGCTACCTGAACACCCTGAAGCAGGGCAAGCACACCCTTACCGTTCATTTTGAGGACGGCAAGGCGGAGACGGCCTTCCAGGTTCTGGCAGCTAAGGACGGCACCAACCCCACCACCGGAGACACCATCCACCTGTGGGCCGGGATCCTCTTCGTATCCCTGACGGGGCTGGCCGGGGCAGGCTTTGCCTGGGCTCGGAAGCTCCGCAGATAAACATACCGGCGTACCGCAATCGCGGCACGCCGGTTTTTTTCGGGAATTCTGTTTCCCTTTCTGTCCTTGTATTCCCGCCTAATTGAACTCCGCGGTGTCAAAGGTGGCGATCACATGATAGGTGATCTCCCCCTCGGCGTTCAGCGTATCCTCCAGGAATGCGCGGATCTCCTCCTTTTTCGGCTCCAGGGACAAAGGAATCACCACGTCAAACACCAGATTGATATGCCGTTTGCCCCGGATCATCCGGAAATCGTGGAGGCTCAGCCGGGGATCCCGGCTCTGGAGCAGGCAGAGCACCCGATTGCGAAGCCGGTTCAGCTCCGGGTCGTCCACCACCACCGGGTCATAGTGGATCACCAGATGGACATTGTGGCTGCGCAGGCACTCCCGCTCCATATCATCGATGATCTCATGGCATTCCAGCGGATCCTCCCGGCAGTCCATCTCCACATGGATGCTGGCAAACCGCTGACCCGGGCCGTAGTCGTGAACCATCAGGTCATGGTAGCCCAGCACCTTCGGCTGCTTGACGATGTAGTCCACCAGCTTTGCCCGCAGCTCCGGGTCGGCATTCTCCCCCAGCAGGGGAGAAATGGTATCCTTTGCCAGACCCCAGCCGCTGTGCAGGATAAAGGCCGCCACTGCCAGGCCCACCCAGCCGTCCACCGGAATGTGGAACTGTCTTTCAAACAGGGCAGCCAGCAGCACCGCGGTGGTGGTAATGCAGTCGTTCCGGCTGTCCTCGGCGGTTGCAAGCAGGGCCTTGGAGTCGATTTTCTTCGACAGCGTCCGATTGAACAGGTTCATCCACAGCTTCACGCCGATGGAGGCCAGCAGCACCACCGCCGCCATGGCGGAAAATTCCACCGGCGTGGGATGGAGAATTTTTTCGGCGGAGGTCTTGACCAGCTCCACGCCGATGACCAAAATCAGCACCGCCACGCCCAGGCCGCTCAGATATTCCGCCCGGGCGTGACCGTAGGGATGCCCGGCATCCGCGGGCTTATCCGCCACCCGGAAACCGATGAAGGTCACGATGGAGCCGGAGGCATCGGACAGGTTATTCATGGCATCGGCGGTAATGGACACGGAGCCGGTCAAGGTGCCTACCAGCAGCTTGAAGCCGAACAGCAGCAGGTTGCAGGCGATCCCCACCATTCCGGACAGGGTGCCCACCGCCGCGCGCACCTTCGGGTCATCCGGGTTCTCCCCATCTTTCACAAACAGCCGAAGCAGCAATTTCGTCATAATTTCCTCCCAAACGGCCTATATTCGCTTCTCTACTGTCGGTAGAGGGCTATATTCTACCCCCGGTGGGGATTGTCAGGGGCTTTTCTCCCAAGAAAGGCGTGACTTCCCACCGGGAATATTGTATGATAACAAAGTAAAAACCGTGTGTTCTTTATGATAGCACGAGACGGCACGGTTGGTCTAGAGTAACGGAGTGAAGAAAAATGGATTTTCAGATTATTACCGATTCCTGCTGTGATTTCCCCACGCCCATGTACGGCCAGCTGGGGCTTACCTTTGTGCCCCTGACCGTGGAGTTCCGGGGCAATACCTCGGACGATAGAAATGACGACACGCTGAAGGAGATGTACCAGGGACTCCGGGCCGGGGAAGTGGCAAAGACCTCTGCCGTCAACCCCAGCCGCTGGAGCCAGGCCATGGAGAAGGCTCTGGCCGCCGGGAAGGACGTTCTGGTGCTGGCCTTTTCCTCCGGCCTTTCCACCACCTACCAGAGCGCCGTCATCGCCGCCGAAGAATTGAAGGATGAGTACCCGGATCGCAAGATTCAGGTCATCGATACCCTGTGCGCCTCCATGGGTCAGGGGCTGCTGGTATGGTATGCCTGCAAGAAGCGGGATGAGGGTCTGTCCCTGGATGAGGTCGCCCAATGGGTGCTGGAAAACCGGCTCCATCTGTGCCACTGGTTCACCGTGGACGATCTGATGTACCTGAAGCGTGGGGGACGGATCAGCGCGGCTACCGCCCTGGTGGGCACCATGCTGCAAATCAAGCCGCTTCTCCATGTGGACGACGAGGGGCATCTGATCAACATGACCAAGACCCGAGGCCGGAAGGCTGCCATCGACGCCATGGTGAAGAAGGCGCAGGAGCTGGGCGCGGGTTATGACAATTCCACCATGTTTATCTCCCACGGGGACTGTCTGTCGGACGCGGAGTACCTGAGCCGTCAGCTGAAGGAAAAGTGCGGCGTGAAGGACGTGGTCATCAGCTATGTGGGGGCGGTGATCGGCTCTCACTCCGGCCCGGGCACTCTGGCTCTGTTCTTCCTGGGCTCTCATCGCTGAGTCGGCGGCAGGTCGCCGCTGACAATGCGTGGCCAGGAGCCCCGGCGGGCATTGCGTGCACGGCTGGGCAATAATCGTAATATTACCGGGTAACGCTGGGTATCGTTCTTACGGAAGCGATTGTAACACGCATGTCATTGCGAGGAGGCCAGCGGCCGACGTGGCAATCCGTTCCTAAAAAATCATAAAAAGCGGGCGGCCAGTGGCCGCCCCTACGGATTCTATAATACACAGAAGAAGCCCAGGGCACGGTGCGGCGCACCGTGCCCTGGGGTTTTTATAATCGATCAATCCAGATCCTCGCCGGCGTCCCGGTAAGCGGACTGGGTGGGAGAGGCGTTGGCGGCCTCCTTGCTGTACTTCTCCACGAACTTGGCGGCCTTATCCACCGGCAGGATGGTGCCCGCACCGGCCACGCAGCCCCCGGGACAGGCCATGCCCTCCAGCAGATAGCCCTTGTACTTACCGGCCTTGGCCATCATCATCAGCTTCCGGCAGTCCCGCAGGCCCTCTGCCCGGGCGGTTTTCACCTCCAGGTCGGGGTGAGTCTCATTGACCAGGTTGGTCACGGCCTGGGCTACACCGCCGGCTACGGCGAAGCCGCGGCCCGCGCCGGTGCCCTCGTTCAGACCCTCGGATTCCTCCAGGGCGGCAAAGTCGATTTCCTTGGCCTCGAACATGCCCATGAGCTCCTCGAAGGTCAGCACGAAGTCCACGTCGGAGCGGATATCCGCCCGGATGGCCTCCAGCTTCTTGGCGGCGCAGGGGCCGACAAAGACCACCTTGCACCCGGGGTGCTCCTTCTTCATGAGCCGGGCGGTGAAGACCATGGGGGTCAGGGTCATGGAAATCTTCTTGGACTCGCTGGGGAAGAGCTTGCCGATCATGGAGTGCCAGGCCGGGCAGCAGGAGGTTGCCATGTAGTCCTGTTCCCCCGGCACCTTCTCCAGGAAGTCCTTGGCCTCCTCGATGGTGCACATGTCCGCGCCGATGGCCACCTCTACCACGGAGTCAAAGCCCAGCATTTTCATGGCGGTGACCAGCTTGCCGGGGGACACCATGCCGCTGAACTGGCCGATGAAGGCGGGGGCCACAATGGCGATAACCTTGTCTCCCTTGAGAATGGACTGGATCACCTGGAAGATCTGACCCTTGTCCACGATGGCACCGAAGGGGCAGGAAACCAGGCACTGTCCGCAGGCCACGCACTTGTCCTGGTTGATGGTTGCCTTGCCGTGCTCATCGGAGCCGATGGCGTCCATACCGCAGGAGGCCTGGCAGGGCCGCTCCAGGTGGATAATGGCGTGGTAGGGGCAGGCCTTGGCGCACTTGCCGCAGCGGATGCACTTGTCCGGGTCAATGTGGCTTCTGCCGTTGACAAAAGAAATGGCGCCCTTGGGGCACACCTGCTGACAGGAGGCGGCCAGGCAGTTCTGGCAGCCCACAGTGACCTTATACTGGTTGGTGGGGCAGGCGTGACAGGCATAGGGAATGATATTGATGAGCGGAGGCTCGTAGTACTGCTCGGCAACGGCGGCGGCATCCATACCCTCGGTCATCAGGCTCCGGGTCTGAATGGGACGGATGCCCAGACCCATAGCCAGGCGCACCCGCTCACCGGCGATGGCACGCTCCAGGAAGATGGATTCCCGGTGCAGAGGCTGGTCGCCGGGAACGATTTTGTAGGGCAGATCCTCGGCGTTGGTGTAGTCACCGCCGGCGTAGGCCATACGGGCGACCTCGGTGAAGACATTTTTCCGGATGTCGGTGATGAGAGACGGGATTCCTCGCATGTACGGTATTCCTCCATATATTATTTTCATTATTGCAAGGGAAGTATATCATAAGTATTTCCCTTTTTCCAGGGAAAAAATCAAAAAGGATAAAGTTTGGAGAAAATGTCTAATTTTTGACTGAAAATCTGGCTATTTTCTGAAAAAGGCAAATATTATGGGAAGTATTCCCTTTTTCTGATACTATTTCCTGATTAAAATCTTTGATTTTAATCAGGAAGGCATCGCCTAATGGCGCTGCCAGTTTTGTGATTTATAAGGAAAGAAATCACAAAACAAGTCTCATATGAACTCCTTGCCCTTCGGGCAATTAAAATCTTTTCTAAAGATTTTAATTGGAGTTCAGTATTATACCGCAGTTTCCTCGGCCTGCGCAGATTTTTTCCGGAAGGAGAAGCCCCGCTTTTTCATGCAGTTGACGTAGGCCGGGAACAGGAACAGATCCGCCATGATCCAGGCCGCGGGGCTGGCGTAGCACACCGCCGTGAAGCCCAGCGGGGGCACCAGGCAGATGCCGAAGACGCCCCGGGCGATCATCTCGAAAACACCGGCCAGCACCGCGAATTCCGAGAAGCCCAACCCCTGGATGGTGAAGCGCAGCAGGTTCACAAACAGCAGGGGCACATAGAAGGCCAGGTTCACCAGCAAAAACTGACGGCTCATGGTGCCGATGATCTCCACAGCCTGGATATCCTTGGTGTCCAGGAACATCAGGCACAGATCCCGACCCCAGAAGTACATGGCAATGTAAATGACCGCCGAGTAGACAACGCCCAGCACCGTGCAGTCCAGAACCCCCTGATGAATCCGGTGAGGCTTCCCCGCGCCCAGATTCTGACCGGCAAAGGTGGCCGCGGTGGTGCCGATGGCATCATAGGGGCAGGCGCAGAGCATCTGCACCTTGCTGCCCGCCGTCACTGCCGCCATGGCGTTGGCGCCCAGCCCGTTCACCGCAGTCTGAAGCAGAATGCTGCCGATGGCGGTGATGGAGTATTGCAGACCCATGGGAAGGCCCATGTTGAGAAGGTGCCGGGCATAAATGCCCCGCAGCCGCAGATCGTCCCGTCTCAGGTGGAGCACCGGGAACCGCTTGACCATATACCCAAGGCACAGCACGCCGGAAATCAGCTGGCTGAGCAGGGTTGCCCAACCGGCACCCGCCACGCCCATCCGGAAGGTGACGATAAACACGATGTCCAGCGCCACATTCAGAAGGCTCGACAGAATCAGAAACACCAGAGGCGTCCGGGAATCGCCCAGGGAGCGGATGATGCCGGAAAGCAGATTGTAGAGCATGGTAGCCGGGATGCCCAGGAAGATCACCCAGATATAATTGTAGGCATAATCAAAGGTCTCCGCCGGGGTGTCCATCCAGGTCAGAATCTGACGGCACAGGACGGTGGTGGCCAGGGTCACAATCAGGGCGATGATGGAGCCCAGCCAGATCATATTGCCCACGAATTTGCGCAGGCCGTCAAAATCCTTCTGTCCGAACTTCTGCGCCACAGGGATGGCAAAGCCGGCGCACACGCCGTTGCACAGACCCAGCACCAGGAAGTTCACGGAGCCGGTGGAGCCAACGCCTGCCAGAGCCTCCACGCCCAGGAATTTGCCCACCACAACGGTGTCCACCATGCTGTAGAACTGCTGGAAGAGCAGGCCGAAGAGCAGGGGCAGCATAAACGAAAGAATCAGCCCCATGGGGGAGCCGACGGTCAAATCACGGGTACCGCTTTTTTCCATAAAATCACCTCAAAAGAAATCCGGCTCCGCTGAAAGCAAGACCCGGTTTATTGTCATTTTTCACGATATTCTACTTCCTGTTTTGTGCAATGTCAATAGGGTTTTGGAATATTTTTCTCCTTATCTCCCAAATATATTTTTCCTATGGCAAATCATATTTCCCGAACCTCCGGCGTAAAATGGAGCAAAGGCGAGGAGGGGTTATCATGAAGAGGATTCTGGCAGCCGTCACCGGCATTGCGCTGCTCGGTCTGCTGCCGCTGAGCGCCGGGGCGGCTGCCCTGGCGGAGGCGGGAAAAAGCGCGGTGCTCATGGACGTGACCACCGGCACGGTGCTCTATGAGCACAATTCCCACGAGGCGCTGGCTCCCGCCAGCGTCACCAAGGTCATGACCATGCTTTTAATTATGGAAGCGGTGGACTCCGGGAAAATCGCCCTGACGGACACCGTCACCGCCTCTGAGGCCGCGGCGGCCAAGGGCGGCAGCCAGATCTATCTGAAGGCCGGGGAGACCATGAGCGTGTCGGATATGCTCAAATCCATTGCCGTGTCCTCCGCCAACGACTGCGCCTGCGCCATGGCCGAGCACATCTGCGGCTCGGAGGGTGCCTTCGTGGAGGCCATGAACCGGCGGGCAAAGGAGCTGGGGATGCAGGACACCCATTTTGTCAACTGCACGGGGCTGGACGATGACGACAGCGCAAAGCTCCACCGCACCAGCGCCTACGACATCGCTCTCATGTCCCGGGAGCTGCTGAAAAATCATCCCGACATCAAAAAGTACACCACCATCTGGATGGACACCGTCCGGAACGGAGCCTTCGGCCTGTCCAATACCAACAAGCTGATTCGTTTCTACCCCGGAGCCACGGGGCTGAAAACCGGCTACACGTCGGGTGCGGGCTACTGCCTGTCCGCCTCCGCTCAGAAGGAGGGCATGGAGCTGATCGCCGTGGTCATGGGGGCAAAAACCAGCCAGGCCCGGAATGCCGCCTGCAAGGAGCTGCTGGACTATGGCTTTGCCAATTTCGCGGTGGTGGCTCCGGAACCGGAGGAACTGCCCCAGGTGGCCGTCCGGCTGGGAAAGCAGGCCCAGGTTCCGGTTCGGATGGCGGAAACCGCCGGGATGCTCATTGAAAAAAGCCAGCGAAGCGGAATCACCACGGAGATTTCTCTGGAGGAAAGCGTTGCCGCCCCGGTGGTTCGGGGGCAGACCCTGGGCAGTCTTTCCGTCAAGTCCGGGGAGCAGACCCTGCGGCAGATTCCGCTGGTAGCCGCGGCGGATGTGGAGCGTCTGTCTACCGGGGATATTTTTCTCGCGGTGCTTCGGAGAGCTGCCATGGCGAAGGAGGGGCAGGGGTAGCATCGCCTCCGGTCATTCCGGGCGTTTCCGGATACAACCTGTCATTGCGAACCAGTGCTCACACTGGTGTGGCAATCCGTAACCCCTGCCTTACTCTGGGGGAAGATGGTTCGTGCGTCCCCGCAAGTGCGAGACTGAGGGATTGTAGAACTGCGCTTGTTGAGAGTGCCCGGAAGGGTGGGAGTTCTGATCCCCTCAGCCCCAGTGTGCGCACTGGGGCAGCTCCCCTTGATCAGCAAGGGGAGCCTTTGCGCTCCGCCGGTAGTTCTCGGAAGAACCGGGGGATTGCCACACCAGTGTTGCGACACTGGTTCGCAATGACAAGGAGGATACTGGTGCGCACACATTGCCCGCCGGGGCTCCCGGCCACGCACTGTCGGAAACGACCCGCCGCCGATACCGAGCTTATGCCCAATGGTGTGACGACTACTGACCAGCTGGCGCACGCATTGCCCGCCGGGGCACCGGGCCGTTAATAATTTATTTACGGTTTCTTCCAATTTCCCTCTTGCTTTTTCAGGCAAAGTGGGGTATATTGTATTAGCACTCAGAGATAGTGAGTGCTAAAGATCGTAGATGTATGCGGAAAAGCCGCAGTCTAAAATACTGTTATATGGTTGGAGGAATTACAAATGAAACTCAGACCCATGGCTGACAATGTTCTGCTGAAGGCTCACGAAGCCCCGGAAACCACCGCTTCCGGTATCATCCTGGCTACCACCAATAAGGAAAAGCCCGCGATTTACGAGGTCGTTTCCGTTGGCCCCGGCACCAAGGACGTGACCATGACCGTTGAGGTCGGTCAGAAGGTGGTCGTCGGCAAGTTCGTCGGCAGCGACGTGACCATCGACAAAGAAGAATACAAGTTCGTCAAGCAGGATGAAATCCTGGCTGTCGTGACTGACTAAGGAGGAAATGCACTATGTCTAAGATGATTGTTTACGGCGAGGAAGCCCGCAAAAAGCTGCAGGCCGGTATCGACCAGCTGGCCGACACCGTGAAGGTTACCCTTGGCCCCAAGGGTCGGAACGTGGTTCTGGGCAAGAAGTACGGCGCGCCCCTCATCACCAACGACGGCGTGACCATCGCCAAGGAAGTGGAGCTGGA